>JAHWHY010000004.1 GCA_019323015.1 Candidatus Woesearchaeota archaeon
AGACTTGTATAACCTCTACTATTCTTTTGAGCTTGCTACATACTCAAGCATGTATCAGCGGAAAATACAGCTATTGAATAAAGGGCAGAATCTATATCTTGAAAAAAAATCTCCTGAAGCGATGGTTGTGGTAAAATTAATGAATGTAATACAAGGCGTGTTTGATTGTATAGGAAACATGCTTGTGCTAAACATCTCTAAATGCACTGCAACAAAAATACTTGAAAAGCAAGATTAACCATTACTTGTCCACATATCAGGACTTTAGTACAGAAAACAGGACAAATCAAGGCTTAAGAACAACCTTAACCCCTGTTATCTTTCTCAGATTCTCAACCAGCTTGTTCTCAAGCTCCTGAATATCTACTTTAGAAAGCTCTTTAGAAAACAAGTCAATCTTTCGCTCAATATCAATACGATTATTCTCCAGCTTTGTAATCCTTTCTTTCTTCTCTTTCAAGAGAACAACAACATCAAGATTAGCAATCTGCTTTTTAATCTTGTCCTGCTCATGCTTAATCTGACCGTATTCTGTCAAGAAACTTCCAAGATACTCTCTTGTCAAGAGCTTCATGACCTCAAGAGTCTTTTCTTTTTTCTTGTCCTTCAAGTCAATCCTGTTATTAACTATGGCCATCTCCATGTCATGAAGCGCCTTAAGAATGCTTAAATGCAAATCCTGCAGCAAAGCATCAAGAGGAGAATCAATATACTTCTGAACAATAATCCTGTGCCTGTAAGTAATCCTCTCAAACTTCCTCAAAGCAGTATTAATAGAAGAAAACGGGCCTGTAATCCTCTCCCGAGTCTCTTCAACCCTTGCCTGCGCCTGCTTGAAATTGTTCTTAAGCTCTGTCAATTCCTTGTCTTTCTGAAGAAGCTCTGTTTCTTCTTTTAATTTCTTAATCTCTTCAGTGTGCTCTGCAAGTATTTTTTTCTGGGAGTCAAAATCCTTCTCAAGAGCCTGCCTTAAATCAAGCTTTGTCTGAAAATCAGTTATTCTTTTCCTGGTATCATCAAGAATATTCAAGCCAGCAGTATCAAACGCTTCTTTAAAAGAATTAATCTCTTTTGAAATACTGCCGACATTAGCCATGACCTGCCTTGACTCATTAGCAAAAAACTCCTGCAGTATCTGAAAAGACTTCGCAGTTCCCTGCGTCAATTCCTTTAATTCCTCTTGTATTGCAGAGTGAAATACAGGAAAATCACTTATTGCGTAAGGAACATGAACCCTGTCAAGAAAAGAACCAACCTTTTTTGAATACGCCTCCCTGTTGCCCTGCATAAAATGCTTTGCACGCTCAGGAATATTAGGATTTAATAATTCTGCATTATTCAAGGTTTCAATATTCTTCTTGGCCGCAGAAATCTCTTGAGAAACACGACTGCCAACTTCCTTTAGCTCAGCAGTCAAGGAATCAATATTAAACTTGGTTTTTTCATCAAACCAGGAGTGCAAATTAGCTAATTCAATTTCTTCAACAGGAACCTCTGGCTCCCTGGTAAACAATCTTTTCAAAAACCCCAGCATACTAATCCTTAAATAGAGAATATTTATATAGATTTGGGTGTAACTAACAATATAATGAAGAAGATACATTCAAAAAAACAAAAAGAAATGAAGCAGATTGCAAAAGAAAGAATAAAATACTTATTTAAACAAGCAAAAGAGGCATTCAACAAAAACCCCTCATTGTCAAACAGATACGTAACTTTAGCAAGAAAACTATCAATGAAATACAAGGTGCCAATACCAAGAGAACTAAAAAGAAAATTCTGCAAACACTGCTACAAGTATCTAGTGCCAGGAAAAAACTGCAGAATAAGAACAAAAAACAGCAAAGTAGTGTATTACTGCCAGAACTGCAAGAAGTACATGCGGTTTGTGTGCAAATAGACTCAGGCAGAACGTATCTTATCCAAAACCTTTCTGAACTCGCGCTCTGTAAACGGCTTTTGTAAAAAAGCATACTTTGCGGCAGAAGGATATTTGTCTGCGAAATGCTCAAGAGGCTTTCCACTCATCAAGATGGCATATACACCAGGATTTTCTGCCTTGTAAGCATCAAGAAAATCAGGACCGCCCAGGCCGGGCATTTCCACGTCGCTGATAATCAAATCAGGCTTAAATTCCCTGGCAGCAGCAAGGCCTTCCAAGCCGTCACTTGCAACCTGAACATCCTCTCCAGCAACATAAAGCGGCAGTAAAACACGCAAAGCTTTTTCATCATCAACAACTAAAACTTTCATTTGTTCTTCCCTCACAAATAAACATATAAAAATAGAAAAGTTTATAAACATATGTTAACTAAATTAACATTTCAAGGGGTACTGAATTTGAGAACCAAAAAAGAGGGTAATGGCGAGGCAGTGATATACACTTATAAGCTAATTCATCTTCCAAAGAAAGACAAAATAAGATTTTTCTATGCGCTAAAAGGAAGAAACGGCAAAAAAGGAATACTAGAGAGACTAAAAATAGAGCAATTAGGAAGAACAGTTCTTTTAGCTTCTGCAAATAAAGAAAAAGAACTAGATGAATTTTTTGCTTACTGGCGGTGCAAACCAAAAAAAACACGGGTGAAATTGTTATGAGAAAAAACAAGCGCAATGCAGGCAAAGACTTAATCATAATAATACTTCTTGCAGCAGTTGTTTTTGGCCTGATATCCTTTGCAAAAGAAGCAACAATAACAGGACAGGCAGCAGCGCCATTAAACCAAGCACCAATCTGGACAGGAGAAACATCCACATTCACCACAATAAAAAATGAAAGCATAGTATTATCCTTAGGAGAATATTTCACAGACCCAAACGGGGATGCAATAACATATCTTGCATCAGAGGCAAGCAACATAGCCCTGGAAGTGTCTGGACAACAGCTAAAAATAACACCTGAACCAGAATTCATAGGAGAAAGATACATATCCATATTCGCGTCTGACGGAGAAGAAACAATAAAAAAAACAATTACATTAACAGTATTAGAAACACCAGAAGAACCTGAACCAGAACTTGCTCCAGAAATAAATGACGCAATAAAAGACCAAAACGGAAGATCAGTAGGCAAAAAAGTAGAAGAAGACTACACATTTGACACAATAATAGACAACATAGAAAGAACACCGCAAAACATCATAATAACATTTCACCACAATGCAAATGACGAACTGCCAGTATGGATAGAAGACTGGGCAGACTACAAACTATCAAAAAATACTGCACTGCCCAGAGAAACAATCACATTAACAGTGCCATTAATCAACGGCATAGTGCCAAAATTCAAGCTTCATGTCGGAGCAACATCAGATGTGTTTGAATTTGGAAAAACCATACCTTCTGTAAGAATAATAGATGACAAACTGAATGCAGGACAATACCAAATATATGACCGCGATGATGATTTTGTAGACGTAGAGATAACAAAAGGAGAATCAAGAATTATCATAAACGCAGTTGCTTCTGAAGAAATAAATGCAAAAATAGGAGAAATAGAAGAATTAAAGACAGAAGTAATTGCAGTAGACCCAATAGCAATGGGAAGCGCAACAATCACACTAGAAAAAACAGGAAAAGTCAGTGTAATAAGAATGTGCGAAGACTTCAGCACAGAAACATTCACCTGCCAGGGAAAATGGGAAATAACAGACATACCATTCACAGACACAGGAAACCAGATAATCTTCACAGTAGACCACTTCAGCGCATACGCAGGAGGAACAGCAACAAATCTCACAATATGGGATGATTCAGACCTGGGAACACAATTCACAGGAGCGCCAATGTCATTTTATGCAAACTTCACAAATGCAACAGGCCCGGCAAACAACACAAACGGAAGCTGCAAGATAAGATTCAACACAACAGGAGCATACGGCCCATGGCTAAACATGACATTCAATGCAACAGGAACAGACATCTATAATTATTCCAGAACATTTAACATACAAGGAACCCCTGATTATTATGAAATAAACTGCACAGGCACAGGAGAAAACCTTGCAGCAACAGACGCATTTTACGTATACCAGTTCATACCAAACCAAGGGCTGCTAAGCTGTACACTCAGGACAGGAATCGCCTGCCTTCCAGGAGAAACAAAAGTGCTCGGCCTGTCAGCAACAACAAACGCGCACGCAGAATTATCAACACAAAGCAATTACAACACAAGCATCTGCTGCCAAGACCTCTCAGGAAGAAACACAATACTTGCAACAGGAACAACATTCATAAACCTAAGCAACACCACAAATGCACACGTCGCACTCCCAAACACAACCACACAATATAATTTCTCTGCAAACATAAGCGGAAGCAGTGAAAACATCACCTGCAATTACACACAAACATCAGGAGTGTGCGCATACCCATACGGCTGCATAGCAACAATATCAAACAACACCAATGCACACGTGTCAGACTGCAGCAACAACCCCTACAGCCAGACAATATGCTGCAGATTCCCTCAAGTCCCATTAAATTCAACACTCAATGTAACAAAAAACATAACACCAAGCCCTGCAATAATAGGTTCAGTAATGCGCTACATAATACTGATACAAAACCTTGGGCCAGGAACCGCACACAACATAACAGTAAATGAGACATACCCTAATGACACAATATACCTGAGTGCAATACCTGCACCAAGCGCAGGAAACAACATATGGTTTATATCAAACATCACAGCAGGCTCAAGCAGCACAATAACAGTAAGACTGCGCGTCAATGATTCTGCTGTAAACGGAACCTACCTGAACAACACAGTCAACGTGACATGGTATAATGACACAGGAGGCAATACGTCCAGAGCAGCAAATGCAAGTGTGCAGGTACTCACAGGAGCTGCAGCACAAAGAAGAGCGAGCGGAGGATGGCCGGCAACAGCAGGAGCAAGAAGAATGTACCAAGAAACAGCAGAAGCACTTGCAGCAGAACAGTTCACGCCCACCTGCGTGGAAAGATGGACCTGCGGAGAGTGGGGAGAGTGCATAAATAGCCAAAAAATGAGAATATGCACAGACCAGAACAGCTGCGGAACAGCATATTCCAAGCCAGGAGAGACAACAACATGCACAATTGAACAGCCAGCAGCACCAACAGCAGGACAGGCAATACAGCAGCCTCAAATGCCGCCACAACCAGTTTATGTACCAGAAGAACCTGAAATAAAGGAAAACAAGCTGGCAAAAACACTGCCATTCATAACATACGGCTTATTAATCCTGCTGACAATAGCACTTCTAATCCACTTAATCAGAGAGCATTTCATAGGCAAAGAGACACATGACATCTGGTATTACGCGCTATATGTCTTGTTTGCACTTACAGTGCTGTCAATAACAGCAGAATTACTGCTAGGAGAACTAATGCCATATCCAGCAATCTTTGCAATAGGCGCGATAGTGATGGTATTCATACTGGATATTCTTCTGCGAAGGATAGCAAACAGGCCAAAAAGACCAAAGAAAAAAGAACCAATCACTGTTGTTGAGAAAAAACAAGAAGAGATCAAAGAAGACGAACTAGAAGAGATATCAAGAAAACTCAAAGAATTAAAACTTTAAAGCTTTTTCTTCTTAATCCAGTCTTTCTGAAGCAATAATGCATAAATAAACAAGATTATTATGCCAAGCTCAAAAAAGCCATTCACATGAGCAGGAATATTCAGTAAACCTGCTGTTCTCAATACAGTCAATAATTCTTCAATAATAAAAATTATCAAAGCCACAAAAACAAGTGTCCAAGGCTTCTGAAAAACCTTGTTCCTGTTCTTAGCAGGTGTTGCAAAAAGCTTAAGGAACAGATAAAACAGGATGATGACTAATATAAGGTTATAGTATGGTGCTACTAATCCAAGTGCTGCCCAAAACTCAGTCATTCAAGCCACCCCTTTGTAATTTTTATCTGTGCTAAAACTCCTGCAATAACAAATAATAATATGAAGAATGGAATTACATGCGTGAGATGAGGTGTGGAATAGATACCAAAGGTCTTAAGAGCTCCAATGACCTCTTCAACAGCAAACAATACCAAGCCAATAATCAAGAATCTCCAGCTTCTCATAATCTTGTTTTGCCTTGCAGTCCTGAACAGACTCAAAGCAATAATGCCTGCTACAACTGACAAGAAGCCTGCAGAGAACTGCGTTATTCCATAAATCCATTCGTATGTTGTGAACAACCTTTGTCACCTCTCTTTATACTGAAATTTTAATAAACTAGTATTTAAAGTTTGTGGTTATTTGTTTGTAGTCCTTGGTTATTCGGTAATTGGATGTTCAGCAATTACTTACTACCAACTACTTGCCACGATTAGAAAGAAGATAAAAAATAAAAATTATTTATCTGTCACAGCATCCGTAGTACATAGGCAATAAGTCACGGACATTGTTGCCGTACATGTCTTCTGTGAAGCAATTGTATCCCATTGATGCCTTGTCAGTGTACAGTTGATATCCATAACCGAAAGCAGCTCTTATGTTATTTGGGAAGTGCAATAGTTCACATGTTGTCAAAGCTGTTGGAATATGCGTGTATGGGTTTCTTCCATACCGGATTGCTGTACTAACTCCCTGCTCTGTTCCAGTCATAAACTTAAGGCTAGCTCCACCCATTTGCGGGTTTGGTGCTACTTCTCCATCTGGAAGCATACCATATGCTGCAGGATTTTCCATTGTCGGGCTGTACTCAATCCACCTAGTGTAAGGGAAAGGGTCTCCCTCAAAATTAGTGTAGATTCCTGCTCCTGTTCTTCCAGAAGTAAACATCAGAATCAGCCCTACTATTGCAATGACTGCAACAACGGCCATTATAATCAGAGCAATGCTCTTAGATTGTTCCATCACGATTCACCTCACTTTTTTAAATTTGAGTGTATTTATTCAATAAATATCATTAGTCGTATATAAACTTTTTGGTATTTCAATAAATAAAAATAATAAAATAAAAGAAGAAGATTATCTTCTACAGCAAGCAAAGTCTCCTAGTATATCTCTTACAGGAATGCCGTCAACTGTTTCTGTAAAGCAGGTCCTACCCATACCAATGTATGACTCCCACTGCTGAACATTAACATTATTCGGAGCATAAACATTGCTTGGAAACTTTAGCATAGCACAAGATAATTTTGCAGTCCTTGTCTTTGCATAAGGATCTCTCTTGTATACTACGTCTTTCTGAACTTCTCTAGGAACTTCTGTAAAGTCCACTAGAGTTTCTGTTGCTCCGCCATATATTGGATTTGCTGGCTCAATTAATGTTGTTTCCCAGCCAGGTGTTTCAACAACAGGCTGTCCTTCAATGTATCTTGTATACGGGAACGGGTCTCCTTTAAGAGCGCCACCATAAACACCAGCACCTGTCTTAGACATAGTAAACAGTAGAACCAGTCCAACAATAGCTGTTATGATAACTATTCCCAGAACAGTTAGTGTAAGGCTCTTTGTTTCCATTAAATATCACCTCGTTTTATTAACTATGATTATTATTCTAAGAAAAATAATTTGTATATATAAATCTTTCGTCAAGAATGATTAAAGAAAAAGAATAAAAAAATAAAAAATTTTACATTACGTTACCAGGCTGGTAACAGCAAAGTCCTGGGAATGGCTCTCTTCCGTTAATCTTTATGTTAACGCATCTGCCATCAAATTCACTCATTGCTCTCTGAACGCTTGTTGTTGCTGTGTAATCTACATACTCAGAATACTTTGGATTTACCATAGCATACTGTGCAAAGTCAAAACAGCTTCTTATTGGTACGTTGCCAGTGAATTCCAGGTCTGTTGGTGTATACATACCAAAATTCCTGTAACCTGTTTTCCAGGAACCTTCTACCTTATATCTTTCTGGTGTGCCCTGCGGCATGTTTGGCTGCTCAACAATTCCAGAGTACAGAACCCTGTTATCTGTATATGTTCTAGCAGCATGACCGACATCAAGGCCACCACTGTATACACCTGCAACTGCTGCGCCTGTATCTTTCATCTTAGCAAACATTAGAACCAAGCCAATAATTGCAATCACTGCAACGATTCCTAGAATTGCAAGTGCAATGCCTTTTGTTTGTTCTGCCATACTTTTTTCACCTCTCTTGGTTAAACATAATCAAGTATAACACATAAGTTTTATTTCTTTTATATAAATGTTTCGCTTTTTTTGATTACTTTTTAGTCTGCCAAAAGTATATAATCAAGGCAATAACTCCTATTGTCACTGCAGAATCAGCAATGTTAAAAGCAGGCCAAAAACGAAAATCAATAAAATCAACAACAAAACCAAACAAGAACCTGTCAATCAAATTTCCAATAGCCCCTCCTAAAATCAAGGAAGCTGAAATTATCGGAAGATATTTCTTAGGAAGATCCTTGTAATAATAAAGAAGTATTCCTATGATGATTATTGTTATTAAGATTAAAACCCATCTTGATGCTGGACTGTTTAATAAGCCAAAGCCTATGCCAAAATTCTTGATTAAAGTGAAATAGAAAAAATTATTTATGATAACTATTGATTCTGAAAATGCCAGCTTAGAAGTAATCATGAATTTTGTCAGCTGATCAATAACAACAACTAGAAAAGCAATCCCAAAAAAAAGAAAATTCTTTCTCATCTCCAGGCAACAATCTCTTTCTCTTCTTTCTTTTCCAGCTTGTCAAGCCTCGCATTGATATGATCAATGCCTGCCTTGATAGCGTCAAGCTTTGCATTGACTAACTGAAAATCCTTGTTAGAGTCTGCAGGTGTTCCAGGCGGTGACGGCTCTGTTATTCCAGGAGGAGAAGGCATCTCAAGCGGAGCCTCTCTTGCATTAAAACCAGGAGACTGCTCAGGAGCCAAGCCTCCAGCAGGCCTTGGAAAATCACTTCCAGAAGGCTTTGCGCCAAAATCAGGCCTTGCATCCATGCCAGGAGGCTTTGCAGCAAGGTCAGGCTCTGCGCCAAAACCAGGCGATTTTGTATCTAAATCCGGCATTTCAGGCGGGGAAATATCAGGCGTCTTCGACGCACTTGATTCTTTTTTCTTCCAAAACTTCAAAAAATCCAACATTTTATTTCACCAATTTTTCAAGCAATACTTCTGGAATAAGCTTGATAACTTTCAAGCCCATTGTCTCAGGATAAATATCAACAGTTCCTGCACGATACATCTCAATCAAATTAGTCTTTTGATAAGCAGCACCAAACATCAGATTAAACAAGCTGCTCCTGACACTGTCCTCTGTCGGGAATAAAGATGCCACTTGCGGAGATAAAAATTCTTTAGGGCTGCCTGACTCAAAGGCGGCCAGAGCATCTTCTCTTGTCACTGTTATGCCTGCAACGTTAATTGAAGGAAGATCATCAAAAGTATTCCAGTGAACAATAATAACCTTATAATATCTTGCTGCCAATGCATCAAGAGACTTCTGGCTTAAACTCCTGTAATTGCTCAGATCATCCATAACTACAGGCTCCTGGCTGCCCTTGACTGAGAAAGCACCAGCAACAGAATCATCCAGCTCTAATAAGAATAATTTATTTTCTGTCTCAAACTTTCGCTGCAAGTCTGCAGTATCATAGATAAAATAAAAAGCGCCAACGATTAATAAAGCAATTATTATGATTGGAATCGCAATCTTTGTAATCTTTTCCATCACAGTAAGAATTATAGCAATAACCAAAGCAATAATCAAAAGAACAAATAATATTCCAATCAGAGATGCCATAAAACAAAAATTTACAATTTAAATATATAAACTTTGTGCTAAAATCTCTTTTTGCAGAATCCAATCAAAGGACAACCAGCGCAATCCGGAACTTTTTTACAGAACCTTTTTGCATGCTCAACAATCAAGGCATGATATTCATTGAAAAGCACAGCATCTTTTTTTAATTTTTCATGAAACAAGCCCTGCAATTCTTCATACTTCACATCCTGCCTGCAGATTCCCAGCCGTGAAAAGATTCTTTTTGTGTAAAGGTCAACAACAAAACTCGGCTTGTTATATGCATACAAGATTATTGAATCAGCTGTCTCAGGGCCCACACCTTTTATTTCCAATAATTTATTACGCAAGTCTTCAACAGGCAATCTTGAAATATTGCTGTTCTTAAGAATAAAATCAGAAATTATCTTTAACCGCTCTGTTTTTTGATTAAAGTAACCGCTTGGACGAATCGCTTCTGCAATCACCTTATCGCTTGCTTTTACAATCTTAACAGGATCAATAAGGCCTGCTTTTCTTAAGTTTGCAATCGCATTCTCAACATTTTTCCAGGAAGTATTCTGAGTCAAGACAGCACCTATTATTGTCTCAAACCTCTTGTTTTTTGTTGTAACAGGCCACCAATTCTGCGGACCGTATTCTTTAAATAGTATCTTATATACATTATACATAACACTGGATAAACAGGCTTGTTATAAAAACTTTTAGGGTGGGAGACAATTGTCAATTGAATGCCTTGCAACAGAACTAGGAGCAAAAAAAGACTTTAAGCACATACACTTCAGCAGACTAGGCTCTGTTTACATAGATTATACCCACACATTCTCAACAGAGATATTAGAAGAGGCGCTTCCAGAAGAAGCAGTACGAAGAAGAAGGACAAGAAAAGAGAACATAGACGAGAAAAGCACACTTGTCGAGATGCTTCTAGAACATTTTGAGAAAGAGCAGATAACTGAGAGAGAGGGGCCTTTCAGGACTGTAAATGTCAGGGCAAGAATAAGCGACATGCTGGAGTTCCTGCGTTACCAAAGACAGCGTGCGCTCCAGGTAAAAATCCGGGATTCTGAACTGGAAGAGACTGAGAAAGAAAAGCTTCGAGATATCTGGCACAATTACAAAGACAAAATCAATGCAGTAAAAAAACTAAGAAGAGAAACAAGAAATGAAAAAGCAGCGTCAGAGCTTGACACAATCATACAAGAATACACAGACAAAAAAGACAAGGCAAGCTACACACTTGCAAACAAAATAGTCACAGGACACTACACAGAGATGATACGGTGGGAGCTGTCACACCCCTGGAGCTATTACAAGATAAATGACGACAGAATACCAGACATCCTCAAGAAAAAAGAATCACTAGAGAAAGAACTGCGCGGAATAAGGGCAGATGCAGAGAAAACACTCGGCAAAAACGCAAAAAGAACAATAACAGACATGAACAAATTCTTTGAAAAATTCTACGGCACAAAACAATTCACAAAAATACACAAAAGAAAATTTGCAGAAAGGCTCGGACCAGACATAATCGCAAGAAGAACAGAAGCACAGAGACAGATGCACGAACTGCAGGAACAAGTGCAGGAAATAGGAAGAATAGAACACAATCCAAGAGATGCAGCTGACGAAATAAAAGTGATACTTGACTCTGACAGGCACTTTGAGTTCCAGCGATATGTTGATGCAGACGAGATACTCAACTCAAGATGGTGCTTTATCGACATAGAAAAGCCAAGATTTGACACGCCGCAAGAGGAAGTGAGCTGGGTAGCAATAAAATACTACGAAAACAGAGTCCTGAAAAAAGAGATTCACACAAGCAAGAAAGTAGGGGAAGGCTTCAAGAGAAAATTTCTTGAGGAAAAAGGATTTGAAATCAAGGACCACTATAAAGACGAAAACTGGCTGATGGCAGGAGTGCAGGCATCAATAAACGCAATGAACCCGAAGGTGCTGTGCACATACAACACGCCGTACGACCTTGTGGAGCTTGATAAAACAGAACACGGACTGGAGTACGGCAAGAGAAGAACACGCGCAAAAAAAGAGGTAACGACAAGATTCTTTGAGAGAATAAACGTAAATGACATGATAGTATTTGACCCGCTTCCAATACTGAAGATAGCAAAAAAATTCCTGCCAAACAAAAAACTTGCACTAATAACACAGGAACTCGGGCTGGAATTCAAGAAATCAATTGACTACAGAATGATGGCAGAGCTGGAAAACATAATAGACGGCACGCCGCTGGAACAAGTCTCAAGCAAGACAAAAGCAAAAATAACAGAGTTTGCAGGGCCAATAGCTGAGATAGAAAATCTGGAGCAAGTCTGCGCGCAGATAATAGCATCTTATGTAGGAGACGATGTCGAGATACTGCCAAGCCTCGTTTTTCATCCAAGAATGAGAAAAATCTACGAGCACATAAACTGGATATCACAATTTGCAGACGTAAACTTCCAGAAAGCAGCACACACTGCAAACGCCGTGAACAATCTCCAGAAAAAAGACTTTTTTGAGAGAACAGGAACACACCTGGACACAATCCACAAAAGAACAAAAGCACAGCAAAGAGCAGAAAACAGAATAAGAAGCTTTGTGAAGAAAAAAAAGAAAAGAAACACCTGGATAAACGAGACAAAAGAAGAAAGAAATAGAAGAGAAGAAAGAGCAAGAGGGCTGCAAAAGAATCTTGCACACTTTGTGATACCATCATGGCAGTTTCTTCGCAAAGACATGGAATACAGATTTCCTAATGCAAAACAACTATTTGAGCACCTTGACCAGAACAAAGACAGCAAAGAAGCATATTATTTTTTATCAGAGTATGCAGACGCATTCTGCAAATACCTGCTGCATGCATGGGGCACATACATAAAAGCAAGAGACGAGCTTGACGCAAGAATAAGAAAAGCAGGCCTTGATTACTATAGAATAGACGATGCCTGCACAGGATGCAGGAAGCTTCTCAAGGGTACATTTGATGAAGACCAAATCAAAAGACAATATGTAACAATTAAAACACTGGAATCTATACTGGACTCTAAAACATACATCTCAGATTACTGGAAACCAACAGGCAGGGAAGAAAATGACAGAGAACTAAAAAACGCCCTGCACGACGACATCAGAAAAATAAACAGAACACTAAAACAGCAGGGGCTTGAGGCAAGACAGTTCCAGGGCTGGCTCAATGAATGGCTAAGTGTTGAAAAAAAGAGAACAAATATTCTTGCATCATTTGCTGCAGACCCAGAAAACATAGAGATACTTGAATTTGAGCAAAGAATCATCAATGCAGCAAGCGCCCTGAAAAAAGCAAAAGCAAAGATAATACATCAAAAAGACGAACACATCTTTACATCAATAGAAGGAACAAGCGAACTTCCTGAAGACATCCCGCTCATACAGGTTGAAGAGCATCAAAAGGCATACATTGCTGAAGACCCGGAATCAGGAAACAGGATATATTATCCAAAACACGGGTATTACGGAGGCATAAAAGTACAGGAAGAGCCCTCCAACCATTTTACTGCATTTGAGATGCGCGCATACGGCGGGTTTCTAGACCTGCTGTTCAACGGGCACATAGACAATGCAGTCCGGCACTTGATAAGGGAAAGAGACAGGTTCAGAAACAACAGGGTCGCAAGAAAAGAGCTGCTGTTTTTCATCAAAAAATCAAAGACATACCAGGCATATGTAAAAGGCGAAACAATAAAATTCAGGACCAGCACAGAAGAAAAAACAAGATATGATGTAAAATACAGGATGCGGTATGTTGAAGAATACAACAAAAAAGGCGAGCCAGAAAGGATATACATAACACCAATAGAAAAAATAAAACTGGACAGGACAAAATACTCTGCAAGAATAGAGAATAGAATCGCAAAACTGCTAAGACCGCTGCAGGCAATGATAAAAAGAGAAAGAGACCTGATGCCCACAGCACTAGAAGAATCTTACCCAAACACAAAAGACAGAAGTTTTGATAACTGGCACAAAGGAGAACTTAAGGAATCTCCTTTTGTGTGGGCAAAAAAACAAGTTGAACAGGGACAGGTATTAAATGACACAGCACTAAATGTTTTTGCATCATACAGAATATACAGGAACGGCTTCAGGCCAGACTTTGAAAACGAAGAGATACAATGCGCAAAAGCACACTGGGCATGCAACATAATAAATGAAAACACAGGACGCAGCATGCACAGGGAACAAACAATCGTGCCTTCCTCAAGAGGAGGATTTCACATAGTCACAAAATCAGAACACCCAGGAGAATACAGGTACAAATGCACATGCGAGCACAACAGAATAAGAAAAAAAGAATGCAGGCACATCAAGCAGGCTGCTGCATGAAATCACCTGTTTTCCTTAAACTCTCTCCTAAAACTTAAGCCAATTGATTCCTCTGAAAAATTAAAAAAAATCCAGAACTTCTGAGCAGTCCATCCCCTGCCAAGCCTATGCAGATAAGTATCCCCTAAATAAGATATTGTGATCACCCCATTTCCATCACCAGTAGCGACGGGCAGGTACCATGTCTTCTTATGATTAACAATTCGAAACTCCTCATACTGGCGCTCCTGCAATTGATATCTTTTTCTGGCGCAAAAAGCAGAAAGCTCTGCAAGAAGATAGTTATAGCCATCCCACTCAGTTCGCGCCTCAATCCTTGCAACCAGGCCAGGACCAGACTTTGTCTCAAACAATTCAAATATCATACAAAGGAATATCCTTAAACACTATATAATCCTTGCGCTTTATAGGTGCAGTCAAACTTTTCAACAACAACTCCGCGAACCCTGTTTTTTTCAGGAAGCGCCCTTGAAAACTCCTTGACAAGCCTGGCAAGCGCATAACCATGAGACGTCTCGCTCTGAAGCCACACCTGCTCTGACATATCTTCTGGAAGCCTGATGTCAAAAGTCCTCAAGAGATGAAGCCGGTATTTCCAGATTTTTTCCATGCTGTCCAAGCCAAGAGCATTAATCATTCTCATGCCATAAGCAGAATATTTACGCAGCACTAAACTCAGCAATGGAATTCTACCATCTTATTTTAATGAAGGCTCCAGAAGCAGAATCAGCAAGGCAATACCTGCACCAAAGAGGCTTCACAAGCAAAACACTTCAAGAACTAAAAATAGGGTTTGCACAAGACAGATGGGATACAGTCCTAAACAAAGCAAGATACCGCTATGGAAAAGACTCAATAAAAATTCTTCAGACAGCATCCCTGATAAGCGAAAGAAGAAGCAAGACAGGACACTATGACTATTTCAGGAACAGAATAATGTTTCCAATCTTTGACAACTTTGGAAAAACAATCGGCTTTGGAGGCAGGGCATTAAAGCCAGACGACGAAATAAAATACCTTAATTCACGCGAAATAAAAAAAATCTTTGAAAAATCAAAAACATTATACCTGCTGAACCTGGCGCAAAGAGAGGCAATGCGCACAGGACACCTTTTAATGATGGAAGGCTACACAGACGCAGCACTTGCACGCCAGCAAGGACTAAAAAACACATTTGCAACAGCAGGAACAGCATTAACACCAGACCATGCTTTGATGCTCAAAAGAATAACAGATAAAATAATAATATGCATGGATGCAGACAATGCAGGAAGAAAAGCATCTATTGACGCAGCAATGCTTTTGCTGAACACAGGAATCAATGTTGAATTAATCCTGCTTCCAGACAAAAAAGACCCTGCAGAAGTAATACTTGAAGAAGGAGACAGATTCAAGCACAGGATAGACAGCGCAGTCTCGCTTTTTGACTTTGCACTGGAAGATGCAGTAAAAAAACATAATATTTCATCAACACACAATAAAGCAATTGTGCTAAAAGAACTAGAGCCTGTCTTACGAGCAGCGCCAGACGCGATAACCTGCCATGCATATATTCACGCTGCAGCAAAAAGGCTGGATGTTCCTTTTGAGACTGCAGCAAGAGCTGTTGAAGCAAGCAGGCAGCATAACAAGCCAATAGAACTCACCCCATTCCTGACAACAGAACAAGAACACAGAATAGCAAGCATCCTGCTGAGAAGACCTGCCTACAGAAATGAAATCATGACAAGGCTCCTGCCAGAACACTTCAAGAACAATGAAATAAGAGCATTATTCATGTATTTCAGGGAAACAGAAACTGCAAAAGGAGACCTGATAACATCAAACCACCGCTTGTCAAAAACACCATCGCTTTTTGATTCACAATACACTGAAAATCTTCCACGAGACATAATAGGTTTTGCAAGGAAAACAGGCCTGCCAGCAGAAGAAAGCAAACTCTACAGCATGATAAGCAGGCTACAGAGAACACCTGCTCCAGACACGCCAATCAACATCATCATAAACAGCATGCTAAAAGCGCATTACAGACACGAGCTGAACCAGATGGAAGAACAAATACAAGATGCAGGAATCAGGAAAGACCAGAAAGCACTAGAGAAACTAATGCAAAACTACCAAAAAACACTACAAGAATATCACAAGCTAAGCTTATCCAATAAAGACTGATTAAAATATTCAGGATTTCTCAAAAGCTTGACATAAAGCGCAGCTGTTGAAAAAATATCCAAGACATTATGGCGAACAATCCTCGCAAGAGGCTCTGGATTCCCACCTTTCCTATAGTTTTCATATTCTGCAAGTATTTTCTCTCCAGCAACATCATCATCCGGGCGCGTAAAGCCAAGCAAGGCAACTTCATAAGCAACAAGAGACATTTCTTCAAGGCCATGAGATTTTTTATACGGCTTAAGCGCCTGCATAACATCCAGATGCTTTTCACCAGGCCAGCCCCACTCAATAAAAAAATTCCTGGCCCGCGCACTAATTCTTGTCATGTCAAATGTTCCATTAAAAGAAACCGCTGCTTTTGCAGAAGACATTCTTTTAATAAATGCTTCCAAGACAGTCTGCTCTTCATAATAATCCCTTGCAAAAAAACCTTCATAAACAAAAGCACTTCTTCTTGCATCATACCTTCCAACACCGATAAGAAACATAGGATCATCATAACTAAGGCCAGTAGACTCAATATCAATAACAGCGACATTATCCAAAGGAATGAAAAACAGTTCATTATGCCGGGTGATAATCCTTCTGTCTTTCCAGGCATTAATGTTTCTTCTGACACAATCAGCATTCCGCTTTCTCACACTATCAAGAGGAACAAGAACCTTGTAGTAATCTATTCCCTTGATTTTAGCAATCCTTCCCTCTAGAAACTGCTCTATGCGCTCCCCCTTAGCCATAAGAAAAAAGAATCACTGCACTGTATTTAATATTTTTGTATTTTCAGAGGCTCTTTCAAGAGACTCAACAAGACCGCCCAAGACCTGGTTATGATGCAAAGCAAGCTTCCTGTTCGCAGGCTTAAGCGCAATATGCGGTGAATTGACCACAATTTCATGGAACCTGTATATGTTTGCAAGGCTGTGCACTCTCGGCACAGCCTCTGCAACATATGTGTGACACGGTGAACATTCCAGCTCAGCAACAGCCTTAGACAGGTATTCCAGAAATTTTTCAGGAGGAACAGCCTTAATTCCAATCTCACCAAGAGGGTCAGCAAGCCTGTCATACACAGACCTGTTCATCTGAATAACAGCAATAACACCATCAAGTGCAAATGCATTATCCTGCCTGAAAGCAGACAAGTCATCATAATTCTCAAATAAATTGCTTGCAGCATTGACTGTAGTCCCTGCCTTGGTCTCAACTGCAAAATTTTTTCTTGCAGAAGAAGCCATAGCATCTGGCTCAACATAAGAGCCGTCCCAGCGGTAAATCCTTAAGCCGCGGCCAGTAATAGGATTAACATCACGAATCTCAGGAAAGAACTTCCTGAACCCATTCCTGAAATACGCGCCAGTGGGGTCAACAAGATTAGTGACAAGAAGAACAAGCTTTGTAGCCTTCTCTGTTATCTCTGAAAGCAATTTAGAATTCTGGAAAACAGAGCAGGAAAAATCTTTTTTACGCAGGCTAGTCAAGCGTTCAATTGTCTGGCAGGGCGTCTCGATCCTTATCCCAAGAGGGCCAATGCCTGCACGCGTAACCTGCCTGTATAATTTCCTGTGCCCAGGATTCCTGCTTTTCTTGAGAGCAGTAGGGGCAATGTTCACACCATCATTAAAAAAATATGCTCTTAATCTTTTGCCAAGATTTTCCTCGTCAACAGAGGTGACAAACCTTGAAACAAAGCTGTACAAGTGAGGAAAATCATCATGGACACTGTTAATCATTTTCTCAACACTGTCTTTTTCACTTCTTGCAGCAATGGTCCTCATCTCACGCAGAAGCTCTGGATATTTTTCACTGAGCTTTTCAAGAGAGAGAATAATAGAAGGGTCATGCGCGTCATACGCCTTTTTGACTTGTTCATAAGGCCATATCTCAAGCAATTTTTCATGAACCCCTGCAAGTGACTGCCTGCATCTTCCATTAGTTTCATAACCAAGCGCCTTAAGACCAGCACTGATACTGTCCTTATCAGAAACCAATTTACCAAGGTTGCGAAGCTTTTTTGCAAGAGAGTTATCCTTTGTGCAAAGTATATCCTTTTTACGGACAACATCATTGTTAAATAATCTGTATTTGTGCAGTTTTTCAGTGATGTCTTCCCTAAGCTGGGCCTCAGTCAGGGCAGGGCGCGGGGCGCTCACTGTGGTAAAACCAAGCGCCTTAAGGCCTGAAGAAATGCTGTCTTTTCCATTAACAATTCTACCATATCTTCGGATTCTGTGTGCAAGGGTGCTGTTATTAAGGGCGATGATGTCTTTTTTGCGTGCAGGATTATCCGGAGTAATTTTACGTTTTTTTAGCTCAGAAAGAATCCTTTTTCTTAATGTCTTTTCACGCTTTGCATGGACCTGCCTGCTTTTAAAATCTCTTGCGAGAACAAAACCAAGATCTCTTGCAGTAGAGCCAGCAGAGTACCTGCCCCTTGCAATCTTGTTTCTTAATGAGAGATGATACAACAAGGTTGAAGAAATCTTGTTAGTGTTTACAACTTCATCAGGAAACTCCTTCCGCAGCCTTGCAGCAAGCTCATTGTCAATGCACTCCAGTTCATGAGAAGAAATACCATACCCATTACTTACAGCCTGCCAAAGTAGATAACTTAAGGATTCACTCACCCTGTGTCACACCCATTTTTTTCCGTTCTTTTCAGAACAAAAAACAAAAGAAGTATATATTTATTTTGGTGTCACAGAACAATAATTAAACAAGAACAGCATTTAATGAGCCATTCTGGCCAGGTCTAGAAGTCACTCTTGCCTTTCCCTTGTCAGTCTCAACAATGCTTCCTTTTGTGAGGATATTACGCCTGACATAGTTCAAGTTAGCAGGAGATTCTGTAACTTTTTTCAGTTTAGCTTTCTCAAATTTCTTTGTCTTAGGATTGAATAAATTAACAGTGTTGATATTCAAAAGAATGGTTTTCTTGCTGCCGCCTCTTCCACGGAACTCTTTTTTCACGTCTTTCTCAGCAATAGTTGTATTAGTCGGCCGTCTGCCTAGCTCATATTTCTTCTTAGCCCTAGGAGCCTTGTAGCGCCCCCCTGTGGCTTTCCTTGACTGTCTTCCTCTCTGTGAAATAGCCATAAGACCTAAAAATTGGGTGATTCTTTATAAACTTTATGGTGGTGAGCAGTAGGTAGTAAGTGGTAAGTAGTAGGTAGTCAATAGTTGTTGAATAAATTGCCGCAACCACTAACTACAAACCAATAACCACTGACTAAAAACCACAAACCACAAACTAATAACTACAAACCAAATAAATAGAGAAAAATATAAATAAGACCTTGTTATCCCTCAATTAATGAAAAAAGCAGTAATTTTGTTCGTGATATTTGTGATACTTTCTATTAATGCTGCTGCCTTGAAAATCGTCAACACGCATGCAGATGGAAAAAATCCAGTGATATACGGCAGCACTGTTGCTTTTGAGACAGCGGAATCAGATTTGGGAACAGACCTTAATAATGACGGCGACACAAATGATAAAGTAATCAGGTATTACAATGTGGATTCTGGGGACATATTCAACACAGAAATAGCAGGAAAAAACCCGACGATATTTGCGCAATACATTGCATTTGAATCCTCTGAAAAAGACCAAAATGCAGACCTAAATGCAGACAATGACACTAATGACAACATAATATTATATTACAGCCTGCGAGATAAAAAAGTAATAAGCACAACAGCAGAGGGAAAAACACCTTCCTTATTCGGGGATTACATTGCCTTCTCAACACCTGCAGAAAAAATAAGGGGAATAGACTATAATAACGACGGGGACCAGGAGGATGAGATAATCAAGCTGTACAAAATATCAACAAAAGAACTCACAAACACAAAAGCAGCAGGAATGAACCCTGCAGTATCTGACAAGTACATCATCTTTGAGACTCTTGAAAAAGATGAGGACAAGGACCTTAACAATGATGATGATAAAAACGACATAGTGCTACGGTATTATATAATGGAATCTGGAAAAACACTAAGCTCATTCACGCCAGGACAAAAGCCAAACATGAATGAAGAAAGCGTGGCAGTCTTCACATCATATGATAATGGAGACTCAATATATTATTATTCTGTTGCAACAGAGGAACTTAAAAACACAGAAGTAAAAGGAAACACCCCTTCAATAACAAATAACTTAATATCCTTTATACAAGATGAAAAACTTGCAGTATACGACACTGACAAAAGCGCTTTTGCAGTGACAGACGTATATGGAGCCAACCCAACTGTTTTTGAAAACAAACTCGCGTTCTCAACAAATGAAGCACTTACAGGAGACCTGAACAATGACGGGGATTCAGCAGACTCTGTAATAAGAATAGTGATAGGAGAAGATCTTGACAATGATGGAGTCTATGATTTTGCAGACAACTGCCCTGATGAAACAAATGAAAACCAGACAGACAAAGACAGAGATGGAATAGGAGATGCTTGTGATGAAGACACAAAAAAAGCGAAAGAGGCAGAGGAAACAAAAGAGAATACAGACGAGAAAGCAGCTGAGGAAGAAGCAAAACAAACAACATTACTTTCCGAAGATAAAGAGGAGACAAAAGCAGAAAAGACAAGCGAGCCAAAACCTTTGCCAGAGCCAAAATCATTCACAATGACAAAGAAAAAAGGCCCAGGATTTTTTACATGGTTATTGATACTACTCGCTATACTTGCAGGAGCAGGATGTGTTATCTATGCAGCAATTTTCGGGCTGGGAAAGAGAAAAAGAAAGTTTAAGTTCTAATGGGTAGTTGGTAGCGGGTGGTTGTTGGTTGCCGAATATTAAATTTCCGAATAACTACAAACCACAAACTAAAAACTAACAACCTGCGTTTTAGAAAGCTTTAAATATGGAGTGCTCATTTTTAAGAATAATTGTTTTAAATTTTTAGAGGGGTGCAATAAATGGTTGAAGCAAGACCTTTGGATGCCTTAAACAGGGCAAAAGACAAAAAAGTAATAGTAGACTTAAAGAATCAAAGACAGTACATTGGAATACTAAAAGCGTTTGACATTCACATAAACGTTGTTCTAGATGACACTGAAGAAAGAATAGAGGGCGAAGTGAAAAGGAAATTAGGAACTGTCTTCATAAGAGGAGACACGATAATCCTGATATCTCCTGCATAAGAACACTAAAATGACAAAAGGAACACCTTCAAAAGGAAAGCAATCCAAAGGCAGATCACACATAATCTGCAGAAGGTGCGGAAAGCATTCTTATCACGTCAGCAAAAAAAAATGCGCCAGCTGCGGCTTTGGCAACAGTTCAAAGCTAAGGTCGTACAAATGGCAGAAGAAAGCATAAAGCTTTCTAATTCTTTTGTTTTTCTTTTAATATTTCTTGATATTTTATCTTAATTAATTAACAAGCAGTAAGGGTTTCAAAGTTTTAGATTACTAGCTGGGTCCTTCGGACAGTTAGTTTTATATATGCGTGGCTTTTGCTTTCTTTTTATCGTTTGTATTGTTTTATACAAGCGATTGCATATGCGGGGTTGCCGGCAAATCTGAACAAGTTCAGAAAGCCGTCATCCCCGCGTTCGCTGCGCTCACGCGGGGTTGCCGGAGTGGCCAAACGGGTCAGGCTTAGGCAAGTTGTTTTTCAGGTATGCTGAGTCCAGAAATGGGCGATGACTTGAAGACACCTGATGGCTTAGTGCCTACGCAGGTTCGAATGTGAGGGACTGCACCCTACACGTACTGGCGTACGGTCAGGTGCTCCTGGCGGAGACCTGACGGGACATGTGATCATGTGATCTCTCATCGAAAGTCCTGCACCCCGCATCATTTTTACTTGATTTATAAAGAAAAGAGGGGGTATTTATAAAGCAAAAATGAATTTTAGCGGTTTTTGTGCATTAGATTTTATCATCATTTCTGAGTGGCAACAGCCCAAACACCATAATTTTAAGGGCTTGAAGGGTGCTTGGGAGGCAAACCTGTCGCAATTATCCCGACTTTTAGAAAAGTTTATAAATAAAACTTTATCCTTTCAACAAATATGGCTAGTAATGATACTCTCTTGCTAGCCAAGAAAAAGAGGACACATAGCGAGGTTTATGTGTTCTGATATCGTGTGGAGACAAAATTGTTTTTACACAAAAACGCAAGATCTTTACATGGCGTAAAGATAGCCAAAAAAAACACGGAGGTGTTTGAATAATGAACATAAAGAAAATCGTTGCTTTGGGCGTCGGTTTGACGATGGTTGGAGCGACAGTGTTCGGTGCTTCAGCGTGGAGCTTAGCTGATTATCCAGCACCATTTGTCAAGGATGGATTACCAGACCCTAACTTGGCAATAGTAATTGGAGATCAGGCAGACGGCTCAGACGTTGTTGGAGCTATGGACGTGCAGGGTAACTTGCAGCAAGAAGCAAAAGTTGTTGTAAAGACAACCACACCAGCAGTTGGTGGAGTTGTAGTTACTGGAGACGCAGCAGAGGTAGGCAGTACATCTGACCTGCTTGAGATAAACGAAACAATTGGTGATGTTAGAGAAACATTTACAGAAGTTGACTTGGACATGCTTAAGGGCGGTCAGATAGTCACAAACAGGGGAAGCACAGAGTATAACCAGTACTTGAGATTCCCTGTGCTGACTGCAGGAGTATACCCGCCAAGCGGAGCTGTTATATTTGATGAAGATGAGAGAGACAAGGTAGGACACTACTTATACTGGAGAGCAAACAGGCAGTTATACCAATGGGAGCTAGAGTTTGAAGAAGGACTAAGATCCAGAATTTCTCCAGCTACACTAGCAGCACCAGGCCCATATGACCTGGAAGACCTTGAAGACAAGGACTTGTTCATGCTAGGACAGCCATTTGTAGTAGTAGACACTGACTTGTTCACGCCAGTTGCTCCAAATAACTTGACATCATTGACAATAGACTTGATGGGCGGAGCAGTAGCAGGAATCCTTGGAGAGAATGACAAAGAAACATATGTTGTAGACGGCAAAGAGTATGAAGTAGAAGTCTTGGTTATCTCAGAAACATCTGCAAATGGAGAAGGCTCTGTAAAATTCAGAGTAAACGGCGAAATCACCAGCGAATTAAGAGATGGTGAAACAGATGTTCTTGCAGATGGAACCCAAATTGGTATCAGAGACATCTTGGCAACTGGAAAAGACATCCAAAAATCCATTGTACAGTTCTACATTGGAGCATACAAGGTGTCTTTCACAGACAGAAACACAACAGATACTTTGTTTGAGCAGTCTGGAACAGAAGTAAATGAAGAGACAATTGAAGACTCTAACATAAGCATCAGAGGATCTCTTACAGGATTTGGAAACGAGTACGAGTTAACAAGCGTCAGATACAACCTACAGGCAGATGCAGTTCTAGGAGACGTTTACATACCACCAGGAACAGGCTTGAGAGAACAATTGGATGAGCCAGAAGGCATGCTTACACCATTCTGGGACATCAGATACGAAGGCCTGATGGACACTGGAGTAACAATAGTAAGATGGGATGCAAGAGGAAGCAGAGAATATGACCTAGAGTTCACAAACCAGGAAGGAATAATGTATGACACACCATTAATCAGCAACAAAGGAGCAAACTTCTACTGGGGAGATGATGACGACAGACTATGGTTCACAGAAGGTTCAAATAACGCAACACCAACCTCCTGGCCAATAGCAAGAAGAGACTACTTTATACTAAGCGATTGCCTGGTAACACCATACAACACGGCAATAGCAGGAAACAATGACAACACATGTTTCACACACGTATTGAGATACAACAGCATCGATACAGCAAACAGAAGACTGACCTTTACAGACTTAGCAACAGGAACACGAGAAACAACATATGATGCAATAACTTGTCAAGCAAACCTTGTTGTAGGCGGAGTAACTTACTTAGTTGAAGTTGACCCAACAGGAGCAGCATGTGGGGCAACAACAACAGATTTGGTAATTGACTTGAACGCAAACGCAGTTGCTGGAGCACAATTCACAAGAGGAGAGCAAGTACTTGTTGCATTGCAAGGCGAAGGATTACTGCACTTTAACACATCAGAGTGTGTAAGAGGAGCAGCAAACAGGCCAAGTGCAGGTGTACCAACATGGGATTGGTTAAACTGTACAGTCAACAACACAAACGCTACGATGGAACTGATAACACTGGCTAAAGAGTTTGACGAAGCACAGTTTGACGAGAGTGTCAATGTAACTATTGAAGCAAGAGCAAACAATAGAATTGGCTTGAAAGGAAACACTCCATCTGGAATAACAGACTTGGTTTGGAGAAGAACCACTTTCTTTGGTCCATTTGACCTGGAAGAAAACGAAGACCTAGAGCATGCAATGACTGGATACGGAGTATTCCTAGAAGTCTACAGGCCACAGTCTAGTACACAGGCAGAAGACTTGACAGCTGAATACCCACTGAGCCAGAGAGGCGCTAGAGTATTCGTGACAGGTGGACAGGTAAGTGTAGCAGATGTAGTTGGCGGCGGAACTTCAGAACAGATCCAGCCAATCCAACTAGGAACTGCAAAGCTAGCAAGCGAGATTGCAGACATTACACAATGGAACGCAATCGTCGTAGGCGGACCATGTGCAAACCCAATAGCAGCACAGTTGATGGGCAACCCAGATCCATGCTGGGAATCAATCCCTGAAAACAAGGCTATTGTTAAGTTGTACACACACGCAAACGGCAGAGTCGCATTGCTTGTTGCAGGACGAACTGCTAAGAATACCAGACAAGGCTGCCGTGCAGTAGCAACTGGACAAGTAACCAGTGTAGCTGGCACAAGCGCAATGGTATCTGGTACAAGCCTAACAGACACAACAGTTACAGAAATGTAAATTCTGTAATTAATTTTTTTTCTTTTCTTTTGAATTCTTATTTTATATCACAGTCCTGTTATCGCAAGTGCAAACCTTGGCATTTGTTTTCAAACTATATAGTGAATTTCGTTAAGCATACAAAATTTGCGATATTCGCTAAATAGCAAATTAAAATTTGCTATAAAAACAAAAGAGGTGAAATAAATGGGAATACTAACTGAACTAGGAGTGTCAGTTCTAGAGCCTTTAAGGAGCATCTGGAATGGAATAATCCAAACTGTTCCAGGAATAGTTGCTGCAATAATTCTGCTGATTATCGGCTATATAGTGGCATTGATCATCGCATACATAGTTGATCAAGTGCTGGAGAGAATAAAATTTGACAAATGGGTGCTTGACAAGACCCATGCAGCAAAAACCTTTGGCAAATTTAGGCTAGGCAAATTCTTGGCCCTGATAACAAAATGGTATGTATTCATACTATTCCTGCCACCAGCAGCAGCACTAGTACGACTAGGTTCGCTATCTAACTTCCTGATGGCAGTAGCAATGTGGATACCAAACGTAATTGTTGCAGTAATCCTTGCAATGATCGGCGTGGCATTCGCGTTCTACATAGACAACAAGATAACAGAAACCAAAATAAAAGCAGCAAGCATACTAGCAATGATTGCAAAGATAATAATCTATGTCTTTACATTGCTGATAGTGCTTGACCAAGTCGGAATACAAGTAGCAGTTGCACAGACAAGCTTCTTGATAATCCTAGCAGGAGTGATGCTTGCAGTAGCAATGGTTATTGGAATTGGATTTGGACTTGCTTTCAGAGACGAAGCAAAAGGCATAATAAAACAAGTAAAGAAGAAGTTATAAACTTCTTTTTTCTTTTCTTATTCTTTTATTCTTTAGAAACATTTAAAAATAATGTATAATCCTAGCTTTCTGAGGTTGATAATATGGCAAAAGTAGTACATGAAAGATGGAAATGCATCATGTGCGGAGCTTGCGCAAATGTCTGTCCGGAGTTTTGGGAGATGGCAGATGATGGCAAGGCAAAGCTAAAAGGTGCGTCATACAAAAAAACAGATGAAGGAGAACTAGGAGAGCTAAACGTAGATGATGCAAAATGCAACAAAGAGGCAGAATCTGGCTGTCCTGCACAATGCATTCATGTAAAAGAGTGAAAAACTATTTCTATTCTTATTTTATTTTTTGTATAGAAAATAATTATTTTTAAGAAAAATTTATAAGAAACAGGTTATTTGATTCTAAAAAAGAGGCGGTTTTGGGGTCAAATGCTTAAAATAGCCAAGATAAAGAAGAGAGATGGTTCCTTAGCAGACTTTAAGCCAGAAAAGATCACAGAGGTCCTTGAAAAAGCTATTTCTGATGCAAAAATAAAAGATGGCAGGCTGGCAAAGAAACTTACAGGACAGATAGTCAAGACGATGGAGAGTGCATTTGGGACAAAATTAATGCCCAGAACACAAGATGTAGAAGATGTCTTGCTAAATACGCTTAGTGCAAACAAGAAATTAACACCAATTGCAGATGCTTATACTGCTTATAAAAAAGAGCACAAGGAGAGTATCGGCTTTAGGACAGTTCATGGAGTTCGGGATGATATCGGCCTGAGCCAAAATGCAATAAAAGTGCTTGCAAAAAGATATTTGCTTAGAAATGACCAAGGCAAAATAATCGAGACGCCTGCGCGAATGTTCCAACGAGTTGCAAAGACTGTTGCGCAGGCAGAGACAAACTACAAAAAAAGCACATCAAAAGCTGAAAAAGAATTTTATGAAGTTCTATCTAGATTAGAGTTTTTGCCAAATTCTCCAACACTAATGAATGCAGGAACAGATATCGGACAATTAGCTGCATGCTTTGTTCTCCCTGTAGAAGACTCTATACGCAGTATTTTTCGCGCTGTTGAAAACATGGCAATAATACACCAGACTGGAGGGGGGACTGGATTTAGTTTTTCTAAAATAAGACCAAAATATGACATTGTCAAGACAACCAAAGGAAAAGCATCAGGACCAATATCATTCATGACAGTATTTGACAAGACAACTGAAGTGATAAAACAAGGAGGCAAAAGAAGAGGCGCAAACATGGGAATACTTCATGTAAGCCACCCAGACATTGTTGAATTCATAAACTCAAAAACAGAAGAAGGCATGCTGAAAAATTTCAATATATCTGTTGCAGTAACTGAAGATTTCATGGAAGCAGTAAATAAGAATAAAGAGTTCTGGCTAATCAATCCACGCACAAAACAAAAAATAAAAATGGTGAGCGCCAAAATAATATTTGAACTGCTCACAAAAGCAGCATGGGACCACGGCGATCCAGGAATTATTTTTATCGACGAGATAAACGAGAAAAATCCAACACCGCAGGCAGGCGTGATTGAAAGCACAAATCCTTGCGGTGAGCAGCCATTGCTTCCTTATGAAAGCTGCAACCTCGGCTCTATAAATCTTTCTAAGATGGTGCGCAACAGCAAACCAGACTGGACAAAATTGAAAAAAACAGTACGCGCTGCTGTTCATTTTCTAGACAATGTAATTGATGTTAACAAATTTCCAATATCTGAAATAGAGGAGAAAACAAAAGCAAACAGAAAAATAGGCCTTGGTGTGATGGGATTTGCAGACATGCTTGTCAAGCTGAAAATGCCTTATGATTCTGAAAAAGCAATACAATTTGCAGAAAAGCTGATGAAATTTATTACAGCCGAAGCAAGGAAGAAGTCTGAGGAACTGGGAAAGGAAAGAGGAAATTTTCCGAACTTTGAAAAAAGTGTTTATGCTAAAAAACACAAAAACATGCGAAATGCGACAGTCACGACCCTTGCACCGACAGGAAGCATAAGCATATTTGCAGATACGACATCAGGCATAGAGCCATTTTTTGCAATAACTTATGTTCGCGAGATTCTGGACCACACTTCCATGCTAGAAGTGAACAAATTATTTGAGGAAGTTGCGCAGCAGAGAGGATTTTACACAAAAGACCTTTTTGCCAAAATAGCCAAAGAAGGAAGCGTGCAAAAAGTGAAAGGAATTCCAGGCGATATCAAAAAAATATTCAAGACAGCACTAGAGATAAAGCCAGAATGGCATGTCAAGATGCAGGCAGCGTTTCAGAAGTATACTGATAATGCTGTCAGCAAAACAGTAAATCTGTCAGAAGATGCAAAACCAGAAGATGTTCAGAAAGTATATCTGCTTGCTCACAAACTAAAATGCAAAGGATTAACAGTGTATAGGTATGGATCAAAAAAAGAGCAAGTACTTTACATTGGCAAGGAAAGCTTTAGAAAAGCAGAAGAATATGCAGGATCCTGCCCGCACAGAACCTGCGAGTACTAAAATGGGAAAAATATATTTATGGACTGGAAACGGATGGGGAAAAACTACTTCTGCCATTGGGGCTGCGATGCGGGCAGTTGGGCATGGTTATAAAGTCATTGTAATACAATTCATGAAAGGATGGGGAGATAAAGTGGGGGAATATAAGATTCGTAAGAAAATAAAAAATTATGAAATTTATCAATTTGGCAGGAAAGGATGGGTTGACCTGAAAAAGCCCACTAAAAAAGACAAGGAACTTGCTCAAAAAGGGTTGAAGTTTGCTTATGAAATTCTTAAGAAAAAACCATTTATGCTGATACTTGATGAAATAAATCTAGCAGTTAAGATAGGGCTGCTTGATGAGAAAGAAGTACTGAAATTTCTTAGTAAAATTCCTGCAAAAACAACTGTTTATTTGACAGGCAGGAATGCTACACCTGGCTTACGCAAAAAAGCAAATTATGTGAATGAAGTGAGGATGTTAAAGGGCCCTAAGAAATTAACTGGCGAGAAAGGAATAGATTACTGAATCTTCTTTTTTAGTTCTTTAAGTTCTTCTTCTAATTCTTTTTTAGAACTCTTTGATTTTTCAGGAATAGACTCTATGTCTTCAAAATCTTTCTGAAGTTCTGGCTCTTCCTCTGGAAAATCAAATTCAGTTTCTTCCATAACAAGAGAGGCATTTTTAAAATATTTAAATGTTGTTGTTTTATAGTATACTAAACTTTATAAACAGGACAGCATTTAAACAAACAACAGGTGGGAAAATGCATAAATTTACACCAGCAAGTCTAGAGAGAATAATTGAACGGCTAAACAATGCTGTCACGCATCTTAAGAAAGAAAAGAAAGAGACAGAACAGGCAGGCAAAACATTTGATTTTGACTATGTAATAACCTTATTTGAAGAGACACACCTGAAAGACTACAGAAGAATTCTTGCAAAACTAAACAGGTGGGGGTATTCTTCAGAGACAGTAGAAGAAGTGCGGCTGAGAGACGTAGTTGAACACGTAATGTCCCCATTAAACCAGGAAAATCAGCTTTCAGATGCAGCAAAAATTCTCGCAAAATACATAGTGAACCCTGATGAAACAGGAAAAAGAAAAAAACAATCAGATTATGTAGGCCTAGAGAGGCTCACGCTCATAGTATCCAACTCAAAAAACAAAAACATTTTTGACGCCTGGGCAAAAGAATGGGAAATAGACAATTTCTATGACAAGGACCTCGGAGTCAAGAAACAATTCAGGTGCGACGCCTGCGGAAACCAATCCTCAAAAAACGTTACAATCATAAATGCTGAAACAGGCTCAAAACTATCATTCAATTACCAGTGCTTTAACAATCTCACAGCAGACCTTGGAAAACTCGGCGGTGTGATAAGCTCAGTAGAGCATGCAAAAAAAGAGACCTCTGATGCGCAGGCGCGCAAGTTCCAGGAACTGCTTGAAAAAGCGCTTGATAAAATGGAATTTGAAGAGGCAGCAGGAAGAATAAAAAAAGAACTGCCAGAAGAATACAGAATAGTTGCAGACCCAGAGGCATGGCTGGAACAACTAGGCAGCATGTACGAGCACTTCAGGCAGGATATAGACTTCACAACAGGAAGCAAGGAATTTGAGCCGCATGCAAGCCTGAGAACATGGAGCAGGATAAGATTTGAAGATGAAAACGTGCCTGAACCAGTAAGGCTTGCGCACGAGAAATTCTTAAGCTTGTCAAAAATGACGCTTGCAGAAAGACTGCTGTTCATACAAGACTACAAACTGAACAGGGCAGTGAGCATCTTAGAGAACAAAGACATGCTGGACGACCTGTTTTTGCTGGAATTACAGGGAGAAGCCAACCTTGATCCAATACGGCACTTGTTCAAGTCAAGAATAACAAAAACAGACTCAGATAAGATTGCAGAATTCAGGTCAGATTTCTTAGACACAAGAAGAGCACACAACTCTGCGCTAATAAAAAAATACGGGCCAGAGATAATTGACAGCAGCCTCAGGATAGCATTAACTTACTTCTTCAGAGACAGAGCAGGCTGGGCAGAAGCATACCAAAGACAAGAAAAATTCCTTGATGCAAGCCTTTCAAAAAAAGATTATGCAATAATAAACAGGATATGCGAACGCCTTACACTGGGGTTCCCACAGGAGATGCCTATTGATTATGATGCTGAAGCAGTTCAAAGAATCCTGCTTGACAAAACACCCATGCTCATTGCAAAAGAATGGATGCGCGAGCTAGCAGTAATCCAGAGAAAACTGGATTATGGAAAAGCAAAAAGCGACGAGACCAGCAAATTGCATGGAGAGTATATCCCAGCAGAAGAGTTCCACGATTTCACAGACATAGACAGAAGATTCAGCCTCTCAACAGTGATTGATAAGATAGCGCACAGCTATGCCAGAACCTCTGCACACATGAACTTTGTTGAACAAGAACTGCCTGGATTAAAAAAAGCAGTTGAACACAGCCTGATTGACAGGGCACTTACTTTTCACAAAGACACAGCATATGAATTAAGGCTGACAGATGAACAGGCAAGGACACTGAAACAAATAAGCAATGAAATACGAAAACTTGACAAAAGAATAAAAGCAATAAAGGTTCCAAGGCAGGCAAGCGAGGAAAAAACAAAGCTCAACAGAAAACGTGATGAGCTGGTGACACAGAGAGACGAGCTGATAATCAGGAGATATCTTTCACTAAAAGGAGATTACCTTCAGTACACCCTAAGGAATGTAAATGGAGAGAGAATAAACCAACATAACTCTGTTTTAGGCTGTACGCTTAAGACAATATTTGACGGCGTGAGGGACTTCAAGCCAGCTTCTGAATATGGAGACCTTCCTGAAAAGATAGCAGAGATAGCAGACATAATCGAGAAGTCACGAATATTTCTTCATGTGCCAAACCTTCCTGAATACTACTTTAATCCAGAGACACTGCGCAAAATAAAATATGTTGATGAAGAAGGTGTTGCAAAACTGTCAAGAATACACGGGCTGTTGACAGCACCAACAAAAGCACTTGAAGATGCAATAAAAGCAATTGAAAAAAGCGAAAACCCTGCTGAAGTAATTGCCAAGATGAAGGCATACGCTGAAAAAAATGTGCAATTACTAAAAAACCTCTGGACCCCGCAGTTAATGCAGATAGGGTTAAAGGAAAAACACAAATCAAAAAGCAAAGGAGTAGAGTTTTATGCTTTTGACAGTTTACAAAGAGAATACAACAAAATAAAAGGATGCATTACACTTGATGGCCTGGTTGATGAACTGCGTGAAAACAAGGAATTCGAGAAAGCTGTAACAGGCCCAGAAGAATATTTTCTTGGCATGCTGAATGAAGTGACAAGAAGCCACTCGCTTTTCAAAAAAATAATAGAGATTGTAAAATCAGACACAGACCTGTCAAACATATATGTTGCTGGCGAAATAGTAAAAACTGCAAGACAGACCATAGAAGACATGCCTTATTTTCCATCTCAAATAAGAAGAAAAAAACTATTTGAAGACAAATCAGAAAAATACATACGAGAAACTTTTGTGCAGAGCGTGTTTGAAAAAATACAGGAACAGCCGGAAAAAGAAAGACAGGCATACTGGAGATTGATTAATGGCCAAAAGATGTATTTCAGCAGAAAAGAAGGTGAAAAAGGATGGAAAGAAGGGCCAAAATATGGAATGGATATACCAGATGAAAAATACTGGCAGTCTGACCTCTTGAGATTCTTAGATGGTACAACACCTGGCGAGCTCAGGGGATGGAAAAGAAGACCAAGACGATGGGAAAGACGCCCCAAATGGGTTGAGTGGGATTTCAGGCACGTTGTGTATGTAGCAAACGGCACTGCTGCGAAATTCTCATACAGGCGCAATCTTGAGGAAAAACTCAGGACGCATGCACAAGATAATTCTGTAAGATTAAGCGAAGATCAAGCAGAAAAATTATTCATACCAGTAGCAAGAAAATTTGAAGCACTAGTTAATGAAGTTTTAAAAGAAATGTAAAAAGAAGAGATAAATTCTTAAATAAAATTCCTGCAAAAACAATTGTTTACCTTACTGGCCGAAATGCTGCTGCCTGATTGCGTAAGAAATCAGATTTTGTTAATGAAATTGGTTTTGTATTCAACTTTTATGATAAGAAAGAAAAAAATTATATATATTTCAGGTCTCTTGGATCATCTGGAACCCTTCTACTTGTCGGATTGTTTGTATTTGTTCCTTCAGTTTTAAATGTTGCAATCAGCTTTTTATTTGTTTCATCAACAAGCAAAAGACGCTGCAAATCTGTTGGAATTTGACGAATTCCTACTGCGAAAAATGTTGATTTTTTAAGGGAATCTAATCTTTGCAGTGGCTCCTGTTGTGAACAGAAAACGAAATAATTCTCTGTATTTTGCGTAGTTGTGCCTGCAGTGTACTGAACATGCGCGATATCATAATATGTTGGGTTTGCTGTAAACGGAAATGGTTTTCCTGTCTCTGAAGGAATGGTCGGCTTTCCTATTTTAGCTGCTTTTTTGGTTACAAGAGAACATCCTTTATACATGTCTTCACTAATGCCTTCAAGGTCTGTGAATACTATGTTCTCTTCTTTATCAGTAATAACAACACGCATATCTTTGCAAGTGTCAACTTCTTTTACCAGAATATGCACTGTAATTTTGTCGTCTATCATTTTAGCCTACCTCGTCTATCTCTGTTTTGATGAAAAATAAAGTAAAGAAAGATTCTTATTAACGAACCTTTGCCTTAAGCTTAAGCTCCCTGATTATGTCCTTGCACCTGTTTCTCAGGGTTGTTTCTGTAATACCAGAAACTTCTGCAACCTCTCTCTGAGTTCTTTTCTCTTTCAGCATCAATCCTGCAATGTAAAGAGTAGATGCAGCAACACTAACCGGGCTCAAGCCAGATGTCAATCCTTTCTTCTTTAACTGTTCAGCAAGCTTAACAGCCTTTGTCTGAACCTTTGGAGAAAGCTTCAGTGCACTTGCAAATCTTGCTGTATAGTCAATAGGATTGATTGGTATGATTTTAATGTTAAGCTCTCTTAAAAGCATTTTATATGTTTTTGCTATAATCTTAACATCTGTTCCAGTTAATTCAGAGAATTCTTTCAAAGATCTTGCAATGTCATTGACCCTGCAAGCAATATACAGAGAACCAATAACAATGTTTTCTATGCTTCTCTTTAGCGTCAGGTTTTTCTCAGCTGCTTTTCTATAGATTTCAGCTGCTTCTTTCTCAACTCTGTTAGGAATATTCAGCTGGTTAGATATAAGCTTAAGATTTGTTAAAGCATGCTTCAGGTTTTGCTCAAAACTAGAGCTTGTCCAAGCGTTCTTTTTCTTAATTCTGCCAATCATGGCTTTTGTCTTGGTGTTTAATTTGGCCAGGTCAGACCTGTTTCCAATGCTTGTAGCCAGGTTATCTGCAACCCTTGGGTCAAAAGGAGCACCAGACCTGCTGTTCTTTTCAACACCTTCCATATCAAAAGACCTAGTCTCATCTGTAAAATCGACCATAGCATCCTCTATAACGAAGTTACAATTCCTGCAAACAACTTCCCCATTTTTCTTATTTGTAAGGAAATGCTTGCATCCACAATCTGGACAACTTTCTGTCATTAACATTTTATTTCAGCCTCCACTCACTATACACGAATCTGACTCTTTTTACCCCTTCCAGTAGCTTTAAAAGGGTTACTTATATTTAAATCTTTCGGTTTGTTGTTACTTTCAAGTGGTTATTTGGCATATTGAAAATAAATAGAAGAAGTGCTGAAAAGGGTGAATTCAAGGGTTTTAGAATATTTAGAATGGTTTACCTGGCAGCGTCTGCCTGCCTTTCTGTCTCGTTTTTCTTAGAAATAGCCAAGCTCTTAGGATCTAGCTTGTAGGCAGCGATTATTTCATCAGCAAGAGCTGATTCAATAGATTTCTTCTTATTGAAAGACTTATCATAAGAACCTTGAACAAAGAATCGCAAGGCAATGTCAATCCTTCTCTGAGGAGCGCACTCAACTGCCTTAGGGTATCTTGCACCGCCGTATTCAATTGTGACAATCTCCTCGCGAGGAGCTGCATTAACTAAGGCTTGAACAAAGACCTTGACAGGATTTTCCTTAGTCTTCTGCTCAACAATATTAAAAGCGTTTTCAACAACAGTGTAAGCATTAGCTGTTTTTCCAGTGCAGTGACCAGAACTTCTCAAATGCTTCTTGCTCTTGTGCCCAGGAACAAACAACTTATTCATTAATCTTTCAACAATGAAAATCTTGCTCTTGTGAAACCTTCGTCCTGCATATCTTGCGCCTGTCTTAGGAACAATCCTTGGCTCAAGGCAGATATATCTGACCAAACCTTCATCAGCAATGCCGATGCCAGCTGTGCTCCACTTATCAAAAGCAAGTACTTCAGTCATGTTTCAAAAAAACCTCCTGTTTTTTTGACATGATAAAAATCTGGCGATTTTTCTCATTTTCTAGCTTTCTCCAGCTTACCGCTCAATAAATCCTTAAGACTTTGATCATTAACCTTGATAACCTGCCACCTGACACCAGGTAAATCACCCTTAGCACGGCCCTTGTTGCCGCCAATACACTCAACAATAACCTCATCGTGCTCGTCAACAAGCTTCAAGGCACCATCGCCTGGCAAGAATGCAGTAATCTGCCTTCCGTTCTTTATCAACTGAACCCTGGCGCACTTTCTCATAGCAGAATTAGGCTGCTTTGCCTCAACCTGCCTTTTCTCAAGAACAATTCCTCTAGCCATGCTAGAGCCTTCAAGAGGGTCTGCCTTCTGCTTAAGATTAAATAATTTGCGAACATACTCTTTGTTAAGCATTCTAGACTTATACCTGCGCTTTTTCAATGCACTGCTTGTGTTCAATCCATTGCTCTTGTTTCCCATCTTAAATGACCTTTAATTCTTTTACAGGAAAATAACGCTTGACAACATCCTCATAAGCCCTCAAGTGCGAGGCATTACGCCCAATAAGCAAGCCCCTTGTCTTAAGGTCAACAGGAGTAAGGGTATATATCCCCTCTTCCTCGGTTATCTCCTTTACTTTTAGAGGATGTACCAGGTTCTTTATAAAGTTTACTGGTTCTGGACTAAATTCAACAATCTTTACTTTTTTATTAAGCACTTTCTCAAGTTTCCTGACATTAACCCCTTTTGCACCAACAGCCTTACCAATCTCATTAGGATGAACAATGAACAAGACAAGGTTCTCCTTGATTATGCAGTCCTTAAGCTTGGCTCTTGTTATTGTCTCAAAAAGAGACATAAACTTCATAGCACTCATATCATAAACAATTTTAGCACTCACTTTAAGACTCCAATAACAGAAATTGAATAAGGCTTTTTACAGACAACACCAAGCTCAGAGCCAGGGTATGCAAGATCCTTTACTTTGACACCAGCAATATTACTGTAATGAAGTATGTCTTCTTTAGTAGAATCTGCGCAATTAGCAGACAAAAAAACCTGCTTCAGCTTGCCAAGCCGCAAAAGCTTCAAAGTGCGCTCAGTACCAATAATCAACTTATTGTCAGCCAAAAGGCCTCTTATTTCCACTGCAGTCTTATCAATTCTTCTCTTAGCCATAATATCACTTTAGTTTTTCTTTCTTAACTTTTGTAACTAATCCAGGAAGTCCTGTGCCAACAGGAACAGGCTGGTTAAGCATGACATTCTCAACAACAGAATTAAGCTTGTCAACATCCCCTGCAAGCGCAGCATTAATAACGTGCTTTATCGGAGTCTCAAAACTAGCCCGTGCAAGAACAGAAGCTTTCTCACTCACAACACCATACCTTGTTATTCCTTTTATTCCGCCTGAGACGCACATAGTATCTGCAACAAGCATTATATGCCTGATATCAACATTCAATCCCTGCGCCTCAATAACCTTGAAAACTTCTTCGATAATTGCCTGCCTTGCAGCCTCAATACCAAAAGTTCCTGCAATCTCATAAATGTCGTTGCTTACTGTCCTTGAAGGGTCAACAAAATCCATATCAAGAATCTTTTTCAAGTTGCTTCCAGCTGTAATAATAATGAATTCATCTTTTCTTTTGACTGGCAAGACCTGAGTAACACCCTTGATTCCACAGACATACACGTCTCTTGCTGTTTCCTTTAACTTGTACAAGTCATTAAGGCCTTTTTCTTCCTTGCCCTTGAGCCTTAGAATAATATTTCCATCCTTGTTTTCCTTGACAGAAGCTTCTTTAGACAAGCCCTTTGCTTTTGCAACAGACTTGACTAATCTTGCAGGAGTCAAGCCAAGCAAAGCCATTTTCTCTTTATCAAGCTTAGCCTCAATCTTTAAGTCAACAATATCAATAACAAACTCAGTGACAAGCTCCCCAAGAGTAGTCTCTTTAACCAAAAGAGCGCACTTCCTGATATCCTTCCCCTTATTGTATGGTGAATTAAGGAAAATCTCCATCATAGGAGTTTTAAGAGTCTTCCTGCCATCAAGAATCTCAATAATCCTTGGCAGACCCATAGTGACGTTCATCTCTGCAACACCTGCAAAGTGGAAAGTATCCAATGTCATCTGCGTACCAGGCTCACCAATACTTTCAGCACTAATCAAACCAACTGCCTCGCCAGGAGCAATCATAGCAAGATTATACTCCTCAAGCGCTTTCTCTGCCACTTTTTTAATCTTTGAAGCAGGGCATTTTTCCTCAATCTCTTCCAAGATTGACTTAGGCAGTTTTCCAACATAAGGTTTTAGTGCTTCATTCATTTTATCATACCGTATCAATTATTTTCTGAACATTAATCTTTCCATTTTCAGAGCGAGAGACATCAATGCCGTCCTCGCCATACTCAAACTGGATAATCCTGTAATTAGCATCACGAACAGACCTATCATACTCCACCCTCAAGTCCTGCATTGCATTAGCGAGCCTTCGATACAGATAACCAGACTTAGGTGTTCTCAAAGCAGTATCCATCAAGCTGTCCCTTCCTACAATAGCATGGAAGAAAAACTCTTTAGGATTCAAGCCATGCTTGAAACCATGCCTGACAAAACCCCTTGCCTCTGGACTCAAGTCACCTTTCTTAAAGCAAGAAAGAGTCCTTCCAGAGTAACCTTTCTTTATCCTGCTTCCATGCAGAGCCTGCTGGCCTGCACAAGCAGACATCTGAGAAATATTAAGATAAGAACCTCTTGCACCAGATTCAGCCATTGCAATCGTATTTGTAGTCTTATCAGCATACTCCTTGACAAGATTAATACATTTAGTTCTTGCCTTGTTAAGCAATTCAAGAATACGCAGTTCAAGAGTTTCTTCAATAGATCTTCCAGGGAAAGCTTCCAGAGTTCCAGCTTCATACGCCTTGATCATCTGGTGAGCCTCTTCCTCAGCTTTATTTAATGTTTCAGCAATCAAATCATTAGCTTCTTGAGGCATATCAAGATCAGAAAGCTTTGCAGTAAATCCAGTGATAAGCAATGTTTCAATACCAAGCTTCAATATGTTATGCAAAATATCAATTGTCTTAGTAGGGCCATACTTCTTGTGCATGCTTCTCAGCAAGAATCCAGCACCTTCTCCACCAAGACTTGTCTTGTCCATCACACCCTCAATTAATTTACCATTTTCAATAATAACATCCTTGCCATCTCTTGACTTTCCCTTGAAATTAAAATCAGAAGGAAGCAAAACACTGAAAATCTCTTTACCATTAACAATTTTCTTGTTAGGCAATCCTGAAATATCAGTAATACCTGCCTGGCAAAGCAAAGCAACTGCATCTTCCCTAGGCATTTCCTGTTCTTTGGTAAGCAAGTAATTACCAGAGATGCCGTCATGCAAGCATCCCATGACGCTCAAGCCATACCTTGGACTGATTAATTGTGTCTGAACCTGCATAAGAATCTCTGCCTCTGCCCTAGATTCCTCTGTCTGAGGAATGTGCAAGTTCATCTCATCCCCGTCAAAGTCAGCGTTATAAGGAGCACAAACAGCAGGATTAATCCTTAAAGTCTTGTAAGGCAGAACCTTGACCTTGTGGCACATCATACTCATCCTGTGCAGAGAAGGCTGCCTGTTAAAAATAGCAATATCTCCATCCATCAAATGCCTCTCAACAACATAACCAGGCTGAAGCTCCTCAAGAGCAGCCTCTTTAGTCTCTTCAGTAATCTTTTTTCTCTTGCCATCAGGCCTGATAATATAATTAGCACCAGGATAAACACCAGGGCCGCGCTCAACAAACTTTCTCAAGTAAGCCATATTCCACTCATTAATTGTCTCAGGAACAGTAAGCTTTCTCGCAACTACAGCTGGAACTCCAACCTCATTCAAGCCAAGCATAGGGTCTGGGCTGATAACTGTCCTAGAGCAAAAATTAGTTCTCTTACCAGCAAGATTGTGCCTAATCCTTCCTTCCTTACTCTTGATTCTTTGAGTTATTGTTTTTAGCGGCTGACCAGAACGATGACGAGCAGGAGGCAATTGAGCAACAGTATTATCCAAGAAAGTAGTTACGTGATACTGCAGCAAGTCCCACAAGTCCTCAATAATAATCTCAGGAGCACCAGCATTAATGTTCTCAAACAACCTTTGGTTAATCCTAACAATATCGCCTAACTTGTGCGTGAGATCGTCTTCAGAACGCTCACCAGATTCCAGAGTAATAGAAGGCCTTATTGTAACAGGAGGAATAGACAGAACAGTGATAACCATCCATTCAGGCCTTGCAAACACAGGATTAAGACCATACAATACAGCATCATCATCCTGAACCTTCTCCAGCCTAGACCTCACTTCAATAGGACTAAGTTTTTTATCACCTTCAAAGAAAGTAGAAGGCTTTTCAATAGAAATTTTCTGCTGAGCAGCCTTGCAGTGAGGACATTTCTTGACAGTCTTAAGCTTAGCAATAGACTTTCTAATCTCTTCCTGCCGGGCTTCATAACCCTCAGTAGCCTCAATTTCATCAAGATGCTTCTTGAAAGATGTCATCTTATTCTTAGGGATAAGCAACCTTCCGCAATCCCTGCAAATACACCTCAATAAATTATGAATCACAGGAATAAACTTTATGTGAAAAACAGGCCTGGCTAATTCAATATAACCAAAATGGCCAATACACTCTTTTAGTTTACAACCGCAGGTCTTACATCTCAGACCAGGATCAATAACACCAAGTCTTACATCCATCAAGCCGCCATCAACTGGATAACCCTCTTTATCATAAAGTTCTGGAGTCACTATCTTTGCAGAAGCCATCTTCTTAATCATCTTAGGGCTAAGAATACCAAAAACAATGCTTTCCACCTGCTTGAAAACAGGATGCATCAAAGCCTCAGCCCTCTCTCTAGTTATGGGCTGTCTTTCCTTGGTCTCTTCAACAACCTCCTCTCCAGGCGCTTCTGTATCAGTAGACTCTTCAGCAACTTCTTCAATCTTTTCAGGAGCTTCCTCTGCCTTTTCCGGCTCTTCCTGAACCTCTTCCTCAGGCTCTTCAACTTTCTTTTCTTCTTTCTTTTTCTTTGCCATGTTAATACTTGCTCTTTAACTGAAGTTTTGGATAGATACCCAATGACTTAAACTCATCAAGTATCAGCTTAAAAGCATAACTAAGCTCAATATCATTAACATCAGAATCACCGCACATAGGACAGTAACGCTTCTCTTTCTGCGCATCATAAATAGCGATAAGGCCGCATTTCTCGCAAACAGGAACAACAGTCTTGTCAGAATCAAACCGCTCCTTCAAGAGCAAAGAAGCTCCGTGAGCAACAAGCGTATCTTTCTCCATCTCTCCAAGCCTCAAACCGCCTTCCTTAGCACGGCCCTCTGTAGGCTGTCTTGTCAGCAACTGGATAGGGCCCCTTGCTCTTGCCTGCAATTTATTCGCAACCATGTGCTTAATCTTCTGATAATACATGCTGCCGATAAAAATCTTGACCTGGAACTGCTCTCCTGTAATACCATTATACATGGTCTCTGTTCCATCTTCCCTAAATCCCAATGAAAGCAATTCTTTTCTGATTCTTTCCTCTGGCTCTGAACCAAAAGTAGTAGCATCAACATAACGACCAGCAAGAGCGCCAGTCTTGCCGCCAATAATCTCAAGAAGATGAGACACAGTCATCCTTGACGGGATACCATGCGGAGTAAAAATCAAATCAGGAACAATTCCAGAAGCAGTAAAAGGCATATCACTCTGAGGCACAATCAAGCCAATAACACCCTTCTGACCGTGCCTAGAGACAAACTTGTCACCAATCTCTGGAATTCTCTGATCCCTAATCCTAACCTGAACCAGCTTGTTACCTTCCTCATTCTCTGTAATCAAAACAAAATCAACAACACCTTTCTCTCCGTGCCTCAATGCAACAGAGCTCTCTCTCCTGATATTAGATGCAAGTGAATAATCTTCTAATGAACTCAAGAATCTCGGAGGAGAAGTCTTGCCAATGACAACATCCTCTTCCTTTACAACAGCCTCTGGATAAACAATGCCGTCCTCTTCCAGCAATCTGTAATCTTTCTCAGACTTGTAACCCTTTATTTCCTTGTCAGGAATGCAAATCTCGTCTGTCAAGCCGCCAGAGTACCTTAATTCATCAGCAATCGCAGGCCTGAAATAACTGTTTCTTCCAAGACCACGCTCAATACTTCCTTTATTAAGAATAATTGCGTCCTCCATATTATACCCTTTATAGCACATGACAGCAATAACAAGGTTCTGTCCAGAAGGATGCTTGTCAAAATCACACAAATCATGCATTATTGAATTAACAATAGGAGCCTGCGGGTAATGAAGCATGTTAACATCCATGTCAATCCTCACAGGAAAATTAGAAGCATAAAAACCAATCGCGTGCTTCTGATTCTTGGAACCAATACTCAACCTCGCAGACTGGATATACTGCCCAAAAGGAACTAAAGTAGTTACTAAACCAAGCATGCACAAAGGAGAAATCTCCAGGTGAGTGTGCTCAGGAGTAAGCTCTTTTTCAGAAAAAGCAACCAATGCATTCTCTTCTTCAGCAGCATCAATGTACTCGATAACACCCTGCTCTGCAAGGTCTTTCCAGGTAATCTCCTTTTTCTGCAGCTGCTTGATGTGCTTTTCTGTAAGCAATGGAATGCCATCCTTGACAATAATTAGAGGTCTTCTTGTTCTTCCCCGCAAGCTCTCAACAAAAATCTGATCAAGCTTGTCATCATAATAAAAATTCACATTAGGGCTCATCACACCAGAACGCCTGTCTGACTTGATACGCTCAATAAACTCAGAACTATTATCAACAGTTCCAGCAAATTTCCCATTCAAATAAACTTCTGTCATTTTACAAAGTCTTTAAACCTGCATTTTTAAGCAATTTAAGGATTTCCGCCTCTTTCAAATCCCTTGAGACCTGAGCCATCAAGGCAAAATTCTTTTTCAATCCAATATTAGTACCTTCAGGAGTCTCACTAGGGCACAATCTTCCAAGATGCGTCGCATGCAATTCTCTTGCCTCAAAATTCTCCTGCGTGTTAGACAACGGAGAACCAACCCTCTGCAAGTGACTGATGGTATTAAGATAATTAACTCTCTGGATTCTCTGAGAAATACCTTTTCTTCCGCCAACCCAGTTTCCTGTAGCCATAGCAGAATATATTCTTGATGTAAGCAATTTATCTCTAATGATAATCTTTATACTTGGGAATTTTCCTCTCTTAACAATCCTCTGAAAATTATATAATAGGTCACCAATCAAGACTTTCAGATTAGTCCTGAAAAGATCTGCCAAAAGATCGCCAGACATCTTAATACGCTTGTTCATGTAGTGATCCTTGTCATCCTTTGGTGTCTCGCCAGTGCTCACTGAAATAAATTTCCTGAGCATCTTACATAAGTTATACGCTTTCTGCATCCTGTCATCCTGCTTTGTGCCGACATGAGGAAGAAGATACTTATCAACAATTTCCTGAATCCTTTCAAGCCGAATCTCTTTTGATTGTGTGATTCCAATCTTCTTTGCAATATAATCCATAGCTTCCTCAGGAGACTTGATGTTTGCAAATTCAAACAAGTTGATAAGAACCTCGTCATATTGTTTTTGTTTAGAAATAATCTGCATTATTTCCTCATCCTTGATGAGGCCTAATGCCTTGATGACAACAACCAAAGGAATACGCTTGACCCTTGTGAACGTAAGATAATAAAGCCCGTCTTTCAATCTTTCAACAGTGTGAGGAATCTTGTAAGGGCCGCTCTCTGAAAAAATCTTGCCAAGATACGGGCTGATGCCGGTCTTTTGCGGCTCAACCAAGAACCTGTTTGCTGCTAAATCCTCTATATTAACCAAGACTCTCTCAGTGCCGTTGATAATGAAATAACCGCCAGGGTCATCAGGATCCTCGCCTTTATCAACAAGCTCGTCCTTGTTCAGCTTGTTTAAGTGGCAGAAATTGCTCTTAAGCATTATAGGAAGACTTCCAATCTGCGTGGTAAAAGTCTCTCTTTGGACATTATTAATATGAGAACTAACTTCAATAAAAACAGGCGCAGCATAACTGATTTTTCTCAGTCTTGCCTCAACAGGAAAAATAGGTCTCTTAGAACCGTCTGCCTCTGTAATCTCCGGCTTTTCAATCCATATCTTATCTAAGCGGATTTTGAAGCTTTCAACATTAGGAGGAATAATTGTCGGTTCAATTGTCTTGTTTTCCTCAATTATTTTTTGCAGCTCTTTTTCAACAAAATAATTAAAGCTCTCAATATCTGAAAGTACAAAAGAATTCTCATCAAAATACTTCTCGATCAAAATCTTTGAGTAATTAGGCACTTGTCACCCTCCTATAAAATACTGACTGTCCAGCTGTAGAACTTTTTCTAATAATCTTGATAATGTCACCAGGCTTGACTTTCAGATGAGCGATAGCTGGATCTTCCTTGTAAATTCTCGGAAGCTCAATACCACTAAGATTATATTTTTCATTAATCTTCTTTTTCTCAGCTTCACTCACCACAGTATGCACTGGAACCAGCTTATGTTTTGTCACGTCGATTTTTTTAGCCATTTTGTTTTTGAGCGTTACGGGCCGGACGAGATTCGAACTCGCGACCACCTGATTTCTTCTTTGCGAATAAAAGTCAGGTGCTCTATTGCCCGAAACATGATTGTTTCTCCAGGCTGAGCTACCGGCCCATTGTGCGATAGTCTCCACTCTACTACTTGATTATAAATTAAAACGTGAGCAGTATATCTCTATCAATTTTAATAGTCCCCTCTGGCACAATACAGCTTGAAACTCCTGGTTTGTTTATAAAGCTTTCGCTTTTTAAGGAAGATTTTCATAAAGTATATATACACATAAGAAAATCAGGAAAATATGGAAATAAGGCTTGACCTGCGCAAGACAATTGAGCAAAACGCTTCTGCGTATTTTGACAAGGCAAAAAAAGCAAAGAAAAAAATAGCAGGGGTAAAGAAAGCACTAAAAGAATTTGAGAAAGAACACGAGAAAATAGTGCAACAAAAAGAACAAGCTGTTTCTAAAGAAGAAGACAAGATTGAATTAAAAAAAGAGAAAGAAAAAGCCAAAAAAACAAAAAAATGGTATGAAAAATTCAGGTGGTTTATCTCTTCAGAGGGATTTCTATGCATCGGGGGCAGGGACGCAACAACAAATGAGATAATTGTCAAAAAACACGCTGAAAAAGATGACATTGTGTTTCACACAGAAGCACCAGGAAGCCCCTTCTTTGTAATAAAAACAGAAGGGAAGAAAGTTGGTGAGCAGACACTGAAAGAAGCTGCACAAGCAACTGCAATCTATTCAAGAGCATGGAAAATGGGCCTTGCAACAGCACTAGTTTACTGGATAAAACCAGAACAGGTCCGCAAGGAATTAGGGCTGCCAAAAGGAAGCTTCATGATACACGGCAAAAGAAATTATTCAGAACCAGTTTTACAAATTGCAGTTGGCGTCTTGCCAGATGAAAGAGTGATGGGCGGGCCTGTTGAAGCTGTGAAGAAAAACTGCGGAAAAATAGTTGTACTTGTGCAGGGCAAAAAGAAAAAAAGTGACATAGCCAAAAAAATCAAAAAAGAAATCAACAGAGACCTGGATGAAATAATATCAGCACTTCCTGCAGGAGAATTTGAGATTAAGAAGTAAACTTTATATTCTGTAATAGTTTATTCATTAATGGTGGGAGATTGAGTCTAGAAATCTACTTGATTAGACATGCAGAATCAGAATCCAATATTGACCAGGATAGAGTAATTGGACGCAGCAATTGGATTAAATTAACTCCGCATGGTATTGATCAAGCACGCGCGCTTGGAGATCGTTTTAGAAAAGAAGGAATAGTATTTGATGCTATTTACAGTTCGCCTGCAGTTCGAGCACGAAAAACAGCACGGCATTGTTTTGAATCCTCTGGCCGCCTATTGCACCCAATAGAATTAGACTTTGAACTCCAAGAAATAAGCCAGGGAGATTTTGAAGGCAGGCTATGTAAAGAAGTCTACACAGAAGATGTTATGGCAATGCTAGATGCAGATAACTGGAATTATGCTTTAGGCGACAAGATCAAAGGAGAGACTCCGCGCATGGCTGCCAAAAGACTGAGGGACTGGATGGAAAAAAAAGCAGAAGAGCATAATGACGGCAGAATCTTTGTATCTACACATGGCATGATATTGAAATATACGTTTGCAGATATTTTTGACTTAAACAAAAGAACATCGTATAAAATACCTTTTGGCAATACCAGTATTACCATGCTTAATTATGAAAACGGAGAATTCACTTGTGTTGTGAAGAATGATACTTCTCATCTAAGAGAAGCAGGGTTATCTTCTATTACCTGGAAACATGATGATCCTGAGACGGACAAAAAATAAGAAATAAAAAGTATAGAAAATTTCTGTTGAAATTTTATATTTTGTTATCTCCTAGGCCTTCTATGAAACTGCCTTCTTCTAGGTTGGTCCTGCCTATCAATCCTGACATGAATGCTTTTCAAAGCAGGCGTTCTTGTCTTTTGGACATTGAACTCGCTGTACTCGCGAAGTACTCTTGAAAAATTATCGTGGTCATAATCACACAAAAGATTTACAACCATTCCTTCTTCACCCGCCCTTGCAGTCCTGCCAATCCTATGGACATAATCCTTTGCATCCTTAGGAATGTCATAATTATAGACATGAGACACGTTATCAATGTCCAGGCCTCTTGCAGCCACGTCTGTGCAGACCAAGACACCAACTTTTGCATTGTTGAATAAATCAATAGTCTTAGTCCTTTTGTTCTGTGTAAAACCGCCGTGAATTGCAACAGCACGAATCTTGTTAGCCTTAAGATTCTTGACAACAAAATCAGTGTTTTTCCTTGAATTGCAGAAAACCATAACCAATCCCCTGTTCTCACTTTTTAACAAATGAACAAGCAAGGAAAGCTTCTGGTTCTTCTGAACATCAAAATAAACCTGCCTAAGCTTTTTAGGATCAACCATCTTTGTGGCAGACACCTTTGTGGGCTGAATCATGAATTTATTCGCAAACTTCTTTATGTCATGCGAAATTGTCGCTGAGAAAAACAAGGTCTGCCTCTTCTTAGGGCACTGCCTTATAATTCTCTCAATATCCTCAATAAAACCCATGTCAAACATGCGGTCAGCCTCATCCAAGACCAACACCTTGATTTTAGAAATATCAATAGTTCTTCTCTGAAGATGGTCTAACAGTCTTCCAGGAGTAGCCACAACAACATCTGCCTTTGGAATCTTATCAATCTGTGGATTAATTGCAACACCGCCGTAGATACTCAATATATTCAAGCGCTTTGTTTTTGCAAGCTGGGTGATGACACCCTTGACCTGCTCTGTAAGCTCTCTTGTAGGGGTAAGAATCAAGGCCTGCAAGCCCTTTCCAGGACTGACCTGCTCAATAATACCGCACCCAAAAGCCAGGGTCTTTCCAGAGCCAGTAGCTGACTCTCCAATAACGTCTTTCCCTTTAATTATATGCGGGATAGACCTGCCCTGAATCTGTGTAGGATTAGTAAATCCTAAATCTTTAATACTTGTCACTAATTCTTGGCTTAAGCCAAAATTATCAAATAAGTTCATTGTATTTACCTCATATTACTATTTAAGCACTTTAAAGAAAAAGCGAAATGCTCATGATAATGATCAAGTGCTTTCTCGTCAGTTATTATGCTTATTGAATATTAGTGGATTTTGGTGCTTTATAAAGCTTTCGGTTTCTTGTTGAATTCCACATTTACGCTTTCATAAGCGATATCTTGGATAGCAGCAGAAAAAGCACTAGTGCAGCCTGCCAACCGAACATTAGCAAACTCTTCTTTTTTAGCAGTCTCAAGGATTGTTTTCAGGTTTTTGGAATCAGTCAGGTAACCTTCCTTACTATCTGGTTCTGCTTTTCTGTAAACAACAGGTGACTTTAGTTTCATAAGCCCATCACAAATAACATGATATGCATCAATCATGTCTAATCCTCTTTTTTGCATGCTTTTTCCCGGCTCTACATATCTCTCCGGAGCATAAGTCCAGGTCTTAACAATTTTTTGCATTGTCTCTTGATCACTTGGGCTGACTTTAATTGTCAGCAAGGCCTGTGTTTCAGTTTCTACAATTATAACTAAAGAAGAACCTATAGGAATATTGTCTCTAGCCCTGCTCAACAGAGTAGTCTCTGTGCCGGCGTCGTATTGTTCTAAAAGTAATGGCATGAGATTTAGAGTTAGATATTTATTTATAAAATTATCTAACCACCTGCACTCGTGTACTTCTTCATAGCAAGGTTCCACAGATAAAATGATATTGCCGTGAAAATTATCACTGGAATCAGGATAGACAACAATATCTTAGGCGTTGCTCCCCTAAGCAATACTTCTGCTGGATAAAAAGAGCTAACAGCCAATGGGAAAAAGAATGTCAAGGCAAACTGGATACCCAGAGCATAGACATTCAAAGGATACCTCACAAAATCAGATATCTTGAAATACAGATTCATCAAAGCCTCTGACCTTACAACAAGGAATGCAGAAGCACTTATGAAAACCATCACAGCAACCTGTATCAATAATCCTGCAAGTACCAAAATGATGTACCAGAAGAAATCAAATGAGAACACAGATAATCCCAGCTTAATCATTGTGTAAGACACAAGACAGATTCCTACAGCCACTTCTGGCAAACCATCTATGATAAAAGACTCTGCAAGAATATATAGCATTGTATTGTATGGCTTAACAAGATACTTGTCAAACTCTCCCTCTCTTATGCAATGAATCACTTCATAAGGAAAATGCATGACAAAAGTGTGTCCCAAGCCAAATACAAGGATTAAGGTGCCCTGAAACAGCAAAAACTCATTCAAAGACCATCCAGGAATGCCCAAAGTAGTAGAATAAATCACTAAAGTAAGCAAAGGACCCACAAAATCAGCAAGCACCATAGCAAAAGCCTTTATGTAAAAGTTTGTCTTGTAAGCCATTTCTCCAGCCAAAGACATTCCCACTGTTTTTTTCTCAATTCTTAGGAATTTCATACGCCTGCACCTGCAAACTGCTTAAATGCTCTCTTGTAAATCATCTGGCTAAGGAAATAAAGCAAAACAATCCAGACTAACTGCAAACCAACCTGTTCTAAAACACCAAATTTCGTGAATTCCCCTAAATAAATCTGAATAGGAACATACCTAACATACTGAAACGGCAAAAAGTTAGATGCATACTGCATCCAGACAGGGAAAAAACTCAAAGGAATCATTCCCCCGCTAAGGAACAAAAGCAATGTTCTCCTGACTCTTCGTAATCCTTCAATCTTTTTCAGCCAAAACGCACTCAAGCCGACATTAAAACTGATAAAAAACGCCAGCAAGAACGCAAGCATAACTGAAACAAGGAACATGACAAAGTTGAAAGCAGAAGCTACTGTTAAGCCAAAGAAAAAAAAGCCAATAAAAAACACAGGAATCATCTGCAAGACAATACCCAATGAATTAATCCCTATCTCAAACGCCAGATGCTGCCACATAAACCTCATTGGATAAGTAAACATAGTAATTATGTGGCCCCTTCTCACATCCTGTGAAATCCACTTGTCAACATCACACCAGACAAAAAATCCAACAATCATGCTCAAGACATAATACTGGATTAAAGCAGGAAAATCAAATCCTCTGATTATCTCTTGTCCTGTGTAAGCATAGATAGCCTGCCAAAGAAAATAATAAATTATCAAAGACAATGGAACAGTTATCAAAGTAATGATAAAGTGAAACCTATACTTAATTCCAACCTGTAATCCTACCTTGGCCTGCGCCATATACGCCTTTATTGTTGATATCATTTCTTCTTTTCCTTGTAGATTTTTTGAATTATCTCTTCAATAGGAGGATCCTGGACAATAATGTCAGCAACATCAAACTCAGTAATCAAATGATTAACAACATTCTTGACTTTCTGCTTTTTTGTGTCAAGTTCTAATTTAAGCTCGTAGTCACTTTGTTCCATTACCTTGCATCCCTTGAACCTGAACTTCTTATCCAGCTTGTTAAACTTAACATCCAGATGCTTGTGTGTAAGATAATCCTTCTTTATCTTTGCAATAGGCCCGTCATACACTATGATTCCATTGTTGATAATGATGATTCTCTGGCACAATCTCTCTATATCACCCATATCATGAGTTGTGACAATGAAAGTTGTCTTGAATCTCTTATTGACATCTAGGATAAAGTCTCTTAGCGTGTCTTTTGCAACTACATCCAGGCCAATTGAAGGCTCATCAAGAAAGACCAGCTTAGGATTATGCAGCAAAGCTGCAATAATTTTGCACTTCATCCTTTCTCCCAGAGATAAATCTCTAACAGGAGTCTGGACAATCTCTTCAACATCCAAGAGCTTAATCATGTACTTTAATCGCTTCTCAAACTCTTTCCTAGGAATGTCGTAAACTTCCTTGTTGAGCCAATAAGTGTCCAAAGGAGGAAGATCCCAGTGCAGCTGAGGCTTCTGCCCAAAAACAACACCAATATTAGCCACATACTTAACTCGATCTCTCCAAGGAGTGTAACCCAGCACATTCACAACACCTGAACTAGGATACAAGACACCTGAAAGCGCCTTTATTGTTGTAGACTTGCCAGCACCATTAGGGCCGATGAAGCCAACAATCTCTCCTTCCTCAATGTCAAAGCTAACGCCTTTCAAGGCATGCTTTATCTTATACTGTCTTTTGACGAGAGATTTGACTGCATTGAGCAGGCCGTGCTCTCGTTTATGGGTCTTGAATGTTTTTTTCAAGTCTTTTACATGAATTGCATTTGTCATAGTGTTCACCTTTTGTAACAGGATTTTGTAAGTGTTATATACGCCTGTGTGGTCAGGCAAGCGCGGTTTGAAATCAAAAAAAGAACTCTAACAAAATGATGCCAATGTTAATTTATGCTTGGATTCATCATAGTTCATCACTTTATGCAAGAAAACTCTCATGATATTTATAGTTTTTGTTTTTAAATGAAAAAAAAGTTTATACTTGTTTACACTTCTGAATTATAGAGAATTAAAGAGTCAGTACAAAGAAGTAAAAAATAAGAAAAAAATCAGCTGAAGAAAGAGGTTCTTCAGCTTTTCTTGCTGTAATCAGGAATTACTAAGGTGCCTTCTTCTATGCCCTTGATTATTTCCTGCATGCTCTTGAGTGCAGATTCCGCATTTTGCTCGGTTTTGTCTGTTTTTCTAGATGCGTAATTGATTTGCCATCTTGGATTATTCCTACAGTGGCAGCTAGTGCCATTGTTGTGATGCCTGACTGAATCATTGTACAGGTCTATAAACCAAGGCAGAAGGCAGTCCATTGCTTCTGCTCCGAATGAATCAAAAGCACCGCCTCCCTGGTCTGCATGCAGCGGCAATCTGGCTATCTCAAGCCGGCTCGGATTCCTATTGCCAAGAATAGCGTACCAGCCATTATTCTCATGCACGAATTTTCTGACAGACTTCTTGTTCAACCATTCTTTTTCGTCTATCTCTTCTAGTTTTTCTGTCATTTTTGTTACCTCCGTATATTGTTTATTTTCTTGAACTCTTTGAGATTATGCAGAGCTAAATCATAGTCATCTGCACTTCCCTTGATTATATTCATAATGCATTCTTCGTTTGCATCGCTTAACCAGGCAGCAACTTTTTCTTCTGCCGGAAGATGATCTGGAAATCTAACTTGCCTGGCAAGATCTGCAAATTCATCTGCGATTTCATATCTTTGATCTCTTGTATTCTTGTGGTGCGAAAAATCAATCACACAAATTTTTCGTTTGCTAATAAGCCCATATAATGTTTTGATATCATTAACAGCCAATTCATACTCAAAAGTTGAGGGCATTCTAGTATCACGAAAATGAAACATCGTGCACCTCGCAGTATGAGGAATCATCAATTCTTGACCAGTACGATCAAAACCACAATCAGAAAGATACTGAATAGAATCTAGATTATCAAGAGCAAAAATAGTTGCAACACAATTATGCCTGGTTATGTTTCTTGCTTTTGTCCAGTCTGAGATTCTTGGATCTTCTACCATTCTCCACAGTTCCGTAATAGTAACCATATTCACTATGTGTTGCTCTGCCATTTTATTTACCTCCTTCCAGTTCTTTCTCGCACTTCTTGTCAAAGGCTATTGCCTCATCCAAAGCCTTGAAAGTAGGCTCAAGCTGATCATGAAACTTTTGATGATCTTCTGCCACGTCTTTCAATGCATCCAAGTGCGTAAACCAAGTTTGGTCTTTATCCTGCGGTGCAGCAGCACTGTATCTATCTGCTGCTTCGATTCTTTGAGCAGGCTGAAGGCCTTGTTCTATTCCATGTTCTTTCTTTCCACACCCCCAAGCACCTCCAAACAAGGCTGCGCCAGTTGCTGCGTACAATACTATTTTTTGAATTGTTTTCATTCTCTGTTACCTCCTGCATTTAAGGATGCAAGCCCTTTATGATTCCACTAATGACTGCTAAGACTAATCCTATGAGCATGATTATCACAGGCACCTTTGCAGGAATCTTGATTTGCATGACTATCAAGCCAATCAAGACTACAGCAATGCCTCCAAATATCTGCAGCATCTTTATATCGAAAAAACCAATTAATTTTGGTCCCAGGCCTGCAGCTGCAATTAATGCAGATGTTGCAAGCAAACCAGCGATTAAAGCTGCAGCTATCCGCTCCAGAACAGGCCCGTCAAAAAACAGTGCAATACTGATTGCTCCAGGCCCTGCAAGCAGGCCAAATGCAACCAAAAGCAATGAAGCCCATTCTAGCTTGAATATGCCAGCAACAGCAAGCAATGCCGCATGGCCGTTAAAAGCAGCCATTGATACCATAGGCGCAAGCCTAGTCACATTTTCTGTTATAGTCATCTTAATCACCCACCCTATCCTTTAGAAAAGGATAGAACCCAAAAAGTGCAGCACAAGGCTGCACGCGCGAAATTACATACTGGGTATGTATTCGCGTTCACTAAATTGGGATGTTTGCTATTAAAGTCCCTGCTCTCAGAGTCGAACTGAGATGCGCGGGGTTACAGCCCACTGCTTTACCGTTAAGCTAAACAGGGTTTTGAAACACAATAGTATTCACACGCTTATATAATTGATTGAATATTATTCAAAAAATAAGCAATAAATTTATAAATAATTGAATATTATTCAAAAATATGAAAGATATTCGCAAGAAACTAATCAAATTATTCAAGACAGGCTACTGCACGCCGCAGATAGCCAGGATAGCAAAGAAGATACAAGAGCCCTCTACCACAATACATTACAATATCAAGAAACTAGAGAAAGAAGGGGTAATAAAAGCATACAAAGCAGTGTTTGACTACAAGAAAATAGACCAAGGATACTGCGTGTTTGTTTTAATTAGCTTGACACCAGATGAGTACGGCAACCCAGAAAGAATAGCAAAAGCACTCTCAAAAATCCCTGAAATAGAGAGCGTAGACATATGCACAGGAGACTGGGAAATGGTCCTTAAAATAAGAGTAAAAGACATTGACGCATACTATGATCTGCTTAAGAACGTAATCTCCAGAAAAGGAGTGGCAAAAATAAAATCATTAACTACACTAAAACAATTGAAGACAGAGTTTGTAGAACTATGAGAATATTCCAGAAAGGAGAATGGAAATTATTCTGGCCGTTATATCTAGCATATTTTTTCGGCATAATGATGCCAGACATAGACATACTGATAATGATATTTTTCTTTGCAAAAGGATTCACAGCAACAGAGATAGGTATAGGCTTTGGCCTTATGTCTCTTTTTGTGATAATTGCAGAGATTCCCACAGGAGCAGTAGCAGACCTTTTCGGAAAGAGAGTCTCTGTACAGGTGCACTGGCTTATCCATGGAATCACAACAGCAATGTTCTTTTTTGTGACAGCACCATGGCAGATGTGGGTATTGTTCAGCATACAAGGAATCTCAGCAACATTCTCCTCAGGAGCAATGGAAGCACTTCCATATGAGATGGCAATACAAGCAAACAGAAAAGACCTCATAAAAGAATTCTATGGAAAAATACACGCAATAGTAAGGTTTTCACAATCAATCAGTTATTTTCTTACACTAGGATTTCTTTATCTAGTCGGTTCAACAACATACTATTATTTTTTCGGACCAAGACAAGGATTAGATTTTCTATGGTTCACTGCAGCAGCAGGATTCTTAATTGCATTTTTCATAGTATTCAAGATCAAAGAAAAAGTGCATAGAAAAAAATTCAGTTTCAGAGAAAGCATAAAAGACACTTACAAGATGTCTTTAGAAGGAATCAAGTACTCTGGACAACATCAGGTAGTAAGAAAATTATTCTTAGCAGGCTTTTTCCTGGTTATAGCAGCACTTTTCTTCTCAGATATAGTATACCAGCCTTTTTTATTAGATCTCGGCTTTAAAGCAGAAAATATAGCGTTAATAGTAGCAATAGCATCTGTCTTTGGAGGAATATTCTGCCTCATACCTAAATTCATAGAAAAAAGATTCAAGACAGAAAAACATTACTTGCAAGCATTCATTATTCTTGATTTAGCATTATTGCTGCTGTTGTTCATATTCGCAGGACCTGTGATAAGCATAATATTCTTCCTGGTATATTTCAATCTCAAAGACTTAATCTATCCAGTCTGGATGCCATTCAACCAATTATTCTACAAAAAAGAAATAAGAGCAACAATCGGCTCTGTAAGCGGGGTATTGAACAGCCTAGCAATGGTGATATTCTTTCCAATAGTAGGTATCTGCGTCGACAAGTTCGGAGCTGGCAATACAGTATATTTTGCAGCAATACCTTTAATGATAATGTTTGTTATACTAAGCACAATAAAAATGAAAAAAAGAATAGAGCACTAAAAAAGATCAGTGCTCAGATATCTGTCTCCTCTGTCAGGAAAGATCACAACAATATTCCCTGAATCCATTGTTCTTGCTTTTTCAAGAGCTGCGTATAATGCTGCACCAGAGCTCATACCTACGAACAATCCTTCTTCTCTAGCTAATCTTCTGGTCATTTCAAAAGCATCTTTGTCTTCTACTGTTATGCAAGTGTCTATCTTATCTGGATCATATATCTCAGGAACAATTGCTTCTTTCATGTTCTTCAATCCTTGGATGTTATGACCTAAAGTAGGCTCTGCAGCGATAACCTCGATATCTCTCCATTTCTTCAAGAAAGAACTGATGCCCATCAATGTGCCGCTAGTTCCAATAGAAGCGACAAAGACATCAACATCAGGCATCTGGTTAAAGACCTCCTTAGCAGTATTCTCATAATGAGCAAGAACATTATACTTATTCTTGAACTGATCAGGCATGAAATACTTCTCAGGATTATCTTTAGCTAATTGTTCTGCCTTTCTTATCGCACCATCAGTTCCTTCTTTTGCAGGGGTTAAGACAACTTCTGCGCCGTATGCATTCATTATCTTTCTTCTTTCAATGCTGACATTCTCTGACATCACTATCTTTACTTTGTATCCTTTAATTGCAGCAATCATAGCAATACCAATGCCAGTATTACCAGAAGTAGCCTCGATAATTGTCTTATCTTTTGTTAACTCCTTGTTTTTTTCAGCCTGCTCAATCATCTTAAGAGCAATCCTGTCCTTGATGCTTCCAGAAGGATTCAGTCCTTCAACTTTAGCATAGATATTCACCTTCTTGTAAGGGTTCAACCTATTTATTTTCACCAATGGCGTGTTTCCAATCAATTCAAGTGCGTTTGCACCGATACTCACCTTGTTTCATTTTATTATCCTCCACGCTTAAAGCCCGTATGGCTAATTTTAGAAATTAAAAGTGTTAAAACAATGAAGCTATAACTAACAACAACAAGAATGAGCATTTAATGTCAGTTTGCTTCTCATACTGTCTAGTAATGCGTCTTTGTTTATAAGGTTTTTGTTTAAAGATATAAAGAAAGAAAAAAATCAAAAATTGCAAGGTCCTCTGAACTTGGGAAAAATAGGGGTAGAATCAGGGCTTTAAACCTTTTTTGTCCCTTCATATTTCTTGATCAGTTCTAGCACATCTTCTTCCTTTGCTTTGTAGATTGGTTGATGTTCCCACCAAGGCGGCAGACCAAAAATGTATTCTACTTTATCTCCTGGCTTTAGCCCTTTTTTGACTGTTCCTACCATACTTTCTACAAAGTCTTCAAGGCCTGTAGTTGTTCCTCCTGCATCTTGACCACCAATGCTTGCAGGTTCGCCTTCAATTCCAGCACGCCAAGCACCGCGGTCAAGCATCACATATATCTCGTACTCTGTCATTTTATTTACCTCCATAGATTGATTCTAGTGCTCCTTTGAATCTCTGGACTGCATGATCCTTATCAGTTATCTTTTCACGAGTTACTCCTTGTTTGTCTGTCTCGTAAAACTGAAATACTCCTATATCTGGATCATAACTTAATGCAATCATGTACGTGTGCCTTTCAGCGTCATACATCACGCTCCAAGTGTCTCTAGTTTCATCGATGAGCCTCCACATTCCCCATTCTTGTCGCTTAACTCCTTGTTTTTCGAGATCTTGAATTAAAGGCTCCAATTCCTCCATTTCCCGTTCTGTATCAAACAAAGTCTGCCATTTAGGGGACCATGCTGTTTTTTTCTCTAATGTTGTTTCTGTCATTTTACTTACCTTCACTGTGTTTTGCATCAGGAAAATGCTCTTTTATCCTGCTGAGCAATTCTTCAGGAAATAGAGAGCCTTCTCGTATGTCAAAATACAATTCAATCAAAACACCAGGATGTGTCTTTTCTAGGGCCCTTTTATCTCCTTCCAGCTCTGCAGCCATTACTCTAACAGCGCTATCCAAGTCACTGTCTGGAATATCTGTGCACAGCACTGCTCCTAGTCTTCTGGCTGTCGAAGACCAATCAAAGGTCTGCCACCGAAGCATTGGGGGCCTTTCTGCCTCTTCAGTTACATCCACTCTCACTGCGTACTGGCATTTGTCTACATATTTTTCTTCCATTTTTGTTACCTCTGTGTTTCAACTTTGTCGCTGAAATCACTATGAACCACTAGAAAGTGACAGTTCTATAATAAAATATCCCAAAAATAATGGTTTTTTATGCCATATTTAACCATTTTCTCTTAGAAAATGGAATATTTTTTCACTGATAAATGTCTTTCCGAAAATATCCATTACTAAGAAAATAATAGTAATATTTAAATACTAATGAGATATTATTCCAAAATAATGGATTTAGATGAAAAAGACTTACGGGTTCTGGATGAACTCAAGGCAAATGCAAAACGCACAACAAGCCAGATATCCAAGAGAACAGGGCTTCCAATCACAACTGTTCACAACAGAATAAAGAAGCTTGAGAAGCTAGGAATAATCAAGAGATACACAGTAGAACTGGACTACAAAAAATTAGAGAAGCCAGTGGCAGCATATGTGATGGTTCAGGTAATCTACATGCTGCCAAGCGGAATAAAAGTGATGCAAGAGGATGTTGCCAAACACATCAAAGGACTTCCTGGAGTAGAGCTAGTCGAGCTATTGACAGGAGGAACAGACATACTGGTCAAAGTGCGTGTAAAAGATGTTGATGAACTAAATGACTTCATAATCAGAAAATTACGAAAGATAGAAGGAGTGGACAAGACACAGACAATGGTTGTCTTGTCAAAGATATGACTCTGCTTTTGTGAGGGAAAAAGAGGCAAAAGTACAGCAAGAAGGGATTGTATCTGCCTGTCGGCTATCTTTACAAAACGTGTTTAGGCAGATACAATACATCCCTTTCAAAACATTAAAATACTTGAAAAACAGGCAAATAAAACATGGCACAAGTTGACTTTTCTAAACTAAAGAAACTGCCTCCTGAGATGAGGATTAAAGCACTGCAGAAACTAGAGCAAGAAATAAACAAGCTGATAACTGTGCGCCAAAAAGAGATAGAAGAGGCAAAGGCACTGCTTGCACAAGCAAAACATGAGCAGGAATTAATAGAGGAAATAGAGACACCAAAAGTAAAAGAAGTAGAGGTGCAGAAACTCTTTGAAAGAAAAGAAGCGCCTTCAATAGAGAAAAAAGCAGAGCTGGAAAGGCTTGCAGAAGAAGCACCAGGAGCGCCGCCTTCAGAACAAGCAGATTATGCAAGATTCATGGCGCAAGAGATGTCAGTAGATCAGATACATCATAAATTATATGAAATAAGAAGCGAGCAATCAGAGACTGGAGTCGAGAAATGGTATCAAAGAAATTTTGTAGATGCAGCTGCACAAGCACTTGAACTAAAGAAAGAGCACGGCAATTATGTTTCTGGCTCTAAAAAAGAGGCAACACTGACTGCTGCAGAGCGGCTAGTTAACTATTTAAAATAATAAGCTTTAAATAGACTGAGACATTTTTATCATACTATGGCAGAATGGAGAACACAACCATATAATCCGATGGATCGGCAGTATCATGAAACAATTGAGATAGAGCCAGCCAGGTCTCATGCTAACATTGAAGAACCAATAATACCTATTTCTGAATTAGGGCAGACCATACCAGAAAGAGACCCTGCAGGAAGATTCAAGAACATTATCCAGACAGCACAGGCAGCAATAAGGAGAGGGGCAGGAAAAATGCAGTTAATGTTGATGACACCCCCAGAATCTGCTGTAGGAGGAAGACCAAAAGCATACGGCAAAGAAGTAAGAGAAGTGTTAAAAGATGTCTTTAAAGCAAACGAGGCAATGCTCTCAGGAGTAGAGATGCCTTCAGCAATGAACAACCTCTCAGGATATGACCCTCAAAGAGGAACATTTGACGATGAAAAAATGAAAAGAGACATGGATGAGGTAAAAGACGCAATAAAATTCGCAGCAGATGTAGGACAAGGAGGAGGAGTAGACATTGTATCCTGGGAATACGCAAGGCCATTATTCAACGCAGACTGGAACCAGGACAAAAAAGGCCAGCCAATATTTGAAGACACAGGAGAACCAATAGTGCAGGTAGTAGACGAAAGAACAGGAAGAATACAAGGAATGAGAATAAATGAAATAGAAAAAGTGCCTGTAGCGCTGGACAAGGAAACAGGAGAGCCATACAAGTATAATCCAGACATTGGCCAGTTTGTGGATTACAAAGGAGAACCTGCGGAAATAAAACCTTGGAAATGGGAAGACTATCAAAAATGGGCTAAGGTAAAAGGAACATCACCAGAACAATTATTCATGGAAGAGCAATTGAACACACAAATATACCAGGCAAGAGGCTGGGCAGCAACATACAGGGAACATGTAGAACACACGCGGGAAAAACTTGAAATAGCTAAAGCGAAGCTTGCAAAAGCAAAGACAGAAGACGAGAGACAAAGTGCACAAGCAAAAATTGATGATTTAAACATAAAGTATGATCAAGAAGTGGATACAATAAAATCCTATGAACAGCAGGCAGCTGAAAATGAGAAAAAAAAAGACGCACTAACACCATTAGGAAAATATGCAATGGAGAGAACAACAGACTCATATGCAAAACTAGGAATAGCTGCTCGACAAGAGACAATTTACAATAAAAATGCAAAAAGGCCTGTATCTGTCGGGCCAGAATTAGGGTGGCCGCACGCATTTGGCTCGCATCCAAAAGAATTCAAGGAATTAATACACACTGCAAGAGACAGAATGGTCCATCTGCTGACGAACAAACAAATAGAAGACCCTAAAACAGGAGGAATGCGCGATAATCCCTACTATGAACCTGGAATGAGCAGAAGTGCAGCAGAGGAAGCAGCAGTAACACACATCAAAGGCTGCCTTGACACATCACACTTAGGCATGTGGTTCCAGCACTTCAAGCCAGAACTTCCCTGGCATGAACGAGTTGAAAAATTCAACAAATGGTACATGGAAGAAGTAAAAGAGCTTGCAAAAGGAGATGAAGTAGGCTCAATACAATTAGTCAACAGCATGTCAGGAGCACACGGACACCTCCCTCCAGGACAAGGAATATTCCCAGTAGTAGAAGCTGCAAAAGAATTCAAGAAACAAGGATTCAAAGGATTCATGGTATCAGAAGGGCATGAAGAAGAAGCATTTAATGAAGGAAGAATCTTGGTTGAAACATGGCGAGCATTCAACGCACCATTTGAATCACAATACGGTCCAGGAGCGCCTGCACGAGGCTGGGGCGACATAGAAGGAAGATACCTGGGTGATAAGCAATCACCTAGACAAATGTTCGGAAGCTATGTTCCTCCATTCGGGGAGTATAAGCCGTGGACAGAGATACCTTTAGAGTGAATTTTATTTAATTAGAATTCTTATGGCATAAAAATAATAAGAGAATCATTTCCAGGACAAGAAATCTTTGGGGTAAGGTATTTCCAATCAAATGGAAACAGGGGGATTTACTATGCCCTGCAAATGACCTCTGTGGTTTGTGCCATATTCCCTATATAGGAATGCATCCTTTATAAAGCTTTCGGTTATTCATCACTAGAAAGTAGTTAAATATTGGTAACAAGCCAGGCAGAAGCCTCATACATGAAATACCACTCAGCCTTGTTAAGAAGCTTGAAATTATCAATTCTTGCCTGCATATCCTCAGTAACATGCGTGAAGGCATCATACACCCCAAATGTGTTATGCAGTGCAGCAGAAGCAAGCTGTGCATCTGCACTCTTTAGCATATTATTCTCCTGGACAGTAAACTGATAAGTTGCTGAATGAGAACTGTCTGTAGTTGTTTCAGCAGCATCAGAGTGATACCAGTAATCCGTGCTCTCGCTCTCTGTAGAGGTATCATAAACCTGCACCTCAGGAGAATACTCTGTATTGGCACTATGCCTTGCATAATCAAGCAATTGCTCGACTGTATCTGGAATCTCAGCAGGAATCACTTTAGCCTCTAAAGAATCAGAGCCAACAGGCCTCTGAACCACTTCTTCAAGAGCCTGCTCAATCTCAATCCTGTAATCGTCGGAAATCCCCTCTTTCTTTTTGCTCATGACATAAAGAATTTTGAACTTCTTTTTATACTTTTCCAAACTAAAAGATATAGTTTGAATATATGTAATTATTCACTAATAGTTATAAAACCTTTTATACCCTCTAATAAAAAGAGGATATATGGATTTTACTATTGAGGAAAGAAAACACCCAAACACAAGAAATTACAATACAGCAGACTATAAACTGGCAGACAAATTCGCAAATGCAATGAAAAAAGAGCTGGGTGAATTCTTAAAATCATCAATATTATTCGGAAGTTCTGCAAGAAGAGAGAAGCCAATCTATGAAAGAGACATAGATGTCTTGATGCTTGTAGATGACTTGACATTAGTCTTAAGCCCTGAAGTTGTGGAAGCATACAGGGTGATAACAGAGAGAACAGCCTCAAAAGTCTCAAAAAGATTACACGTTACGACAATGAAGCTAACAAACTTCTGGGAATATGTAAGGAACGGGGATCCGCTGGCAGTCAACATGCTAAGAGACGGAGTTCCATTACTTGACACAGGAATATTTGAGCCGCTTCAGATGCTATTATTCCAAGGCAGAATACGGCCAACAAGAGAAAGCATGTACGTATATTATGCAAGAGCACCAGCAACACTAGTCAATGCAGACTGGCATGTGATGCAGGCTGTTTTAGATCTTTACTGGGCGGTTATTGACTCTGCACACGCAGCATTAATAAGGGTTGGAGAGATACCGCCAAGCCCAAGCCACATAGCAGACATGATGCACGAAAAATTATACAACAAGAAATTAGTATCGAAAAAAGCAGTAAAAACAATGGAATTTTTCTACAGGCTAAGCCGAAAAATAACACACAGAGAAATCCAAAAAATAACTGGAAAAGAGTATGATTCCTACAAAGCAGATGCAGAAGCATTTGTTAAAGAGATGAAAAAAGTAGTTGAAGCAAGATAGTTTTTTAAAGAACTTAATTCTCTATAATTATATGGCGTTTGAGCTGGACAAAAAGAACATTCTTGGAAAGATAGACAAGTCACAAAAAGGAGAGATAGATAAAGATATCCAAGAATTAGTAGACTTAATCAATTCTAAAGAAGAATATTACACCACAAGCTCCTGTTCAGGCAGGATAGTTGTGATAGAAATACCAGAATCTGGCAGAAAAGACGAAGCAAAATGGCGATTGGTGAAACACGGGCTTGCTACAACTGAAGAAGTTAAAGAAGCAATTAAGTCTGAAGAAGATGTCTGGCTAAAAGAAGAAGGAATGATACTGCACGTGTGCTGCAAAAACATTGAAGCAGCTGAGAAATTGGTGAATACTGCCAAGAACGCAGGATTCAAGAGAACAGGAATGATATCTGTGAACAAACGATATGTTGTTGAGGTTGTGAGCACAGAGAATATTTCTACAATTCTGTCAAAAAAAGGAAAGATACTTGCTGATGATACTTACCTTTCTGCGCTTGTTAAAGAATGCAATAAAAAACTAGAGCAAAACAAGAAAAAAATAGACAAGTTTATATATGCATTTTCTTGATTAAATAAAAAAAGAGGCAAGATGAATCATAGACTAATAGCATCACTTGTTTTACTAAAAACAATCATCCTGTTAATAATAGTTCTTAACAACACTTCAATAACAGGGGGTGCTGTGATAGGGGATGCAGAAGGATATGCAAACACGCCTTCTGACAAGGTCCAGGAATTCTTTGGAGTCCAGGGAATTATTTTTCCATCATATGACTGCGGAGAGATTGCGTCAGGACTTTACCTAAACATAGCAGACAAAGCAGCAGATGACATGGCAGGATTCATGACACAAGGAGCTAATCGAGCAGCAACAATCAACTTCATACTAGACAGAATAAGACTTGTAGGCACAATAGACATGGTAAAAGGAAACATAGTTGACGACCCTTTTACAGACAGCTTGATAAGCATAAACAGCGAAGCAGTTGTGAGAACACCTAAAGACACAAGAAAGACATTCTTTAACATGGACTTATACGGCGTAACAGACCAATTCTTTTATGTACAGCACGGCAGGTTTGCAACACCATCACTAGACTGCGAGTTTGTAAACCAAGACGGAATGGCAATATGCGACTGCCAAGTCCACTCAATAAGAGACATTGCTGTCGCTGGAATACCAAACCCACTGAGAGTAGAGCTTGAGAACCCGCCTCCTATTTTACAGAGTTAGGTTAGTATCAGGCCAGTGATTACAGTGGTTATATAAATTATAAAAAGTTTTAAATAGAATGAAGGCATTATATGTCTAATGGGAGTGATAGACGGAGTGAAGATGCTAAAGCTGAAAAAAGACAAATGCTTTGGCGAAAAATACGAGAAATGCGAGCAGTGTGAAAACTGCTGGATAAAACCATCCTGTTTAGTCAGATTTAGGAATAAAAAATAAAAAAGTTTAAATACTAATTCATTTGGAGTTATTTTCATGTTAAAAAGAGGGTTGAGCTTACTAATATTCTTAATTCTGTTATCCAGTGCTGTATGCGCTTGGTCTGATTTGAACACAACTCAAGTTTATGAAGGATCGGCACCTTCTATGGGGCTTTTAATCGACCCATCTAATTTAAATTTAACAATTACCGATGTTTTACTAAATACTACTAATGTAACAATAACAGATGCTTCTGCAAATGGCTGGCAAGCTAATTGGAGTTTATACCAAGCACATTGGTATGGTAATCAAATTCCGCCAAATATGTTTGGACAGGCTTTGTTTAAATTTATTATCGCTGTGCCTTTAGTTAATGCAGACATTAATGTGACTTTTTTAGTTATGCGAGTTAATAATGATAGTAGTATAGAATTCGAAAATGAAACTATTACTTTCTTAAACGATTCAACTTCTCCAGTTCTAGCCAGTTTGAATCCTAGCAATGCGACACTGGCAAACTCAATGCAGACAATCACAGCAAATGTGCAAGAGAATGAATCACAACTACAAAATGTAACATATACTTATGGGGCCTGCAATGGAACAAATACTACTATTGTATTAACATGCAATGGAAGCATATGCACAGGCACAGCAGATTTCACAAACTGCAATGAAGGAAATACAACATGGTATGCTTTTGCTGCAGCAAATAATGTAGGCGGCGTAACAACAATATTGGGAAACATAACATTCCATGGCATACCACCAAATGTGACTGCAGTTACACCAACACCAGGAACAATGTACACTGCATCAGAAGCAATATACATCACAGCAGATGTGACAGATGATACAAATGTAAGCAAGGTAAGGGCAGACGTGACTTATCCAAACAGCACAACAGTTCCATTACAGCTAAATCTTGCAACAGGAAACAAATACAGCAAGTTATTCAATGCACCGAATATAATGGGGCAATACAATGTAACAATAGTTGCAAATGACACTTCTGGAAACACAAACAATTCACAAAAAACAAACTTTAAGATAGTGCCAGACTACACATTCACAGTTGCTTTAAATCCATCAACAGTGCGGCCAGGAAGAACAGTTGTTATAAGCGGAACAGTAAAACTGGCAAATGGCTCAGACATACCTGAAAACAAAACAGCAATAGACGTGCAAGGCACAGAAACAAATGTTACATTAACAAACGGCACATTCAGCCATACATTCAACGCTCCCCAGACCATAGGAACATATAACATATATATAAAAGTATATGCAAACAGCGGATACAATTATTCATCAATGAAAAAACTAACAGTAAGAAATCCAGACACAGGATCCAGCGGAAGCGGCTGGGGATGGGACTTTGATGACTTTGAAGGAAGCGGAGGAGTATACATAGATGAAGACTCAGGAGTTACAGAAGCACCAGAAGAACCAGCAGAAACAACTGAAGACTCAGGGGTTACAGAAGCACCAGAACAGGAAGACGCAGGAATGATTGAAGAAGAGCCAACACCAGAAGAAGTAATAGATGAAATACTAAGCAAGCCAGGAAACCAGATAACAGGCTCTGCAGTAGGAATAGGAACAGGAACAACAGCACTCGCAATGATACTATTAGCACTTGGACTTGCAACACTGGCATACTCAAACGTAAGAATAAGAAATCACGTGCACAAGTTTGCAAAAGAAAAAGTAGGAAGCAAATTCAAGAAAAAAGCTCCAAAAGAAACAGGGTTTTCTGACCAAGAGTGGGAAGATTACTTCAAAAGACTGAGAGAAGATTAGATCTTCTCTGCCTTTAATGAAACAATCGAGTGATAGTTTCCAAGACTTGTTTTTGCAGGAACAAACAAGCTAAAATACAAGCTTAATTCTTCCCCAGGGTTCAATACAAACGTCTCATCTAAATCCCCAAAATTCTCATTATCAGAACTTATCTTCAAATTATCTGCACTAATCTTGCTATCATCGAAAACCAAATCATTTGCTTCTAAATAAAGATTCAAATCAACATTGCCTGTATTCTTGACAACTGCATTAGTTTTTGCAACAGCTTCTTTGCCAGGCAGAGTAGAAAACTGAATCTTATTCGAAGTTACTGTGAAATCTAATAGCTCAAGATACTCAAAGAATAACTTACTGCCTGCCACATTAATGGAGTAATTGCCTGGGCTTAAGTCATGCTCCAGTTCCACAAAACCCTCATAAGTATCATTATGAGTATTATTCAAGACAATAGTTTGGTTAAGGAAAGTTGCACTCACTTCATCAGAAGCAACTGCAACAATCCTAACCTTTCGCTTTCCGCCGCTCACAGGCCGAATCTGGGTTCCTTTTTTGCTAGAATCATCATCAACATCCAGCGTAACAGAAGAAACATTGCCAGTGGAATTCGTTACGTTAACCACAATCTTTATTGAATCAGGGTCTGAAAAATCAGGAACTGCCTCAACAAAATCAGCAGAGTTATTATTAGAATCCTTTTTTCTCAACAAGACCTTTCCTTCCTTGACATCAACAGCAGGCGAACCTTCAAACAAGTTATTCTTTATTCCAGAAGCAGAGCCCCAGCCAACAGCATCAATAACTGTGCCATTAGAATCTTTTAAAGCAACACCGCTGTTATCATTATTCATGGTAATAGTTTCTGTATGGTCAGCATCACGCCAACCAGAATTCTTAGAATTATTCCAGCCAGTATCAGCAACAAGGTAATATCCCTTGGCCTTGATAATAGAATTGGCAGGAATCACTGCATCCTTCGCAGAAGTCTCTGTAGCAATGATCCACCTGCCAATATCTATAGCTGAGGCAGAGGGGTTGTGCAGTTCAATGGCCTCAGAAGAAGTCTCACTTGTCTCAGGGTCATAAAAGACCTGATTGATGTAAACAGCTGATACAAAGTTTGGCAAAATTATCAGCATAAGCAAGATTGTTAATATTGTTTTGTTCATATTATTCACCTCGTTTAGTGTGCGCCTGGGACGGGATTTTCGCCCGCTTAGTTCGAGATTCGAACCCGCAGGACCTTGGTAGGTCAGGGATCCTTAGTCCCTCGCAATTACCAAGTTATGCGACCCAGGCATAAGTTTTATATACTTGTAGTGCTTTATTACAAGTACCTTGGTAGGTCCTAAGTTATGCGACCTTGGTTTTCTTTTATTTTTTTTATTTTAAAATCAGTTTCTGAGAAAAAGACAGAGATATTTCCAGAAAACCGAAAGAATTCTGGTTAATCCAAAAGAATTTTAGTTATACTGCAAAAGAGGCGAAAGAATTTCAAGAAATATGAAAGAAAAAAGATAAATTAAAAGCCTATTTCTTAGGCCTTCTTAGCATAACAACAACCAATACAATGATTATGATTACAATAACTGCAATCAAAATTCCCAGCAAGCCTAGATAAGCACTAGAGCTTGTGAATGCGCTGTCATCAGATGTTCTTACACGAGCACTTGGTGCAGCTGGTTGTGTATCTGGTGTTGTAGGCTGTGTTACAGGCGGTGTTACAATAACTGTGTCATCTGTTGTATCTTCTTCTGGCTCTTCTACTTCACAAGCATCAATAGCCAAGCTAAATGCCTTGGTATTGCTTGGAGCAATGCCATCAAAGTACGTGTTCAGATAAACAGCATAAACACCGTCTTTTGTATCTTCAGGAATATCCAGTGTCAATGAAAGCCTTGTGTAATCATCTTCATCAAGTTCTAGATCAGACTTCTTTGTTGACAAGTCAAGATCTGGAATCTCCAGCTCAACAACTACATCATCTTCATCACTTCTTCCCAGGTTGATTATCTTAGCATCAACTTTCAAGCTTCCGCCTTTACAATCCATCTTTTGAGGATTCATAGCAGTGCTCTTGATCTGTATATCGTGCTTTTCTCTCTCAACCTTAAGGTCAACTTCCCAGATATCTCCGTGCCAAGCGCCGTTTTCATCCTGGCCAATTGTCCTTATGATCAAGTCATATGTTCCATCATCAACTTCTTCGCTGATGTCAAAATCAAATGACACGTCATCATAGTCATCGGGATCTGGATCAACAGAATCGTCTTCATCAACTTCAAAGTCGCCATCATCAACTTCGATTTCAACATCTGCATCATCAAAATCAATGTCTCCTGTCAAGTCATCCTTTGAGTCCTTATCATCAAAATTGTTCTCTACTTCAATATTCATTGCACAGGCAGTGTCTGGCTTTAATTCATCAAATTCAGTTCCATCCTTGACCTTCTTTGACTTGTCGCCGCACTCAAGAGTTGCTTTCTTAAGCTCAAGCTGGTTAACAGCCTGCATCTTAACATCAATATTCTTTGGTGTGCCAGCTCCAGTAACTGTGATTGTTCCTATACTGAAAGCTTTAGGCTGAAGGTAATCTGCAGCATTATCATCTGTTTCAACTGCATTAAAGTCTAGAGGGATATTGCCTTTAACAGTAACATCAACATAAGAGCCATTTGGTCCAATGCTTGTAATTGGTGATACAGGATTGTACCTTATGTTGTATTTTGTATCTGCAGTGTCTGAGAATGATATGCCATTGATAGTTGTGTTTCCATCATTTGTAATCCTAAACTTTGCTGTAACGTTGTCTACTCTGTCTTGGTTTTCGCCACCAATAGTTATGCTAGTGACTGAAACCTGAAGCGCTTGCGCACTCGCAGCTATAGTAACTAACATAAAGAGCATCAATACAATTAGTGTGTGTTTTTTCATGCCTTATCCCCCCAATTATAAGTGTTATTAGTCCATAGTAGTCACATTATATATAAAGGTTATGGTATTTTAACATATATTTTGTAGAATATAGGTATTTTGCTGGAATTTCACTTAATGCTCTATCTTGCCTATGCCTGCAAAAATGACTATCAATATAAGAGCTGCAGCAGCAATGATTGTCAACATACCACTAGATGCTGGCGTGACTGTCAAAGAACTGACTGCTCCGCCAGTTGCAACACCGCCTGTAATTGCAGCTTTTCTTACAAGAAAGATAGTCAATAATATCGCGAATAACACACCGCCAAAAATCCATGCAATTGGAACTGGTTTTTTCATTCTTCCTCCTCTTTTTGAACCTTTTCAGCCACCTCAATATTTTCCTTAATTACTTCAATATCTTTCTCAGCATCCTTAATCTCCTGCTCAACATGCTGTATTTTTTCAATTTGCTCTTCATTCAGGTTCTCGTCTTTTTCTTCTAGTTCCTGCACTTCCTTGAGATCTTTCTCAGCCTGACCCAAGACTTCCTTGTCTTTTTTCAGCTCTTTTTTCTCATCATCTAATTCGTCCATAAGCTCCTTGATGCTCTTCTTGTCATCACCATCATTGCCAATTATGATTTCCTTAGCACGCTCTATCGCTTCTTCCATAGTAGCTGCCATATGGAGCTCTTTAAGATTCTGAGCAAGTTGATTCACCTTTTTAGCTGTTTCAGGGTCCATAAGCAAGATTTGTTAGTTCAAGTTTATTAATCTTTCTAGTCAACAGTAGTTGTATAGAACTCTCCATCAATGTGAAAAGGCCGCTTAGTTTCTTTCATCAATTCTGCGTGCAGGACCTTGCCTATTAATAGTATATGATCACCAACATCTACTTCTTGCTCAACTTCACACTCAAGCCAGGCAATTGCTTCCTTGATTCTTGGGCAGTCAATCAATTTTTCAGAAGGGGCTTCTGTGAGGCCAACCTCCTTGAACTCATCCTTCTTAAACTCCTTGCCGCAAGCTATAATTTTGTCCTTTAACTCATAAGGCATGAAATTAACCACAAAAGCACTAGTGGCACGAATTCTTTCTAAAGCAGGAGCCTGCTTGCTAACCAAGATTATGTATTTTCTTGGTTCATAAGAAGCAGGAGCGTGCCAGTCAAGAGGAAGGATATCATTAATATGCTCTTCAACACCCATAATTTTTGCAGGACCTCTGCAGGAAATAAGAACAGTCTGCCTAGGATTATTTATTCTTACCATCTTTAGCCTTAAAGTAATGCGTCAGAATGACTGTTAAACCAGTCAGTAATAATAATAGAACAATACCTATAACATATATAGAAATTCCAACTATCCTAAACAAAGGAATCAACCAGTCTGTATTAAATGGTATAGAGATAACTTCTATTGCAATAACAGGGGCAGCAGCAAAACAAGCCAATTTAATGGTCTTAACCCACTTTTTCCTGTACTGCGTGAGGTCTAATAACAAGAATGTTAAAGTTCCTATTATCAGGATTAACAAGAAATACTTTATCCACAAAGCAATGAAAGAGTAGAAGACAATTGAAGGAAGGATGAAAATTATGAATAAAGCCAACACCTGGCTGACAATAGGCCTGTTCTTTGTAGGTTCTAGCAACTGTTTTGTACCGACTTTTTCAGTTCCTTTCAATAAACTGTATAAAACATAATCTTTAGTGATAATAACCCTTTGAGTCGTCGGCTTGACATCCTCTCCAGTCATGTCAATTGTCAAGACCGGCTTTTTCTCAGGAATATGAATCGCAGAATTCATGTCAACAGAACCAGAGACATTAATTGCATCAAACTTAGACATCTGCTCTGAAACAAAACCAGTCAATCTTCCAACCTGCGGAGCATAACAAACCATCATAATTACAAATGCAAAAGCAAGAATCATAGTGAAATAACCAACACAATGGCCAAAAGAACGATTAGTGTACTTATCTAATTTTCTAGGATTAAAGGAATGCACTATTTCTTTGATGAACTCTGGCGTTTTCATGTTTTTCACATAGAATATAACTTGTATTTAAGGATTTCTTTTAGCAGCAACACTCAAGCCCTGCAAAGTAACATTCATGGCTAACAAACGATGGTCAATCTGCTGAATTATCGGGTGAATGTGCGTGAGTATTAGGTTGTGGGTGATATTCGGGTCAACATGCTGCGACCTGACCTTGGTTTCATGAGCCTGCTGCAAGTCACCTATTGCCAAGACTAGCGAATTAAAATGCTCTTTTAACAAAGAATGAAGTTTTGCATCAAGAAAATCAAATCTATCTGAAACCTCAGGAGTGTAGGCGTCTAATAATTGTTTTTTTGCAGAAGTGATGCTCTTTTGCAATTGCTCTGCATGAGGTTTATCTTTGCATTCCTTATACTCAGAAGTAAAAGAACTAATACTATCTAACACCTCTTTTATTCTCACTATATTCTGCATTGTGTACTGATTTATTATTTAAGTATAAAAATCTTGTCCTTAATGTCTCTTATTCACTTTACTTGTGATTTTCTCAAAATGCAATCCAAGAACTGCAAGCTCAACTGCGGTGGGAAACGCCCTTCTTTTAATTATGCTAGTTTTCAGGATAAGCTTCCAGTACCGCAGACGGGAATTAGACAATATACCTATGCTCCAAATGCTTCTGAGAAATGCTTTGACATCTTTTCTGGAAATCCTTGTTCTTACAGTCGGTTTATAATACTTGATGAATGTGTCAATCCTTTGATAATACTGTTTTGGGGAATAGATTGTTGAAAGAATCTTTTTGTACCCTTGCATGAGCTTTTCTTTGCCCATTTTTGGAATAAAGTTCAAACTGCCGTCTGTATTTTCTCCAGAAGTATCTTGTAACAGCCTACCTTCTGCTTTTAACCTGTGCCAGAGCCTTGTCTGCGGCAGGGCATTAAGCATGCCAACCATTGCCGTGACAACACCTGTCTGCTGTATGAATTTAATCTGTGCATCAAATATATTATCCGTATCGCTGTCAAAACCAACAATAAAACCACCCATTACCTGCATACCATTTCTGTGGATTGTTTTAACAGACTCTGCAAGATCTCTTGTTACATTCTGCATCTTGCCGCACTCCTTTAAGCTATCTATGCAAGGAGTCTCAATGCCAAGGAAAACCTTGAAAAAATTCGCAGCACTCATCAACTGCATTAACTCCTGGTCATCTGCCAAATTCGTGCTTGCTTCTGTGTACAATTGGAATGGATACTTGTGTTCTTTCTGCCATTTTATCAAATGCACAAGCATTTTTTTGACTTCTTCTTTCTTGCCAATAAAATTATCATCAACAATAAACAACTGGCCGCGCCAGCCAGCATCATATACTGACTGGATTTCTTTTATCATCTGCTCAGGTGTTTTTGTCCTTGGAATCCTGCCATTCATTATCACAATATCACAGAACTCGCAATTAAAAGGACAACCTCTTGAGTACTGAATAGACATGGAAACATAATCCTTGAAATCAATCAAAGACCACAATGGAACCGGTGTTTCTTTGATGTCTGGCCGTTTATCTGAAGTGTAAATTGATTTAGGAATTCCGCTTTTCAAATCTTCTAGAAATAATGGCAGGGTGATTTCTGCTTCATTAAGAACAAAATGATCCACGCCCTTGAATTTTTCATGCTGTGTTGTAAAAGCAGGCCCTCCTGCAATCACTTTTTTCCCTTTATCCTTGCATCTTTTGATGATTTCTCTCGCACTTTCTTTCTGAACAAGCATGGCTCCGATGAGAATAATATCTGCCCATTCGATTTGTTGATCTGTTAATTCACGTATGTTAACATCTATGAGCTTTTTATTCCAGTTTTCAGGAAGCATTGCAGCAACAGTCAATAGCCCTAAAGGTGGAAACGCTGCTTTCTTAGAAACAAACTTTAAGACGTGCTTAAAACTCCAGAAAGTGTCAGGGTATTTTGGATAAACCAAAAGCGCATTCATTACTTCACCTTAGCAGCATCTTATTAAAGTTTTAATATAAAAATCTTGTCCTTGTTTTCGTCAATTTCCTTTTCTACCTGAAATACTTCTTTTATTTTTCCAATAATCTGATCTGCATTATTTGCTTTCTTTAGAACTGTCAATGCGAATTTATCTTTTCCAACACGCTTGATTTCTTTTAGTCCTGCTTCTATGTCGCCGAAATTGTGGATGCTTGTTACTGCAATGACCACATCAAATTCATTATCTTCAAAAGGAAGAGATTCTGCTTTTGCCTTTATTGTCTTGAAAGGCGCTTGTTCTAATAATTTTTCAGCAGGGTCTATTCCTGTGATGTTGCAGTCAAAAACTTTTGCAGAAAGACCTGTTCCGCAGCCGACATCCAAGAGTTTTGTGTCTTTAGTTGTTTTTATTTCATTAGCTATTATCCTGAGTTTCTTGAGCTGCTCTTCTCCATGAAGCTCGTTATACCCCTCTGCTGTTTCGTCGTAGTAATTCATTTTATGCGCCTAATCCTTTTTGGTTTATTGTCCCAGAGAACCTTTATTATTTCACAATTATCTATGCACTTGTTAAAAACAAGGTCGCGAACACTCTTGCCCTGAAATTCAAGCAAAAGACAGAGCAAGACCCCTCCGTGGGTTATCACTAAGATTTTTTCTCCAGGCTTGTGCTGCTGCATCATCCTGTTGAAACCTTTGATAACTCTTTGATATAATTCCCGGACAGATTCCCCGCCAGGAGGACGCCAATCCAGGCGTTCAGAGGATGTCATATCTTTTTTTATCTCTGGAAACAATGCTCTTTGTTTTTTGCGAGAGAGACCCTCCATTGCACCGCTTTTAATCTCTACAAATTCCTGCCAATTAACTAATTTAGAAGATGGATGATGCTTTAATATCCTCTTTGCAGTTTGTCTAGCCCTAAATAAAGGAGAACAATAAATTCTTGCTAAAGGAATGTCTTTGAAAAATTCTGCAATTTTCTCAGACTGTTTTATGCCTTTTTCAGTCAACCTTGTAGCGCTATGGCCTTGAGTAATGTTCTTAACATTCCAGAAAGTTTCGCCATGGCGTACAAGATAAACAGTGATGTATTTTGCCATATCTAGCTTTAAAACGCATCAATTTAAATACTTTGTTGAATACTCTTCAGTCATGGAAGTTCAAGATAAATTAAAAGAATTAACAGGAAAGAAACAGATTAAACTAGTTGAGTCAGGAGACCATGCAATACTCTCTGTACTGAAGTTCTGCAAGAGCATTGGGAAAGAAAAAGTATTGATACAAGACCAAGGCGGATGGCTGACTTACAGAGATTATCCAAAAAAAGTTGGGCTTGAGAAAGCAGAATTGAAGACAGACTATGGGATTCTTGACCTTGATGATTTGAAAGAAAAAGCAGATGAGAAATCAGTCTTGCTTATCAATTCACTAAATGGATATTTTTCAGAGCAGCCAATGCAGGAGATTGCAGAGATTTGTGCTGAGAAGAAATGTTTGCTTGTGAATGACGCTTCTGGGAGTATCGGCACAGATATTGGAAAAATAGGGGATATAATGCTCTGCAGTTTCGGCAAAGACAAGCCAGTAAACCTGCATTACGGCGGATTCATTGCATATGATTCAGGAGAATTTGAAGGAGAATTTGATGATTCCAAACTGTCTGCGCTTAGTGATGAGCTGGACAAATTATTTGCAAAACTGCTTGCATGGGAAACAAGAAATGCCCAAATAAAAGAGGACCTAAAGGATTTTGATATAATACATCGCGAGAGCAAAGGAATAAATGTTATTGTGAAATTTTCCAGTGAAGAAGAGAAAGAAAAAATACTGGAGTATTGCAAAGAGAATGATTTGCCTTATACAATATGCCCTCGATATATTCGGGTCAATTGTGACGCTGTTTCTATAGAAGTCAAAAGATGCCACTAATTAGTGATTAATAAAGCACAATCTTTTTAAAGCATGGCCTTTTGAATACTGTCATGACAACAGAAAGCTTTTTAATTTCAGGAAATTTAATGTATTCTATGGAAGGCTGGGAGGAAAGGACTTGGAACGATGTTTATGCAGAGCATACACCCATAGTTAAAAAAGCCCTGCAAGAAGATGAACTGACACACCATGTTTCTGAGCATCCTTCTGATGTTGTGGATTTGGTTGTGAGTGACTGTGCAGATGGCCTTAAAAAAATTGTTGATGATTACAGATTAACACAAAAAAAAGGGGCAGCACCAGGCGATGTTGACTGGGCTGAATTTGTTTTCTATAGTCTTGATAGCACAAAAATTAGAGAAGTTTTAAGTGAAGATCCTGTGCTTCAAGAGAAGCTTGGAGACGACCATGAAATGACTGCGATTAATTGCGCTTTAGTCGTGAGCGAGAAATATGCAGAATTTGTTAACGAAAGAACACTGGCTACACGAGCTAACGGATATCAGAGTGGCGAATAACAAAGATATACAACAATACTTCGTCTGGATGCTCTGATTCATACTTTTTTATTTCCTGATTGATTTGTTCAACTTCTTTTTCTGATAAGTAGTATTTTCCCGGGTCTTTTTCTAATAAATTAGCAGAAGTTAAAGTTACGAAATCCTTGAAAAAGAATTTTGCACGGGGTTTAGTGACAAGTTTCACTTCTTTTTTTTCTTTAGATTCCTCTACTTTGGGCTTGTTTTGATTATAAAACTGTATATAATAACCTGCTGGAAGAGCCACAAAATGCTCATCCTTGTTTCTTGGTATCTGCTGAACTGCAAGCCTAAAAAGCTGATTAAATTCAGGAAGATTAATAGTTGCATTATCTGTTCTCTTTAAAACAGTGTAATCATTCTTATCATTTGCAGTTCCAAGAACGTGTTTTGTAAAGCAGGCAGTATAATCTGCATTAGGGAAAACAATAACGCCAAAAGTCTTTTTTTTAATTAAAACAAATTTCCCTTTTTTTGCAAGTTTTCTTGCTTTTTTAATATCTGCAGGAATTTTCTCGTTTTTTGTGAATTCCTTTACGCCTGCAGGCAGTATTATATAACCCATAAATTTATTTTATTATACCTGATATAAATAAGTATCTCTTAATATAAAATTTTATAATCTCTCAAGCATTACTTTTTTGAATGGACACGCCTTGGAGTTTTTTTGATTGGAAAGACATCTATAGCGAGCAAAAATATTTTGTTCAAACCACATTAAGCGATTCACAAAATACGCTTAAGCTAATGAATCGCATCGTATATTGCGTCAGCTGTGCAGCGGCAACCCGAATTGAGGAACACTGCTTGAACCACTTAACAGAAGCAATAGTAAGATTTCAATCAGACAATAAAGATAAAGAACCAGATAAATGCGATTGGCTGGACTTTGTGTTTCATTATAATGAACAAAAAGTGTTAAAGCAAAGGTTTCTGGATGACAAAATACTAAAAACAGATATGGGGTCTATGCTTGAGGAAACCGCAGAAATAGTGTCTGCAACAATAATACAACAATACAATACACTATTAAACTCAAGAACAAAAGCATCCTGGAACTGGCAATAGTTTACAAAACTTTAAAAATAATTCTTGATTTCTCTTTTCCGGGAGTGGAGATATTGTCATTACAAAGAACAATCAAGAGAGAGATAATTCAAGTTGAGAAATGCCCATACAGCGGCCACTATGTTTTCATGTCTGTTTCTCCTGCAGGGCCAGATACTGGAATTGTGTTTGAGGTGCCGCGGGGAGAGGTAAGGGCAAACTATAGAAATGCAAAAGCAGAAAGAAGATCTATCCTGCTCAAAGAAGACAGTGCAAAGGTTCTGATGCCAGAGCATTTTCTTGCGATATTATTCGCAAATGAAATTGACAATGCAAGAGTGAAACTCAAGAGATGCAAGCCAACAAGAATAAATGATTTTTCATACTTATTGACTTATTGTTCTAGAAAACTTTTTGAAAAAGAAGGCATGAATGAACCAGAAGTGGTGCCAATAATAGGCACAGCAGAGAACAGGCTATGTGAGAGGATTAAAGAATACGGCACTGAAGAGCAAGACAAGGAACAAAGAACACTGAGATTAGAACAACCTTTTGAAACCAAGAAAATATCATTTTATCCTATTGATGGCGATGAAATTATAATGCAGGCAACAACAGAATACAATCCGATTGGCGCTCAAACAGTTGAGCTGGCAATAACACCAGAAACATTCAGAAAAGAAATTGCAGGGGCAAGGCCATACGGCATGCATATAGGAAAATACTTGTTCTTTTTGCCTAAAAAAACGCAAATGATGGCTGCAAAATTCTTTGCAAGCCTGCTGAACCCGACATTAGGCATAGGACATGGCTTTGATGAAACAAATGTATTCCTGCCGCCCAAAACAGCAGAAAAGTGGTGTGAACAAGAAAAATACTCTGGAGAGATTGCAAGACACACAATAACAGATAAATTAGCTCCGCTTGCGCTTTTACCAGGCAGAGTAGAGGGAATCAGGATGATTGTGCGACTAGGCAGCAATCACGCAAATGATCTTTGTGTATTAAGAGAACTGGCAAAAAGATTAAAGCCCTATAAATCATCCAGGCGCAGGACTTTTGCTGTTGGAGAGGGGAATGAATCTGTGTTTTCAAGCAAATTAGCATATACATCATAATTAAATTCTTCATTCCAAAACTTTTTTTCATCTCTTAATGCCTGAACAATGCTTTTTTTACCCACATGCAGATCGCTTGTCATTCCCATATACGGCTCCCAATCTTCAGGAGTGGTAATAGCATATCTCGCAACAGAACCCCTTTGCTCAGGAGGCTGCAGGTAAACTGCTTTTGCAGCAAAAAATTCCATATAAGAACCAAATTCTTCTTTGTTTGGCGGGTGAAGCGCGCTTGCACGCACCAAGAAATCAGGCCCAGTGTGTTCTTTTTCTGGCTCTGTCTCTGCAAACCCCTTGAATAAAGCAAGAAGATGATGCGGCAGGCCTTCATACTCGCGAAAATTCCTTACAAGCATTACCCACTGGCCTTTTTCAGGATCTGCACCTGAATTAATTCTTGGAGGATTAACATTAGAAGTTAATATATACGGTAATAGTAAAAGCGCGCTCTTCACTGTCATTCTGCAACCAAAATAAGCAGATGATTATAAAGATTATTGTGAGTGAAACTATAATTTTCATTAACTTTAAAAATAAGCAGCATTCTTTTTGCAAAATGGCTTATGGATTTCATTATTCAAGAAAACATCCAGACAGGATGCGGCACACATCAAAAAGCAAACAAAAAGACAAAGGCACTATTGGCGGCAATGGCAATGCTGTGCTAAACGGATGGGTAAGCCTGATACAAGACCATGAAGGACTAACAGGAGAGGTAAGCATAATAGCAGATCCTGCAAGCCAAGGAAAGTATATTGGCAATGGAAGAAGTTTTCTTTTCTATAAATCAAAGCCACTTAACTGGGTCATTCCAGTAGAAATCAGAACACACCTTGATACTGGAATGGTGATTAAATACGGCAAAAAAAGAATGCTGCCTCTGGCAGACCAGGTAACTGTTTGGGCGCCTTATGTTTTAGAAAGCAAAAAGCAGCACTTGCCAGATTTGTCTCCGCAAGAAAAAACAGTTCTTGATAAAATATTGCAGGGTGTAAACGGCAGGCTGTTTAACCTGGTTCTAAGAAAAGTAAACAAAAAAGAAGACAACATTGAATCAAGATTCACCCCAGACCTGCAGGAATTAATGCAGCAAGGGTATTTTTACGGGCAAGTTGAAATAAGATTATAGAAACAAAACTCTTAAATACAAAAAAAACAATACAACACAAAAACAGAGGTGATTATCACATGGCATTAAGATTTCCAGATTCTATGGATGAATGTGTCTATTTTACTAGAAGAAACATTGACAAAGGCAAGGTTATAGCATGGGTATTCAAGGAAAAATGCCCAAAATGCGGAAAAGCACTAATGGGCAAGCCAAAAGACGAAAAAACAGGAAAAGTAAAAATCAGAGCAAAAGAATATGTTTGTCCTTCCTGCGGCTACACAGCTGAAAAAGGAGCATATGAAGATACCTTGACTGTAAATATTCAGTATACCTGCCCGCACTGCGGACACAAAGGAGAGACACAAGAATCCTTCAAGAGAAAGAAAGTACAGATGTTTGATGAAGAATCGCAAAAGAAAAAAGCAGTTGACGCAATAAAATTCAAATGCGCTAAATGCGGCAAAGATATATTGATTACGAAAAAGATGAAATAATCTTTTTCTCTTTATAATTCAGTAATATTTAAATAACCCTGCCCTTTCTTTCAGAGTATGGCTAAGAAGACATTTTATATCACAACAGCAATATTTTATCCAAATGCAAAACCGCACATAGGCCATGCTTATGAGCAAGTGGTAGCTGATGCTATAGCACGGTGGCACAGGCTATTAGGAGAGGATGTCTTCTTCTTGACAGGGACAGATGAGCATGGCCAGAAGATATACAAGACTGCAAAAGAGCATGGCAAAGAGCCGCAAGAATGGGTTGATGAGATGCTGCCTTTTTTTAAGGAATTGTGCAAGAAATTAAACATAACATATTCAAGATTCATCAGAACAACAGAAAAAGAACACAAGAAAGTCTGCCAAGAGATATTCAAGAAACTAGATGCAAAAGGAGACATCTACAAGGATTCTTATGAAGGATTATACTGCACAGGATGCGAGAGATATTACACAGAAAAAGAACTAGAAAACGGACTCTGCCCGGTACATAAGAAAAAACCAGAAAAAGTGAAAGAAGAAACTTATTTCTTCAAGATGTCAAAATACCAAGACAAATTAGTAAAACATATTCAACAACATCCGGATTTCATACAGCCAGAATCAAGAAGAAATGAAATAATCAATAGGTTAAAGGAACCACTAAGAGACTTGAGTGTATCAAGGCCGGTGACTTCTTTACCTTGGGGAGTTCCTGTTCCAGGAGATAAAGACCACGTTCTTTATGTCTGGCTAGATGCATTACTTAACTATATTTCTGGGGTAGATTATCCAGGAGCAAATTTCAAGAAATACTGGCCAGCAAATGTGCACATAATAGGAAAAGACATTCTTTGGTTCCACACAGTAATATGGCCATGCGAACTAATGTCAGCAGGAATAGACCTGCCAAAAACAGTTCACGCACACGGCTTTGTTAACTTAGGCGGGGAAAAACTCTCAAAATCAAGAGGGATTGTTGTAGATCCTGTCAAACTAATAGAAGAATACGGCACAGACCCTGTAAGATACTTTTTCCTGAAAGAGATACCAGCAGGTGAAGACGGTAACTTCAGTTATGAAGCACTGGTTGAAAGAAGCAATTCTGACTTAGCAGATGTTTTGGGTAATTTATTACAAAGAGTGACAGTCCTGACGCAGAAAAACTTTGATGGAGAGATACCAAAACCAGGAAAATTTGAGAAAGTAGATGAAGAACTAATCAAAGAATCTGAAATATTTGAAAAAGTCAATGAATTAATGCAAAAATATGAATGGAACAAGGCAGTTGACAATATCTGGAGCTTTATCAGGGCATGCAACAAGTACATCAATGACACAGAACCATGGAAATTAAAGGAAGACAAAGAAAGATTAGGGACAATACTTTATGTCTTGACAGAGTGCTTGAGACTTATTTCAATTTATGTCTATTCATTTATACCAGAGACAGGAGAAAAAGTAGCAAAACAAATTGGGCAGAAAGTAGGAACATTCAAAGACATCAAGTTCAAGAAGACAACAAAAGGAAAAATACCAAAAGCAGAGATATTGTTCAAGAAATTTGAGATAAAAGAAGAAGACCCATTTGCCAAAGTAAACCTGAAAGTTGCAGAGATAACAGAAATAAAAGAGCATCCAGAAGCAGACAAGCTGTACATAATGCAGATAAATCTCGGCAAAGAGAGAAGACAATTAGTTGCAGGGCTGAAACCATACTTCAAGCCAGAAGAACTAAAAGGAAAACACATTGTTGTTGTGACAAACCTAAAACCTGCAAAACTAAAAGGTGTTGAGAGTGCAGGAATGTTGTTAGCTGCAGAGCTGAAAAAACAAGTTGCGCTTGTTGAAGCACCAAAAAGCGCGCCAGGAGAGCAGGTTTTTGTTGACGGAATAGAGCCAGGAGAAGGACAGATAACTATCAAAGAATTCCAGCAGGTGCAGATGACAACAAAAAATCACAAAGTCACATACAAAAAACAAGAATTACAGACAAAAAAAGAAGCAGTGCAGGCAAAAATAGGAGACAATGCAAAAGTATTGTAAAATAATCCTGATAATTCTTATCCCAATACTTGCTTACTTGATGAGCGTTGGGGTTTTAGTGTATGATTCAGATTATTATACAAAATTAACTGATGAATATAGTTCTATAGATGCAGCAGAAATGAATAAAGACATGATTGAGTACTTTAAGACAAGAGAACTGCCTGTCAGCTTTGATGAATTCAGCGAGAATGAGCGCTTTCACCTGGAAGATGTGCAGGTTGTAATACATAGATTGATTACTTTGCTTATGATACTGACAGTCTTGTTCATTATCTTGCTAAATTATGCAGAAGACAAGCGGCAGATCTTCTTTTATGGCGGAATAATTACTGTAGTACTGCCTATCTTGTTCTTTTTGCCATTTGATGCGCTGTTTACACAGATGCATAACTTATTTTTTGCAAAAGGAAGCTGGGTGTTTCCAGCAGATGCACTGCTTGTAAACCTGTATCCTGTTAATTTCTTCTATGCTTTTGCAAAAGGCATAGTCTTACGAGGTTTTTGTCTAGGGTTGGTGATAACTTTCCTGTCGAGGAAATAGGAGACACCTATATCTTTCACTACAATAAAATTTATAAATGAGTTTGTTATTTTGGAATAATAACAAATTAAAGTTTAAAGGGGGAAGTTAAAAATGAAAAAAAGCAGAATAAAATCAGTGATATTAGCTGTTCTATTAGTCGTGGTAATCATATCCTTGGTAGGATGTGTAAAACTGCAGAAAAAGGCATCTGACGATAAAGCGGCGGATGACAAAAAAACAGACGATAAGTCAGATGACAAGAAAAAAGAAGAAAAAACAGCAAGTTCTGCAAAAGATGGGGCAGAAAAGATATCCAAAGACGCAGAAAAAATAGAAAAAACCGTAAATGCGACAGAAAAGACAGAAAAGAAAGATACAACACCAAGCAAAACAGAAACAAAAAAACAAGAGACGGCAGCTGAAGACAAACCAGAAGCTGATGACGGCCTGCCAGTAAAAAAAGTCGTTGAAGGAGAACTGGTAAGCTTCCCTAACCTAAAAGCAGTCGACCCAGACGGAGACCCAATCACATACACATTCACAGCACCAATGGATTCAACAGGAAGATGGCAGACAAGAGAGGGAGATGCAGGAGAGCACGTAATAACAATCACTGCATCAGACGGCAAGAATGAAGTGAGCCAGCAAGTCAAAATCATTGTAGAGACAAAGAACAAGGCACCAACAATCACGTTAAATTCACCAAAAGAAGTCACAGTAAAAGAAGGAGACACAATTGAGATAAAGGCAGAGGCAACAGATGAAGACAATGACCCAGTCACAATCACCTTTTCAGGATGGATGGACGGGCCAACAAGAACAACAACATACGATGATGCAGGAACACACACAGTAACCATAACAGCATCAGACGGAAACAAGGAATCCACAGAAGAAATAACAATAACAGTCAGCAATACAAACCGCGCCCCGGAAATCACAGAAATAGCAGACCTGAAAGTCACAGAAGGAGATGAAGTGAAAGTAGATGCAGAAGCAACAGATGCAGACGGTGATGAAGTGACAATCACGTTCAGCGCACCACTAGGAGCACAAGACGGCGTATGGACAACCAAGCAAGGAGACGCAGGAACATATGAAGTAGAAGTAACAGCAACAGACGGAGAAAAAGAAGCAAAAGAAACATTCAAAATTATTGTTCAGTCACTGAACAAAGCGCCTGTAATAGACCTGGCATCAACAACAATCAATGTTGATGAAGGCGAGACAGTAATGATTGACGCAGACATAACAGACGAAGAAAACGACGAACTGACAATAACATACTCTGGCTGGATGACATCAGATACGTACCAGACAGACTATGATGACGCAGGAACACACGCAGTAACAATCACTGTGACAGACGGAATAAACACCGTTACAGAGGAAGTAACTGTTATTGTAGCAGACATGAACAGGCCGCCAACATTTGATCCTGGCGCATTTATTTAAATATTTTTTATTATTTTTTTCTCTTTTTTTTAACCTATCTTTTCTAACACAACAATAAATATTAACTGGGGAGAATTTCTTGTTAAAATGCTACTCCGGTCTCTAAAACTAAAAAACATCCGCAGTTACTTAGACCAAGAAATACAATTTCCAGAAGGAACTGTGCTGTTGTCAGGTGACATAGGTACTGGAAAGTCCACCATACTTCTTGCTGTTGAATTCGCGCTGTTCGGGATCCTGAGAGGAGATCTTTCTGGCAATAGTTTGTTGCGCAATGGAGAAGAAAAAGGCTCTGTAGAGCTTGAATTTGAGCTAAATAACCAGAAAATAACAGTGCACAGGAAACTAAAAAGATCAAAGACGGCTGTAGAGCAGGAAGCAGGCTTTATCATCAAAAACAACATGCGCAAAGACGCAACACCACAAGAGCTAAAGACAGAAATCCTGGAATTAGTGGGTTATCCCAGAAGCATGCTCTCAAAAAGCAAAAGCCTTGTTTACAGATATACAGTATATACTCCACAGGAAGACATGAAACGGATAATACTGGACAGCCAAGATTCAAGGCTGGACATTCTCAGAAAAGTTTTTGACATAGACAAATACAAACGGATAAAAGAGAATACAACAACCTACAGCAAAGGACTGCGAGAAAAGAGCAAGGAATTCGCAGGAATGATAGCAGACCTGGAAGACAAGAAAAAACAGAAAAAAGAGAAAGAAGAACAGGCAAAAGAGGTCATTTCCAGCATAAACGAGCAAAAACCAAAACTAGACCAGGCAAAAAGAGACCTGGAAGCAAGCAAAAAATCACTATCAGAGACAGAAGAGAAAATAAAATCACTCCAGGAATGCAAGAAAAAACTAGAAGTAAGTAATGCACAGCTAAAACTAAAGGCAGAACAAAACAGCAAAAATGCAGCAGAACTAGGAAAACTAAAACAAGAAATAGCCAGATTAGAGGAAGAGATAGAAGGCAAAGAAATAACAGACTTTGGCTTGAAACTAAAAGAAAAACTAGAGCAAGTCAATAAAATCGAGAGTGAACTAAAAGAAATAAATACAAAACTCACTGCAATCAAGACAAAAAAACAAATGAGCCAGGAAACAAAAGACAAGATTGCAAGCCTAAACAACTGCCCGACATGCCTTCAAGAGGTCAGCGCAATACACAAAACAACAATATCAGATGCAGAAGACTCAAAAATAAAGATATTCAAGGAACAAATGGAGCAGCACGACACTCAAATAAGCACAAAAGAAGAAGACCTGAAAATCCTGAAACAAGAATCAGAACTATTAAGAGAAAAAGAAAAACAAATGTCCCTCATAAAACTAAAAAGAGAAAACCTGCAGGAAAAACACCAAAAAGAAAAGAACCTGCTGGAACAACAAGAGACAACTAAAAAAGAAATAAGCGAGATAAACCAAAGAAAGATACAAGTAAAAGAAGAAATAGACAAATTATCTGAAATTGAGAAAGAATTTGCAGAAAACAAGAAAGAATTTGACACAATAAGCCAAAAAGAGAAAGAACTAGAGATAGAATACAACAAACTAGCAGAAAAAAAAGAACTAATATCTGAAATGCTTGAAAACCTTGAAAAAGAAGTCAATGAAAAAGAGAGTGCAAAGAAAAAATTACTAGAACTGCAGAAATTCAACAACTGGTTCGGGGATCACTTCCTGAAATTAGTCGACGTAATCGAAAAACAAGTGATGACAAGAGTTTATGGAGAATTCAATGAACTGTTCCAGAGCTGGTTCAATGTATTAGTTGAAGATGAAGCAATACAAGCAAGATTAGACGACAGATTCACACCAATAGTGCAGCAAAACGGGTATGATATTGAGATAGAAAACCTAAGCGGCGGGGAGAAGACTGCATGCGCGCTTGCTTACAGATTGGCTTTGAACAAGGTGATTAATGACTTGATAACATCTGTGCAGACAAAGCAGTTATTGATACTAGATGAGCCAACAGATGGTTTCAGCACAGAACAACTTGATAAAATACGAGATGTTCTTGAAGAACTGAATGCCAAACAGGTTATCATTGTCAGTCATGAACCAAAAATAGAGACCTTTGTTGACCACGTGATACATGTCCAGAAACATGAGCACATCAGCACCGCAAACTATAAATACTAGTTTACAAACTAAATCTTTACAGGGTGACGGTTTTGAGAAAAAAAGCGGTATTACTAATAGTATTCCTTATCTTACTTAGTTCTATAGCTCTTGCAGAAGACAGTTTCCTTGCAAGAATAACACCAGAAGAGGTAGTGATAAAACAAGACCAGACAGCTGAATTCAATCTAACAATAACACACACAGGAGATGAACCAAAAACATTTGAAATCTACTCAACCAACGTAATATGGGACGTGCATGTAGAAGATGCAATGCGTGTAGGGCCTTCAGAAATGTTCAACACCAAGCTATTTGTTCGGCCCTTGGATGTCAATCCAGGAGCATACTGGGTGCCATTAACAGTAAAATTAGCAGGAACAAACCAAAAATCAGAAAAAAATGTATTATTAGAGATAGAATCCTTGATTCCGCCAGAACAATCATACCTTCCAGCAATTCGAGGAGAAGTCTACATGGAAGACCTTGTAGACCCAAGAGAAGAAGTAAAAGTAAGAGTCAAATTAATCAACCAAAACAAAAGAGACCTGAAAAATGTCAATATCAAACTAAGAAGCAACACCATAAATAAGGATTACACAGCAGAACTCGGGCCGCTAGAGACAAAAGAACTCAAATTCTTTGTAAAAATGCCGCCATTAACTGCACCACAGGACGACCTGCTCAAAGTATCAATAATAGTCCCTGAAAAAGACAGAGCATACAGGTTTGACCTAGACCCAATAGAATTTGAAGTAGATGATTTCTTTGACTTTAAAGAAGAACTAAAAACAGAAGAAGGATTCTTAAAAACAACTTATCTGGTAACATTGAAAAACAACGGCAATGAGCCATATGAAGACGTGCATGCAGTAAAAAGCTCATTCTTCAAGAACATATTTGTCACAACAGTACCAAGAGCAAGAAAAGAACCAGGACAACTTGTATGGGATATTGATTTACAGCCAGGAGAAAGCGAACTCATAATGTACACATTCAATTACCAGCCATTACTGATTATCGCGATTGCACTTGTTTTGGTAACATTAGCTTACATCATATTCAGAAGCCCAGTAATCCTAAAGAAAACCGCCACAGTAGTAGCAACAAAAGAAGGAGGAATATCAGAACTAAAAGTTCTTGTAGAAATAGTAAACAGATCAAGAAAACCAATAAAAGACATAAAATTAATAGACACTGTTCCACGGATTGCGCATTTAACACAGGATTATGACGTAGGAACAGTAAAGCCAGACAAAGTGGTAAAACACGAAAGAAAAGGGACTCTTGTTAAGTGGAGCATTGATGCAATAGACCCTGGTGAAGAGAGAGTAATAAGCTACAAAATAAGGTCAAAATTAAGTATTTTAGGAGGAGTTACACTTCCCTCTGCAGCAGTAAAGTTTGTCGTAGGCAAAAGACACAGAACAGCTAATTCTAACACGCCGGTTATCGGGTTTATAGGATAGCTCGAAAACTTTATAAAGCGCACATAGTTTATCCTCTAATACCCCGCTTAGCTCAATGGTAGAGCGTTCGGCTGTAGATAAACTCACTTACTGACTCGGTCACAAGACCAGGAATGAAAGTAAGTCAGCCGTTACCGAAAGGTTCCCAGTTCGAGTCTGGGAGCGGGGATATTTTTTTTTCTAAATGTTTAAACAGTATAAACTGCAGCTTTAACCTATTATTACTATTGCTTCTTCTTATGGAGTTAGAGAAAATATTAGTTGGAGATGATCAAATAGAATTTGCTAGAGCAAACTTTCCATTTATTCCTGATGCTGAAACAGAATTTGTTAGCACACCAGAAGAGGTAATTGAAAAAGGAAAAACAGGAAAGTATAGTCTGATAGTCACTGATCTAAACTACACTCCGTATGGGAATGAAGGTATTACTGTGCTTAGAGCACTAAAAGACAGTCCTGCCAGAAAAATATTATGGACAGGACAGGCATATGCTCCGGAAGTACGGGCAATAGGAGAAGGCCTTGGAGCAGAAGTGCTTAACAAGGATGAACTAGGCACATTAGTAGGACAGGTAGTGAGCAAAGCACCCCTGAAAAAAGATGGCAAAGTTCTTGTTTATGTAGCAGAAGAACAGCTTGTGGGAGCCATTCGGCAAACAGTATGTGCGCTTCTTGGAAATGAGAACGTAACTGTGAGCTCTAAATTGCGAAAAGAGCTTGAGACCGGAGAATACGGACTTGTGATAGATACCAGCACGATGCAAGGAGACCGAAGAGCGCATGGAACAGTAGCCCATGATTTAAAGTATGTGAGACTAACAGAAGTACCAAGAGTAGAAACAGTCCATAACATAACCACTGTCGTGCGAGACATAATTATGAAAGCAGAATACTACTTGCGTTCTATGTCAAAAGATTAATAAAGCAAGAACACCTATTCTAACATGATGAAATCTTTGCGGGAAATAGTTCTAATAGCAATGCTTACAGCAGCGTGCACGGGATGCAAGACAAAAGACTCTTTCATAGAACCGTTCGTGCCAGTGCCAATAGGCATATATGTAACAGAAGAAGGCGAACAAACAGAAGCAGGCAAAAGACAGGAAATGCTGGAACGCATAATCCAAGAATACGATGTTCCGCACGTAGCAGACATAATCTATTATGACGAAATAAACCATGAAAGATATTACCAGGTAATGCACACAACATACGGCGTCTCAAGAAAAAGCGCAGACATACCCTGGAAAAAAGTAGGCGAAGTAAAAGGAAAATACGGCGCAGTAACAATAATAAGACAAAACCAAGTAGGCCAAGGAAAACCCTCAGTAATGATAGTGCCTGCAACAATATTTGAAAAACACCAAGACAAACAAGACCTTGTCAGCTTCGTAGTAGACCATGAAGGAGTGCATGCAAGAGACAATGCAACAGGACTCACACTCAACGGAGAAAAAGTAACAATCGCGCAAGTCGGCAAACAATTATACCACGACATACTCGAACTAAGAGCATACAACAACCAAATGCTGCAAATAGAACAAGGAAGGGATGTATCACAAGAATGCATGACACTTATAGCAAACGCATACTACCATCACCACCAGCGAATACTTGTAAGCGCAATAAACGGCAACGAACATGCCCAAGCAGCACTAAACTTTGCAACCTACGCACCAGTAATAGACCTTGACCAAAAGAAAGTGCTGTTAATCAGAAAAAAAGAATTCCTAAAAAAATCACACTAGCAGTAGCAAAATTTAAATATATCCGTCTATTCCTCTCAATTGGTGGGTGAGGTTTTGAGAAAAAAACTATTAGGATTAAGCCTGATTTTAACAATTCTAGAACTAGTTAGCCTAAGCTGCAGCACACCACCCAAAAAACCAGAAAAGCCGCTTCTAGAACCAGCAAAACAATTAGGTACAGCAGAGCCAGAGAAAAAACCAGCTCCTGCACCAGAAGAAAAACCAAAACCGCCAAAAAAAATCACGCTAGAAGAAGCACTAAACGACGCAAACCTAAGGCCGCAGCACATCAACCAAATGCCTTTATCAGAATACATACAAGAAGCATTTTATTTTGACACACAAGAACAACAAAGACACTTTGGGGAAAGATTCAAGGAAGCATTCAATCCAACATACGAAGATGCACAAATACTAACAAATATAATAAGAAACACAAACTACACAGCAATAACAGTCCTGCCAACAAGATTCACAGGAATGGGCAGAAAATCCTTTGTGATTGTGTTTCCAAGAATGTACCGCTCAGTAAGAAACCAAGACGAAGCTGAATTAATTCTTGTAGATCAATTAGGGCAGCACGCAGAAGACAACGCAAATGGGATTGTAGTAGGCAATACAATAATACTGCCAGAAATAAGCACAGTAAAAGAAGCGCCAGAAGGAAAACAAATAACAAGAGTAAGCTCCAACATCTACATGCGCCTCCAAAACATAAGAGCAGCATACGAGATGCTGGAAGCAATAAAAGAAGGCAAAAGAAATGTATCACGCTACTGCAGGCAATGCGTAGAAGGAACATTCCTCGAACAATACCTGGAACTAGAACTCAACTACGTTGCACCAGTAGAAGTCCTAATAAAAAAAGGCGCAGACCCAAAAGACATAAAACCAGAATACCTCAACAGAGCAAGAAGCATACAAGCAGTATTAAAACAGATGGACTGGGGGCCTGCAAGAAAAAACGGCGCATGGTACGTGGCAAAAAGAAAATAACGCAAGATTTTTAAACAATCCGGTTCTTTCACGACAATATGCCCCAGTAGTGTAGAGGTTATCATGAAGCCCTGTCGAGGCAGCGCAAAATCAGCGATTTTGCTGGTCTTTTTGCTGCCGCAAAAAGGCTTCGACCTGGGTTCGATTCCCAGCTGGGGCGTCCAGTGTTGAAGTACGAAGCCACAATTTTTGTGGCTCTTGACTTCATGGCTTTACGCCCGCGCTGGGATTTCTGGTTAAAGTACGATGCCCTAAATGGGCCCAAAATGGTGCCAAAAATATAAAAGCCCTGTTTTCTTAGGAGGAATTGAAATGAAATATGATTGGCACGGCTATGAAGCAAAACTCAGAACCCGGGAAAAGCAGATAAGGAATTCCAAAATCAGTGAAAAGAACAAAAAACTGATCTTTGAATTCCAAAAAAACCTTGTCATCACAGGGATAAGCAAGCCAAGAATCCTGAAATATCTGGAGATTCTACGGCTAAGCGCAGTTATTTTTAAGAAAAATTTTGATAAAGTCACGAAGAAGGATATAATGAATTTTGTCAGCATAATAGAGCAAAGGAATTATTCAGAATGGACAAAGCATTCCTATAAAGTGATTGTAAAGAAATTCTTCCAGTGGCTAAGGAAATGCGAGGACAAGGAATATCCGCCTGAGGTAAAATGGATACACGCAAGAGTCAAAAAAGACAGGCAAAACCTGCCAAATGAGGGTGATTTGCTGACAGAAAAAGACATACAGAAACTACTGGATACTGCAAATAACCTTAGGGACAGGGCATTTATATCTTGCTTATGGGAGAGTGGATGCCGTATAGGAGAGATAGCATCAATAAGAATAAAAGACATAGTATTTGATGAATACGGATGCGTTATCCACGTCAATGGAAAAACAGGCCCTCGAAAAATAAGAGTGATAAATTCAGCACCTTACCTGGCAAACTGGCTGGGAACACACCCGAATAATACAGACAGAAATGATTTTGTCTGGGTTACACACAGAGGTCAAAACAAAGGCAAACTTCTGATGTACTCAACCATCAGAAAACTGATCATAGATTTGTGTAAGGAAGCAGGAATCAAGAAAAGATGCAATCCGCACATCTTCAGACATTCTCGCGCAACTTTTCTGGCAAATCACTTGACAGAATTCCAGATGAACAGCTATTTTGGCTGGGTCCAGGGAAGCGATATGCCAAGCACGTATGTGCATCTATCGGGAAAAGATACAGACAGCGCTTTGTTGAAGTTAAATGGAGTTGTCCGTGAGAAAGAGCATGACCAAACACTATTGACACCGCAAAAATGCCCTAGATGTGAAATAATAAATTCGCATGAAAGCAAATTCTGCAACAAATGCGGAGCAGTATTAGACGTGAAAGAGGCAATGGTAATGGAAGAGAACCAAAAACAATTCCGGACGAAAAGAGACAGGATGGACTTGGTAATGAACATGATGATGAAAGACCCTGAAGTGGTTGAAGTAATCAGAAAGAAAATGGAAAAAATGGCAAATCCAGAGATTGAAATATAAGTATATTTTATAAGACCATAAGCGAAAAATATATATAGTAAACATAATCAGTATAACCCATATGAAAAAAGAAAAACCTTGGTATAAAAAATGGTGGGGTATACTGATTATAGTTCTTATACTTTTTTTAATAGTTAGATTTTATATCTTTATTTATTCTGAAATGCAAAAAACGCCAGAGCAATTAGAACTAGAAGAAATAGAGCGATTTCAAGATGATGTCAAAACATCTTTATATTTTGATGGAGTAGACAATGATGACCTTGTAAAAGTAGAAAAAATCGAAGACTCTAAAGTTACCGAATTGTCGGAGTGCATAGATACAAATAATCTTCTGGTTACGATAGGCATTGATATTACAAGCAAAACCCGTGGAATGGTTGATAAATTTGTGGGTGATGATTTTACTTGGGGAATGAATGCAGCCAGAACAACTTTTAAAGGCGTATATACAGATTATGCCAATAAAGAATATCCTGAGAAAGTAGGCGCGACTCAATTAATATTTGTAAAAACTCCTGAACCAACAAAAGATAAATACGGAAATACCATACAACATGATCCAGTGCTTATAGGAAAGATAATTCTTTGTCATACTACTGCTAAAAAGATAAATTGGGATGGTATAACCGATAAACAACTAGAATCACTAGCGATAATAGATTGGCAGGGAACAAGAGGGACAGGATTAGCAGATAAATTACAGAAAACCGCAGATGCCCTTCAGCAACTACAAAGTGATGTTCAAATGGCTAATGAATATTTAAAAGCAACCTCTTAATTTCTTATTTTTTATCTTTAAAGATATTATAATTTGTAAAAGAAAAAGGAAAAAATATATATTTCGGGCGCGTATTTGCCTTCTAGGAGGGTTATTTGCTGAAAATGAATGATCTTGTCAAGTATTTAACTTATGCGGGAATTGGCTTAGAAGAGGTATTTAAACTAAAGGGTGAGAAATTAATTTTATCACAAAAAGAAACAGATGTTAATTTAAAGGGATTCAGCTCCGAATCATTTTATAATATTAATTCGCTAAATAGAAAATTTGATTTAATCTTAGGAAATCTGCCCCTAGGGTTAAGAAAAAAAGAATGGATTGGCTCAGACGGATCTGATCAAATTGTTGAACGGGAAAATTGGTTGTATATGTTAGATTCTTTATCTTTATTGACTGATCGAGGATTTGGAGTATACCCGATAGAACCTGCTTTCTTTGAATCTGATTTCTCAAAGAAATTCCGAAATCTAATATTAAAACAAGGATTTAAGATAGATATAATTATTAATCTTCCAAAAACCATATTACAACCAGAATCATCATTACAACCGGTTATGCTAATTGTTTCAAGAGGTAACCAAGGGAAATATTTTGTTGCGGAAATAGCATATAACCCTTTAGAAACTATTAATAGTATTGTGATAAAAAAAATTATTGAGAATAAATATAAGAATTTGTCTAATACTTTAAAGGATGGAATGTATATTGATGAATTCGAGGGGTTTAATAAGTACAAGATTAAAAAGGAAATAGCATTTCTAGAAAAAGAATATACTTTGTTTCGCAAAGTGTTTTTTAAGGACATTATTACAGATTTAGTTGTTGGACGATCATTTGTTGAAAAACAGAACTCTTTATACATATCTAAATCAGGAAAAATATATACTTGCGATGAAATAAGTCAAATTAAGCTCAATAAATCTGTTTCAGACTATGCTTGGGGGAGTGCCTATTCTGACTTTGCTAGGATTGACCTTAATGAAGATTACTGCCTTGCAAAATACATGACACTTTTTTTTAAATCCAAGCTTGGAGAGAAATTATTGAATTATTTAAAATCGGGCGCTATATTATCTCAGATAACTTTTAAAAAAATTCCATCTCTTCAAATTCCATTACCTGAATTATCGTTTCAAAAGAAAATAGCCAATTTATCAAAAAAAATGAATCTATTGATTAAGAAAACAGCAGAATTTCAGAACGAAGTTGCTTTAAATCCATTTAATTATGAAAAACTAGAACCAAATTTAAATCAAATATTGGGCTATCTGGATATGCTTAGTGAAGAGGATAGAATTTATGAAATTATAAAAAATGGAGAAGATAGACAAACCGAATTTAAATCAACATTGCGAAAAAGTATTGATAATGAGAAAATACCTGATAAAGTAATTGAGAAAAATGTTTTAAAAACTATTGCGGGTTTTCTTAATTCTGAGGGCGGTTGTTTAATTATTGGTGTAAATGATAAACAACAATTAATCGGGTTATCCCCTGACGGATTTGAATCAAATGACAATATTCTTAAACATCTCAAAAATCTAATTACAAGAGATATTGATATTAAATTTATAGATTTAATTAAATACCAAATAATCAGTGTTCACAATAACGATGTTTTAGTAATAACTTGCCAGGCGAGCAACAGTCCTGTTTTTTTAGGAAAAGAAGAAGAGTTTTATGTGAGAACAAATCCCGCAACCGATAAATTAACTGGAAAGAAAGTCTATGAATATATTCAAAGTCATTTTTTTAGAAATGATAAAGAAACTAATTAAATGTTTAATCTTTCAAGTATACTTTTTTTGGGCGGTTCGATTACTTTATCAATAAGTTCCTGCATTTTTTCCATCCATTCAGGAATTTTTTCTTTTTTGGATTTCATTGTTCATTATTTTGTTATACATCTGGTTGAATTTGATTAGAAAGTCATTATTTAAAGCCAAATCTCTTATGTATGACGCTATTGAATTATATCCATTTATTTTAGCTCTTAATTCTATCTGCTTTTTTTGGTCTGGCGTTACTGTAAATTTCATTATATTATTTTTGGCCATGAATATATGATTATTTTTCTCATTTAAATATTCCTTATTCAGTTTTTTCGCGAAAAAACTCAATAGGGGATTCTTATATTTCAAAAATCTTGTTTATGACATGAAAAACAATGAGGTGTGTTTTATTGAGACAGGCAAGATGCACAGCTTGCAAACTGCGAATAAGAATTCGTGGAAGAATGTTTTGCAAAGAATGTATTGAGTCATTCCATCAAAAGAATGGAATTGACATTGAGAATGAAGATCCTGAGTATGAATTCACGAAAGAATTCAACAAGGAGGTTGATGAAGATGATGAGTGCTAAGGAAATTTTGGTTTGGAATTTACTTTTTTCCGCATTATACCTTTTGAGTTCAACGATAATTTATGTTTTTTCAGGAGATCCGCCTGAAACAATTCCTGTTATTATTTTGATTGGAATTTTGTTTAATGCGATCCTAACAACATATTTGTTATGGAGAAGAAACAAAGTGGAAAATCCTATGGAATTTCTGCTTAAGTTTATGTTCGGTAAAAAGAAAACCGGGGGTGAGAAAAAGAATGAAAAAACAAGCGCTAATGAGGTTGTTGCAGACACTAAGTCTGCTGTTGATACTGGTTCTGCCAGTGATATCTACTAGTGCCTACGCAGTTGATTTTAACCAAGACATAACACCAGAAGACCAGGCAAAGTTTGACGAAATGCTGACGCCTGTAATGAAAATATATAATTTAGTCAAGTATGTGGCAACAGTTATAGCGGCTTTGGTGCTTTTATTTGCGGCGATAAGTTTTATGACTTCTGGCGCAGACCCAAGAAAAAGAGAAGTTGCAAAAAGCATGGCTATGTATGTTGTTATCGGCCTTGTGGTAATCTGGGCAGCTCCGTTAGCGGTAACATATATTTTGTGAGGTAAAAAACCCATGAAGAAATTTTTGATTTTATTAGTTTTAGCTCTTTTACTCTCGTCAATGTTTGTTGTTGCTGTTGATGAGGAGGATGAGGACGAAGAAAATGAATGCGGTATTTTTAATCTTGGCAGTTGCATTAGCCAAAAACTATTTGAATATACTTCTAAAGTCATTAATGCACCGATTCAACCATTAGTTTCTCTTGTCAAGAAATTATTATCAGAACCTGTTATTATTTCTGTTTTCAATTATCTCTGGAAAATCATGGCGTATGTTATTTCTATCTTTTATGGGCTCTTATTTCTTTATTCCGGCTTTTATTTTATTACTGCAGGCGAGGACATGGTTAAAAGAGAAAATGCAAAACAATGGCTTAAAAATATTGTCATAATGGTTGTTCTTATCCAGGCTTCTTATTATCTTTATGATCTTGTTTTACAAGTAAATTCAGGATTAACTAGCGGAGTCTTGAGTCTGATTGATACTAATTTTTTCCTTTTCACTTTGGATAACCTGGTTAATTCTGCTTTACAGTTCTTTTTCGCAATTCCTTACGTGCTTGTCTTGTTAATTACCGCAATTTTGCTAATATTTAGATATGCCATTGTTTCAATTGGCATTGCTATCTTTCCAATCGGGATTTTTCTATATTTTATTGAACCTTTAAAGCCATATGGAAGATTAATTTTAAATTTTTTAGGAGTGAATATCTTTATTACATTTTTTTCAGCAATAATTCTGTTAGCATTTTCAAAATTAATTGAATTGTCCATTTTCAGCAGTCTAAAAATTATGGTTATGATCACTGCATTTACTGCTGTGATTTTTGTCATTATCTATTTTATATTTTTTAGCTTAATTAAATCAGCGTTCAGAGCCGGGGGAAATATCGGCTCAGCTATTGCCAAGTATGGAAAGTTTTTATTATAATACGAGCCATAGGCGTCAACTATTGCTTAAGAGAAGATGGTGTAATGTGCCCGATGACTAAGAAATTACTTTTTTTCTTCAATTAGTTTAACAAGAATTTCTTTGAGCACTGGTTTAATCTTATCATATTTTTGAATAAACTCTTTATTTAATTTATCTAAATCAATAGGTTCTTTTTTAGGATGTAAAATTAACGGCTCTTCTAACGATAACACAGGTAGATAATGGGCGGCCTTATTTCGAATTTCAAATAAGTCATCAAGATTGTTTTTTATGCTAGTACCATCTAGCAAACCAGAACTCTTTAATGCATTTAATTTTAAAAAAGAGCTACAAGCTTTATCACATAATAAATTCCTTAAAAAAGATTCGTGTTTTTTTGGCAATATAAAATAATTTATTAAAATAGCATCTATTAATATCTCAATTTGAATCGTTGCATTGACTATGCTTCCTCGTATTTCCGTTGTTTTTTTTTGAGTTATGTCAACTTTTTTTAGGAATTTTTCTTTGTCCATCATTATATTTGAATAAGCTCTCATATTTAAATTTATTCTTTTCTTAATTTAAAAATTTCTTGGAGGTAACCTAAAATGGCATATGAAGTCCCTCAGCAGTTGGAATATAGCGAGAAAATAATGTTTGGTCTGACATTTGCACAGTTAGGATACTTTTTCTTTTTTGGAAGTATTGGATTAATTCTCTTTAAGATGGGTTTACCATTGTCTGCACAAGTTGTTATTGATATTATTATGGCTTTTTTAGCAGCTCTTTTCATGTTTTTTGATTTAGGAACTAAAATCAAGGAT
>JAHWHY010000005.1 GCA_019323015.1 Candidatus Woesearchaeota archaeon
ATCCTAAAAAATATTATGGGGTCTTGTTTAATTTAGCAAACGTAGATATTGATCTATTCCATACTGCGTATCCTCCACTCCATAGAGAAGTATACCTATTTTCATATTCTAATATCCTAAAAAAACCTAAACCGTTTTTAAATCGCATTATTATAAAATTTTTATTTAAGATTCGGGGTCGAGAGCCGCCAAGAAGGCCGTTCTTGCCTTTGCCCTTGTGGTACAATAAAATAGTCCTAAATGATGTTATGGCAATGCATATGCAAACAGTAAAATCAAAAGAACGTTTATTAGAAAGACCGCATATGTTAGAATGGAATAAAGCTTCACAGGAGTTTAAAAAGAAATATAATTGTTCCTTTGATACGTTTTTTGAACATACGAAAAAATCAAAAAAGGGAGAAATATTTATTGAACAAACTCAAAAAAATTTACGCCTATTTGATAGAAATAAATATAACTACCCAGACATATTAAAAAAATGGATCAAAGACAAGTTACATACTGAAATAAAGCAAACAAAAGATTTTGATAAAAAATTAAGGAATTTTTTAGATAAATAAGCTAATTTCTGATATTATTTTTCTATAAAAATTTTTTCAATATTTTTTTGATTACCCCAAAATTCATTCCAGTTTTTTTCTCTATCGCAAGTAAAAAAATTATATCTTCCTTATCAAAACTTTTCGTAAATAGTAATGCAAAACTGTAGATTGCAATAAATATAAAGAAAAGAAAAGGCAACATCCAAAAAGTTATAGTTAAAAAAGTAGTAGTTACCCCATAAATGATAATTATAGTAATTAAAGAAACAATAATTGGCTTTACATAGTTCTTTGTAAATGGATGAATTCCTGAAATAAAATACACTTTAATAGACACAACAATATTAGTTATTGCAAGCGCTATACCGGATGCAATAGCAGCACCCACAGGCCCATATACTGGAATAAGAATTAAATTAAGGATAATGTTGCTTATTGCTGCTGCCAGGCTAGTCCACATCAAAAACCCAGGTTTCCCTAGAACCAGCAGAACCTGCACATTAGGTCCTAAAAAAATACTAAAAACAAAACCTACTGACAAAATCATTAACACCGTGCTGCCAGCCACGTACTCTGCCCCAAAAAAGAATTTTAAAATCACCTGCGGAAATAAAAAAAGTATAAGAAAAATAGGCAGAGCTGCAGCAAACAGCCATTTCGTGATGACAATATACATTCTCTTAAAAGCAGTTATTTGTTTGTTTGCATATAATTGCGTTGCCATGGGAAGATAAAGAAAATTAGCAGATGTCAAGAACAAAGGTATGTAATTCGCTAATGGCAACGCGACATTATACATACCAACAACCGCCGTATTTTTAAAATAGCCAAGCATTAAACTATCTGATCTACTTATAATGTTCGCCAGGAATTTACGGAAAATCAAAGGCGCAGAAAACAGCAGCAGATTTTTTCTCATAGACAAAGCAGCATGTTTTTTTGCCAATCTAAAATATTTTCTCCAGGAATACAACACAATCAAAACAAAAATAATTATCGCAGTGATTAAATGCACATAGACAACACGCAACAATGAAAACCCCAGTAAAAACAGCAAACCCAAACTTGCCAATAAAATAACATTGCTTAGAATTTGTTCAAAAAGCACTTTAATGTCTGCCCGACCAAAACCCCTAAAAATGTATACTGCAAGTCTAGCAAAAACCAAAAAAGGCACTGCGATAGAGTATATTTTCAAAGGTAAAACAAGCGCCCCATTACCAAAGATACGCGCCAAGAAATTCGCCCCAAAAAAAATAATCAAAAAAAATGCGATTCCGGTAATGCCTGTAATCTCTAAAGACGCTTTTACAGTTCCCAGAATCTTTTCTGAATTTTTTTGCGCACGATGATATGCTATGAACTTTGTCACTCCTTGTGGCAGACCAATCATAGCAAGTGAAACTGCGATGCCTGAAATCGAAAGAACCAAAGAAAAGACACCATAGTCAGTCTGCGTCAGACTTCTAACAACGCATATCTGGATAATAAATGCAAATACTCCACTGATTATGCTACCTAAAAAAACAGAAAAAGCTCCTTTCGCAATCTTCCTCAACGACCTATGCACTTCCTTGCTCATACTCCTCTAAATAAAAAGGTAAATTTAAAAACCTTTGGAATTAAGCATTCACTATGATATCCATCATCATCCCAGCCTACAACGAGTCCCTTATAATAGCCAATACAATAAAAAACCTGAAATCTTTCTTTGCAAAACAAAAAACCCGTATAGAAATAATCGTGGTTGACGATGCTTCTACAGACAATACCTCAAAAATCGCTAAAAACGCAGGTGCAAAAGTCCTGCGCAATCCTAAAAACAAACGTTCGTCTTACACCATCCTCCGCGGTATTAAATCTGCAAAATACTCCAAGATTTTGATTGTAGATGCAGATAATGAGATTCCTATACAAAATATCCTTCCTGTGCTTAATTTCAAGAGAGGCACCTTTATAATCGGCCAGAGACCGTACCTTCCACGTAAAAGCGAGCGTTTTCTTGCCTTTTGGACAAAGCATCTGTTAGGCATAAATGATCCGCTGTGCTACCTTAAATTATTTGATAAAAGAGATTTAAAGGGCCTTAATTCAATCCACACTAAAGAAAGATATGCCTTCCAATTAATCGTCTTAGCCATCAAAAATGGCCTTAAAATCAAGAATCTGCCTGTCAAGGGGGTCAAGCGCAGGCATGAATCAAAACACACCTCTAATCTGAGAATTTGGATAAGAATTCTTAAGAACACTCTTAAAACTTTTCAATTATATTTAATAAAGAAAAAATAAATTTAGATATAATCTTCTCCATTATACCTAACTTCTGCATCTTTTGCTATTGACCTGTTAACAGCATCAACCAACTTCTCTGATCTCATTTGGTCTGCAAATGTTGAGATTGCTGCTGGTTTTTGCCCAGTTTTTGCCCAGTCCAGGAATGCTGCGAATTGTGTTCCAAATTCATCTGCACTTGGTAGAGCTTCATCTAGAACAAGTCTTCCTAATCCGCTTCTGTCCTTCTTTGTTTCATCTAGGCAACCTTGCCATATGCGCAGCCCATTTCTTATGTGTACTCCGTGTTCTGCATATTTCTTGCCTAAATCCGTTATGTCAACGTAGAGTGTTACAGATCTTTGGAATCTCTCGCCTTCAGGAAGTTCTCCGACTATTTCAACAACTCTTCCTTTCCTCGGATTATCAAAGTCATTGTAAACAAAAGCCATTCTTCCGTCTTTGTATTTTAGCGTTGCCATTGAGGCTTTTGATATGTCTGCAACAAAGAATTTTTCGCCTTTGAATTCTGTTTCACCGGCATATTTTGTTCCTGTTTTGTCTGCTGCATGTTTCCAGTTTTCTGGATTTATGATTATTTCTCCCTCTGCATCTGCTGCATTCACTCTGTATGGCATGCCTGGCATTAGCACAGCCAAAATACTGTATGGATGTGGTCCTTCTTCTGTTGTTATTCCTGGAATCACGTGCTCTCTTGGACCTCTCTCTTTTACCCAGTTAATTGCAGCACGTCTTACAGCGATTCCATTTTCTTGTATGTATTCTAATGCCTTTAAAAATGCGGGATGAAACAACATCTGGCTTCCTGCTACATTAGGAATACCGTGTGTTTCTGCAAGTTCAATCAGCCTTAATGCATTTGAATAATCTGCGTCAATTGGTTTTGATAAAAATACAGGGATTCCTCTAGTAATCAAAGGTGCTGTGGTTTCATAGTGCATTGTTGCAGGTGTGCCCACAAATGCAAATTGCACTTGTTCTAGAATGCTTTTGTCAGGGAGTTGCCCTTGTTCTATTTTTATTCTTCTTTCTGGAGGTACTCCAAATTTTTCTCCTTTTTCATCAAGTGCTTCCTGGCTTGGGTCTGCCAGCCAGATTTTATCCACTCTATCAGATAAGTCTTTTCCCCATTGTCCTGCAAATCTTTGCAACGGAAAATTAGCAAAATTGCCTGTTCCTAACATCAAACCATTCATTTTTTTATCCATTATAAACCACCCAATAAATCTCAAATATCCTCAATATTTAAAGCTTCTGGAGGAATACCCTCCAAAGTAGTTACAATTCATAAGATTTATAAAGCATTCCCAGCTGAAATGCTCTGATGGGGCGAATTGTTATTATTGGCCTGGATGGCGTGCCATTTGGGCTTATGGATGATCTGGCAAACAGGGGAATTATGCCGAATTTTGCTAATCTTAGAGAGAAAGGCACTTTTAAGGCTATGGAATCTGCTATTCCTGAAATTTCTTCAGTCTCCTGGAGTTCTATCATAACAGGTGTTAATCCTGGAGAGCATGGTATTTTTGGTTTTATGGATTTGATTCCAGGAACATACACACTTTCGTTTCCTAATTTTAACACCATCAAGGCACCGACTTTTTGGCAAAAAGACAACAACAAGCATGTTATCTTGAATGTGCCTTCTACTTATCCTGCTAAGCCTATGAATGGTTTTCATGTTGCTGGTTTTGTTGCTTTAGACCTGGAAAATGCTGTTTATCCTAAAGAATACATCCCAAAATTAGAAGAACTGAACTACAGGATTGATGTTGATTCTGAAAAAGGGCATCAATCAAAAGAATTGTTCATGAAAGATTTGTTCCGCACATTAGAAGCAAGACATATAACTGCAAAGCATTTGTGGGATGATATGGACTGGCAGACTTTTATGTATGTTATTACAGGTACTGATAGGATTGGTCATTTCTTGTGGGATGCGTATGAAAATAAAGAACATGAATTCCACAAGCAATTCCTGGATTACTTTAAAAGAATTGATGAGATGATTGGTGAAATAAGTAATAAAATGTCTGATGATGATTCTTTGATTATGATTTCAGATCATGGCATGGGCTTGACAGAGTCTAATGTTTATGTTAATGCTGTTTTAAGAGAACATAATTTTCTTGAGTTAGAAGATGCAGATAGGATTAATCATAATCACATGAAAGCAAGTACAAAAGCTTTTGCTTTGGATCCTGGAAGGATTTATTTAAACAAAGAAGGAAAATACCCCAAAGGAACTGTTAAGAAAGAAGATGAAGAAAAAATTCTTCAAGAATTAACAAATGTTTTCCAGAATCTTGAAAAAGATGGTAAGAAAGTCATAAAGAAAATTTTTAGAAAAGAAGATGTTTATAGCGGCCCTTATTTAGATGATGCTCCTGATTTGATTCTTATGGCAAATAAAGGCTTTAATTTAAGAGGAACTCTTGCCAAGAAAGAATTATTTGGAACAGATATTTTCACAGGCATGCATACACAGGATGATGCGTTTTTGTTTGTCAAGACACCAAAAAGCATAAAAATTCCTGAGAATCCTTGTGTGATAGATGTTGTCAAGATCATGAATGAGATAAAAGGTGATAAGTAATGAAACCATGTAATGCAAATAGAACTTGTTGGAACTGCCCTGCAGCAATGTTAAAAGGCAATATTGACTTTAGGGCTTGTGGCCAGGCTAAGGAAAAGAAAAAACAATTATCAGAAAGTAGTCAGGTTTTGATTGAATGCTCCAGAAGAAAAGATTTGGGCCAATTTGCTCCTACAATTACTTTTGAGCAGTGTCCTGAGTGGGAGTTGAATGAAGAGTACAATACTTACATGCTTAAGAATATGCGTGTGATGATTCTTGGTCTGGATGGTTATCTTGGCTGGACTCTTGCATTGAAATTAGGAAAACTTGGTTTCAAAGTTAGTGGCATTGATAATTATTGGAGAAGAGATTGTGTCATGGAAAAAGGCGCGCACACCGTTGTGCCGATCACAAGAATGACAGACAGATTAAGAGCTGCCAAAGAAGTTCTAGGACTAGATATTAATTTCAGGAAACTAGATATTTTAGACAGAGCCAAACTTAAAGAGTTTCTTGATGAAGTTAAGCCAGAGGCAATTGTTCATTATGCAGAGTGCCCTAGTGCACCATACAGCATGGTGGATGCAGCACATGCTGTTAAGGTTCAGGAAAATAATGTTCTTGGAACTTTGGGATTATTGTGGGTTATGAAAGAGACTGTTCCAGAGTCTTGCTTGATTAAGCTTGGAACAATGGGAGAATATGGTGCTCCATTGACAGGACGACCTATTTTTGAAGGAATTTTTCCTGCGAATGCAGTCTTGAAATGGAATGACAGAGAATGGAGTTTGGGAGGAGAATTAACGCCTAGAGATCCTGTTAGTTTTTATCACGTCAGCAAGGTGCAGGACACATTCAATGTTTATGAGGCTTGCAAGTATTGGTGGCTTAGGTCTTATGATATCATGCAGGGTGTTATTTATGGTGTGCATACTGATGAAGTTGCTGCTGATCCAAGATTAAGAACAAGGTTGGATATGGATGAGTGGTTTGGTACTGTAATCAACAGGTTTGTTACACAGTCTATTCTTGGCATGCCTTTGACAATCTATGGTGAAGGAGAGCAAATAAGGGGTTTTATTGCTTTGGATGATGCTATGCAGTGCATGGTTCGCTTGATTTGCAATCCTCCTGAAGCAGGCCAGTACGATGTTGTTAACCAGGTTTCTGGATTAATCCGTGTTAAGGATCTTGCAGAAACTGTTGCTAAAGTTTCTAGTAATTTTGGCATCAACACAAAGATTCAGAGAGTGGAGAATCCAAGAGTTGAGGCTGACAAGCATCCTTTAGAAGTTGTTTCTACTAAGCTTCCGAATATGCTTGGTTTTGAGCCAAAGATTTCATTTGAAAAAGAGATTACAGAGATGTTCAAGGTCTTGACTCAGCCAGAGATCAAGGCAAGGATTGAGGAAAAGAAACACGTTATCATGCCTAAGACTAGGTGGGATGGTGTTAAGCAGGAAAGCGAGTCTTTTGAGACTTATGATCCTGGAACAAAGAATCTAGAAGAAGGTTATAAGGGCGTGTTGCACACAAAGGACTAAAATGGAGCTTTATGACAATAATTTTGATGAGGAAGTGTTTAAGTCAGATATTCCTGTTCTTGTTGAGTTGTGGGCTTCTTGGTGCCCTCCTTGCAAGATGATGGAGCCTGTCATGAACTCTTTGGAAAAACAGTATGAAGGTAAAGTTAAGGTTTGTAAGATTAACATTGACAAGAATCCAAAAACATCTGATAAATTTGATATCAAGGGAGTTCCTACTTTTCTTTTAGTTAAAGCAGGAGAAGTCATTGAGCGGGTTGTTGCAGCAAAGACAGAAGAGCAATTAAAAGAAATGATTAATAAGGTGTTATGATGACAAAAGTTTTGATTACAGGCGGTTGTGGTTTTATTGGCTCTAACTTGGTTGAGTTTCTCTTGCAAAATACTGATTGGCAGATTAATATTCTTGATAATTTAAGTGATAGTACTCTAGAAGATGTGCAAAATCTGGAAGGTTTTACAGAACGAATTACATTCTTTAATGGAGATATACGGAATAAAGAAGACGTTCTCAAGGCAGTTGATGGCTGTGATTATGTTGTTAATCTTGCTGCGCAGGTTGGCGTGATTCCTTCTGTTGAGAATCCTTTGCTTGATGCAGATATCAACATTAATGGGCTTATTACTGTTTTGACTGCTTGTGTTGAGAAAAAAATCAAGAAAGCTATTCATGCATCTTCTGCAGCTCCTTTAGGAGATCAGGAGATGCCTATGCATGAGAAAAAAGTTCCTCAGCCTTTATCTCCTTATGGTGCTAGCAAGCTTGCTGGAGAAGCATATTGCAGTGCTTTTGCAGCTTCTTATGGAATCAATACAGTTGCTCTGCGGTTTTCTAATGTTTATGGTCCTAAATCATATCAAAAAGGTAGTGTTATTCCTTTGTTTATCAGGCAGATTCTTAATGGAGAGACTTGCACTATTTTTGGTGATGGAAAGCAGACAAGAGATCTGCTCTATGTTACAGATGTCTGCAATGGAATATACCTTGCTCTAACAACAGACTTAAAGAACAAGTTTGAGTTGATTCAGCTTGCTACTGGCAAAGAGACTTCAATGAATGAATTATTTGCAGTAATGAAACAGGAGTTTGAAAAGCATGGCAAATCAGTTGCAGATGCGAAATACGCGTCTGCAAGACCGGGAGAGATTATCAGAAACTATGCAGATATCACTAAAGCAAAGACTTTGCTTAATTATGTGCCACAAGTGGATCTTAAGCAAGGCATTGCTAATACCATTTCCTGGTTCTTGAGTCATAAATAAAATTTCTGATATATAGAGCATAAATTCGTAAGCTTTATATATCACATACATAATTCTATGTATCAATCGGGTGAGGTAATGGAAAACAGGACTACAATACAAGTTTCAGAGGATTTAAGAAAGCAATTGAAAGTTTTGGCAGCTAGAAGAGATATCTCTTATCAAGAGCTTTTGCAGGACATGATTTCTGTTTTCAAGGAGCTTAACCAGGAAAAAACAATAATTTCTATTCCTTCCATGCTTGCAGATAAGGTCAATGATAAGATTAAGAAGACTGATTTTGCTTCTGTGAGTGATTACACTACTTTTGTTTTACGGCAGATGCTGATGGAAAGCGCACATAAGCAAAAGATATCTGCTTCAGATGAAGAAAGAATAAAAGACAAGCTAAGAAAACTAGGCTATTTATGAGGTGCAAAAATGAAAGTTGAGATTCCTAAGAATGTTGCAGAAAAACTGCAGAAACGTGTTGATTCAACAGATGAATTTGATTCTGTTCAGGCTTATGTTGAATATATCTTGAAACAGGTTGTTGAGAGATTAGAGGAGGAAAATAGTGATGATGAACAGCCTGCTTTTAGTGAAGAAGATGAGGAAAAGGTCAAGGAAAGGCTTAGAAGTTTAGGATATTTGGATTGAGGTGGAAAAAAATGGATCATTTAGATGAATTGGAAAGCAAAAGCATATATATTATTCGTGAGGCATACAAGCAGTACAAGAATCTTGCTATGCTTTGGTCTATTGGAAAAGATTCTACTGCATTACTGTGGCTTTGTAGAAAGGCTTTTTTTGGAAGAGTTCCTTTTCCTGTTGTTCATATTGATACAACGTATAAGTTCAAGGAGATTTATGAGTTTAGGGACAAGTACGCTAAAGAGTGGAATCTTAAGTTAGTTGTTGGCAGGAATGAAGAAGCTGTTGCAGCTGGAATGGGCCCTACTAAGGGAAATAAGTTTGAGTGCTGCAATCAATTAAAAACAATTGCTTTAAAGCAGACCATTGCTAAACAGAAGTTTAGTGCTTTGCTTCTTGGTATTAGAAGGGACGAGCATGGCATTAGGGCTAAAGAAAGAGTTTTCTCTCCTAGAAACCAGCAGTTTAAGTGGGATTACAAGAATCAGCCTCCAGAGCTTTGGGATCAGTATAAGTCGAAGCAGGCTGAAGATGAGCATTTGAGAGTTCATCCTATTTTGCATTGGACAGAGCAGGATATCTGGGATTATGTCAAGAGAGAAAAGATTCCTATCACAGAATTGTATTTTGCTAAAGAGATGGAAAACGGCGAGTGGAAAAGATACAGAAGTATTGGTTGCGAGACCTGCTGTAATCCAATCTGTTCAAAGGCAACTGATGTTGATAAGATAGTTGAAGAGTTAAGGACTACCAAGGTAGCAGAGCGTTCAGGAAGAGCACAAGACAAAGAATCTGCATACATTATGCAGAAGCTGAGATCACTGGGATACATGTGAGAATATGGCAGACAAGCACGTTAGAAGCATAGCAAAGAGTATCAGTTGGAGGACGATTGCCACGCTCACCACTATGATTTTAGTTTTTGTTTTTACTGGAAAGCTCGCTTTGGCAGCAGGCATTGGCTTTTTTGAGGTAATAATCAAATTGACAGTGTATTACGCTCATGAAAGAGCATGGGATAACATCACTTGGGGACGATATGCTAAGGCAAAGGCAGGCGTAATAAAGAAATTAAGAGATTTGGGGTATATTTGAAAATGGAAAATTGTGTTTTTTGTAAGATGGTGAATGGAGATATTCCTGTAAAAAAGATTTTTGAGTCAGATAGGTTTTTTGCTATTCTGGACCAGAATCCTGTGACAGAAGGTCATTCTTTATTGATTCCAAAGGCGCATTATGAAAAGCAGACAGATATGCCTGCTGAAGATCGCAAGGAGTTAGGAATTGCTCTTGGTGCTTTAGCAGAAAAGCTTAAGGAGGTATTTGGGGATAATATGAATATATCAAATACTAGTGGTGAATTCGCAAGCCAAAGTGTTCCTCATTTTCATATTCATCTTATTCCAAGGCATGAGGGAGACCGCCTTTGGGATGGTGATAAGTCAAGGATTGTTCTTGACAGAAGTTCTGGCTTTGAGAGATTAAAGCCTTCAAAAGAAGAAATTGAACAATTAGCAAATAAATTAACAGGTGATAAACAATGAATGAACAAGACCATTTGAAATTTGCAATCGTTGGCCATGTAGATCATGGAAAATCAACTTTAATCGGCAGGTTATTCTATGATACAGACTCTTTGCCAGAAGGCAAGATAGAAGAAATTAAAAAAATCTGTGATGAACTTGGAAAGGATATTGAATTTGGCTTTATCATGGATCATTTGCAGGAAGAAAGAGAGCAGGGCATAACAATTGATACTGCGCAGACTTTTTTCAAGACAAAGAAAAGGCATTATGTAATAATTGATGCTCCTGGTCACAAGGAATTCACAAAAAACATGATTACCGGCGCTTCTCAAGCAGAAGCTGCTCTCTTGATTGTTGATGCAGATGAGGGTGTGCAGGAACAGACCAAGAGGCATGCAAATATCTTGAGTTTGCTTAATCTTCAGCAGGTTATTGTTGTTATGAATAAGATGGACTTAGTAGAATACAAGGAAGAGCGTTTTAATGAGGTCAAAAAAGAACTTATTGCATTCCTGGATTCTATCAACATAAAACCGTCTTATATTATTCCTATCTCTGCCAAAGAAGGGGATAATATAGCAAAAAAATCAGAGAACATGCCTTGGTACACTGATAAAACTGTTCTTGAGGCTTTGGACACTTTTACTCCAAAAACAAGCCCTGTTGAAAAGCCTCTGCGTTACCCTATACAAGACGTATATAAGTTTGATGACAAGAGGATCTTAGCAGGCAGGGTCGAATCAGGCGTTATTAAGAAAGGCGATAAAGTATTATTCCTTCCTTCTAATAGCGAAAGCAGTGTTAAAACTATTGAAGACATGCATGGCGAACAGCAGGAAGCTTCTGCTGGCAAGAGCACAGGCATTACTATTGAGCATCCTTTGTTTGTTGAGCGTGGAGAGGTTGCTTGTGATCCATCCAAAGACAAGCCGACTGTCACAACAAGATTTAAGGGAAAGGTTTTTTGGATGTCTAAATTGCCTTTTGAAAAGGCTGAAAAAATAACACTAAAGATTGCTACGCAGGAAGTTGAGTGTACAGTTGAAAAGATTGAGAGAAAGCTTGATTCCTCTACTCTTGCTGTTCTGGAGGAAGATGCTTCTGGACTTAAGGAGTGGGAAGTTGGCGAGATGATTTTCAAGACAGACAGTCCTGTTGTGATTGAGGGATTTGATGAAACACCAGAATTAGGCAGGTTTGTTCTTGTTAAGGGCGAGGATGTCTGTGCTGGTGGAATAGTCACGCACAAGGATTTAGAATAAATAACAAAGACAAAGGTGGGAGAATGGCATTGTTTCATTGGGGACTAGAAAGATTCATAAGATATGTATCAGAGAATAAACCAACACATATAGAAGTTACAACAGATTTAGATGAAGGCGGAGACGCACAGTATGTTTGTGAGCATTTCGGTGTTTTCACTGGGTATTACGAGAACGGGAAACCTATTGTTGCAAGAAAAAAGTACGGTGGAACAAAATCCACACCAGAAGAAATGGCGCCTCTGTTTGATGCAGATATCCAAAGACTTCAAGAAATGAAAATAGATGTCTTCAAGATAAAGGGTTTTGTAAATGAATCAGATAAAGAACATAGCTAAGCTGCTTAGGCCAGCACAATGGTATAAGAATCTGTTAGTTTTTGTTCCTATTGTTTTTTCTGGAAATCTTGCTAATTTGCATTTACTCATGCTAACTTTTGTTGGTTTTCTTGCTCTTTGTGCTGTTTCTTCTGCTAATTATGTTATTAATGATTTGATTGATATAAAGAGTGACAGAAGGCATCCTGAGAAAAGAAAAAGGCCTCTTGCTGCTCGAAAGATTAAGATTTGGCAGGCTATTGTTCTTGCAATTGTTTTATTGATTATTGCAGTGGGTATTAGTGCTGGCCTGGATATTAATTTCTTTTATGCAGTTGCGTTCTTGTTTGGCTTTAGTTTGCTTTACTCGTTATTGCTTAAGAGAGAGCCATTCTTAGATATTATCGCAATAGGCATTAATTTTGTTGTCAGGGCTGTTGCTGGTGTGTTTATTATTGGTGTTGAGACATCTCCTTGGCTTATTGCTTGTGTTTTTTTCCTGGCTCTGTTTTTATTGGCTGGAAAAAGGCATTCAGATGCTGCATTTCTTGGGAAAAATGCTAAAAAGCACAGAAGCACGCTGAAAATATACACCCCTACTATCACTAATGCTTTGATGATTATCACTACAACGCTTTTAGTGGTTTCTTACAGCTTATATTCGTTTTTAAGTGATAATACGTCTTATTTGATTTTTTCATTGCCATTTGCCCTGTATTTGATTTTCAGGTACTTTTCTCTGGTTTATACCGGCTCTCCTATTGCAAGGCATCCAGAAAGAGTTTTTTTGGATCTTAGAATGGATATTGCAATGGTTTTATGGGCAATTGCTACTTTAGTTATACTTTATTTCTTGTAGATTTTGTTTACTTCTTTGTATTGCTCGTGGCTTCCTATGTCATACCAAGGCGCTGTATAAACCACTGCATAAACTGGTTTTGTTTTCATGATTAATTTTGGCAAAGGTATCCCTATTGTATTTTTTTGTGAAACTGCAGCAGGAATATCTTCTGCTCTTATGAAATAACACAGTGTTGCTGCAAGTGTTGATTTTGGGTTCTGGGGTTTTTCTTCAATATCACTTATTTTTCCATTTTCATCAGATATAACATTGCCTAATTTTCGTGCTTCTTCAATTGTTTTAACATCAAATGCTGCTATTGTAGATGCTTTTTTCTCTTTTGATAGCGTCACTAGCTTGTTAAGGTCAAATTCAAATAAGTTGTCTCCACCAACAATCATCAGGTCTTCTGTTATGTTTTCTGCTTCTATTGCAAAGATTATGTCATCCACTACCCCTAATCTGTCTTCATTGCTTGTTGTGCCATCGTTTAAGATTTTTATTCCTTTTTTGTTTTCTGCCCAGTTCTTGAAGTCTTCATAAAATTTAGAATTAGTAACAATAATTATTTCATTTATTTCAGGCACTTCTTTTATTTTGCCTATAATCCACTCTATCATTAGCTTGTTCCCTACTGGAAGAAGTGGTTTTGCCTTGTTTTTTGTCAAGGGATACAATCTTGTTGCATATCCTGCTGCTAATATTACTGCTTTCATGATTATCGTCTAGAAACCGACTTTTTATAAATCTTATGCTATTTAAACTTCAAGCGAAAGCTTTATAAATCGCCTATTACTCCATAGCTATAGGACGGCCATAGGGGCCGGGTTCCACCCAGTCTCATTCGAACCTGGCAGTTAAACCGGCTTCCGTATCGGGCTGTACTGCACTACGCGGGAAATCCGATAAGCTGTCCGCCTTTTCTTTAATCTTTTATCGCAAAGATGAATAGAAAAAGCAATTTTGCGCTCACGACCTTGTGTCGTGCTGTTTTGATCCACTCTCAAAAACTTTCAGTTTTTGTGAGTTCTTACGGAACTTTGTTCCGAAAGATAACTTTTTTTAAAAGTTAGCCGTTATAAGCTGTCCACCTTTTCTTTAATCTTTTACCGAAAACTCAATAAGAAAAAGTTATTTTATCTCTATAATAATTTCACCAGTCTTCTCATTAATTTGTTTGATATATTTTACTTTCTTTAGTTTATCTTTTATCTCTTGCCAATTCATTGTTTTCTTCATTTTTTGTATCTCAGAAAATAGTGTCTTTAATTCTTGGTATTTTTCATAGATTTTTTCTCCTTTTTCCTGGAATTCTTTTGCTTTTTTCTCTTGTAACAATAAATTGTCTTTTTGTATCTTGATTTTTGTATCTATTCTTCCTATTTCTTTGCCAAATTTATCTGATACTTGTTTTAGTTCTTTTTTCTCTATTCCTTTTGATAAAATAGAATCAAGTGCCTGGCTGTATGTCTTGAAAGATTCTTGCCTTTTTGTTTCATAGAGTTTTAGTTTAAATGGTGTTATGTCTATGACTTCATTATCTTCATATACAACAACAGGCGCTATTTTTTGTTGTAATAATTCAGATAGTTTTTCATATATTTTTTTAATTTCTTGTGCAGTTGGATTTTTCTTTGTTTTAGGAATGTCTGCCATTATGCAGAGTTCTGCTGCATATGTTCCTCCTATCCCTAACTGTACTGCGAGTGTTTTTGATATTGTATCTGAAGATGTTTCTATTAATCTCTTGAATTTTGCTGCACTGATATTAAATGGATCATGTTCTCTTGAAGGATAATCATATATTTCTCCTTTTTTTATTGTCCTGTCTTTCCATTTCTGAACTGTCAGTGGCTGGATTATTTTTCCTTTTTGGCAGAGTATTGCGTTTCCTTTGCTGAATAATTCTAAAATTAAGTCATATTTGCTTTCTTTTGTCTCAAATTCTAGCTTTATTATTCTTTCGCTTCCTATCTGCTCTACTTTTCTTAATCTTGCACTGGACAAGTATTTTCTTAGCACTCCGCAGAAACCGAGCATTTTTTCAGGCATCTCTGGTTTTGTTTCTGTGAGCCAGATAAAGCCCGGCAATATCACCCGAAGCATTTTTTTGCCTATTCTTGGAATGTGTAATGAGAATAAGAGTTCTTTTTTTGCAGGCTGATAGATCTTATCTATTTTTCCATCTAATAACTGCTGGAATTCATCTACTAAATACTTTATTTCTACGCTTGACAGCTCTTTTTTCATTTTACAAATCAGTTCCAGTTTTTATCTGTTGCAATAACATCATACCCTCTGCCTGAAAGTAAAAGAGAATACAACTTGTCTAAATCTAAGCGGTTACCAGCACTATCAAAAATATATTTATATATTTTTAGCACATTCACTATTTTTTCAGAATCGCCTTTGAGATTTTCAAACCTAAACGGGTGTAACGATATAAATAATGTAGGTTTATATTTTTTTAAATATTCTTTAATGTTCGGCAAAACTATCAATTCTCCTCCTTCAATATCCATTTTAATAAAATTACAATCAACAATCTTATTTAATTTCAGGAATTCCTCTAGGGTAATAGAATGCACACTAATTGTCTTTTTTGATTTTGCCGATAATAAACTAGATGTACTATCACCAAAGCCAAATCTGCTGCTCAATTTTACTTGCCCGCAACTATTTCCAATGCAACAATTAAATACGGTGATTTTCTTTTCTAATTGCTTATTCAATTTAATATTTTCTTTTAGGGATTTTAATGCCACTGGGTCTGGCTCTATTGCATAACAATGCTTAGCAATCTGACAACCATACAAAACAGTGGGGCCAATCCAAGCCCCAATATCAATATAAGAATGTTTAGTATCTAAAAACTTATTAAAAACGGCAAAGGTATCTGGCTCCCATTTATTTGATTTAACTTTATGCCAAAAAGACTTAAAAAACAAATTCCAAACAAAAAATTGCCGAATTTTTTGCATTAAAGACCCGTAATATTGATTTACAAAAAAATGTTTTCCATGTATAGTGATTCGCATTTTCTTCATATCCCCCCTGTAATTAAAATTATGCCTATTATTATGGCAGTTATACCGGCCCATTTAAGCAGGTTCATCTTTTCTTTTAAATATTTAACTGCCAAAAGCGTGGATATTATGTATTGTATGGATATTATTGGGTATAAGACAGATAGCTCGCCTCCTTTGAAAGCAATTAATAATGCAATCATTCCTGTTCCGCAGCAAGCCATTCCTAAGACAACATATTTGTTCTTAATCTGTTGTAATATATTTAAGTTAAATTTTTTAGATCCTTTTTTGAGAAGTATTACTCCTATTCCTCCGAGTATTCCTGATAAGATAGCTAATAGTATTGCCCAGAGTTGTGTCATTTTCTGCTCACCCCAACCATTGCAACTCCTGCGAATATTAATGCAATGCCAACCCATCTTAATAGGCTTATCTGTTCATTGAATATTACTACTGCGTATATTGCAGCGAGTATGTAGCTTGTTGCAACTATTGGAAAAACAACTGTTAGTGCTCCTTCTTTTAATGCAGTAATCAATGCTACCCAGCCTAGGGTATAAAGCAAAAGACCGACAAGTAATGGCCAGGTTAGTTCTGGAAGGTTGTTTCCTCCCAGTTTTTGGAATATCTGTGCAGTGCTTACAAATAATGCACATAGAAGCGCTAGGCCGATTGCCTTCAGCTTTGTCATTTGTTTCAGATACCCCTCTGTTTGTTGCGATTGGGTGTCTGAAACATCGAAAAAGCCAATCGCTTTTCTTCCATTTTTTTTCTCTCCATAAATCCCCTGCCCTTTGGGCGATTGGGTTTTTCGTTTTATTCTCCGATTAATATTTGGATCATAGAAGCAAATGCAGGTCTTGTTATGAATACTCCGATTGTTATTCCTGCAATTGTTGTGAGCGCAAATCCTTTTAATAGTCCTGCTCCTGCGAATATTAGTGGAACCATTGCCACTGTTGTTGTGATATATGCTGCCATTATTATGAAGAATGCTCTTTTCAGGCGTTGTTTCCAGCCACCGAAATGTCCTGCTTCTTTTCTTAGTGTTTCATCTGTTATGACGACTTGATCGTCCACTCCTGTTCCTACTGCGATTATTATTCCTGCTATTGATGCAAGGTCCATGTTCCACCCTACTAGTGCTGCAAATCCAAGTAGCATGAATATTTCACTTACAGATATTACTATCATTGATGCTGCAACTTTGAGGTATCTGTATCGTATTGCGATTATTATTGCTACTGCGAGTATTGCTATTATTCCTACGAAGATTGCATTTTTCAGGAATTGCATTCCTAGCATTGGTGAAATATTGTCTGTTTTTACAATATTTAATTTGACTGGAAGACTTCCTGTTATTAGGATTGTTTGCAGTCTTTTCATTTCATTTAGTGCGTTTACTATTGCTTCTTGTTCTGATGTGCCAGCTCCTGATCCGCTTATTGCGATTTCTGTTACTGCTCTTCCCTGCAGGTCTGCTGCTATGTTTAGTTGGTCTACTTTTTTATCGTCTAGGAATAATTGTAATGGTTCTGATAGGTACTCTCCTTGTTCTCGTTTCTCTACTTTAAGGTCTCTTGTTGCGTCTGCTTGTTTTTGTGCTGCTTCTGGTGTTAGTGATATTGAGAACATGAAGCTGCATGCCATTCCGCCTTCTATTTTTCCGCATCCCCTGTTAGGGTCTATGCCAGAGCACTCTGCTGTTCTGCAGACATACGTTATGTCTTCTCCTCCTCTGAATACTGTTGTTTCTGCTATTTTTGCTTCGAATTTTCCTTGTTTTGCAAGGAGATCTTTTACTTCTTCTTCTGTTGCTCCTGCGATTTCAACAAGTATGTACCTATTTCCTTCTCCGAGAAGTTTTGGTTTGTCTCTTATTTCTTTTACAATGACGTCTGTCAAGCCGTATACGTTTAGTCTTTCCTGCAGATTGTCCATGATTGTGCTCATCATGTCATCATCTATTTTTTCTGCGGGTTGTAACAGAACTCTTGTTCCGCCCTGCAGGTCTAGTCCTTTTCTTATGTTTGTTGTTGGGGCCTGCATGATGCTTAATCCTATGTTTTGCATTCCTATGAGTATTTTCTTTGTTTTGGGTACTGTGATTGTTTTGTTTATTGTTTTTTCAACTACAATTGTTTCATTGTCTTTTGTCTCGTTTACTTTTATTGTTTCTTGCACTATTTTTTCTTCTGTTTCGTTTAGTTCTTCTATAAGATAGTCTCCTTTTGTGAGTAAAGTGTATGATTTCTTGTCTGTTTTTATCGTGATTGTCCTGTTTATGTCTAGTTCACTTACAAATGCATAATAATCTGCAACAGTGTTGATTGGCCTGTTGTTCATTGCTAGAATGACTTCGTGCGACATTGGTGACAAGCCGGGTTTTGGGCTTTCAATGCCTGCCAGTGCTGCTGAACTGTTTTTCATTACAGATTTAATTGCAACCCCTTCATTCCAGGGATTTGGTCTTATTGCTATTACTGCAAATAGTAAGAATATGATTAATAAGATGATTCTCCAGTTTGTGAATAATTTTTTAGCTTTGCCCATGTTTCTTTGCCTTTCTTTCCAGATGCCACCGTAATATGCCGGTATTCTGTATCCATGTGTTTAGCATGTCAAAAAACAGGCCTATTACAATTATGATCATTATTTGTTTTATTACATCAGATGATGTGAATATGTATGCAAGAAGTGCAGCTACAAAAGATGTCAAGGACATTGTCATTCCTGTTTTCATTGAGCCGATTATCCTGTCAAATATGCTTCCTTCTTTTCTTTTCAATACTCTTGTTGTTAATAGTATGTCTGTATCTACTGAGTATCCTATAAGCATAAGAAATGCTGCTACTCCTGCTGTTGTTAGTTTCATGCCTAGTAATGATACTGCTGCGAGTGTGCATAGAATATCTGATGTTGCTGCCAGGATTACGAATAACGAAGGAATAAGTGATCTGAATGTTATCAACACAACTATGCCCATTGCAAGGAATGCAAGTATTACTGCAACTATTGTTTGTCTGAAAAAGCTTGCTCCTAGTGTTGAGCCCATTGATTCTATTGTGTATTCATCTTCATTTAATTCAATTATATGAGAAGCTATCACTGCTTGTTTTAACTGGTCTTCATCTGTGTCAGATGCCTCTATTATTATTGATTTTAGCAGTCCTGCCTCTGTCAGTCTTCTTATTTCTATGTCTGCTTTTGGCAGTCTGCTGTGCAGGTCTGATTCTAGTGCAACAGTGTCTATTTCTGTTGTTGTGGGGATTGTTAAGGTTATTCCTCCTTTTAATGAAACACCTTTTTGCACAAATTCCCCTGTTGTTGTATAATTATAGCCTAATACTCCTATTGCTAGAAATAACAAAACTATTGTAAAAATCATTAATTCCTTGTATCTTTTGTCATATACATGAAGTAATTTTGATTTTATCCCCAATATTACACCCCGCTTTGAGAAAGTAAAGAACTATTTTTAAAGGTTGCGCTTTTACAGAGTAAAACGCAACTTCAACAAATTTTTAATTTGTTGTAAATTGCGGAATAACTCCCATTTCAGAAAAATGCTTTCCATAGGCCGCTATAGACCTTAAATCCATCAAACATAGGAATGGGAAGCATATTGAACACAAATAAGAATAGATTTATTTGTTTTGTAACATATATCGCAACTCTTGTGTGTTTCTTTAAATCTTTTCTTTTTAATAATATCCAGCAGACAAAAAATATTGCAAGGTTTACAAATGGTCCTGCTGCTGCTATTGCAGACATTTGTAAAGGTGGTACGACACACTCTTTTGTTGCGCATCCTATGCTTACATATGCTGGTACAAAGAATATGAATCCTGTCTGGAGTGCTCTTAATACTATTCCTATGCCTAGCCAGGTGTATGCTGCGTGAAAGGTTGCTTCAAATCCATAGGCAAGTGCAGCAAACTTATGCCCTAGCTCGTGCAGGATTATTGCCGGTGCTGTCACTAAGCATGCAAATTTAAATGATTTCCAGTCAAAGCCTGTCTTAAATTTATCTTGGCTGAACTTGAATATGCCCATGAAGATGTAACCGACTGCTATTGTCATTATTGCTACGTCTATTAATTCTCTCAGGTCAAGTATCATGGTTCTAGCTGAAACTTGGTTTGTTTATAACTTTTTCGATAAAAATCAAGAGAATGAGAATAAAAAAATTCAACTGCCCCTTTTTGAGGCAGTGAAAGGTTTTAGCCAAAATTATTTCTTTTTCTTTTTCTTTTTGGCTTTTTTCTTAGCTTTTTTCTTTTTAGCTTTTTTCTTTTTCTTTGCCATCGCACTGCACCTCTTTTAAAGGTATTAAACATTATTATTTTACTTTTACTATATAAATGTTTTGTTTTAAAATTAAATTTTTATCTCGGGAAATTTTTTTTAGCGCAGAAACCAGTTCTTTAGAACTCTGTCAATATAAAATAAAACTTTGTCAAGATTTTCATAAGATATGTTTTTGAATGCTTTTATTCTTCCGCCAGAAGCATACGCGTGCCCTCCTCCGTCGAATAATTCAGCTATTTTAGTCAAATCCGTCTTAGTGCCGTCTCTTCTTCTGAAGCTTATTCTTCCGTTTCTGTACAAAACAACAGAAACATCAACTGCTTGATGTGTGTTTAAAATTTTGTCACCAGCATCTGCTGAGCTTAATATGTTTGATGCTAAACTAAAACCAAACTTGTAATTAACATATTGTTTTACTTGAAGCTTTCCTATTAATTGCAGGAATGCTTTTTGTTTTTTTTCTAGGTACTCTGTTCTTTGTTTCTCAAAGTTCTCAGACCACAAGACTCCCCTCGATAAATTACTTATTAGTTCTTTTTTGTTTATTCCTGATGATATTAAGTCTGCAAGTTTTATTGCTCTTTCGTCTTCTCTTATCCAGAATTCTATGTCTCTTGCTAATTGTTTAAGGTTTAATGCAACAGAATCTACAGGAAGGAATTTTTTTGCAACTAAGTCTGCTGAACAGAGCATTTGCTCTGGTTTTGAAGAATTTTTTAGTTTTCCTGAGAAATCAACTGTGTGCACGTATTTTTTCATCAATTCCAGCATTTCTGCAGTATACGGATGATGGCTATTCCAGTAGACTACCTTATTGTGCTTGGATATTTCTTTTAGTTTTTGCTCAAAGTTTTCTATTTGGTCTGGCGGAAAGTCCAGGATAAAGATTAAGTTTCCTTTTAGTGCTGCCATTTCCTGGAATTTTTTTTCTATGTTTGTGTAGTTTAGAAATCCACCTACTCTGCATGCAGAGTTTCTTAGTCGTGCATATCTGAGAACAATTGCTGCTGCTGAAATCCCGTCTAGTTGTTCAGAGCAATAAATGACGTACATGCTCTGTTTATTGCTCTAGAAATATATTAATTTTTTGGCATACCTTTATATACGCTTAGGTAGACCCTGAATCCGCCTTTTTTTGCCAATGTCTCAACATTGCCGAAAACTTCCTGCATTTTTTTCTCAAGCATCCTTCCTCCTTTCTGGTGCCTTGCAACTAACTGGAGTGTCCCTTCTTTATTCAAATGTGTAATTGCTTCTTCTATTATTTTATAGCAGATTGTTCTTCCTGCTGCAATGGGTGGATTTACTAAGATAACATCAAATTTCTCGTCAGAATATGGTTCGTAAAGGTCTCCTGATTTTATTGTTACTTTTGTTTTGTTTAGTTTTGAATTCTTTTTTGCAAGATTTGTTGCTCTTTTATTTATGTCTGTCAAGAAAACTTGTGTGTCTGGAAATATTTTTTTTACTGCAATTCCTATTGGCCCGTATCCTGCGCAAAGGTCAAGCACTTTGTCTTGTTTATTGACTACTGCATTTTCTATTAGTAATTCTGTTGCAGGGTCTACTCTTCTTGGCGAGAATACTCCTGATCCTGTCCAGAATTCAAAGCTTTTTTTCTTTAGCTTTGCTTGTATTTTTCTTGGTTTTAATTCACTTTCTGGTTGTTCAGAATAATAATGTTGTTCCATTCTTAGTTTGGTGTTATTATTTTATACCAGAGATATAGTAATTTATCGACTGATTTGATTAATTCAAGTTCTTTTCCGTGCAGTTCTATGCAGTTTCCTTTGAGCACGATTTGTGTTGGTTCTTTTGCAATTATGTGTATTACTGCTTTGTCTGTGTCTTTACAGCTTACTATTGATACATTATTGCATGTTTCGTTATGTTCTTGTGTGCATGCAGGGATGACTTCTTTGCTGAATGCTTTTTCTATGCTCTGGCTTAGGTCTGCTGCTGCTAGTGCTAGGTACTTAAACTCTTCTTGTTCAGAGTATGGGTCAAATGTAACATAAATTTCACTTTGGTGGAATCCTTCATTTAACTCTCCTAATACTGTTACGTTTTCTACTTCATATGGATTATATCTTGCAGATACTGACACTAATTTTTCTTCATTTTGCCATTGAGTATACCAAGTATCTGCTATCTCTGTGAATTCAAAACCATTGTATGTTACGGTAGGATATTCTACTTTGTCGCTGTAAAAGTATTTTACCCCAAATAACGCTATAAAGAATATTACAATTATGCCTACTACGGCTATTGCTGCGATTTTTCGCATTTTTGCAGCTTCTTTTTCTTCCTTTTCTATTTCTTGCTTTGTCTTTTCTTTTTCTTCCATTATTTCATCACGCCAAATATTAAGTATGCTGCTCTTGTATAGTACGCATTTAATACTGATTCTGTTTCAGCTGCTATTATTACACAGTTATTTTGTGCTGTTATTTCAGATGTTTTTCCTCTTTTCATGTGTAAAACAGGCATTTCTGCTGTTGCATTACTACAGGTTATTTGCGGCAGTGCATAGTCTGTTGCATTTGTTAGGCCTGCTGCGATAAATGGTTTGCCTATTTTCTGTGTTTTTTGTTCCATGTCAAGTTCTAGCTCTGCAATTGATTCTGCAAAGTCTGAAGAAGGATCATATGTTATTAGCAGTACTTCTGCTTGGGACAATATTGCTTTTGCATCTTCTGAGACATTAATTTGGTCTAAATCTCCTGGATAATAGTCAAAGTATATTTTTTGGTCATTTATTTCTGTCATGAATCCTTGTGTTGTTTTCTTGAAAGAATAGCCATTGTACTCATCTAGTTTCTCTGCTTGGTTTGTCTGGTATGACAGCATGAATCCAAATGCACTTAATACCATTATTGCTATTATGAATAGTGAAACAAGCATTTTTTTGTTGATTAGTTTTTTTCTTGCCATTGTGTTTTTTTGTGATTTATTTGTTCTTTATATTATTTTCCATTGAGTTAAGGTATTGCCTTAATTTCTCTTTTAATTGTTCTTTTAGCTTAGGATCCATGTCTAGTGTGTCTATTTCTTTGTCCCAGTCTATATCTGGAAGTTTCGTTAGTGTTCCTTTGAATATTCTTCCTGCTTTTTTAGCTCCTTCTTCAACAACCTGCGCTTGTTCAGTGCCAAAAAGTTTAGTTGCTGGGAATTTTGTTATTGCATTTGCTCCTGTCTTGAATAATAATTCTGCTTCTTTGTATCTTCTTGCTGTTGTTCCTGCGATTATCTCTAGTTTTGGGAATGCTATTCTTGTTTTTGCTATCCAGTCTGCATAATATTCGCTTTTTGGTCCTTCCTTGTTCTCAAAGATTGTTCCTCTTACAGGTTTTAGTGCGTAGAATGTTATCCTATCCAGCTGATGTTCTTCTATGAATTTGTGCAAAAGTTCTGTGTTTTTTTCTCCTAATCCTATTATTATTGCTATGCTTGTCTTGAATCCCATTTCTTTAGCTGTTTTTAGCATCTCAGAGTATGGCTGTATTGGCTTGTCAGGGCATAGATAATTGTGCAGTTCTTCTTCTACTGTCTCTATTGATGCGCAGATTCCTTCTACATAGGGTTTTAGCTGCTCTAATTGTTCTTTTGTGAATGCTCCCAGGTTTACCCAGACTTTTCTGCCAATTATTGCATTGACATTTTTGATTATCTCTATTAATTCTTCAAAAGGATATATGCCGTATCCTCCTGTAAGAAACTCTATGTTCCACCCTAATTTTTTTGCCAGTACTGCCTCTACCAGTATTGAACCTATGCTTCGTTTTGCTGTTTTTGCGTGTCTTACTTTATGATGTATTGTTGATCTGAAGCAAAACTTGCATGTTCCTCTTTCACAATACCAGCTTAGAAAGATGCATCTGCCGTAATAAACTTCTTTCCCCCAGTTCTCTGTGAATATTTTATTTGCTTGCTCTATTGTATTCATTTTCAAAGCCTCCGAAGGGATTTGAACCCCTGACCTATTGCTTGCCCACGTTATGTTACGAGGCAATCGCTCTACCAGGCTGAGCTACGGAGGCATTAAAGATGCTTTAGAAGCTCTTCTTTGGTCTTTAATTTCTTCTGGCACTCAAAGCATACAATATGTCTTTTGCCCTTCTCATCCTTTACATACGTGCCTAGTGGTTTGTTTAGGAAAGTCTCCCCTATTTTATTTTTGCATATCTCGCATTTCATGAACCTAAAAAGAAAGAAATAGTATTTAAAGCTTAATCTTTTTTGAGCATTGTCACAATGACTATTCCTGCGATTGCAACCACTGCTGCTAGTGTGACTATGTTGCTTGAGATTCCTGTTGCTAGTGCTGTTGCTGCTCCTCCTGTTGGTCCGCTTGAGTTAAAGAACATTGTCAGGCCGACAAGTAATACTGCAGTTATTGCCGCGATTAATCCTAATTTTCTCATGGTATTCACCTCTGTTTCATATTTTGATTGTTATGTATTTAAATCTTTCTACTGGATAACATTTATAAACCGGCTTTGTTTCAGGAGTATTTATGCCGAGAATAGCTGTTGTTGAAAAACAGAAGTGCAACCCGAACGGATGCGGCGGGTATCTTTGTATGCGTCTCTGCCCGATTAACAGGAAAGGTGAGGAGTGCATTTCAAAGGATGAGGATGGAAAGGTTAAGATAGATGAAAAACTCTGCACAGGCTGCGGTATCTGCCCTAATAGGTGTCCTTTTGAGGCCCTGAGTGTTGTTAATCTTCCTGAAGAGTTGGCAAAACAGCCTATTCATCAATATGGCCCTAATGGTTTTCATTTGTATAACCTGCCTATTCCCTTGTTTGGAAAGGTTGTTGGTATTCTTGGTAAGAATGGCATTGGTAAGTCAACTGCTATCCAGATTCTTGCTGGTTTGTTAAAGCCGAATCTTGGCAAGGATACAGAAGCTAGTTATGATGATTTGATTGAATTTTTCAAGGGTTCTGAGGCGCAGATTTTTTTTGAGAAGATTAAGAAAGGCGAGATTGTTGTTAGTTATAAGCCTCAGCAGGTTGATATGATTCCTAAGAATTTTTCAGGAACAGTCAGGGATTTATTGAAAAAAGCTGATGAGACTGCTCGTTTTGATGAAATTGTTGATGCCCTTGACTTAAGGAATGTTCTTGATAATGAAATCGGCAATATCTCTGGCGGGGAATTGCAGAGGGTTGCTATTGCTGCAACTGTTCTGAAGAAAGCTAATTTTTATGTTTTTGACGAGCCAACTTCTTATTTGGATATAAAACAGAGGATTAAGGTTTCTAAGTTTATCAAGAGTCTTGCTAATGATGATACTGCTGTCTTGGTTGTTGAGCATGATTTGATTATTCTTGATTACATGACTGATATGATTCATATTATGTTTGGGAAGCCTGGTGTTTATGGTATTGTATCGCTTCCAAAGGTTACTCGTGCAGGGATTAATACTTATCTTGAGGGTTATCTTAAGGAGCAGAATATTCGTTTCAGGGATTATTCTTTGAAGTTTTATTCTAAGCCTCCTGTTGCTGAGCAGTCAAAGGTTGTGCTTAGTTCTTGGAAAGATATTGAGAAAAAGCTTGGCCAGTTTGAGCTGCTTGCTAAGGAAGGTGCTGTTAATAAAAAATTATCTGTGGGTATTCTTGGCGAGAATGGCATTGGTAAGACTACTTTTGTTAAGTTATTGGCAGGTGTTATTGAGCCAGATGCTGGTGAGATTCAGGAGAAGATTGGTGTTAGTTACAAACCGCAGTATCTTGAGACTTCTTCTGATACTTTGGTTGCTACTTTGTTAAAAGATGCTGTTGAAAAATATGATACTCAAATTATTCGTCCTCTTAACATTAAGCCTTTGTTGCTTAAGCCTTTAAACGAATTAAGTGGTGGAGAGTTGCAGAGAGTGAGTGTTGCTCATTGCTTGTCTCAGAAAGCAGATTTGTATTTGTTAGATGAGCCTTCTGCTTACCTGGATGTTGAGCAAAGATTGATTGTTTCTAAAGTGATTAGGGATATTGCAGAGCAGAGAGGGTGTGCGATATTAGTTGTTGATCATGATTTAGTGTTTATTGATTATCTTTCAGATGAATTGATTGTTTTTGAGGGCATTCCTGCCAAGAAAGGTGATGCAAAAGGCCCGTTTACAATGGAGAATGGCATGAATGTTTTCTTGAAAGACTTGAATATTACAATGAGGCGTGATAAAGAAAGTAATCGTCCTCGTATTAATAAGCCTGGTTCTAGGATGGATCGTGAGCAGAAAGAGTCTAACAAGCTTTATTATACTTAAATTCTCTTTCTCATTTTTATTGAAATAGGTTTATATCCTGCTTTTTCATGCAGTTTTATTGAAGGTTTGTTTTTGTAATAGATTCCTGACTCGATAAATTTTACTTTTTTTGCTTTGAGCCATTTTTCCAATGTCTTTAATATTTTCAGCCCAATTCCTTTTCCTGCGTGTTTTTTATCAACGTATATTTTCTCTATTCTTCCTGTTTCTTTGTTTTGTATTCTTGCCTGTCCAAAACCAAATATTTCTGAGTTTTCTTCTGCCACAAGCCAGTAATTGTTTTTTGATTTCATGTCTTTCAAAAAGCATTTTGGCCTGGATGTCTTGTATTTGGCAAGGTCTTTTTTCATTTCCTTGATTGTTATTTTTGGAAATTGTAGCTTACCCTCTCGAACAGAGCCGTCAACATAAAGTTCATCAATTCTTTTGATATCTTCTTTTTTTGTTTTTCTTAGTTTCATGCCCTCCCCCTACTTTCTCCCTTCACTACTCCTGCTGCAATCAGGTGTGCTACTCTTATTGGTTCGGGAATATAAGAATGTGTGCAGGTTAGTTTTAGCATTTCTTTTGCATCAGAAAGACTTATTCCAATGTGTTGTATGTATATTTTGCCGACTTTTGTTGGTTTTGGGAGGTCTTCAATTAATTTCTTTTGTTTTTTCATCTTTAGATTATCAAGTGCCTTAAAGATCTTTTTCAGGTCTGGATAATTTCTTATCACTACAATCACAGGAATTTTTGTTTTTTTGTTTAATTGCTTTACATCTATTACATTAAATCCTCCTACTGCAATGCCATTCAGGAAGATTGCTCTTAGTTGTTTTTTGAATTTACTTTTGTTTATCATTCGTGTGATTTTTAGTGTAGAGTCTTTGCCGTCAACTTTTGCTTTTGTTGACATTACTCCGTCAATAAAGCTCCCCCCTCTGAACAGTGTTCCTACAATTAAGACTTCTTTGTCTTTGAATTTGTTGAAAGGCCCGTCGTCAATTCCGAGTATTCTTATTTCTTTTCTCATTGTAGTGTTTTTAGGTATTGTTTTATGTTTAGTTTTGAGAATTTTCCTGCTTTAGAGTCTGCTCCTGGTGCTGCCATTTCTTTCACAAGCTTTCCGGATTTTTTGTTCAGCCACCATTTTTTTCCGTATTTGTTTTCTAAGGGCACCCTCATTAGATTGTCTTGCTGTACACTTGCGAGCATGTAGCTTGGCACGTACATCAGTGATTCTGGCAGGATGTGGTGCAGTTTCCAGTATGCTCCTGGTATTTTCATGCCCATGCTTTTCTTTAGTTCTCTTGCATATGCTTTGTCGCAGTCCTTGAATTTCATCTTGTCTTTCCAGTATTTTATCCTGAATAATGAATTTCCTGTGTAGAATGCTATCGAGAATATATTTGAGAACTTGTGTCTTCTGATTAGTTCATCTGCATAGTCTTTATTTAGTTTCAGTCTTTTTGTCAAGTATTCTTTGTCCATCATGAAATGGTCAAAGAATATCGAGAATGTCTCTGCCAAGCCGTTGGATATTATGTTTTTTGTCCAGTATGGTTTTTTTGGGTCTATCATGTTAAAGTGTATTGCATGTCCAAATTCATGGTATACGGATGTTGCGTCTTCTACTGGATTCTCTGCTTTGTATGATATCCACACATCATTCGGTATTTGTATTGCCATGCAGAATGGTGATGCGTATTTTTTTGGCCTGTCTTTGTCATCTACCTGTACTTTATTTGGATTTAGTCCCATTTCTTTCATTGCTCTTTTTACAGATTGCACAGGGTTTATTTTCTTGAATCCGCAGGACATGTCTTTGAATAAGGCGTTTCTCACAAAGTAAAAGTCATCATAGTATTCTGGCTCTTTGTCAAATAATTTGTTTGCATAGTACTTGAATTGTTTTTTGAATTGTTTTTTTACTCCGTCTCTTAACTCTGTCATTGCTTTCTCTAGTTGTTTTAGTGTCATTTGGTGTTCTTGCAGGTATTCTGTTAATGGGTCTCTGCAGTAGTTTGAATAGATTTTTTTTGAGACAGAGAATTTTTTGTTTATTATTGGTGCGATTTTCGGTGTTTTCTTTACAAATTCATCAAATACCTGTTTTCTTGCTTTGTCAGGAGCATGAACCACAAATTGTCTCCAGTTGTTCCAATTTACTGGCTGCCCTTTGTATTTGTGTTTTTTTGTTGATATTTTCTTGGCTCTCTCTTCGTGCAGTTTAAGGCTTAGCTGGTATGTGTTTGCTCCTACCACTCCGCCGATGCATGCATCATATAGTAATTCTGGTGACCTGAAGTGTTTTAAGAAATATAATGCGTGTTTTTCACTCTCTTTTTCTAGTTTTTTTATTTTTTGTTTGCTGTACTTTAGGCCTAGGTTGAATTTTAAGTATTCTTTTCTTATTGAGATGCTGTTTTTTTCATCTAGTTCACACCATTTTTTAAGATTCATTTTATCCTCCTTATGAATGTCAGGAATGCTGTGTGGCCTATTTCTGCTGATTGCGGCCTCACTCTTTTTCCTTCCAAGATCCATCCTCTTTTTATTATCTCAATTGTGTTGTCAAATAAAAATGATTCATTTTTTCTTATTGCTTCAACAAATTGGCTTGCTTGTGTTGTTGTTGGGGTGTATGCTACTAGCCACCCCCCTATTTTTAGTGCTTTTTGCACTGTATTTATTGCCTGCCAGGGTTCTGGAAGGTCTAGTGTGATTAAGTCAACATTTTTTTCTGTTATTCCTTTTGTTATGTCTTTGTTTTTCAGGGTGATGTTCTTTATTCCTAGGAATTTTATGTTTTCTTTTGCAACTTCTGCATGGTCATCTCTTATTTCATATGTTATGACTTTCTTGCAGATGTTTGCTAGGGCGCATGCTAGTGCTCCTGCTCCTGTTCCTGCATCAACTACTGTGTCATTTTTCCCTAGTCCTGTCTGTGCTATTATCATTCCAAAGTCTTTTGGTATTACTGTCTGTGGTGCTCTTCTTAATTTTCTGAAGTCATCTGCAAATTGTGATGTGAATATTATGAATTCTTTTCCTCTGTCTGTCTTGATTGTGCTTCCGTCTTTCTTTTTCAGGTCTTTCTTGGAAATAATACCGTATTTTGTGTGAAAATCCTTGCTCAGGTCTGTTACATAGTATCTCAGGGCTTTTCTTGTGGTTACTTCTCTCTCTAGCTCTGGTATGTATTCTTTCTTTCCTCTGCTTATTAGAATTTTAGGCATGTTCTTGTTTTTTTAAATGAAATATAAAAAGGTTATGAAATATTTGCTTCTCCATACACCTTTTCTTCTGATTTAGAATAAATTACTACTTTTTTGTATTTTCCTATGTCTACGTCTCCTGGCAGGTTATATGTCTGTCCGCCTGTTATTGTTGTGAGTTTTGCTACTTCATAACCGTCTTCTATGTTTTCATCAACTAAATAGATATATAATCCTGCTCCTGGCTGTGTCACAAAGCTCTGGAGCTGTAGAACTATATTCCCTTCTGCGGTCAGTGTTATCTCTACATGCCCTGCTGTTGTTTTTTCAACTGTCTGAAAGATTCCTGTTGCTATACGCTGTGTTCCTTTTCCTTTTAACGAGCTTATGTCTATTTCCTCTTTTTCAGGAGGTGCAGTTATTTGCAATTCTGCTGAATTATAGAGTATTTGCAGTAATTTTATTTCTGATTGGTCTTTTAGCGTGTCTACTCCGTTTATGATTAAGTCTTTTGTGACTTCTCCATTTACCACAAATTGTGCCCTGTTTGAGACACTCAAGAGTTTTATTTTATATTCTCTGTCTGCAACAGTCACTGTTTTTGTCGCTCCGACATCTAATGTTATTTTTTTTTCTGTGATTTTAGGAGGTTCTTGCGCAATTGTTTCTGGTTCTTCCGCAGGTGCTTGTTTTGGCTCTACTGTTGTTTCTTTTACTTTGACTGTTTCTTTTGCTTGTTTTTTTATTGGTTCTTCTTTTGTTTCATTTGAAGTTTCATCTATTTGTGCAGCACATCCAATTATAAGAATCATCAGCAAAAATAGCAAGATATTTTTCTTCATTTTAAAAGCGGAGGGAGGGACTCGAACCCTCGATCATCGGGTTGCAGCCGATTGCCTTAGCCACTTGGCCACCTCCGCATGGATAAATAGAATACCTGCATTGTTTAAAAATGTTTTGCTATTCCTTTATTTAGGTGCTTCGCACAGTTACAATTGCATATGCAGAATAAGCATCCAGAATATCAAAACTGTAAGCAGCTTTGCTGCGAGCCTAACTGTCCGAAGGACTTTACCTTGGAGTGAAAACCTTTATAAAACAAAGGCATATTTTATCTTGTCATGGGCCCGTAGCCTAGTCTGGATACTGTTCTCAAGCAGTAGGACAAATAAGGCACCAGCCTTCTATTTCAAACCAGGGTTTGAAATCCGTCAAATCCTCTGGATTTGAAGTAAGCTGGGGATCAGGGGTTCGAATCCCCTCGGGCCCGTATTTATTTTACATATCTATTTAGAAAGATTTAAATTAACAAATATACAATTACAGCATATGCTGCTCATTATTGATAATAAGAGTAGATTCATAAAATCTCTGGAAAAAGATCTGAAAAAGAACAAAGTAAATTTTAAAGTTATAAAGGCTGGGCAAAGAATCGATATTCTTAAAATTAAAAGTATCGCAGGGATTATTTTATCAGGAGGGTCGTTAGGAATATATGATAAAAGCATCTCAAATGATTTTATCGCCTTAATGAATTACAACGTTCCTATGCTTGGCTTTTGTATGGGATCTGAAGTGATTGCAGTCGCTTATGGCGGAGCAATAAAAAGGCTTAATAAAAAACAGGAGAAACTGCAAAAGGTCATAATAGATAATCCTAAAGACCCTATATTTTTGGGTCTTAATAAAAATATATTCCTAAAGGAGAAACATGTGAATTATGTAAAAAGATTGCCAAAGAATTTTAAAATCATTGCACACTCAGATATTTGCCCGATTGAGGTTATGCGACATAGAAGAAAGAAGATTTATGGATTTCAGTCTCATCCAGAAGTTTCAGGAGAAGATGGTAAAAGAATAATACATAATTTCCTTAAAATGTGCGGAATTAAGTGTGGATCCATAAAAAAGGTTAAATAAAATTAAAAAATCAAGTCAATTTGATAACTTTTGTGTCAATGGCAAGTGCATTACCGCTGATGGCGGCCGTGTTATTGCAGGCAGATTTGATTTTTGAGAAAGGAAAAATAATAATAAGAGAAGCAAGATGATAGACGAATACAGAAAAGAAATAGACCTGATCGACTCTGAAATAATTTCTTTATTGGAAAAAAGAGAAATTTTGGTTGAAAAAATTAAAGAGATTAAATTACAGCAAAAGATTCCTCTTGAAGATAAAGAAAGAGAACAGCAAGTCCTGAAAAAAGCAGGCAAATTCAAAAAAGTTTTCAAAGAAGTGCTTAAATGATTTCTTAGAATTTACTTCTTTTTTACAACATAAAGAATTCTTTCATTTATGGTAAATTTGCAAAAATCCACATTCTCAAATTTCTTGATTATTTTAAAATATTTTTTTAGTTCTTGCTCGACTTTTTTAACAGGAAACATCCATTCATGAAACTTATGTTCACTCAAGGCATATTTGTTTCCTTTTTCTTTTTCAAAAATATGAAAATGCCAGGTTAACTTGTTTCCGTTTACTTCTGCTTTATCCCACATATAACCAAATTTCTCTTTTGAGAAAAAACTCCAATTTTTAGCTCTTTCCAGCATTTTTGGGGTGTACATATCAAATATGAACAAGCCAGATTCATTCAAGTGTTTATGCACTGTTTTGAACGTTTGTTTCCATTGCCCAAAAGTTTGCAGAAAATTTATTGAGTCATAAACAGAGAATATTACATCGAATTTTTTGTTAATTTTGAAATTATGCATACTAGATACAATAAAATCAGCGTATTCCATCTTTTTTCGGGCAAGCCGCACATATTTCTTATCTATGTCTAACCCAACTAATGCATATTTTTTAGGAAAACATTTGAGAACATTACCGCTTCCAACACCTAATTCTAAAACAGACTTTGCTTTTGGCTTGTATTTTTTAATTAATCCCAATATTCTTTTGGCTCGTTTTCTTGCAGATTTTACGTCTGCTAAATCATCCCAATATTCACCAAAATCTTTTGCCATATCTTAAAAATAGAATAAGTAATATATAAATTCTCCTAAGGCAGCCACTTCTTAGGATCCTTCAGTTTCTCAGGCAAATAATTAGAAATAACATAGTTTAGCCCGTGTTGTGCAAGTGCTTGCTGTTCTGCTCTTTTCTTTAATTTAAGGCTCAAATTCAGTGCTTTCTGCCATTCTTTGTTTTCTTGGACAAATGGATCGTTTTTTAGTCCATCTTTAATACGTTTAATATCGACTTCTTTTAATGGATGTGTTGGTAATTTGTAATCAAGTATGTCTTGTGCAGTTATTCCGATAAATTTGGCCTGCGGTACACAGAAAAATTCATTCAAGTGCGCTGCATTGCCGCTTCCAACTTTTAGTGTACGATAAATATTCAACCACCCGTATGGGTCGCCGTCTGTAAATACAAATACAGGCAGTTTTTTGTCATCTGCTAATCTTCGAATAAATCTTCTGCAAGCACGAGTAGGAACTCCTCCCATTGATATCAAGATACAGTTTGCTTTTTTCCAATAAGCATGTTTGACTAATCTTTGATACATACCTTGTGTCTCTATTGCTAGGATAAACTTTGCAGTTGTCTCAAATTTTAATTGTTCAACTGAGCTAGGAATAGAGTATGCTCCTGTTCCCATTTTAGTACAATCGATTTTTATCTGTTTTCCAGTGTCAGGGTCAACATCAATGACAGTCAGTTTTCCTGCAATGTCTCCTCCTTTTTCATCTGGTATGAATCCTAATTGTTCTCTGTTTACCTCAAACATTGCTTCTATGTCATCCATTACTGTATCTGATTCTGGCTGTTCCTTGAATCCTGCTTCTCCCCAGTTTTTGGAGACATAATATGCTTCTCTTTTTGTTGCTATGTCATCTGTCTCTACTAGTTTTTTAGAGAGCCCCATCATTCTTAGTGTCTGTGCAAATGTCTTGACAGTTGATGCTGTTAATGCTCTTATTTTTTCTTTGCCAAGCAGTTCAAAATATCCTTTTTTAGGGTCAAATTTTACATTTGACAGGCTCCTGATTGGAGAGGATATTTCTGGTTGTTTTTTCTTTAGGATTTTTTTATAGATGTCAGTAGCAGTTTCTTTTATTTGATCCAATACTGGTTTCTTTTTACTCATTCTTTTTCCTCTTTGCCTATTTTGGCAAATTCTTCATCATATTCTGTGTTTTCCATCTCTACTTTTTTGATTTTGCCTCTGTGTTTTTCTAGTAAATCCTTTAGTAATTGCTCTACTTTTGCTTCATCTGTTTTAGTTAATGCAAGCAGTTCTTTTAGTGCCTCTGCTACATGAGGGATGTATTTCTCGATATAACTTCTTTTCTGGCTTTCAGCATGTATTCTTTTTTTCTTGTTCACATACATGCCTAATTTACGGCCGCATTCTTGCAGCGCAAGTTTAATCTCTTTGATTATCTCAGGATAGTGAGCTAACGCTTCTTTTGCTTCTGATGTAAATGGCGGCCATACAGATGCTAGATGAACAACTAGTGTTACTGGGCCTTGTGGCAATGAACCATTGCTTTGTGAAAGACCATAGCTTCTCCAGCTTGTCTGCGTGACTCCTTTGAATATTGCTCCTGCACTCTGTTGATAAAGTAAAGGAACCCTGTTTGCAAATCTCATCAGTCTTATTGAGCCGTCTTTTGGCTGCTCTCCGCCATATGCAATTGCACACTCAATAACAAACGGATTTCCCCTGTAAACAGACGGTGATCTTGTTACTGCGGTGTAAAATTCTGCATTTATTTCTTTCTTAAGGCCTTTTTCCAGTAATTCAGAGCCAATTGGAACAATGCAATCAGTTGATGGGGATATTATTTTTGTGTTTTTTATTCCTTCCATTAATTTTTCAGCTTGTGCATGATTTATGTCTCTTGGTTTTGTATTTGGAGGAATAGCTGCTTTTTCACATATCTCTTTTGCAGTTCCTGTCCCTACTCTGCAGAATTCTTTTGTCAAGAATGCTTGTAGTGTTCTTGCTTCTGTGTCCTTGATCATCTTTATCAAGATGCCTAGCTCAACACCATAAGGATGTGGTTTTATTTCTTTAGGTTCTTCAGGCAGCTTGTCTGTTGCTCTTGGAAACACGAATTGTTCTGCTTTAGGATTAGTATAAATGATTGTTGTGTGTGGATTAACAATGGCTGTTTCTTTGATGTAAGTATCCACGCTTTGGTCCCCTTTTTGATAGCTTGCCTCTAGGTCTAGTTCTATTCTTGTTCCTCTTGGTTTTTTCCATTCTATTTTTTCTTCTTTTATTATCTCTGGTTTGTTGTTTTTAGTATCTATCTTAAGTTCAAAAAGCATTGCATCGTGTTTTTCATCTATTCTTGATTTTATTTTTGCAGGTCTTCCTGTTGTTAGTTGAGAATAAAGTACTGCTGCGCTTATTCCTATTCCTTGCTGTCCGCGTGCTTGTTTTAAAGTGTGGAATTTGCTTCCATAAAGCAGTTTTGCGAATATGTTTGGGACTTGCTTTTTGACTATTCCTGGTCCATTGTCTTCAACAACAACCCTGAATCTGTCATTTCCCATGTCTAATATTTGTACATTTATTTCTGGCAAAGTTCTTGCTTCTTCGCAGGCATCTATTGCATTATCTACTGCTTCCTTCACCACAGTAAGTAAAGCTTTTCTTTTGTTGTCAAAGCCTAGCAAGTGCCTGTTTCTCTCGAAAAATTCAGCTACACTTACTGCTTTTTGCTTTTTTGCAAGCTCTACTGCTACTGGTTCTTTTGTCATTATCTTAATTCTCCTCTTCGTTTTTCAAGCCATCTGTATACGGGTGTGTGCAAGCTTCCACTAAGCAATGATTCTATTGCTCTTCTTGCCAGCACAAGCGCGTCAAACGGGCCTATGATTCCTATTGTCTTTCCATAGACGCAGATGTTTGTTCCAGTTAATTCTTCTAGTGTTGCTCTGGATTTTCCTTCCTGTCCTATTACTCTTCCTTTTAGTCTTTCTGCGTCTTTTTTTGTTTTTGCATATTCATTGATGTTGATCATGTCAAAGCCGTAATCAACTTTTAATAATGATTTTGCAATGTCTGGATTGAATCCTCTGCCAATTGCCCGTACTATCTCTCTTGCAGTGTATACTTTTAGTGCTTCTTTGCCTGTTATTGTGACGTCTCCTTCTTTTGAGTCGACTGTTATCTGGATGTTGAGTGTTTTTTCTAGTTGTTTTTTTTCTTCGCCTTTTTTGCCTATTAGCACTGCAACTCTTTCTTTGGGTATCTTCAATATGTATTCAAATTCTTCTGTTTGGTTTTGTTTAGGCATATTTTAAAGAAAATGCGTCAATTTTAAAAATCTGATGGTTTAACGCATTATTTTTTTCTTTATTTCTTCACTCTCTGCTTTTACGCCTCTTTTTTTGAAAAAATTACATATGTTATTTATATCTCTTTCTAAATAAGTTATTGCATTTGGGTCTTCAAGCGGTGTTGCTTGGGACATGTCGATGAAAACTGGTTTTTCTTTGTAATTTAATATGTTAAAGTGGCTTAAGTCTGCGTGCACAAGCCCTGCTTTATATAATTTTCTTATTCCCAGAATAACAGTATCAAAGAATTTTTTCTTGTTTTTTGGCAAATCATCTTTTATTTTTAATGCAGGTTCTTCATCTCCTATGTATTCCATTACTAATATATTATACAGGCAGGTTATTGGTGTCGGCACTCTTACTCCTGCCTCTCTTGCTTTCAAGAGATTCCTGTACTCTCTCTGTGCCCAGGCAAATACTGTTTTTCTTCTTTGTTTTTTGACGTTTGGGAATCTTGGGTCAAATTTGATGTAATCATACATTCTGTTGAAATCACATGTCTGCAGCCGGTATATTTTCACAACCACTCTTTTTCTGCCTTTTAGTGCTGTGAATACATTTGCTTCTTTGCCTATGAATATTGGGCTCTCCAGGCCATCAAAATACCCTTGAGAAATCAGCTTGAATAGGTTTCTTTCTGTAAAAGAGTCAAATACGTTTTTCAGGGTCTTGAATTTCTCTCTTGTTATTTTAGGCATGTTCTGGCTTTAAATCAGGGAATATATATTACTTTCCCCGTAATCCCGCCTTGAACCCTTGAAATGCCTGTTTTAGGCGGTTTTAGCCCTTAAACCACAAGCTTTATATAGTTCTATGCCATTGTAAAATACTAGGCCGTTTAATGCCCGTCACGAGAGTACCCACGGGAGCTAACGGTAAAACCAAGCAATGAGCTTGGGGGTTAGTGTTGCGGGCTACAGGCCGAGATTATAATCATTAAATAAAATCAATAGAACAAGTTCAATTTCATTCATTGTTCATCATTTGAAAAATGAAAATACACAGGTTTATTTCAGATTGGATGTGTTAAAATACGCTAGTTAGAGCAATAGAGCTCTATTCAACGGTTTGAACTTGTTCTTAGAGAATTGGAGGGGTTAAAATGGCTAAAATAAGCCCGGTATCATCTAAATACATCGTTAATGCAACTATAGAGATTGAGGGAGTTGTTGACAGGCCTGACGTGATTGGCGCGATTTTCGGCCAGACAGAGGGTTTGTTAGGAGCAGATCTAGAGCTTAGGGAGCTTCAGCGTTCTGGAAGGATTGGAAGGATTGAAGTTAATGTAGATACTAGGTCTGGTAAGACTCAAGGAAGTATTGTTATACCAAGTTCTTTGGACAAGGCTGAGACAGCTATTGTTGCAGCTGCATTAGAGGTTATCCAGAGGATTGGTCCTTGCAACGCTAAGATTAAGGTTAAAGAGATTGAGGACGTTAGGATCAGCAAGCGTAACTTTGTTGTTGAGAGAGCTAAAGCCCTGCTTAAGACCCTTATGGATCAGCAGATGCCAGACTCACAAGAGCTTGCAGATGAGGTTGCTCACTCTGTCAGGATCATGGAGGTCCAGGAGTATGGCAGGGAGCGGCTTCCAGCCGGCCCTATGATTGATGAATCAGATGAGATCCTCGTTGTAGAGGGTCGTGCAGATGTTCTTAACTTGCTGAAGCATGGCTTCAAGAACGCGATTGCCATGAACGGCACAAGCTGTCCTCAGACAATCATTGACTTGAGCAGGAAAAAGGAAGTCATTGCTTTTGTTGATGGTGACCGCGGCGGCAACTTGATTATCAAGGAGTTGATTAATGTTGGCGAGATTGATTTCGTGACAAAAGCTCCTGATGGCAAGGAAGTTGAAGAGCTGACAAAGAAAGAGCTTCACAAGGCTCTGCGTTCCAAGATAACTCTTGAGCAGGCTAAGATGGAGCTTAACAGCGTGGACACTTCTGAATCAATCAAGAGACCTATTTTTGCAAGCAGGCGTCCGCAGCATCAGCAGCAAAGAAGGCCTATTCATCAGATGAGCAGGCCTGCTGCTTCAAGGCCGCATTCTAATAGGCCTGCACCAGCTCCAGCTGCACTTAGGGCTGATGAAAAAAGCAAGTTCAAGAGCATGCTTGAAAATCTTATTGGCACAAAAGGCGCGTATATCTTGGATAACAGCCTGAATGTTCTTGGAAAGGTTCCTTTCACAGAGCTTGCAACAACATTGAAGAGCCTTAATGCAGGTGTTTATGCTGTTGTTTTTGACGGCTCTGCAGACAGGAATATTATTGAGGTTGCTTCACGTGCTAATGTCAAGCACATTGTTGCTATGAATAGTGCTGTGAATAATGCAAGAGGCATTAACATCGTTACTGTTAATGATCTTTAATTTTTTTCTTTTTTAAAATGGTTGAAATAATTGAAGAATTAAAAAAGTTGGTTGAAGAGCACGCCCTTGGGTTTGCAACAATTGACGCGTCTGGAAAACCGCACAATATTGCAGTGGGCGATGTTAAAGTTGTTTCTAAAAACCAGTTAATAATTGGAGATGTATATCTTGTTGAAACCATTAAAAATATTCAAAAGAATAATAGTGTATCTTTAGTTGTCTGGAACAAGGGGTGGGAAGAGAATTGTATTGGATATGAATTACAAGGAACAGCAGAGCATTTTTCTGAAGGCGAATGGGTTGAAAAAGCCAAAAAGATTCATGAAGGATTCCCTGTTAAGGGGGCGATTATTGTTACACTAAACAAAATTAAAAAATTAGCTGTCGGCAATCCATAGTTTTACTTAACATTTTTATACCAGTTCTGTATTTTACTCTAATAAAAAGAGGTTAGAGTATGGTTTATGAGATTGTTCTTGGCAGGGAAGAGAAAGACAAGGATAAGTGGGGCACTGAAGGTTCTGTTCTGATAGGAAAACAGTATGTTAAGATGGGTCAGGTTACTACTTTATCTCAGCCTGTTTATCTTGATTTAAACAAGGCCCACGTCTTGTTTGTTTGCGGCAAGAGGGGTTCTGGAAAGTCTTATGCTATGGGTGTTATTGCAGAGGGTATTGCTAATCTTGATCCTAAGTTCAGGGATAAATTGTCTGTTTTGATGCTTGATACTATGGGTATTTACTGGACTATGAAGTATGCGAATCATCAGGATGAGCAGTTGTTGAAAGAGTGGGGTTTTGAGGGCAAGGCTATTGATAATGTAAGGATTTTCACTCCTGCTGGTTATTTCAAGGAGTATAAGGATAAAGGGATTCCTACTGATTTTCCTTTTGCTATTAATCCTGCAGAGCTTGCTCCTGAGGATTGGAACCTGACTTTTGATATTGGTGCCAATGATCCTATGGCTGTTTTTATTGAGCGTATTGTCTTGACTCTTAAAAAAGAAAAAGATGCTTATGATATTCCTGATATTCTTGAAGCAATGGAGTCTGATGAGAGAGAGGAAAAGCAGGTTAAGAATGCAGCGATTAATCGCTTTAAGGCTGTTCAGCGGTGGGGTGTTTTTTCTAAGGATGCTACTCCTATGAAAGAGCTGGCTAAGGCAGGCACAGTTAATATTCTTGATTTAAGTCCTTATGCTGTTATGGCAGGTGGCTGGAAGATTAAGCATTTGGTCATGGGCGTTGTTTGTGAAAAGATGTTTATTGAAAGAATGGTTGTGAGAAAAGGGGAAGAGTTTTCTTCTATTCGTTCTGCTGTTCATTATATTACTGAAGAGCCTTCAGCAGAAGAAGCTAAGCTAAAGGCTCTGGAGATGCCTATTGTATGGATAATGATTGATGAAGCGCATGAGTTCCTTCCTAGAGAAGGAAAGACTGCTGCGAGTAATGCTTTAATTACTTTGTTAAGAGAAGGCAGGCAGCCTGGTGTTGCTTTGGTTCTTGCTACTCAACAGCCGGGAAAGATTCATACTGACGCAATGACTCAGTCTGATATTATTCTTGCTCACAGGTTAACTGCTAAAGTGGATACAGATGCCTTGGGTGCTTTGCTGCAGAGTTATTTGAGAACTGGTCTTGATCAGGCTCTTGAGAATCTGCCTAAGGTTGCTGGTGCTTGCTTGGCTGTTGATGATGTTAATGAAAGGATGTATCCTATGCGTATAAGGCCTAGATTTAGCTGGCACGGTGGTAGTGCTCCGAATATTATAAAAGAAAAGAAAAAAATATTTGAATTCTAGTCAGTTGAGTCTTCTTCTGGTGCCTCTGTGAAAGCAGGCAGAACGTCTTCTTCTTTTAGTGAGTTGAATTGGACGTTTGTGAACTGGTAGAATTCTTCATTGTCTTCTGGATCGATTATTTTTATTTGCAGTGGCACGCCGTATGTTTCATCAAGCCACATTTCAACTTTATTTTCTCCTTTTGGATACTCTATTTTCAATGCACTTCTTTTGTCAACAATCTCTGGCCCGTCTATTTTTGCTTCAGCAGATATGTCTGACAGCCATTCATATGGTGTTTTTCTTCTGTAGTCATCATAGTTTGCGTTGAATATTTTCTTTGTATTGTCTGTGTTTGTCGAAATGCATCTTCTTTGGTGTTCGCATCTTCCTGTTGCTGTTTTTAGTGAGTCATCTAGGTATACTGTGTCAAAGTAGTCATCAACAACATAGTAGTTGTCTTCGTATAGTTTTACCTTGATTTTGTCTCCTAGGACGTGATATGTGTCCAGGAATCTGCCTTCGTTTTCAGGGCTTCCGTACAGATAGCTCATGCTTTTGAGCTTGGTGTTTGCCGCGTCTATTTTTGATTGTATTGCCTCTGGCAGGTTTGCGGCTGCTTTTGTTTCTGTTTTTTTGTCTGTGTCTTTTGTTTCTGTTTTAGGCGCGGTTTCTTTGGTTTCTTCTTTTGTTTTTTCTTTTTTTGGTTCTATTACTTTTTCTTCAACAGTGTCTTTTTCTGCTGGTGCTTCTTTAGTATCATCCTCTTTTTCAGTTGTATTGTCTTTTTCTTCTGCTGTTTCCATTGGTGCGCAGGCTACCAATAATGCTAGCAAAAGTATTGCTGCTGTAAGCAAATATGCTTTTTTCATTTTTTTCTCCCCCGCTTATTTTTTCTTTTTCTTGTAAGTTGGCAGTACTGGTCTTGATTGTGTCATGGAAACTAGTGTTGCTACAACCATTATTAGGAACACCAGCCCAAACGCAAATGCCCAGTTTAGTGAGTATTTAGGTATGTATATCACTGATATTAAGAATCCTACTATTCCTGCCAGCATAAAGGATGATTTTAGTGGTGCTGCTCTCCAAGGCATTGTTCTTACCTCCTCTTGTTTTGTATAACATATATGAATTTATATTATTTTCTATTTCTTGGCTTTTGCTTTTGCAAAAGTCAAGCTTAGTAAACTTGCCTAATTGCCATATATCCGCAAGTTTACTATTGGAATTTGATGAAATTGAGCTTGTTTACTCCTTTTTTGGCTTTTTTGAGTTTTGCCTCAAAGTCTTCCATGAATTCTGTCATTAGTTCGCAGGCTTTTTGCTTGTCTTCTCCGCAGAGTATTTTTCCTGTTTTGCAGTTTTGGAATATCTTGTCTAGTTCTTTGTCATCTTCTATTAAGTGCTGTTTGAACATCTCAAATATCATACATTGTTCTGGCTGGCCTCCGATTTTTCTTTGTTCATCTACTGTTTCTCTTCCGCCTGTTTTTGCTCTTTTTAGTTTTTTTGTGACTTCTTTTATGTCTTCTGGCAGGTCTATGTTTCCGCTTGGCCTTGATTTGGACATCTTGATTGCACCGTCCAGGGATGGTGTGAATTTGTGGTAGATTGAGCTTACTGGCACAAATCCGTGTTTTGATTTGACTCTGGATACTACGTCTCTTGCCAGTCTTATGTGCGGGTCTTGGTCTATGCCTATTGGTATGATTCCTGGCATCTTTTTCTTGAACTGCGGATAAAGAACATCTCCTACTTGCGTGACTGCTGCCATTATTCTTCCAGGGTCTGCATCTCCGTATATTGCTTTGAATTCATTTAATGTTATTTTTTTGGCAAATTCATAAGCCATGTTCATTACGTCTTTATTTTCTGATTGGAAGTAGAATATTGTTTTTTCAGGGTCTAGTCCTAGTGCTATGTATGCTGGTATGTGAAAGTCCATTGCTCTCTGTCTTGCCTGCTCTAGTGTGACGCCTCTTGTTGATGCTGCTTCTAGGTCTGCAACTAAGATGTATGTTTCTGCTCCATGGTCCTGGAAATATTTGAGGTTTTCAACAACCATTTTGTTGCCAAAGTGTATTTTATCGCCTGTTGGCATTATTCCTGTGAGTGCGTAGAATGGTTTTTTCTTTTTAATGCAGTCTGCGATTATTTTGAGGTCTCTTCCTGCAAATACTACTCCTCTGCGCATCATCCTGTTTGGCTTGGGGAACATTGAACTATCAAAAACCTCTAGTCCAAAGTTCTTGACTATTTTCTCATAGTCATCCTCTAGTTCACTTCCCCATGGATCTATTATTTTTGTCATGCTCTTGTTGTTCTACTTGTCCTTTTAATAATTTTTCGATTACCTTGAGTGCTTCCTCCCGTTTGCTTGGGAAGGATGCTATGTGCAGTTTTATGTGGAAGCAGTTGCCGCTGTCTGTGACTTCATACTTTCCGTTTAGCATTTTTTCTTTGTCTAATCTTATGAAGAAATGTTGGTGCGTATCTAGCCGTGATTCTTCCTGATCAAGCAGCAGTTCTTTCTGTTCTCTGGTTAATTTATTTAACAATTCCTTGGTAAAGGCATTTGTGTGTCTTGGCTTCTCCAGCTCTATTGTCAATATGACTATCTTTTTTTCCTCAAATCCTTTGGCAGTTTTTCTTTTGATAGGGATTTTTTCTTTCTCTAGATCTAATGGAATCAGGGATTCTAGGGCTGATTTGATTTCTTCAAGGTTTTCATCTTCTTTTACAAATACAGAAATAACTGCTTTGTTAAGGATTTTCATAAACTTCCTAAAAAAAGGTTATATTTATATATGTTTTCGATTTTTTCTGCCTGTATGAAGCATGCTTTTAAAGTGACGTTGTTTTTAGTGGCCTTATTTCTTGCAGCACAGATTATTGGCCTGGTTATCACTAGCAAATATGTTAATGTTGAAGCAACAGCAGCTACTGGCGAGCTTTCCTGGAAGCCGCTTCCAAGCATTGCAGGTGTTGGCATTGAGCGCCCAGATATTGCTCCTGAAAAATCCTTCTTGTATATTCTTGGTGCAATTATTATTGGTACACTCCTTATACTTGCATTGATTAAGTGGGGCAGAATTAATTTGTGGAAGCTCTGGTTTTTTGTTGCAGTTGTACTCTGTTTGCATGTTGCATTTTCTGCATTTATCTCTGCAAATATCTCTATAATCCTTGCACTTGTCTTGGGAATCTGGAAAGTGTATAAGCCTAATATTTACATTCATAACTTTACTGAATTGTTTATCTACAGTGGCCTTGCTGTGATTTTTGTTCCTGTGATGAATCTTTTTGCTGCTTTTGCTTTGATGATTTTACTGTCTTTTTATGACATGTATGCTGTCTGGAAGTCAAAGCACATGATTAGCATGGCAAAGTTTCAGACAAAGAGTGGTGTTTTTGCAGGTGTTCTTATGCCTTACAAGCTGAAAGCCCAAAAGAAAATTAAGGGCAGGAAAAAAGCAGGCAAAATCAGGACAGCTATTCTTGGCGGAGGAGACATTGGTTTTCCTTTGATTTTTACTGGCGTTGTTTTCAAGAGTGTTGGTTTTTATAATGCCTTGATTATTCCTTTTTTTGCTGCAGCTGCTCTGTTGCTTCTTTTGTTTATGGGCAAGAAAGACAGGTTTTATCCTGCAATGCCTTTCATAAGCGCAGGTTGTTTTGTTGGTTATCTTGTTATTTTGCTTATTTCTTTGATTTAGTTGAGAAAGTTTTTTATAAGCAGCTAAGATATTTTGTTTCATGTTTTGGTTTTTTGCTGCATTAATTGCAACGCTTGCAAGGACAGGGACGCATATTGTTAACAAAAGAATTCTGCAGAAAGCTAGGTCTGTTACTCTTGTTACTGCTACTACTTTTTTTATTTGTCTTGTGTATCTGCCTGTCTTTATTTATTCTGTTGTCAAAGAGCCTGTGATTACCGCGTATCCCCTTGCATTTGTTGGTGTTGCAGCATCTGCTTTATTGAATGCTGTTGCTATTGTTATGCTCATGCAGGGCTTGAAGTTTGGGGATATGTCTATTGCTGTTCCTTTGCGAAACCTTGTGCCTCTTTTTGCTTTGATTTGGGCAGTGGCTTTTCTTCATGAAACTGTAACTCCTTTGGTGGTTATTGCTACTTTCTTGATTGTTCTTGGAGCTATGCTTCTGCATATTAAGAAAGGTTTTAAGCTTGCATTAAGAAGAAAAGCTTCTTTATTTGCGCTTTCTGCTGCTGTTTTGTACTCTTTTGCGCTTATTGCAGACAAATTTGTGCTTAATCACATTAAGCCTGTTAATTATACTTTTTTAGTGTACTTGACTACTCTTGTATTTCTTTTATTGTTTAATGTAATCATAAGAAATCTAAAAAATGTGCAGGCAATCTTGAGGAATAACTGGAAGCCTATTGTATTGGTTGCTGTGTTAGCTAATCTTGGGTCTTTTTTTACTTTTACAGCAATATCTTTGACTGATGTTACAAAAATTGCCCCTGTTTTGAGAATGGAGGTATTGTTTAGTGTTGTTGCAGGAGGATTGTTTTTCAAGGAAAAGAACATGTTGTTTAAGATACTTGGCGCAGGTCTGTTGATTGCAGGTATTTTAATGATAGTCCTTTAATTCTTTTTTTTTAGAATAAAGATTCAATGTTTTCTGTTTTAAATCTGCTGAGTAAGATATTGGGTCTATTGTCATGCCGTCTTCTGCTGCAATGACTTGTGCTCCTGTTTGTTTTTGTATCTCTCTTGCTTCGTATATGGGGTTTATGTTTAATAGCTTGTTTCCAAAGTGTGTCAATACAGCTAGTTTTGGTTTTGCTTTGTTTATTATCTTTATTACATCGTCGCTGCTTAGTGTTTTTGGTTTTTTTGTGTCAAATGGATATGTGTGATTTAGTATTAAGATATCTGACTTGCTGTACTGCTCAATCAGCTCTTTTTTGTATGCTGTATCTGAGGAATAACTTAAGACGAATTTTGGTGTGAACATCTTGAATCCTACTGTGTCTGGGTCTGTATGGTCTGTTTCTAATCCGCGGATTTCTATGTTTTCTATTGCTATTTTTTTGTCTGGTTTTGCAGGAAGTATTTTTTCTACGCAGTTTCTGTGGAATTCTGTCAAAAATCCTGATTTCAAGAAAGATTCGCTTGCTACCAAAACTCCGTGTTTGTCTATTCCATTGAGTGTCATTGCTGCTATTAGTGCATTTACGTCATTGCAGTGCCCTAAATGCGAGTGGCTCACGAATATTGCTGTGTGGTCCCGCACATTTATGCCGTGTCTTGCTGCCTGCACTAGTGCGCCTGGCCCTGGATCTATGTGGAATTGGCAGTCATCTACCTGTATTATTATGCCTCCTGATGCTCTTGCCTGCTTGCTTGTAACTGCTATATCTCCTCCTGTGCCCAGAAATAAGATTTTAGCTTCCATGAATATTTGGTGGGCCTGCTTGTTAATATGGATTTCTATACTGGAAACGATACGAAATCTTTTTAAACCCCACATAGCTAGAATCATCTGGGCAGGCTATACCGGGAGGTTAGCCGTCTCTTGTAACAGTAAATCGGCTTTATGACTGGGTTATGCATCAGGTGAGGCATAGCGCAGGCTTGTAGGTCTTGGACTCTACTGTGAGATTCTGTCCTGCAGGATTGCTGCTGTAGGAATCGCGTCAGGTCCGGAAGGAAGCAGCGCTAACTATTGTTGTCAATGCTTGGAGGGTAGCGGAATTGAGGAAAGCTCAAGGTTAAGCTTACGGGTTTGTTTTGTGTCGATCCTTTTGTGCCTGCCCACTTTCTCTTTAGTAAGATTTATTAAGAACAGGACATCTCTTATGGAATAGGGTGGTTTTAATGAACCTCAATAGGGTAGATGTTCAGCATAAAAGAAGGATTGTTAATGTTGATGGTAACTTGGTTCTTTCCCAGATTTTAGACGGCAGGGAAGAGTATGTTACAGAAATCCATGCAAGGACAGAGATGTTTTCAAAGCCAGAAATAAGGGATATTTTTCTTTATGAGGAGGGTAGCTTAAATGGTTTTGATGCGCGCATTTCTCAAAGAGTTTTTGTTGTTGGCAGGATTGAGCGAGAGCCAGATAGTTCTTTAGTTAGTATAACTCTTGATTCTGATTTTAAAAAAAAGTATGCAGCTGCGCAGAATGAATATGCTGGCAAAAAAGATGACGCCTTGCCAAAGCCAAGTATTATGCTGCATGCAAAAGCTAAAGGCGACACTCTTGAGCTTCATGTAAAGAATCTTGCTAAGGAAGATGTTGTTCCTTTGCATAAGGATGACATCATAGTCTACCGCGAGGGCATTTTGACTGTTGAGGATGCTTCTGGTGAAGAAACTCATGAGTCTTTTGGTGTTTATGCTCTTAAGTCTGAGAAAGATTCTTTAGTCCTGGATTAATCAACTAATATTGCTGGTTTTCCAGGCATTGCTTGTTTTGCTTTTGCTTCTTTTGATTTTTCTTCTGGGATGATTTCTAGTTTTGCTTTGAATTGTTCGCTTATGTCTTTTTCTGCATTTTTGATGTTTTGTGCCTCTTCTTTTTGGTTTAATATAACTTTAGGGATTCTTGCGGGGTTCTTTATTAGTTTTGGAACCATCTTGCTTATCTCTCCGCTGTATTTCTTTAGGTCTGTTGCCATTAATGTTTTAAGTATCTCTCCAACATTTCTTGTTTTTTCCATTTGTTTCTTTAGTTCTTTGAAGAACTTGTATTTCCACTGTGCAGCTGTTATGAATGTTATTTTCTTTAGTTCTTCTTTTCCTGTTAATTCCTGCACTTGTCTTATGTCTGATAGTATTTGGTGTATTGCTTCTTCTTTTTGTTCTGCTGTTTCATCTATTTTTTTAGGATCAAACTTCGGCCATTTTGCCAGTGAAAGAAAATCTTTGTTTCCTAGTTTTTCCCATAACTCCTCTGTTATGTGTGGACAGAATGGGTGAAATAATTTCAAGAAGGATTCTAGTGTATCTTTGCTGACTTCCTGTTCAAATGAGTCAAATAATTCTCTTATCTTTATTACAGCAAGGTTGTATTTGAAGTTCTCGATATCCTCTGTAACTCCTTTTATTGCTTTATGGAGTTTGCTCTCTGTTTTTTTGCTTGATTTTCCTATTTTGACTGTCTCAAAGTAGTTCATGACTTTTTTCATGAATCTTGAGCTTCCTTCTACTCCTGCTGCACTCCATTCAAGGTCTTTGTCTGGTGAAGCTATAGAAACTAGAAAGAATCGCGCAGTGTCTATGCCGTATTTTTCAGATACTGTTTCTGGAAGCACGACATTTCCTCTTGATTTGCTCATTACATGGCCGTCTTCTCCGTGAAGCATGCCTTGGTTGAATAATCTCTTGAATGGTTCATCTACTTTGACAAACTTCATGTCTCTTAGTGCTTTTGTAAAGAATCTTGCGTAGATTAAGTGCATGCAGGCGTGTTCTGCTCCGCCGATGTATTGGTCTACTGGCATCCAGTAGTCTGCATTTTTCTTCTTGAACGGCTCTTTTGTATTTTTTGGATCAGTATATCTTAAGAAGTACCAGCTTGAGTCAAAGAAGGTATCCATTGTATCTGTCTCTCTTTTTGCCTCTGCTTTGCACTTTGGACATTTAACATCCACAAATTCTTTGCTTGATTCAAGAGGGTTTCCTGCTCCAAATGTTACTTTTTCAGGAAGTTTTACAGGAAGTTCTTTCTCTGGGACAGGAACTAATCCGCATTTCTTGCAGTGCACTATTGGTATTGGTGTTCCCCAGTATCTCTGTCTGGATACTAGCCAGTCTTTTAGTTTGTAGTTTACTGTTCTTTTTCCCCATTTTTTTTTCTCTGCAAATTTTCCTATTTCTTCTATTGCGTCTCTGTTGTTCATGCCGTTAAAGTCTTCAGAGTTTACAAGTTTGCCGTCTCCTTCATATGCCCTGTTCATCTTTTCTACATCTAATTCGTAAGATGGCGGAGAAATTACTACTTTCAATGGCAGTTTGTATTTTTTTGCAAACTCAAAGTCTCTTTGGTCATGCACTGGCACAGCCATCACTGCCCCTGTTCCATAATCATATAGTGCATAATCTGCAACCCATAATGGGCATTTGTCGCCGGTAAATGGATTGATAAAGTATTTTCCAAGGAAAACACCGTTTTTTTCTTTTCCTTCTGCTGTTCTTTCGATTATGCTTTGTTTTTCTACTTTTTTGATAAAGTCTTTTACTTCTTTTTCATATTTTGTTCCTTTTGTCCATTCTATTACTTTTGGGTGCTCTGCTGCAAGCACTAAGTATGTTATTCCATAGCTTGTGTCTGGTCTTGTTGTGAAGGTTTCTATTTCATCTATTTTTTTGCCTTTTTCGTCAACTACATCAAATTTTAGTGTTGCACCGTAGCTTTTCCCTATCCAGTTTTCCTGCATTATCTTTATTCTTTCTGGCCAATCCAGTCCAGGAATTTTGTCAAGTAGTTCATCTGCATATGCTGTTGTTTTTATGAACCATTGCTCTAGGAATTTTTTCTCTACCTCTGTATCTTTGTGTCTCCAGCACCTTCCATCATGCACTTGTTCATTTGCAAGTACTGTATTGCACTCTGGGCACCAATTAACAGGTGCTTCTTTTCTGTAGACTAGTCCTTTTTCCAGGAATTTTAAGAAGAAGTATTGATTCCATTTGTAGTATTCTGGCTGGCAGGTCGATATCATCCTGTTCCAGTCATAGCTTAATCCAAGGCTTTTTTGTTGTTTTATGAAGTTATTTATTGCTTTTGTTGTGAATTCTTTTGGTGTTGTTTTTGCTTTTATTGCTGCGTTTTCTGCAGGTAACCCGAAAGAGTCATACCCCATTGGATAAAGAACATTAAAGTTGTTCATTCTCTTGAATCTTGTATATACATCTCCTATGATGTAATTGAATGCATGGCCCATGTGCAGCCCTGAGCCAGATGGGTATGGAAACATCTCTAAGACATAGTATTTTTTCTTTTTTGGATCTTCTTTTACATCGAAGATTTTTGCCTCTGCCCATTTCTTCTGCCATTTCTTGCTTATTTTGTTGAAATCAAATTTTTCCATCACTCAGGAGAATATGAGGTTATTTTAAAAATCTTTCTGATTAAGGAACTTTTTTATAATATTTGTTGTTTATTCTCATAAAATGCAGATTTTGGCATTGTATTTGAAGGAATACATTGAAAAGAGGGTTAAAGGGAAAAAACAGGTTATTGCCTGTATGCCTGGAACTGACAGGTCTATCTGTCAGGCTCTGGAATTAAAGGGGCATAAAGTAACAAGGTTGCCTTACACTCCTGGAAAATCTATCAAGTTAGATAAAAAGTATGATGTTATCTTTAATTTATGTGATGGTCTTGAGGATGATCTTGATTTTGTTGAGTTTCAGGTTTTGAAGGATATTGAAAAAACAAGGATTCCTTTCACTGGCAATTCTTTAAACACTATCAGATTATGCAATGATAAAAGAAAGATAAAGCAGGTTCTTTTGAAAAAAAATATTCTTACTCCGAATTTTCAAGTTTTCAAGTCTGATAAACAAAAACTTCGTTCTGATATGAAGTTTCCTTTAATCATTAAGCCTGTTTGTGCAGACGCTGCTGTTGGTATCTATGCTGATTCTGTTGTTAATACTGAAAAACAGCTTAGGCAGAGAGTTAAGCGGGTTTTAGTGCGTCATAAACAGCCTGCTGCTCTTGTTTCTGAGTATATTGCGGGCAGGGACTTGACTATTCCTGTTATGGGTAATAAGAAAATTAAGGTTCTTGATCCTACTGAATTAAAATATATCCGGTCGTTTAAGAATAAGCCGAATATTCTTTCTTATGCTGCTAAGTGGCATAAAGGCAGGCCTGTTTACAAGGATAGCATAACATTAGTCAAGAATGCAAAGAAAAGATTTTCTAAGGAAGAGATGAAAAAGATTAAGTTTGCTGCTAAAGCAACGTATGCAGCTGTTGGTTGCTCTGGTTATGCAACTGTTGATGCAAGATTAGATGAGAAAGGGAATGTTTATGTCATTGAGATTAATCCTAATTGCTGGATTGGCCCTAAATCTGATACTGCTTTGACACTTCAGAAAAATTATAATGTGGATTATCCTGGCATGATTGATAAAATAGTTAAAATAGCAAAAGAAAGATAAAAATTTAAGATTTCTTGAATTTTGCTGATGTGTCTATTAAGTCTACATGGCCCATCATTATTGCTTTGCAGCAGTATCTTTCCAGGCCAAGGTCTTCCATGACGTCTTTTCTGTTTTCCCCTTTTTCTATTCTTGTCTTGAATTCTTCCCATAGCTGTCCTATCGGTTTCCCGCAGCTCCAGCATCTTATTGGTATTATCATTTTTGTTTCCTCACCTGTAGGATTTTTGTCTTTTTGCCCTTGCCTTTCCATGGCAGTTTGGCTTGTGTGTTTCTTTTCTTCTTATGTCTGCGATTAGTAGTGTTCTGTCATAATCTAGGAAGTCTTTCTGCAGGCTGTTGTCTAGTGCGACTATTGCTCTTGCTATTGCCAGTCTTACTGCGTCTGCCTGGCTTGCTACTCCTCCTCCTTTCACAGAGACGTCTATGTTTATGTTGCTTACAACGTCGCCTGCTATTTTTAGGGGCTCTTTCATTCTCATCTGGTATATTTTTGGTGTTATTGTATCTAATAGTTTTGAGTTTACTCTAACAACGCCAGCCCCTGGCTTTATTGTTGCTCTTGCTATTGCGCTTTTTCTTCTTCCTGATACATGTATGACTTTCATATTTTCTTGCAAACCTCTTCAACTGTTATTTTCTTTAGTGATTTTAATTTTCCAGCGTCTGCTCCCTGAACCTTCTCTAGTTTTTTGTCTTTGAATGTTTCAGGAACTCCTAGATAGCACATTATTCTTTTGTATGCCTGTGCTCCTTTTGTTCTTTTGTATGGAAGCATGCCTCTTATTGTTCTCCTGAAGAATCTGTCAGGCAGCCTGGATATGAATGGCCCTTTCTGCGGCTGGCCTACTTTGTTTCTTCTGTGATAGTATCTTTGTGATACTTGTTCTTTGCTTCCTGACATTATTGCTTTTTCACAGTTCATTATCTTGATAGTGTCTCCTAGCAAGGCTCTCTTAGCTGCAAAAGCTCCTACTCTTCCTACGATTGCATTTGCTGCATCTATGTATATTTCTGCCATTTTATCCTAGGATCCTCACGTTTTTTCCTTTTGGGTTTGTTTTCATTAGTTCTTGTATTGTGATGCATTTTCCTTTTGCATCTGTGATTATTTTTTTTGCTGAGTCTGAAAAGCTGAATGCTGCTACTGTTATGCCCTGGTTCAGTGCTCCGGATCCAAGCACTTTTCCTGGCACAACTATTGTTTCGTCTTTTTTTGCGTGCCTGTTTATTTTTGCTACATTTACTATTCTTCTCTGCCTTGTTGATTTAGACAGGTCGCTTGCGATTCTTTTCCAGATGCCGGCCTTCTGGCTACTTGATTCTTTCTTTAACTCTTGTATGAGTTGTTTCAGGTTTTCGTTTGTTGGTCCTGTCTTCTTCATGGTATTATGCGGGGGACGAGGTTCGAACTCGCGCAGGCACTAAGCCACTAGGCTTTTGATGATTTGCATCCTCAACCTAGCCCGTTTGGCCACTCCGGCACCCCCGCAACTTGTTGCGGGTGACGGCTTTCTGAACTTGTTCAGATTTGCCGGCACCCCGCTTTAACGGGTTTACTTGAGTTTTGTCTCAAACTCTTCCAGTGTTTCGTTGAATAGCACTGCTGCGTTTGAGACCATTTCTGCTGGAGTTAACTGTCCCCATGGTTCTATGAAAAATATGAAGTTTTTGTCACTGTATTCTATCTTGACTAAATCATCGCACACGCCGTCGCATGCATCAACTAGATTATTATCCATGATTAAGTCTGCGTTTATCTTTCCGTTTTTGTCAAATACCTCTGCAGGGTATTTTTCTTTGAATTTTTCAAGCAGTTCTTGTTTGTTGCTGATTGTGATTTTTGGTTCTTTGTTAAACCAGACTAGTCCTGGGCTGAATTTTACGTGGTCTTTTCCTTCTCCTAAGACTGCTGTTGCCTCTAGCTCTATTTCTTGTCCTTTCAGTAGTTTTGCTATTGGCATTTTTGGGTATGCTGGTTTTATTTTTGGGTCTTTTGTTTTGATGTCAGATGCATACACTATTCCTGGGCCTTTTGCTTTTAGTGTCATTTTTAATGTGCATCTTGCACATCCTTCTCCTTCGCATTTGCATTTTGCTGGCAGAGTATATGCTTTCAGGTCTGTTTTCATTGGAACCAAGCCCAATCTGTGTGCGAGTATTTCATCGTATAGTACTGAGCTGTTTTTTCTGAATTCTACTTCTTCTATTGCCATTGTTGGCACTGTGTCAATTATTGTTCTTCTGAGTGAGTTAACAAATGCTGCATTGGTATTTTTAAGTAAAAAGCTCACGCGTCCTGTTTTTTTGTCTTTTTTTAGCATTTGGATTTCAGCCATTTTTTGTTTATACCCTCCTGCCTCTTCTTCCGCCTTTTTTTCTGCAACCGCCGTGTGGCAAAGGGGTTACATCTTCTATTAGACCTATTCTTAAGCCCATTCTTGATAGTGCTCTTATTGCTGCTTGTGCTCCTGGTCCTGGGTTGTTTGGCCCGTTATGTCCGCCAGGTGCTCTTACTTTGACATGCAATCCTGTTAAGCCTTTGTCTAAGGCTTGTTCTGCAACTCTTTTTGCTGCAATCATTGCTGCAGTTGGGCTGTTTTCCATTCTATTTGATTTCACGACCATTCCTCCGGAAGCTACTGCCAAGGTTTCGCTTCCAGAGATGTCTGTTATGTGTATGATTGTATCGTTATAACTAGCGTAAATGTGAACTACTCCCCATCTTTCTGGTCTATGTTTTTTCATTTTCTAGGCTCTTGTTTTTTTGCAGATTTTTTGAATGCTTTTTTAGTTCTTTTTTTCTTTTTGACTTTCTTTGTTTTCTTGTCTTCTGCTTTCTCTTCTGTTTCTTCTGGTTTCTTCTCTATCTGCCTCTCTGGGTGTTCTGGATTTGAGAGTGCTGATGCTTCTACAAATGTTATTGTTGGTTCTTCTTCTGTCTTTACAATGTATCCTGGTGCTTTGATTTGTTTTCCACCAACAAGAATGTGCGCGTGTGATATGTATTGTCTTGCCTGTCTCATGCTGTTTGCAAGCCCTTTTCTGTAGACAATTGTTTGAAGTCTTCTTTCTAAGATGTCTTTTATTGTAAGGCTCAGCACTGCTTCTGTATCTGCTCCTGCTGAGATAAGTCCTAGTTTTTGCAGTCTTTCTAATAGTTGTTTTTTCTCTTTTTCAGCCTGTTCTCCCTGCAGTGCTACCAGTCTTTTTGCTTGTTTTGCAAAGTTTTTGAGTTTAGAATTATGCTTCCAGATTTCGCTTTTGTTTTTCAGGCCGTATTCTTTTTTTAGGGCTTTCTCTTCGTCAATCCTTGCTTTTTGCCAGGGATGTCCTGGTCCGCTGAATTTTCTTCTTAGTTTTCTTGGAGCTCCCATTTTTACTTACCGCCTTTCTTTCCTACTTTCTTTTTCTGGACTCCTTTTACTTTTCCTTTGTTTGGCCTGAAGTTGCTTCTTGTTCTCTGGCCTCTTACTGGAAGTCCGAACATGTGTCTTGTTCCTCTGTAGCTCTTTATTTTCTTCATCTGTTTGATATCATTATCGATTGTGAATTTTAGGTCTCCTGTTGACAGGTGCTTATCTTCGCCTGTGTCCATGTCTTTTCTTCTGTTCACCATCCATACAGGAAAGTTATGCTTTAGAGGTTCTTTGATTACCGCTTCTATCTTTTTTATTTCATCGTCAGAAAGAGCTCCTGCTTTTTTGGCCGGGTCTATTTTTGTCATCTTGCAGATTGCATTTGCAAACATGATTCCCACGCCTTTTACTCTCTTTAGTCCATAGAGTATCTGTTGCGTTCCTTTCATGTCTGTGTTTGCGATACGTACTAAGTGTTTTAGTTCTTCAGCCATTATTTAACCCCTGTTAGCTCGAGAGAATATAGCGTTTTGCAACCCTATTGCTCGCCTTTCGACTCGGGCTAATAAACCTCTGAAATCATGGTTTGTTTATAAAGGTTACGGATATAGAGTTACTTTTATAAACAAAATACAATTTAAGGCCCAATATGGCGACAGTGGCGTAATGGTAGCGTAGAGGACTGTGGATCCTCTGGCCCGGGTTCGATTCCCGGCTGTCGCCCTTAACTACTCAATGCCCTTCTTTTCATTGCTAGTCTGTATTCTGAGAATAAGTATGGCAGGATGAATGCTAGTGCGTATGTTGCGCTGATTATTATTGGGTCATGTGCAGGTGTTGCTACCTCTAATAAAAGCTCTAGTCTGTTTGTGAATGTTGTTATTATATAAACATTGATCAATGCTAATGCAACTATCAATAATATTGGGATGATGTGTTTTTTTGCCTCTATTTTCTGTATCTCTCTCATGATTGAGTTTATCAGCATCCCAAATGCAAAGCCGATAATAAACAATACCGCAAACAGGTAAAATCCAGTCAATATAAGCATGAATGGAACTAACACTACAGAAAGCACGAAATTGCCGAATATAGATATTACCAAGAATACCCAGTAAACAATCTCATCTAGAAATCTTACTCTTGATGATTTTTTCTCTCTGCCTCTTGAAATTATCCCTAGAACTCTTTCTTTTTCTTCAGAAGACCAAGGCTTTTGTGCTACTGCCTCTTTTAGTGATTCCATTTTAACTTTTCTTTATTTCTACTATGTCTTCAACGCAACTTATAAATTCTTTGGTTTTTCTGAAATAGTCTCCTATGATGTCTATTGTTATTTCTGCATCTCCTTCATCGACTTTTGCAGTCATTGTGACGTGTCTTCTGTATTCCCTGTCTTTGTCAAACTTTGCTTTGTCGATTTTTCTTAGGAGTATGAAGAAATTCTGGAAGTCGCAGACATTTTTGTCGTCTTTATAGACTTTCTTGATTGTCTCTGCCTTGACTAAAGGTATTTTTGGCACAGAATCTATTTTCTTGTTTAACTGTGCGTAATAGAGCAGTGCATCCATAGTATGATTAAATGCATTTATCAGCCGTTCTATGACTGATTTGAGTACATCTACCGTTCTTGTGTATTTTAAAGTAACATGAAATAAGTGGTCTGCTCTGTTTACCTCTTGTTTTGCATTAATAAGAGATTCTTTTATCTGTTCTTTAAGCAGTTCTTTGCTCATTCTTCCCCTTTTAGGTCGAGTATTGCTGCGGCAATATCGCCTTTGTGTTTTTTGATTGCTTCCATGGCAGCGTCTTTATCTACGCCTGCCTGGTCTGCCACTGTCTGCACATCTTCTTCAGATATCTCTGGTTCTGTGCTTAGGGCTCTTTCTTCTGGTGTTCCTATTACCTGGAAAGTTTCCTGCCCCATCATGTTCACTTTAGCAACCTGCGGGTTTGCAAACACTAATTCCTTGTCTTCTAGTCTTATGATTACTTCTTTGGCATCCAGCTCAGTCTGCTGGATTCCCATTCTCTTCATGGCTTTTGCCATGCTTCTAGAATTCATTCCTGGAATAATATACCTTCACCTCGTGAAAATTGTTTTAAACGCATTTTTTTGTTTTAAAGCCCTAAAAAGGAACTACCGTAAATGTGCAGAACTATTGTTATCAATACAACAATTACTGCCAGGATAATAACTGTTCCTGGCTTGAATTCTAATTTGCTTCTATAATCCTCAAAATATCGTGTTAATCCTGCCGTGCTTGTCGGCATCTGGACTTTTTTATCTGCCATTTGTATAGGTATCTCCTGTAATTATAAAAAAGTTTGGTTTATTTGTCTCACGAATCTTAAATAAAGTAAGGATGGGTAAGCATAAGCTGCCTTTTGTCAGCCTCCAAAGCATTGATATTGTAACAACGCTGACAGTTTTACCTGTCTGGGCAGGCTGTGTGGCATTTTACTTAGCGCACATTTGTGCTTGCACCGACCAGTCCTATCCGTTTCAACGCATCCCTTAAGCAAACTCAGCTGGTTAACTTGCAACTGTCGCCAGCGCTTCGCAGCCTCATAGCGAATAAGGGCCGTTTCGTTTCTGTGATGTTGCCATCCATTGCTGGATCTTTCTTTCGAAAGTGGCCTTTTTAGTGGTGGGCAGACTTTCCTCAGTTCAAAGAACCGAAAGCCACGTGCTTTCCCAACCCAACATATAGTAGTGCTTCTTAGTATTTAAATGTATCTATAATACAGCCTTGAAAATAGGCATAGAACGCTTAAAATGCTTGAATTTAAGGGTTTCGGCCGTTCTAAAGCCAGTTTAACACTCTTTTATTATTCACTTAAGAGTGGTGAAAAAACGAAAGGTTTATAAAGGGGTAAACCATAATAGAGTATATTCGGGGTGAAGACAATACAATGGGAATATTTAATCGTTTAAAGCGAGCCTGGGAAATTTGGCAGGAAGTTGTAGAAGAAAGAAAACGTAGAGAAAAAGAAGAAGCTGCTAAAAATACCCCAGATAAGTTTAAGAAATGCCAAGATGCAATGATGCAGCGTATAAATCTGTCTCTGCAGTACAGGGCTGCAATAAAAAAAATAGAACAAGACGCAAAAAAAGGAGATCTTGCTTCAGTTATTTCTGGCATAGAAAACGTGGTTAATAATACTGAAGATATACCAAAAAAAGATGAATTGTCTGCTGAAGAAATCAAGAACGCGCTTTACACTGCTGGCAAAAATCAAGCAGCTATTGTTTATGCAAAGCACGGCGTTGATCCAGTGAATCTTGCTTTTATTGTTCACGGCATTGCAAAAAATCAGGAAAAATTACTGGATGAAAAACTGGATTATGAAGACTGCATGGCTTCTATGCACCAGCACATGATTGGTCTTGCAAAAACATATCTTAGAAGTGTTAGAGGAAAGCCAAATAGTGCTTCTGAATTGCTTTCTGCTATGCAGAGAGCTGAACAGATTCTTGAATTAGCAAATTACACTCCTGAAGATAAACAAGCTCATACCATAGAGCTTAACAAGCTTTTGGTTGGTGCTCTTCTGCCAAACCTTAAGGCGCTTGCACACAAAGGTCTTATTTCAGAGTTTGATGATATTTCTGCTAAAGTTTGTGAAGCAATGGATGCTTCCCAGACTCCTGCTGAGATGCAGGGAAAAATTAAAGGTTTGCTGAATATTTATCTGGGAAAATGTTATAACGCGCATTTCGTAAATCACGCGAATGCATTTACACTCGGGGTTATCTCTTTAGAAGATCTGGAAAAGATTACTAGAGCGCATAATGGCTTTTTTGCAAGAACAAATATTTCTAGAGAAGATATTGAGAAAAACAGGCTGCATCCTGTTGCGCGTTTGAATTCTAATTCATACAGGATTGGAATTAATCAGTTGCTTTACTTGGTTGATCCTGCTTCTAGAAATGGAAATCCTATTCCTCCTGAAAAAGAAGCAAGAGAGCTAGCAGATAAAATTAAAATTTACTTGAAAAAAGCAGAATTAAAGCCAGTAGAAAGAAAAGGAGTAATTAAAGCTTTGAAAAGAATTGATTCTTTCTATAATGGACACAGTACTGGACAAAACTTAAGGGGCAGAGATGACAGAAATCAGATGTATACAAATCCGCTCTATGACAGAAGAGCAAGACTTGCTAAGAAGCACAGATGAAAGTTAGGATTTTCCATTCTTCCTTTCCTATGTTGATGTTTCGTTCTTCTTTTAGCTCTAATTTGTTTTCTTTTGCTTTTTGTTCAAGAAGTTCTTTTCTGTGCGGCCTTACTAATAACACGATTTTTCCTTTTTTATTGAGTATGAACTCTGCATTATAGAAAAATTCTCTGTATATTTCTTTTACTTTTGCTTCAGATAGCTTTGCTAGCTGCGGCATCAGTGTTGCTATGCAGTCTACAGAGTTTTCTTTAAACTTTAATTCTAAATCATTGGTTTGTATTTTTGCAAAGTTTATGTTTTTGTTCACTCCTGCTATTTTTGCGTTTTTCTTTGATGCATTCACACTTGTTATTTTCATGTCTATTGCATTTATCTCTGTTTTAACTTTTTTGATGTCATCAAACTCTTCTAGATTCACATCAAATAGTTTCAAGAAGTTGAACTTTTCTTTCTTGTAGTAATGTGGCGATATATTTAATGCATAAAGTGCTGCCTCTATTGGTACTATCCCGTCTCTGCAGTATGGATCTATCAGTCTTTTGTCAGCAGAATATCCTGATAATCTGACTAGTGCATATGCTATGTTTCCTTTGATGCTTTCAGAGCCTAGAAAAATTCTGTAATCTCTTTTTGCAAGGTCTTCTCCTGTCAGGTCTATTCCGCAGTATTCTTCATTTATTGCATAGAACTCTACATCTGGATTTTTGAGGTCTACTTTTCCTTTTATTTGGTGTTTTTCTGTAAATTCTGTTTTTCCTCTTATTGCAAATGTCTTTCCTTTGATCCATTCTTCAGGATTATCAATAAGCAATAAAACTTTTGTTATTGCTCTTGCCAGGTAGCAGATTTTTATTATCTCTTTTTGTTCTGCCTCAAATATCAAGAATCCGTCGTGAATTTCAGCTTTTTTGTTTATCAGTTCTTTTATTTCTTTTGCAGAGATGTCTTCTAGGCCTTTGTTGGTGAGAACTATTGTTTTCATTAGATTTCTTCTTTTGCTATTTTTGCTGCTGCAACTAGTTTGTCTTGGTTTTCTAGTCTCATCACTCTGACTCCTTGTGTTGCTCTGCCCACTATGCTTATTCCTTTTGCAGCTGTTCTTATGACTATGCCTTGCTGGCTTATCAGGATTATTTCATCGTCTTCTTTTACGCTCTTTATTGCCACTGCTTTGCCGTTTTTGTCTGTCACTTTGATGTTTATTACTCCTACTCCGCCTCTGCTGATTAGTCTGTAGTCTGATATTGGTGTTCTTTTGCCATATCCTTTCTCTGTTACTGTCAGTAGCGTCTTGTTTTCTTCTGCAACAACTGCTCCGATTACATTGTCGTCTTTCTTTAGTTTTATTCCTATTACTCCTCTTGCTGTTCTTCCCATTGACCTTACGTCTTTTTCATCAAAGTGTACTGCCATTCCTTGCTCTGTTGCAATTATGATTTTTTTGTTGCCGTCTGTCCAGTCTACATGGATTAGTTCGTCATCATCTGTCAAGCCTATTGCTCTTATTCCGCCTTTTCTTGGTTTTGAGAACTCATCCAGGCTTGTTTTCTTTACTGTTCCTTTTTTTGTTACAAAGAATAGGTATTGGTCTTTTTTGAATTCTCTTATTGGTATGCAGGCGGTTATTTTTTCTGTTTTTTCCATCTCTAGCATATTTACTATAGCAGTTCCTTTTGCATATCTTCCTGCTTCTGGTATTTGATAGACCTTTATCCAGCGTATTTTTCCTTTGTTTGTAAAGCTTAATAGGTAGTCATGTGTGTTTGCTGTGAATATTTCTTCTACAAAGTCTGTCTCTTTTGTTTCCATTCCTATGACTCCTCTGCCTCCTCTTTTCTGCTGCTTGTATGCATCCAGCGGCTGTCTCTTGATGTAGCCTGCGTGTGTCAGCGTCACAACTGTCTCTTCTGGCTTGATTAGTTCTTCTTCTTCGAATTTTTGCGCTTCTGCTGCAATTATCTGTGTTCTTCTTTCATCGCCGTATTGCTCTTTTAACTGTATTAGTTCTTTCTTGATTATTCCTAGTATTTTTTCTTCGCTCTCTAGTATTTCTTTTAGTTCTTTGATTAATTGCAGTAGTTTTTTGTGGTCTTCTCTTATTTTTTCCTGCTCCAGGCCTGTTAATCTCTGTAATTTCATGTCTAAAATTGCTTGTGCTTGTTTTTCTGACAGTTTGTAATCTTCAATTAGTCCTTGTTTTGCTTCTTTTGCTGATTTTGCTTCCTTGATTAGCTTGATTACAGGATCAATATTATCCAAAGCAATTATTAATCCTTCCAGTATGTGTGCTTTATCTGTTGCTTGTTTTAGTTCATACTCTGTTCTTTTTCTTACAACTATTCTTCTGTGTTTTATGAATTCCTGAAGAATTTGTTTTAGGTTTAGTGTTTTTGGTTCATTGTCAACCAGAGCAATCATGATTATTCCAAATGTTGTCTGCAGTCTTGTGTGCTTTAGTAATTGGTTTTGCACTATGTCTGTATTTGCTCCCTGTCTTAGCTCAATTACTATTCGCATTCCCTCTCTGTCTGATTCATCTCTTAAGTCTGATATGCCTTGTATTTTTTTGTCTCTCACTAGTCTTGCGATTTCTTCTATTAATTGTGATTTGTTTACCTGGTATGGTATCTCTGTGATGATTAATCTTGTTCTTTTCTTGACTTCTTCTACCTGTATTTTTGCTTTTACTCTTACTTTTCCTCTTCCTGTCTTGTATGCTTCTTTTATGCCTGTGCTTCCTTGTATGATTCCTCCTGTTGGGAAGTCTGGTCCTTTGATTGTTGTGATTAGTTCTTCTGGTTCTATGCTTGGATGATCTATAATTTTTATTGCTCCGTCACACACCTCTGGAAGGTTGTGCGGCGGTATGTTTGTTGCCATTCCTACTGCGATTCCAGAGCTTCCATTGATTAGCAAGTTTGGTACTTTTGATGGCAGTACAGATGGTTCTGTTAAGCTTCCGTCAAAGTTTGGCACGAATAAAACTGTTTCTTTGTCTAGGTCTTGCAGCATCTCTTCGCTTAGCTTGTTTAGCCTTGCCTCTGTATACCTCATTGCTGCTGCAGAATCACCGTCTACTGAGCCGAAATTACCTTGCCCCTGCACTAATGGATATCTTAGTGAGAAGTCTTGCGCCATTCTAACCATTGAATCATATACTGCTGTGTCGCCGTGTGGGTGGTATTTTCCTAATACTTCTCCTACGATTCTTGCTGATTTCTTGAATGGCTTGTTGTGCAGCATGCCCATCTCATTCATTGCATAAAGAATTCTTCTGTGTACTGGCTTTAATCCGTCTCTCACATCTGGCAATGCCCTTGATACTATGACGCTCATGGCATAGCCTAAGAAAGACTGCTGCATCTCATCCTCAATCACTCTAGGCATGATTCTTTCTTCTGTCTTGTCTTCAACTGCATCCATTTTTAGCACGAGAAATTAGTTTTTCTCTATAACTTTGAAAAGGATGTTCCTTTATAAACCTTTTGCTTGAATTCTTGGGTTAGAAGGGCTGTATTGGTTGAATTCAAGGGTTTGACTTAGTCGATTATTTCAATTTCTTGAACCTTTTCCGTATAGATAACGGCAGTCCATGCCAGTATCTTTTCTGTAAACTCTTTGGTAGCTTGAAGAAATTTGAATATATCCATTTTCTGCAATTCTTTGACTTACAAGAGCATTTGAACTTGTTCCAAGCAGGATTATCAAAAGCATATAATGCATTTGCTCCGTAATCATATGTGAGTTCTTCTCCTTTCTCTATGTCTCTCATTGCATAGAATTCACTTTTTGCCATGCTTTTGTGCTTTACTATTACATTAGGATCGCAGGAATGATTCATGAAAGAATATGGATGGAAACTTATTACATATTTTCCTCTGCCAACATAATCGCAATGGTCTGACTGCAATGTTAGATTTTCATCAATATCTTTTCTGGAATATGCCTTTTGTTTTGACAAGTCAACCTTTAGAATCATTTCTCCTTTTTTGATGCTTTTTGTTGCAAAAAGACCTTTTCCTTTTTTTCCTGCTTTTTTAATTGCATATTTTTTCATTTTCCTAACTTGATATGCTTGAAAATCTTGTATTTTTCTCCTTTTTTTTGTTGCTTGCATATTGTTATTCTATCCATGTTAAATCTTGTTACTGGGTTTTTTATTGGTTTTAAATCACTTAGGTCGATTGGTTTTTCTTCTAGGCTGTAGACTAAGCTTATGTGGGGCCAGAATCTGTGTCTCTCTTTTTTTGTTGCATACTTATTTGTTTTTTTCTTTATTTTTTTCTGAAAACTTCTGAGCCATGGCGTGTTTTCAATAGAAATTCCGCTCCAGTAATATTTTAGAATTATTGCGGTTTTTGGCTTTGCTTTCAATATTCTTGGTTTTTGTTTTGCGCATAATTGTTTTAATTCTCTTTCAAATTTTGCATAATTCTTAATTGGAAATCCCCAGGTAAAGGTCATGTGCAAAGGATACTGCATGTTTTCATAGTTTTTGTAGTTTTTGCAAAGCTTTGCTCTTATTGGCAGTAATTTCTTTCTGTTTTTCAGGTGTGGTACAAAGAATACAGAATATCTTTTCATTTATCCACCTTTTTCAAAACATTCTCCCCAATCTTAAATGAACGCCCGCAATAAACACACGTCTTTCTTTTGCCTGTCAGGATTTGTTGTTTTGCCTGGTATTTCATATTATTCTTGCATCTTGGGCATTTGAGAAGTAGTATCATTGTTTTTTTGATGACTTTTTTTTCTTTTTGTGTTCAATTTCTTCCTTTTTCTCTTCTTTTGGAAGTTCTGGCTTTTTCTCTGCTTTTATTTCTGGTTTTTCTTCTGCTTTTATTTCTTCTTTTTTCTCTGTCTCTATTTCCTTTTTTTCTTCTGTTTCAATTGCAGGTTTTTCTTCAAAGCTTAGTTTTCTTTCTTCTTCTTCTATCTCTTCTTTTTTTCCATATGCTATTTCTTCTGCTCTTTTAGAGATTTTTTCTTTTAGTTCTTTAGGCATTTCTCCTTTGAATATGCCTTCTGTTTCGTATTTTGGTGGTGCTTTTTCTGATTTCTCTGCCAGTTCTCTTGCTTTTTCGTGTATTTCTCTGGCACTGATTTTTTTGTGAGGTTCTGGTTTTGGCTCTGCTTCTTCAACTTTTTCCTTGGCTTCTTTTTTTTCTTCTTTTTTCTTGCTTTTTTTCTTTTTTTCTTTGGCTTTCTTTTCTTTCTTCTCTTTTTTAGGTTTCTTTTCTTTCTTTTCTTCAGGTTTTTCTTCTGCTTTCTCTTCTTCTTTTTTCTCTTCGGGTTTTTCTTCTTTTTTTGCGATTTTTTTGATTATCTCTTCAGCTTCTTTAGCAGCTTCTTCTGCTTCTTCTGCTTTTTCTTTAACTTCTTCTGCCTCTTCCTTTGCTTTTTCTTCTTCTTTTTCTTCAGGAATTTCTTCTTCTACTACCTCTTCTTCTTTTTCTTCTGCTTCTTCTTCAACATTTTCTGCTTCTTCCTCTGCTTTTTCCTCAGGAGCCTCTTCTTCTGTCCCTGTTAATGCTGCTGCCAGTTCTTCTTCTGTTGGTGGCTCAAATTCCTCTTCCTCTTCAGGCTTTTCCTCTTTTGGCTTTTTCTTTTCTTCTTTTTTCTCTTCTTTTTTCTTTTTGTGTTTTTTCTTCTTATGATGTTCTTTTTTCTCGCCGTAAGTTTCTAGTTCGCCAACTTTTTCTACATATTCCTCTACAGGAGAGGGCGTCTCAGCATAAGGTTCTACTTCTGGTTCTGTGTCATACTCTTTTAGCTTGACTTTATGTCCTTCGTCATCTACTAAATCTACTTCTTTTGGTTCTTCCATTTTCTCGATTGCTTTATCTAGTTCCTCAAAGCCCTGGAATTTTTCTTTTAATTTCTCAGGCGGAACATCAAAGTATTCAAAGAATTTCTGTGTTAACTTAATCAGTTTAGTTCTTCCTTTCTTTTCTCTGGTAATATATCCTTTTTCTTCAAGAAAGTCAAGGTGCTTATATGCTTTATTTGTGCGGATATGGATAACTTTTGATTGCAATACAGGTGCTTTGTATGCAACTATTGCTAATGTTTCAATAATTGTCTTAGGTAATTCAGTTTTTGTAACTATCTTCCTGATAAATGGCAGATATCTCTCCCTAACACTTAATTTCCATTCATCTCCTTCATTCACAAGCATAACTGATCCTTTTTTCTCTTCTAGTTCTTGCTGTAAATCTATCAGTGCTTTCCTCACTACCTCAAGGTCTCTTTCCTTTGTTAACCTACTTAACTCTTCTAGGTTCAGGGCTTTGCCAGATGCAAATAGAATTGATTCTAACCTGTTCTTAAGGTCACTCATTTTTTAATGTATTTATCGCCTTCTTTTTTTATTTTGTCTTCTTTGACCAAGATATCAACAAATTTCTGTAATTGTCTTGTCTCTATTCCTACTATTTTTGACATTTCTTCTGTTGTCATGCCGTCTTTGCAAAGATATTTTACAAAGTTCTTGAATACATTCATTGCATTTTTATCCAGAACCTTGTTCTGCGCTCTTGTTGTTTTTACTACCATGTCTACTTCATGCAGTTTTGCTTGTAAATCATTTAAATGTCCTGATAAGTCTGCTGCATTGAGCTTTAGTTCTTCTGGTTCTAGTATCTCTACAGATGATGGCATTGAGTCAAAGCAGAATCCTAGCAAATCTTCCATTTTTTCAAATTCTATGTCTAGTTCCACAAATGTGCTGAATAATTCATTTTGTTTTTGTGCTGGTTCTATTGTTTCCTTGATTATCTTGATTCCGTCTTTTTTTAGTTTCTCAATATAATCTTTTAGTGTTTTTTCTATGTATTCCTTTGGTGCTCCCAGCATCTCAATGATTACTCTTGCTGTTATTTTTGCCATAAAAATCAGAATCAGACAAGACTATAAAAAGTTTACCATACTTTACAATAGTGCCTGCGTAGTTCTCATATTACACTGTGATACTTGATAAATCTGGAAAGTAAGCAATTACAGAAGCAGAACGAAGCGCACTATTGTCACCAAACTCCTGGTATTTTCTCTCCACAGGGACATTTTCCATCTTTTAATTTATTTTGCAGTATCGTGAAATTCATCCTCTCAATCACTAATTCCCCGCATTTTGGGCAGTATGTATTATCCTCATCTGTCGTAACTACATTTCCAATGTAAACATATTTCATTCCCATCTCCATTGCCAGTTTCCTTGCCTCTATCAATGTTGCTGCAGATGTTGGCGGAAGATCTTGTAATTTATAAGATGGATAAAACGCAGAAAAATGCAAAGGAACATCTCCTCCGAGATTGTCTTTTAGCCAGTTTATCATTTCTTTTATCTTCGCAGTATCATCATTCAATGTAGGGATTATCAGGTTTGTGACCTCTAGCCAGACTTTCTTCTTTTTATACGTCTTAAGGCTCTCCAAAACCGGCTCTATCCATGCTCCTGAGTATTTTTTGTAAAAATCATTTGAAAACGCCTTTAAATCAACATTTACTCCGTCAATATGTTTGCAAAAATCCTTTCTTGCTTCGTCTCCTGTGAACCCGTTTGTTATCAAGACGTTTTTAATTCCATTTTTATGTGCTAGTTTAGCAGTGTCAATTACATATTCCCCAAATATTGTGGGCTCGTTGTAAGTATACGCAATGCTTTTGCAGTGTTCTTGTTTTGCTTTTTCAACTGCTTGTTCAGGTGTTATTTCATATGAATGAAATTGTTCTGGTTTTGTCTGGCTTGTCTGCCAGTTCTGGCAGTGCTGGCATACTAAGTTGCATCCTACTGTACCTATGGAAAACGCAGCAGATCCAGGTTTAAAGTGATATAAGGGCTTTTTTTCTATTGGGTCTATCTGTACCCCTGTTGCCTTTCCATAAACTAGAGAGTACAGTTTTCCTTGCTTGTTCTGCCTGACTCCGCAGAATCCTGTTTTTCCTTCTGGTATAACACACTTTCTTGGGCACAGAAAGCACTGTACTGTCTTGTCTTTTTGTTTTTTCCACCAAAGCGCTTCTTTCATACACTTCTCTATTTCTGTCCTCTATTAAAAGAATTGTTACTATTTAGGGATAGTCCCAAAAGTTTTTAATAATGGATTAAAAATAGTTACTCTGGGGTGTGGAAAAAATGTTTAAGTTCTTGAAAAAGAAAAAAGAAGAAAAAGCTGAAGAAGATTTTGAGCTTCCTCCTCCTCCAGCGCCGCCTGCAGACCTTACTGCGCCAAGTGCTCCTGAGGAAGAAGAAGCGTCTGTTGAAATTCCTGATATAAAGCCTAAGCTGGAATTTCCTGAACTTGAAAAAGACAGGATGCCTGAATTTCCTGAACTGCCTTCTGAAGAACACTATGTTGAAGATGTGCATGAGGCTGAAATGCCAAGGCTTCCAGAGCATCCGACTCTTGCTGAACCAGAATTTCCAGAGATAAAGCCAGAAATGACTCCTAGAAGGATTTTTGACAGGACTATACAAGAGGCTGTGGAAAAGCCAGAAGAGATTATCAGGCATGAAGAAATTAAGCCCATGTTTGTTGCTGTTGAGGATTTTAAGAATCTTGCTTCAAACACTAATTTTGTTCGTTCAAAGCTTGTTGAGGCAGAAGAGTATCTTCAAAGGTTGACAGATTTAAAAAATCAGGAGCTTAAGGCTTTTGAGAAATGGAAAAAGACCTTAGAGAGTGTTGAGTCTAAGCTCTCTTATGTTGATAAGGTTATTGCTGAGGCGCAAGGGTGAGTAAAATGGAACAAAAAGCACCAGTATTTGTTAAAATAGAGGATTATAAAGATATCACTGAAATAATGAGTTTGATCAAGGAAAAGCTTGACCAGGCCCGGTTTCTGCTTAACAAGATTAATGAGATTAAGAAGCAGGAGGATGCTGAGATCGCTAACTGGACAAAGGAGCTTGGTGAAGTCACTAAAAGAGTTTACGAGATTGATCATTTACTCTTAGAGCCAGAACTATGAGCAAGGATAAATTCTTTGTTGGAATAAAGAACCCGATTAATACTAGGCGTCTTTTGCTTAATTCTTCTAAGGATATTCTTGATGCTTTGAAGGATTTTGAGAGTTTCGAGAGTCTTAAGATGGAGAAGGCAAAGTATGTTGTTGAATTAAAGAAAGTTCTTGACGAGATAACTGTTTTGAATAGGAAATTAAAGTCTCATCTTCCTAAGACTCCTCTGCAGGCTCCGCCTAAGTACGAGCGTGTTGCCAGGAAGAGGAAAGGCAAAAAAGTTCCTAAGACTAAGATGAGGGAAGTTGCTTCTAAGATGGACTTACTGGAGTCTGAATTAGCCAAGGTTGAGGATAGGCTTCAGGGTTTAGAATAAATAAACTTTATATATCATCAACTAATTTCTATAGTTCATGCGAGGCTGCCGATGAATCTGAACTTGTTCAGAAAGCCGTCATCCAGCATTCGCAAAGCTCATGCGGGGCTGCCGGAGTGGCCAAACGGGACAGACTCAAGGCCGGTAATGACAATCTGTTTGTCCAGCCGCTCATTGTATCTCGAGTGGTGAGATATCTGTTGGCTTAGTGCCTACGCAGGTTCGAATCCTGCGCCCCGCATTCATATTCTAAAAAGAATTATTGTTTTACAAGCACGTATCTTTCGCTTCCTTTATCAGAGTAGGATCCTGCAACAACGTATCCTGCGTTTTCATAAAAGGGAACGAGCTTCTTTCTGCAATCAAGCCATATTCCTTTTTTATCCTTTTCACTTGCCCAAGACCCGCAGTTTTTAAGTAACTCTGTTGCTATGCCTCTTCTGCGGAAATCAGGATGGACTGCAATCCAGGTGAGGCATGCAAGATGATCTAGTTGTGAGCCAAGAATTACTTCAGTTTCTGCATTTGTTTCAGATTCTCTAATGCCAACATAGCCTAGAACGCAACCATCTTCTTCTGCTATGAGAATTGTTTTGTGCGCATTATTTTGATGGCTTCGTGCTCTGGATATTGCCCATTCTTTTGGCCTGTTATCTGCTTTTTGCATTAGTTCAACAAGCATAGAAAAGTCCTGTTCTGTGTGTTCTCTGATTCGCATGCTTGCGTATAGGAAAAGGTGCAATAAAAAGGTATTGAATTTCAATAACATTTTTATATTCGTTCTCCACAAGAGATTTTAGGTCGATTACTATGTCACAAACTGTTTATGCACCATTCAAGCAATATGGTCCTGGAGGGGATTATCCTGTTGAGGTTAATTATGCTGTCAGGATTTATGATAATAAAGGTGAGACTATTCCTAAAATAGGAGAGATTTCTGCTTCTCTAAAGGGCGGCCAGCGGACTAATCATCATGGAAAGGTTCCTGTTCTTAATGGCAAGATAGATAGTATTGGTTGGGCAGAGATAATCAAGATTGTTAGTTTTCGCCCAGAGCATGCTGATTTAGCTGACATTAAGGCATGTGGTTTTGATTCTGTTGAAGCTGCTGTTGATTATGTCAAGAAAGAGCATTCAGAGGAATTTGAGCGGGATGGTGTCTTGACTGTGTTTTATTTCAAGGTTGTTGAGTTATTTTAATAAAGTATTAATTTTGCGCCTACACGCGCTCTTTTTTTATTCCGCCGCTAGAAAAATTTATATAGCCAATTGGCTCAGGAAATAATATGACCGTTATGGATAAAGTTAAAGAATTAATTGGCATAAAAGAAAATACTGATGAAAGGATTGTAAGATTTGCTAAAGCCAATGCTTTGAAAGGGGAAATAATGACTCTTACTGCAGAAAAGGATCAGATTAAGGCAGATGTCCTGGAGTTGGAGCGTCAGAAAAGAGAACCTGCTGAGCAAGTAGCGGCCATAACAAAAGAGACTAAATACAAAGAAGATGCTAAACTTTGCAAAGAACTAAATCGTGTTGTTGCAAAAATCAATGCCTTGGATGCTAAAATAAAAGTGAAAAAAAAGATGATAGAAGCCAAGCAGGCAATGATTGATGAAAGGCAGGAGACTTTAAACAGCTTGCTGGGTAAAAAGCGCGATGCTACATAAACTTTTTATACTTATTCTTCAATGTCTTGCTTATGGCTATTGAAATCAAGGCAGTCGGTGGTTATGCAGAGGTTGGCAAGAACATGACTGCTGTTAAGGTTGATGATGAGGTTGTAATTATTGATATGGGCATTCATCTTCCTAACTATATTAAGACTACAGAAGAAGAGGGCGAGACTGTTATCAAGCTTAAGTCTTCTGATTTGATTAAGGCCAAGGCTATTCCTAATGATGATATTATCAGGGATTGGAAAGCGATGGTTAAGGCTATTGTTCCTACTCATGCGCATTTGGATCATGTTGGTGCTATTCCTTATCTTGCTGGAAAATACAAGGCTCCTGTTGTCTGCACTCCTTTTACAGCTGCTGTCTTGAGAGCTATTTGCAAGGATGAGAAAATAAAGCTTCCTAATCAAATTAAGGCTTTGAGTCCTAACTCAAAGATCAAGATTTCTGATAAGATTACTGTGGAGCTTGTTCATGTTACTCATTCCACTCCGCAGGCTTCTATCGTGGCAATTCACACCCCTTATGGTGCTGTTGTTTATGCTGCTGATTTTAAGCTGGACAATTCCCCGACTTTGGGCGGAAAGCCTAATTATGCTGCTCTTGAGAGGTTGGGTAATAAGGGTGTTGCTGTTGCTATAATTAATGCGCTTTATTGCCCGTTTGACGGCAAGTGCCCTTCTGAGAATGTTGCCAAGGAAATGTTGAAGGGTGTTATGCTTGATGTTGATTCTCGTGGAAAGGCAATTATTGCAACTACATTCTCGTCTCATATTGCTAGGTTAAAGTCTATTGCTTCTTTTGGCAAGAAACTGCATAGAAAGACTGTTTTCCTGGGCCGTTCTCTCTCCAAGTATATTAATGCTGCTGCAGAGGCGAATATTGCTCATTTAGAAAAAGAAGGGGAGGTTTGCAGGTTTGCGAGGCAGATTGCCAGAAAGCTTAAGCAGGTTCAGAAAGAGGGTCCTGAAAAATATCTTTTAGTTGTTACAGGTCATCAGGGCGAGCCTAAAGCTACTTTGTCAAAGATGTCTACTGGGATTTATCCTTTTATGTTTGAGGATGAGGATGAGGTTATTTTCTCTTGTAATGTGATTCCTACGCCTATTAACAGGGCGTATAGGGAGATTTTAGAGGATCACCTGAAGAACAAGGGTATTAGGATTTTTAAGGGCGCGCATGTCTCTGGCCATGGGCGTAAAGAGGATATTAGGGAGCTTATTAAGCTTTTAAAGCCAAGGCATATTATTCCTGTTCATTGCGAAAAGCCTGCAATGGATTCTTTTATTGAGCTGGGCATTAAAATGGGCTATGCAGAGGGCAAGACCGCGCTTCAGCTTTTAAATGGCCACTCTATGACGTTCGAATAACCATTGCAAAATAACAAAATATTTATACTAGCAGACACTTCTGATTTTTAGGGGGTATAAAAATGAAGTTAACACTAGCAGACTCAACTTATCTTAAGGACAGTATTGCAGTTATTTCTGAATTAGTGCATGAAGCGCGTTTTAAGTTGACTAAGGATGGTATTGAAATGATTGCTATGGATCCTGCTAATGTTGCTATGGTTGTTTTCAAGCTTTTGTCTAGTGCTTTTACAGAGTATGAGATTGACAAGGAAACTGAGATTGCGATTAATTTGGCTAATTTCAAGCAGATTTTAAGGAGAGCTAAGGCGAATGATATTCTTTCTTTGGAATTAACCGCAGAAAATAAGTTAAAGATTACTCTGAAAGGAAAGTCTACAAGGACTTTTAGTCTTCCTTTGATAGAGATTGAGGAGACAGAGCAGAAAGTTCCTAATCTTTCATTTCCTGTGATTATCTCTACTGCAACTGGTGTTTTGAATGATGCTATTGATGATGCTGATATTGTTTCTGAGTCTGTTACTTTTAGTGCAGAGCCTGATAAGATGATGGTTAGTGCAGAGGGTGATCTCTCTAAAGCAAGTATTGATATTCCTGCAGATGACTTGACAAAGATTAATTCAGACACAAAAGCTGCTGTCAAGTCAAAATATTCTATTGAATACCTTAAAAAAATGATGCAGGGCTCTAAATTGGCTAATGAGGTTCATATTCATTTTAGCCAGGATTACCCATTGAAACTTGAGTATAAGGTTGTGGATAAGGTTTTGTTGAGCTTTATTCTTGCTCCTCGTGTTGAGAATGACTAGATTAATTCAGCTTTGGATTCCTGGAACAAAACCAGCGTGGGCAAACCCTTTTTCAGATTCTGAGCAATGTGGGGATTTTTTTATTGAATCTGAGCAGGATATCGTAAGTTCTGGCCTGCATTGCAGGCAGTCTGCAGGATTGGTGGCTGTTTATTTTCGAATGGGCAATTTAAATAAAGGCGATGGTTTTCCAGGGCTTGAAGGCTATGATTGTCCTTTTGAGGATTCTGACCAGTTATATGCTTGCTGTCCCTCCCACTTAGTTGAATTAGCCAGACAAGTTAGAGACAGCGGCGATTGGGGTTTAGATGCCTGCCTGCCGGAAATTGTGGTAAATGCTTCTGGCGAGATTGAGAAAGATGTTTTTAAATATCTTTGCGCAAAGCTTGATGAACCTTTGGCAGATGATTTCTTCAAAGCTGATATTTATTCGCATGGCAGAGAGACGATAACTGCTTTTTGGGAAAGGTCAAAGCACATATTTGGTTTTTAAAATGGGTAATAATGAAGTTTATCAAGAGCCTTTGGTAAGCAGGTATACTGACAAGGCTATGCAGCAGGTTTTTTCTGATGATTTTAAGTTTCAGACATGGAGAAAGTGCTGGATTGCTCTTGCAGAAGCACAGATGGAGCTTGGTCTTCCTCAGGTTAAGCAGGAAATGATTGATGAGATGATTATTGCCCAGAAAAAGATTGATTATGATGTTGCAAAGGCCAAGGAAAAAGAGATTCGGCATGATGTGATGGCTCATGTTTTTGAGTTTGGCACGCATTGTCCTTCTGCTAAGGGAATTATTCATCTTGGCGCGACTTCTATGTTTGTTTGCTGCAATACTGAATTGATTCAGATTAGAAATGCTTTGAGATTAATCAAGGCCAGTTTAATCAGCACTATTCAGAATCTTGCTAAATTTGCGCAAGAACATGCTTCTCTGGTTACTCTTGGTTATACGCATTTCCAGCCTGCTCAGCCCACCACAGTCGGAAAAAGGACTGTTTTATACATTCAGGATCTCTTGTTTGATTTGCAGCAGTTAGAGGCTGTTGAATCATCTATTAAGGCTAGGGGCGTTAAAGGTACTGTGGGAACTCAGGCTTCTTACATGGAATTATTTAATGGGGATTATGGTAAAGTTAAGCAGTTGGATGCTTTGGTTAGCAAGAAGCTTGGTTTTTCAGAGTCTTTTCCAGTTACTGGGCAGACTTATTCAAGAAAGTTGGATAGTTTTATTGCAAAGACATTGGCTGGTATTGCAGAGTCTGCTCATAAGTTTGCTGTTGATATGCGATTGCTCTCCAATCTTAAGGTTATGGAAGAGCCTTTTGCTAAGTCTCAGACAGGAAGTTCTGCTATGGCTTACAAGCGGAATCCTATGCGTTCTGAAAGGTTGACTGCTTTGTGTAGGAAGTTGATTAATCTTCAGCAGGACTTGTCTCATACTCATGCTAATCAGTGGTTTGAAAGGACCCTGGATGATTCTTCTATCAGGAGGATGAGTATTCCTCAGATGTTTTTGCTGGCTAATGCTGTTCTTAAGCTGTACCAGAATATTTCAGATGGTATGGTTGTTTACCCTGCGCAGATTAAGAGGTATCTTGATAATGAGCTTCCTTTTATGGCTACAGAAACTATTTTGATGGAGCTTTGCAAGCAGGGTGAGGACAGGCAGAAAATGCATGAAATCATTAAAAAGCATTCTGTTGAGGCTGCAAAGAGTGTGAAGCTTGAAGGTAAAAGAAATGATTTGTTCCAGCGGCTTGCTGATGATCCTGAGATTCCTGTTACAGCGTCTTTTCTTAATCAATTCTTGGAAAATCCAGAGCGTTTTGCAGGTGCTGCCTCTGTTCAGGCTAAAGGGTTCCTTAAAAATAGTGTTGCTCCTGTTCTTGAGAAGTATTCTGATTTGATTGGAGAGGTTGATTCAGAAATTAATGTGTAGGTGGTGGGATTTTATGAGAATAATTAAAGTGCAGTCTAACGGCAGCATAAAAGAGGATGCTTTTGTTAATCGCAGTAAGTATCTCAAGGCGATTCATGATATTGCAGAGTCTTATCTCTCTGCTGTTCATCAGAGCGGCATTTTGACTACAGATATGGATGGTGTGCTTATTCATGACGATAATGCGATTATGGCTGCGAGGATTGTTTCAGGCCCAGAGGCGCAGGTGTGGTTTGGCAGGTATGCTGATGCTAATCTTGTTGCTGTTGCAGAGGGCATGGCGGCTTATTGCTGGTATGCTCCTACTTTATTTGTTGGGCGGTTGTTGAAAGGTCTGTCTCCTGAAATCAATAGGGTTGTTGGCAGGCATATTAGGTTGATTCCTGGAGCAGAAAAGCATATTGATAATCTTCTTGAGCTGGGATATGATATTACTGCTGTTACTGCAGGCCATCAAGAGTCTGCTGAGGAAATATCTAACAGAGTGAATATTGGCGTTACTTATGGAACCCAATTGGGTGTTTCTGATGATGGTGTTTATGATGGTATTGTTCAGAGGTTTATTGGTGGCAGTCATAAGCTTGATGTTGTTGAAAAGATTTTAGAGCATGAAGGAAAATTTGTAGGAACACATGTTGGTGATAGCTGGTCAGATATTGAGACTCTTGCAGGCATTCCTGATTCAGTTGCATATAATCCTGGCTGTGAGTTGGCTTTGAGAAATGCACGAATATCTGTTCTTGGTGTTTCTTTGCTTAGTCTGCTTCCTTTTTTTGATCCAGAAGGGAAATATGATTCTTTGTTGAAAAATACTGATTTGCCTGATACTGTTATCTTAATGCTTGGCCAGCCAGGTCCAACGGGTTTAACGAAGCTTTTTGCAGATTCTAGGGAAATCAAGAAGAAGTGGATTAATGCTTTGTTAGATGGACAGCAAGGCTCTGCTTTGGAGATTGAGGAACGGATTAAGTCAGAGTTGCGCGAAAAAGGTGTTGATTTCAGGACAAGGTATTCTGATTTTATGTCTGTTGATGAATTTGATGCTTATGCAAAAAAGGCGTATGAGGATTTGGAATAATGAAAAAAGTTGTTTCTGTTGGAGCATTGAATGTTGATGTTTTGCTTTATGTTGCTGAGTTTTGCAAGCCAGATGGCGAGGTTCCGGTTAATAGCGCATCTGTCTGTTCTGGTGGTCAGGCTGGAAACATTGCTGCTGGCTTGGGAAAACTGGGTAAAAACGTGTTTTTCTTTGGTAATATAGGCAATGATTCTCATACTGCAATGCTGAAAAAGGATTTTGATGCGTGCAGTGTTAATTACTCTTTTGCAAAAAAGATTGGCAAGCCGAATAATTCTGTCTATTGCTTGATTGATAAAACAGGAGAGCGGATGCTTTATGTTCAGAACAACATAGATTTGTCTGCAGGTGATTTTTCAGATGAGTTGTTAACAGATACTGAATTTATTGTTTTTAGCAGTATAATCAAGGATGATGTTGTTGATTTTTATGTTGATATTGCCAGGCGTGCAAAAGAAAAAGGTATTAAGATTGCCATGGATCCTGGAAATATTCTTGCAAAGCTTGGTTTTGAGAAATTAAAACCTTTATTAGAGCTTTGTGATGTTATTTTTCCTAGTTTAGGAGAGGCAGAGATGCTTGTTGGAAGTTTGGATAATATTAACAAACTAACAGATGTTGTTCCTCATGTTCTTGTCACCTGTGGAAAAGACGGTATAAGATATTATCAAAAAGATAAGGAAATGCAGCACTTTCTTGCTAAGCCTTTCAAGGAAAATAGAAAAATCATTGATTCCACAGGCGCAGGTGATTGTTTTGCAGCTGCTTGTGTTGCTGGCTTGATAGACAATAAGAGTGTTGAGGACGCTATTGTTTTTGCTTTGCTGGCCTCAAAACTCTCGCTGGCTAAAAAAGGTGCAAGGGCAATGCCTTCTCTTGAGGAAATAGAAGACTTCAAGAACGAATAGTATTATTTGAAATAGTCTAGGCTTTTTTGCACTCCTTTGCCTGTCCAGCAGTATAGGCATAGTTTTTCTTTTGGTATTCCTATTGCTTTTATCATGTCATCGAGTTGCTGGTATCTTAGTGAGTCTATTCCTATGTCTTTTGCTATCCAGTCTATCATTTTTTTGTATTTTTCTGAGTTTGGGTCTAGGTATTCTGATATGTCTTCTATGTCTTTGCCTTCTATTGCTCTTATTGCTTTTCTTGTGATTAGTTCGTTTATGCTTCTTGTGGAGAGGTTGTATATGCAGGGGAACATTAATGGCGGGCAGGCAGGCCGTACATGAATCTCTTTTGCTCCTGCATTTTTTAGTTTGTTTATTGTGAAGTTCTTTAGTTGTGTGCCTCTGACTATTGAGTCTTCGCATAGTATCATTCTGTTGTTTTTGATTACTGCTTCATTTGGTATTAGTTTCATTAATGCTATTCTGTTTCTTTCGTCTTGTGATGGGGGTATGTAGCTTCTTCCATATCCTGGTGTGTATTTTAGCAGAACTCTTCTATAGGGTTTTCCTGATTCTATTGCATATCCTATTGCGTGTGCTGTTCCAGAGTCTGGTACGCCTGCTACCAGGTCTACTTCTGCATTGTCGCGTCTTGCAAGGCATTTTCCGCATTCCTCTCTTACTGTTTCTGCATTTATGCCTTCATATGCTGATGCTGGAAAGCCGGTGTATATCCATAAGAATGCGCATATTTTGTTGGTCTGGCCTCCTTTTTTCTTTGTTTCAATGCCTTTGCTGTCAATAAATATGATTTCTCCTGGTTCTATGAATTTTCTTATCTTGAATCCTAGGTTTGGGAATGCGCAGGTTTCGCTGGTTATTGCTGTTTCATTTTCTTTTTCTCCTATTATAAGTGGTGTGACTCCGTTTTTGTCTCTTGCCGCGTATATTCCTTCTTTTGTCAATAAAAGCAGGGAAGTTGAGCCCTGTATCTTGTTTTGCATTTTTTCTATTCCATCAAGAATAGAGTCTCCTTGGTTTATCAGGTTGGCAACAAGCTCTGTTCCGTTTATGTCTCCGTTTGGTATCTCGCTGAACGAGACTCCTTTTTTGATTAGTTCTTCTGATAACTCTTTTTTGTTTGTTATGAGGCCTGAGCAGCATATTGCAAAGACCCCGAATTTGCTCTTGAAGCTGAGTGGTTGTGGGTCTTTGTCTGAGATTACTCCTATTCCCATGTTGGTTTTTATTTTTTCAGAGCCTACGCAGAATTTTGATTTGAATTGTGAGTTTGAAATGTCTCTTATTTTTTTTATGGGATGTCCTTTTTCGTCGATAAATGCGATTCCTCCGTATCCTGTTCCTAGGTGGCTGTGGTAGTCTATCCCATAGTATAGTGTTGAGATGCAGTTATTATTGTTGCTTACAATTCCGAATATTCCGCTCATCTTATTACTCTAAAGCAGGTGTTTTTCCTTGTCTTCCTGCATTTTCCAGGCTGGGAATTGTCTTGTTTTCATTTCTACATAGTGTGCTGCTCTTTCTGCTTTTTTCTTTGCTTCCTCTACTGTGTCTGCTGTTGCTAGGATTATTCCCATTCTTCTGTTTACGTGTGCTTCTGGCTTGCCAAATGACATGAAGCTTATTCCTTTTTCATTTAATGCCTTGAATATGTTGCCGAATGCAGTGTCCCATCCTTCGTATGGGCTTAATAGCACGTGTGTTGCTCCTGGTTTTAGCATTGGTATTCCCCTGTATCCTAGCCTGTCTTCTGTTGGTACTGGAAGCCCTGTTATTGCTCTTACATGCAGGCCTGCTTCTGAATATCCTACTTGGTGTGTTGCAAACGTGACCATTCCTGTGTCGTGAGGTCTTGGTGAGCATTCATTGCCGTATACTTTGTCTCCTTTTACAAAGAGTTCACACCCGAATAATCCTGTTCCTCCTAGTGCGTCTGTGATTTTTTTTGCTGCTTCGTATATTCCTTTTTCTGCTTTCTCGCTGACCTCTGCCATTTGCCAGCTTGAATGATAATCCCCGCCTCTTGTCTGGTAGTGTCCTACTGGTCTTGGGAATGATGTCACGATGTTTCCGTTTTCATCATAGTGTCTTACTGCTAGTTCTGTTACTTCTATGTCAAATGGTATGTGCTGCTCTACTATCATTTTTTCTCCTGACCCGCGTGCTTCGTTTTTTGCTTTTTCAAATGCTTTTTGCACGTCTTCTGGTCCTTTTACAAAGCTTGAGCCGTGTCCTGAGCTGTCCATTATTGCTTTTACCCAGCAGGGATATCCTAATTTTTCGCATGCGTCCTTCATCTCGTCAAGTGTTGTTGTGTAGAAGTATTTTGATGTCTCTACCCCGGCATTTCTTATCAGTTCGCGTATTCTCTCTCTTTGCATTGCTGCGTGTGATGCTTTTGCATTTGGTATGACATTAAAGCCCTCTTTTTCAAGGTCAAATAATAAGTCAAGGTTTATTGCCTCTATCTCAGGCACAATAAAATCTGGTTTTTCTTTTTCAACAATAGAGCGCACAAATCCTGCATCTTTCATGTTGCCTACATAGAATTTGTGTGCAATCTGGTGTCCTGGTGCATTCATGTAGCGGTCAACGCCTATTGTGTAAAAGCCCATTCTTTGTGCTTCTATCATTACTTCTTTTCCTAGCTCTCCGCATCCTAATAGCATTATTTTTGCAGCTTTTCCAGAAGTTTGTGAGAATAATTCTGTCCTCATTTAAAAACACCCCCTTGTGTTGTTTTGAGAGAATAGCACCAGATATATTAAATTTTTGGTGATACAGGAGTATAATAAAACTTATATATTAGTTGTCATTTAGTCGATTTTGGGGGTAATTGACTAAAAGAATACTGCATAGTGTTATTTTTTGCCTCCAGTTAAGTTAAAGCTGGTGTTGAGTTTGGCAAATGTATTTAGAATATCTATTGACTCTAAAAAGAAGAATTCAGAGGCTAAGGTTTTAGAGAAAAAGCTGAAAAACTGGGGATATTCTGTTTCTATTGATATAAGCAAGGTATACACTATTCAGCATGATTTTTCTGGTGAGCAGGTGCAAAAGATTGCAGATTCTCTCTATAACCCTATAGTTGAAACTATACGGATTAATGCTCCTTTTAGGAAGAGTTTTGATTGGGCCTTGGAGCTTGGTTTCCTTCCTGGAGTAACTGATAATGTTGCTAATACTGCTGCTGAGATTATTAATGATTTGTTTAAGATGAATCTTGGCAGGAATAAGGTCTTCACCTCTAAGGTTTTATTTATTACAGGAACTCTTACAAAAGATGCAGTTGAAACTATTGCTAAAGAGTTAATTAATATTTTGATTGAGCGTTTTCATGTTAAGTCTTATGACCAGTACTCTGCTGATAATGGCATGGATTATCTGGTGCCTACGGTTAACTTGACTCAGAAACAGGCTGCTGTTGAAATTGATCTTAATGTAAGTGATGATGAATTGATTGATTTGGGGAAAAAAGGCATTCTTGATCCTGAAACTAACACGCGGCGCGGGCCTCTTGCTCTTGCATTGGATTATTTGCATGCTATTCAAGGGTATTTCAAGCAAGAAGGAAGAAATCCTACTGATATTGAATTGGAATCTATTGCGCAGACTTGGTCAGAGCACTGCAAGCATACCTTGTTTGCTGCTCAGATGGATGATATAAAGGAGGGTATTTTTTCCAGGTATCTTAAGGCTGCTACTGAGGATATCAGGAAATCCTTGGGTTCAAGGGCTTTTTGCTTGTCTGTTTTCAAGGATAATTCCGGAGGAATTATTTTTGATGATGAGTATATGGTTACTGACAAGGTTGAGACGCATAACAGTCCTTCTGCTCTTGACCCGTTTGGGGGCGCGATTACTGGCATTGTTGGTGTTAATAGGGATACTATTGGTTTTGGCATGGGTGCCCTGCCTATTGCTAATAAGTATGGTTATTGTTTTGGAAGGCCTGAGGACCGGTCTGTTCTTTATAGGGGAAGGAACAAGTCTAATCCTTCTTTGGCTCCGAGGAGAATCATGGATGGTGTTGTTTATGGTGTGAATGTCGGCGGTAATTGCTCTGGTATTCCTACTCCTGCTGGTTTTGTTTTTTTTGATGATAATTACAAGGGCAAGCCTTTGGTTTTTGTTGGGACAGTTGGCTTGTTGCCTAGAAATCTTCCGAATAATCAGTTAAGCCAGGACAAGAAGGCCTTGCCTGGTGATAATGTTGTTGTTATTGGTGGCAGGGTTGGCAAGGATGGCATTCACGGTGCTACTTTTTCTTCAGAAGCTATGGATGAGGGAAGTCCTGCTACTGCTGTTCAGATTGGTGATCCTATTACTCAGAAAAAGTTGTCAGATGCTGTTGTAAAAGAAGCCAGGGATAAGGGCGTGTATAACAGCATTACTGATAATGGTGCTGGCGGCTTGTCTTGTTCTGTTGCTGAGATGGCTGAGGAGTGCGGTGGTTTTGTTGTTGATTTGGAAAAGGTTCCTTTGAAATATCCTGGTCTTCAGCCTTGGGAAATCTGGATTTCTGAGTCTCAGGAAAGGATGACTCTTGCTGTTCCTGATGACAAGCTTCAGGAGTTTAATGATTTGATGAAAGCGCGCGGTGTTGAGTCTGTTGTAATCGGCAGGTTTAATGATTCAAGCAGGGCAATTGTCAGGTTTAATGGAAAGGAAATTTTTAATCTTGATATGAATTTTCTGCATCACTGCCTGCCGCCGAGAAAGCTTGTTACTAAGCCTTATCCTTACAATACTACTGAGCCTAATATTTTGGTTGAAAACCATCAGGATTTGTTTGAGAAGATTCTTGGGAATCATAATAACTGCAGTTTTGAGTTTATCTCTAAGCAGTATGATCATGAGGTTCAGAATAATTCTGTTGTCAAGCCTCTGCAGGGCAAAGGGCGGGTTAATTCTCCTGTTTCTGTGATAAGGCCTCTCTGGCACACAAAAAAAGGTGTTGTTCTCTCTCAGAGTTTGTATCCACGATTGAGTGAGATTAATGCTTATGACATGGCTGCTTGTGCTATTGATACTGCTGTCAGGAATGCTGTTGCTGCTGGCGGTAATATTAATCATCTTGCTTTATTGGATAATTTTTGTTGGTGTAGTTCTGATGAGCCTGAAAGATTGGCCCAATTAAAGGATGCTGCAAAAGCTTGCTATGATTATGCTGTTGTTTATAAGACTCCTTTTATTTCTGGAAAGGACAGCATGTTTAATGATTTTAAGGGTTTTGATGAAAAGGACAACCCGATTAAGATTTCTGTTTATCCCACTCTGCTTATTTCTTCTACTGGTGTTATTGATGATGTGGATAAGACTGCTTCAATGGATTTCAAGATTCCTGGGGATTTTGTTTACATCATTGGAAAAACAAAGGATGAGTGCGGTGGCAGCGAGTTTTATCATGCTTTTGGTGAAATTGGTGCAAAATCTCCTAAGGTTGATGCAGAAAAGTCAAGGGAATTGTATGAAAAAATGTATGCACTGCATCAAAAAGGCCTGCTTAGCTCTTGCGCTGCTGTTGGCTGGGGTGGTTTCTTGATTACTTTGGCAAAAATGTCTGTTGCAGGTCTGCTTGGTGTCGAGGTGGACATAAATAAAATTCCAAATGAAAGCCTGCCTACTGAAAAAGTTTTTTACTCTGAGTCTCAGTCAAGGTTCATTGCCACGGTTGACCCAAAAAATGCCAGAGAGTTTGAGAAACTGTTGTCTGGTTTTGTTTTTGCAAATATTGGCACTGTAAAGGATGATAAAGCATTTGTAGTCAAGAAGAATGGTGAGGCAATAATAAATTCTGATGTCAGGAAATTAGAGGAGATTTACAAGAAGAGGTTTAAGGATTTTTAAGATGGTTAAGGTCTTGATAATGTCTGGATATGGTATTAATTGTGAAAGAGAGAGTGCTCATGCTTTTGAAAAGGCTGGTGCTGAGTGCGAGATTGTTCACATCAATGATTTGATTAGCAGGAAAAAGAAGATGGCTGATTTTGATATATTAATGTTTCCTGGGGGCTTTTCTTATGGTGATGATACTGGTTCTGGCAATGCTTTTGCAAATAAAGTAAGGAATAATTTATGGAATGAATTGCTGGAGTTCATAAAAGCAGGCAAGCTTATTCTTGGCGTATGCAATGGCTTTCAGGTCATGACTCATCTTGGCTTGTTTGCTCTTCCAGATGGAAATTATGGGGAGAGGATTCATGCCTTGGAGGCTAATAATAGTAATCGTTATGAGTGTTTGTGGACTCATTTGAGGGAAAATAATTCTAATTGCGTGTTTACTAAGGGAATTACTCAGACGCATATTCCTGTTGCTCATGGCGAGGGCAGGTTTTTTTGTGATAAAGATACTTTTGAGAAATTGAAAAATAATAATCAGGTTGTTTTTACTTATTGTGATGAAAAAGGCGCGTCTGCTGATGGTATTTATCCTTTGAATCCAAATGGTTCTTTTATGGATGTTGCAGGTATTTGCGATAAGACTGGTAGAATTATGGGCATGATGCCTCATCCTGAGAGGGCTTTTTACTCTAATAGCGAGCCTGAGTTTCAGTTGAAAAAAGAGATTGCAAAAAGAGAGAACATGGAACTTCCTGAAGTTATTGATTCTAATTTCAGGATTTTCAAGAATGCTGTTGATTTTTTTAAGGAGAATAAAATGAATGTCTTAATCATTGGTTCTGGTGGTAGAGAGCACTCTCTTGCGTTGAAGGTTGCTGAAAGCAAGCTTTTGAATAAATTGTTTGCTATTCCAGGCAATCCTGGTATTGAAAAAGTGGCTGAATGCCATTTGCTTGACATTATGGATAATCAGGCAATTGTTGATTTTGCTAAAGAAAAGAATATTGGTCTTGTTATTGTTGGTCCAGAAGCGCCTCTTGTTAATGGCTTGGCAGATGAATTGGAAAATAATGGTATCAGGGTGTTTGGTCCTAATAAGGCTGCTGCGCAGTTTGAGGGTTCTAAGTCTTTTGCAAGGAATTTTATGAAGAAATATGGTTTGCCTAGTGTTGAGTTTAAGGAGTTTACAGATTTAAGCCATGCTGAAATATATATCAAAGAAAAAGGCGCCCCTGTTGTTGTTAAGGCAGATGGTCTTGCTGCTGGCAAGGGTGTTCTTGTTGCCAAGACAGTTGATGAAGCAGTTAATTTTGTTAAGGAGTGTCTTGAGAATAATAAGTTTGGTGAGGCTTCATCAAAAGTGATTATAGAGGATTGTCTTGTTGGTGAAGAGGCTTCTTATCTTGTGTTTATGGATTCTGTTACGTTTAAGCCCATGGTTTATTCGCAGGATCATAAGCCTGTTTTTGAGAATGATAAAGGCCCTAATACTGGCGGCATGGGTGCTTACTCTCCTGCCCCTATTTTAGATGGTTTAAAGACAGAGATAGAGGAAAAGATTATCAAGCCGTTTCTTTATGGAATAAAGCAAGAGCGTATTGAATACAAAGGAGTTTTGTATGTTGGTTTGATGAAAACAAAGGATGGTCTTAAGATTCTCGAGTTTAACTGCAGGTTTGGTGATCCAGAGACACAGGTTATTCTTCCTAGGCTAAAAACAGATATTCTCGAGGTGATGACTGCTGTTGTGAGCAAAACACTCAGCAGCATGACTCTTGAATGGTCTCCTGAGCATTGTGTTTCTGTTGTTCTTGCTTCAGGCGGGTATCCTGGCTCTTATGAAAAAGGTAAATTAATTACAGGCCTTGATAATATTACCGGTGCGCAGATAATTCATGCAGGAACAAGAAAAGAGGGAAATAATATTTTAACTAATGGTGGCAGGGTCTTGAATGTTGTCTGTCTTGGTAAGAATCTGCAGGAAGCTGTTGACAAGGCGTATTTAATAATAAAGGGCATTAATTTTGATGGTTTGTTTTTTAGGCGTGATATTGCTAAAAAAGAATTAGACCGTCAGGCGGAGAAATGAAAATGTCAAAAGAACAAGAATACAAAAAGATAATCAAGGAAAATCTGAACAATACTTTGGATTTTGGTTTTTTGCCAGAGCTTGGAAAACATAAGTCTGGTAAAGTAAGAGAGATTCATTTTACTTCTGACAAGATTGGAAGCAATATTATTATGGTTGCTAGTGATCGTGTTAGTGCGTTTGATCATGTTCTTGGCAGGAGTATTCCTTTCAAGGGAAAGGTTTTGAATCTGCTTAATCAGTGGGCTATGGAAAATACCAAGGATATTGTTCCTAATGCCTCTGTTGACAGCCCGCACCCTAGCGTGATTGTCCAGAAGCTCTATAAGAATATCATGATTGAGTGTGTTGTGCGTGGTTATGTCTGGGGAAGCCTTGCTGGTGCTTATGAAAAAGGCAGGCGGAATTTCTGTGGCCTGGAGATGCCTAATGGTTTGTTGCGTTATCAAGAACTGGATTCTCCTTTGTTTACACCTACAACAAAGTCAGAGCATGATGAGCCTATGACTTTTGAGGATGTTGAACAGCAGTTAGGCAGAGAGCTTGCTGCTAAAGTTAGGGATGTCTCATTGAAATTGTTCAAGAGGGGGGCAGAACTTGCTCAAAAGGCTGGTTTGATTTTTATTGATACAAAGTATGAGTTTGGTCTTGATGAGCAGGGCAGTCTTTTCTTGATTGATGAGTCTAATACCCCTGATTCCTCTAGGTATTGCTCTATTGAGGAGTACAAGAAATTTGATTTGATTAGGCAGGAGATGGTTACTAGCCAGTTCAAGAATGTTTCTGAGTTATTAAAGCATAAGCCTGAGTTAAAGATTAAGGAGATGTCTAAGCAGTTTATTCGTGATGTTTTGACTGAGAAAGGCTTTAGTTATGGTGGAACAGGAAAGATTCCTAAATTGACTGATGAAGATGTTGTTGAGGTTTCTTACAGGTATATTAATTTGTATGAGATGCTTACTGGAAAGACTTTTGAGTTTCCTTCTGCGCATCCTAAGGTGGAGTTATTGAGTAAGCTGCAGCAGTCTGGTTTGATTATGGGAGGTCTTGCTGTTATTATGGCTGGTTCTGATAGTGACATGCCTCATATTGAGAAGATTCAGGCAGCTCTTGCTGATTTTAATGTTAAGTCACAGGTCAGGATTTGTTCTGCGCACAAGCAGCCTGGTCTTTGTGAGAGTATTGTGAAAAAATATAATACTTCTTTGGAGCCTGTTGTTTTTATTGCTGTTGCAGGCGGCACAGATGCTTTGTCTGGTGTTGCTTCTTTTCATAGCGTGTTTCCAGTGATTAGCTGTCCTCCTAAGGCAGAGGAATATCACTCTGGTATCAAGAATCCTCCTGGCAGCTCTAATTCTTTGATTTTAAGGCCGGTTAATGCTGCGCGTCATGCTGCCCAGATTTTAAGCTTTTATAATGAGAATATCAGGAAGATAATTCTTGATAAGAATAATGCAAAGATTAAAAAGCTGGAGATAGCTGATAAGAATACAGGTGGCTAAAATGGGTTTAGACTATTCGCAGGCAGGTGTTAACATCAAGCTTGGTGATGATGCTTCAAAGATATTGTATAATGCTGCTAAGAAAACATTTGAGAATCGCAAAGACAATATTGGCGAGATTATTGTTCCTTTTGATGATTTTTCTGGTGTGCGGGCAGTGCATATTGGCGGTTTGCCAGAAGAAAGTTTTATGTGTACTAGTTTTGATGGTGTTGGCACAAAGGTTGAGATTGCCCAGAGAATGAATAAGCATGATACTATTGCTTTTGATTTGTTTGCGATGGTTTGTGATGATGCTATTGTCCGTGGTGCAGAGCCTGTTTTAGTTGGGAGTGTATTGGATGTTAATTCTTTAGGAAGTGACAAAAATTCTAACCTGCCTCAGCTAAAAGAGCTGGCATTTGGGTATATTGCTGCTGCAAAAGCTGCTAATGTTGCTGTTGTTAATGGAGAGCTTGCAGAGCTTGGTAATGCTGTTGGCGGTTTTGGGAATTTTAAGTATAATTGGTGTGCTAGTGTTACTTGGTTTGCAAATAAAAACAAGCTTTTTACTGGTAAAGAGATTAAGGTTAATGATTCTATTGTTGTTTTAGAGGAAAAAGGCTTTAGGTCTAATGGTTTGTCTTTAGTAAGAAAGACTTTTGAGATGAAGCATGGTGATAATTGGCATAATGCTGAATTTAATGGAGAGAAGCTTGGTAGTCTTGTTCTTGTTCCCTCTACTATATATTCTAAGGCTGTTGTTCACATGCATGGTGGTTTTAAGACACCAGGCTGCTGTGAGATTCATGGTGTTGCTCACATTACTGGGGGTGGATTGCCTGGCAAGCTTGGAAGGGTGCTTAAGCCTAATAAGCTGGGTGCTGAATTAAATGATTTGTTTGAGCCTGGTAAGGCAATGCAGTACTGTCAGGAGCTTGGTAAAATAGATGATAAAGAGGCTTACAAGACCTGGAACATGGGCCAGGGCCTTGCTATTATAACTCCAGAGCCTGATAAGGTTATTGAAGAAGCAAAGAAATTCGGAATTAATGCAAAAATAGCAGGAAAGATAATTCAAGAGCATAAGATTAATATCAAGAGCAAAGGCGTGTTTAATAGGGATCAGGAATTGGTTTTTGATATAGAATGATTTAAATATAAGCTATTCCTAAATAAAAATTAATGAAAAAGAGGTTTTTATTAGGCATATTAGTTTTATTTTGTTTGCTTCTTCCTATTGTGTTTGCAAACACGGTGGAACTGGGCACTTATGTTATCAATGTTGACAGCTATAATTTTGTTGATGGAACTTATGCTTTGGATTTTTGGCTGACTTTAAAGTGTGATTATGATTGCAGTTTTGATGAGTTTTATATTGTTAACAGTATCGATACCCGTTCAGAGCTGGCGTATCATGACGGCCAAGTCAAATCTTATTTAACTCATGCAAAGCTTTCTGCACCTGTTGACTTAAGGGAATATCCTTTTGACAAGCAGCAGATGTTTATGATTATTGAGCATAAGCAATTGCCTGCAAGCGAGCTGAAAATCGTGCCTTTGCTGGAGTTTACAGCTGTTGATGAGCGCGTTCAGATTCCTGGTTGGAGAATTGGGGATTGGCACACAAAAGTCTATGATCATTGGTATTCTGGCTGGGATGATTACTGGCAGGCATATTATTTTTCAGTTGAGCTTGCCCGCCCGGCAATAGATGGAATAATAGAATCTTTTCTTCCTATTCTGTTTCTTGCATTGATAATCTTATTTACGTATTTGTTAGGAACTGATCGTCTTGAGCTTCGTTTGGGTATTGTTGGTTCTGTTTTTGTTGCTCTTGTTGTTTTGCACTTGGCTATGACGAGCCAGTTGCCTTCTGTTGGTCACATGACGCTGTTGGATAAGTTTGTTATGCTTACTTATTTTGTTGCTTTGTGTTCTTTTTTTATTAACACATATCTGCTTCATTTAAGGCATATAAAGAAAAATGTGTGGCTAAAGAAGCTTAATGACTGGACACGATATGGCTTGCCAATTATCTTTATTCTTTGTTATGTGGCTTTGTTTTATTTCTTCTTTAAGTCACTTGTTTAAGAATTATTTCTTTCCAAAATAAAACACTTTGTCTACTGCAACATCCTCAGAAGTAAATCCTCCTTGTTTTGGGTGTTGTTTTGGTTCCTGTTTTTTTGCAAAAGTTGCTTGCGTCTCTTGTTTTGGTTGCTGTTGTTGTGCTGATGCAGGTTTTGCTTGTTTTAACTGCTCTACTGCTTCTTGTAGTGCTACCACGGTCTCTTTTAATGCTTGCACTTCTTGAGCTATCTGCCTGTTTTGTCTCTCTAGCATTATTTGATATTGTCTGTCAAAAGAGCTTCTTTCTTCTGGTTTTTTTTCTGAGCGTGATATTACGTCTCCTACTGCTTCATCCCGTACCATGTTTCCTGCTTTCTGAAACGCTTCCTTTGTGCTGTCTGCCATTCCATGTTTCTTGAGTTCTTTACTAAGTTCATTCATTTTTTTGAGTTTCTCTACATCCATTTTTTCACCAGCCGTTTATTGTTCTAGAATTAGATATCCTTCTTCATCTACAGAGAATACCTTTTTTTGTTGTGTTGGTTTTTCTTCTATTACAGGCTGAGCCCTTGCTCCTGGAGCTTTTTTTGGTTTTTCTGGTTTAGGAATCTTGGCTCTTTTTACAGTAGAAAGCCGCATTGCACATTTATCGCAATAAAGCTTGCCGCCCTCTTTTTTGCCTATGCAGTATGGGCAAAGTTGTTTGCCGCACCAATTGCAAGCCCCAACAGTCTGGCGCCTGTGTTTTGTACATCTCATTTTCCCTTGTGTTTTCTTAATTACAGCTAATATATAAACGTTGCTATACGGCTGCCGGGAATTGAACCCGGGCCACAAGCTCTTTCCTCCTGTATTTTTTGGAATGGGAAGCTCGGATCATACCATTAGACCACAGCCGTGTTTGTTTTAGAATAAAATTGCTTTTATTAATAAAGTTATTATTATTCCTAGCAATATACCTGCTAATACTTCTTTTGCTTTGTGGTGTTTTCTTATGTGTATTGCGTCGTGCACTATTATTGCTGAAAAGCCTATAGAAACAAAGAATATGGTTGAGTTAAATCCTTCTGTAAGTCCTACTGCAGTGCATAGCGCGCTTACAAATGCAGAGTGTGCGCTTGGCATGCCTCCAAGTTCAAAAAAAGCTTTTTTTCTTTTAGAAATAATAATTTTAATGCCTTGGCATAATAACCAAGCGCATAGAATACTGATAAGAATTAATTTCATGCAGGTGTTGCTTCTGCGTCCTCTTCAGAATAGCTTGGCATTGCTGTTTTTGAGATAATCATTATGTCCCCTATTGCTTTTACCAGCTGATGCGGTACTATTACTCCTTTGGCAGAACCCAGTATTTTATTCAGGATTGAGTTTCTTGATGCCCTGACTCTCCAGCCCTGTATTTTTGTTTGTGATAATTGTACTTCTTCTATCTCTCCAAAGTACTCTCCTTGATCAGTAAAGACTTTCATGTCATAGCAGTCTGTGATTTTTTTCATTTTTAGCATAGTAAATCCCTCCTTTAACCTTGTTTTTTAGAGAAAACATTGGTATATATAAACTTTTTGGAACAGGAGTATCTACTTTTACTCGAAAGCTATTTAAATACTGCTGCCTCTAAAACCTTTTATGAAGTACAAGAATCTGTATATTATTGGAACTTCTCATATTGCTTCTCAGAGCATTAAGGAAGTTGAGAAAGAGATTGCCAAGCTTGAGCCAGATATTGTTGCTCTTGAGCTTGACAAAAAGCGTCTTGCTGCTTTGCTTAGTGAAAAAAAGCCTGACAAGATTCGTGTAAAAGACATTAAGAGAGTGGGTTTCAAGGGCTGGCTTTTTTCTGTTATTGGTGCTTGGGTTGAGAAAAAGCTTGGGGACCAGGTGGGTGTGAGTCCTGGTTCTGATATGCTTGCTGCTTTTCATGCTGCGAGAAAGGTTAAGGCTAGGATTGCCTTGATTGATCAGGATATTGAGGTTACGCTTAAAAGGTTCTCGCAAGAGCTTTCTTGGAAAGAGAAGTGGAATTTTTTTGTGGATATTTTTAAGGGTCTTGTTTTTCGCAAGACAGATATTGGTTTTGACTTGAGCACTGTTCCTACTCAGGCAACTATCAGCAAATTGATCAAACAAGTGAAAAAACGATACCCTAACATCTATAAGGTATTAATTATAGAGCGTAATGATGTCATGGCTGCGAATCTTGCTCACTTGTTTTTAAGGTATCCTGACAAGAAGATTGTTGCTATTGTTGGTGCTGGTCACGAGAAGGATATTATGAAGCTTGTGAAGCAGAAAATTAGGGAATGATTTAAATACTTGATTTATAAAAATAAAAGATAATGGGCGCAATAAGCTGGCATGAATACAAGGATAGGATAAAGAGGTATTTTTGGTTTAATAAGACTGAGCTTCGTGATTTCTTGTTTGTTGTATTGTTTTTTGGCTTGATTTTTTCTTTTGACAAGTGGGGCGGTGCTGCTTTTAATCTTATTGAGGGCTTGAAGAACCTTATGCTTGCTTTTGTTCTTGTTGCAATCTCTATATTTATTCATCATGCTGTTCAGAGGCTTGCTGCCTTGTATCTTGGTTATAAGCCTGAGCAGAGGATTTGGTGGCTTGGTATTCTCCTTGGTCTTGCTGTGATTTTTTTCTCTAATGGAAGGATTATGATTTTTGCAGGAACTTATTTGATGATTCACATGATGACTAAGCAGCGTCTTGGCAAGTATCGTTATGGTCCTAGCATGAAGAGCTTTGGTTATGTTGCCATGCTTGGCCCTGTTGCTAATTTGTTGTTTGCTGGTATTCTTAAGGCTATTAATATGAACATTGGTTCTCCGACATTAGATGCTTTTGTTGGTCTGAACTTGCTGCTTGCATTGTATAACACAATTCCATTTCCGCCGCTGGATGGCTCTAGGCTGATGTTTGGTTCTAGGCTTGGTTATTTTTTCTTTATTGGTGGCATGCTTGGTTTTTTGGTGTTTTTTTATGTTCTGGCCTTGTCTATTCTTTTGTGCTTGATTCTTGCATTTATACTTGGAATCATCTTCTGGCTCATTTTTTATATCGCATTTGAGAGATTCTTATAGCACTGGTCACTGGTCATGCACGCAAAAAGTATTTAAATATATTTTATTGAGGTTTGTTTATGCTTAAGAATTTCACCCCTAGATTGTATCAAGAGACTATTCTATCTACTTGTGTTGAAAAGAATTGTTTGGTTGTTTTGCCTACTGGCATGGGTAAGACTGCTGTTGCTATAATGCTTGCTAAGCAAAGATTGTCTAATTTTCCTAAGTCTAAGATTTTACTGCTTGCTCCTACAAAGCCTTTGGCTAAGCAGCATTTGAATACTTTCAAGGATTTGTTGGATTTTGATGATAGTAAGATGGTTTTGTTTACAGGAGAAGTTCCTCCTAAGGCTAGGCAGAAGTTGTGGAAAGATGCGCAGATTATTTTTTCTACGCCGCAGGGTCTTGAGAATGATGTTATATCTAAGAAGATTGATTTAAAAGATGTTTCTTTGCTTGTTTTTGACGAAGCGCACAGGGCTGTTGGTGATTATGCTTATGTTTTTATTGCAAAGCAGTACAATAAGCTTGCTGATTTTCCTAAGATTCTTGCCTTGACAGCCAGTCCTGGTACAGATGTTGAGAAGATTACAGATGTTTGCAAGAATTTGTTTATTGAAGAGGTTGAGATTCGCACTGATTCTGATCCAGATGTTGTTGAGTATGTTCAGGATATGAATATTAAGTGGGTCAAAGTTGACCTTCCTCCTACTTTCTTGAAGATTCAGGATTTTTTGAAGAATTGCTTGAAGTCTAAGATTTCTGAGATGAAGAAATATGGTATTGGCAAGGTAATTATCTATAACTCTAAAAGAGAGCTATTGACTCTGCAGAAGAAATTGCATGCCAAGATGTCTTCTGGTGAGCGTGATTTTTCTGTTATGAAGTGTATTAGTTTGCTGGCAGAGGCTATGAAGGTTCAGCATGGCCTTGAATTGCTTGAATCACAAGGCATTTCTGCCCTGAATTCTTATCTTGATAAGATTTTTTCAGAAGCAAAGACCACTAAGGTTAAGGCTACGCAGAATTTAGTTGCAGATGCTCATTTTAAGTCAGCTTATGTCTTGACTCAGAAATTGTTTGATGCTGGTGTTGAGCACCCTAAGCTTGCAGAGGTTAAAAAAACTTTAAAGTCTGAGTTTGAGAATAATCCTTCTAGCAAGGTTATTTTGTTTACTCAGTATCGCGATTCTGCTTCAAAGGTTCTTGAGGTGATTAAGGATATTTCTGGTGTGTTTCCTGTTATTTTTGTTGGCCAGGCTAAGAAAAACGGCTCTGGTTTAAGTCAGAAACAGCAGATTGAGATTCTGGATCAGTTTAGGGATGGTATGCATAATGTCTTGATTGCTACTAGTGTTGCAGAAGAAGGTTTAGACATTCCTAAGGTTGATTTAGTTATGTTTTATGAGCCTTTGCCTAGTGCTATTCGTACAATTCAAAGAAGAGGCCGTACTGGCAGGCAGGATAAAGGCCGTGTTGTTGTTTTTCTTGCGAAAAACACGCGTGATGAAGGTTATCGTTGGTCTTCTTTTCATAAGGAGAAAAGAATGCATCGTGTCTTGAAGGATTTAAAGAGTAAATTGCAGTTAAAGAAAGAGGCTCAGCCAAAGCTTGCTAAGTTTTGTGATAATGTTCAGAAGATTAAGATTTTTGCAGATTATCGTGAAAAAGGTTCTGGAACTATCAAGGAATTGTGCGACTTGAATGTTGATTTGAAATTAGAGATGCTTGATTCTGCTGATTATGTTTTATCTTCTCGTGTTGGTGTTGAGATAAAGAATGTAAAGGATTTTGTTGATTCTATTGTTGACGGCAGGTTACTTGGCCAATTGAAGGTTTTGAA
>JAHWHY010000006.1 GCA_019323015.1 Candidatus Woesearchaeota archaeon
AATTTTAAGGGCCCGCGTCCTTGACAGGTAAGCTGTTACGCACTTTTTAAAGGATGGCTGCTTCTAAGCCAACCTCCCCGCTGTCTCTGGGCACGGACGCCCTTCACCCTTTCACACTTAACCAACGCTTAGGGACCTTAACCATAGTCAGGGTTGTTCCCCTCTCGGATGCCAAGCTTACCCCGGCACCCCGTCTCCCGAGGTCTAAAACGCAACTGCCTTCGGAGTTGGACAGGGAACCGAAAGATTTCTCCCCCTAAATCCCCAATCCGTAGCTCTACAACAACTGCTGTCTCGCTCGAGACTTGACTAACGCCAACTTCGATAGGAACCAGCTATTACCGCTCTCGATTGGCTTTTCACCCCTAGCCCCAGATTAGAAGAACACATGCACGTAGCACCTCTTCAGGCCTCCACGAGGTTTTACCCCCACTTCACCTTATCCAGGGCTAGATCGAACGGTTTCGGGTGTGACCCGAGTGACTTCAGGCCCTTTCAGACCTCGCGCCTCATTGCTTGCGCGCTTGTTGCTTTCGCTAGGCATCCCTCTTTACGAGTTATGCTCGCCACTCAGGCAAACTCCCTGGCACGTTATTCAAAACGCACGACAGAACACCGTAGTGCCCTGCCTTTCCATACCTATCAGGTTTCAGGTTCTTTTGACTCCCTGTCAAGGGTTCTTTTCAACTTTCCCTCACGGTACTAGTACTCTATCGGACTCTAGACGTATTTAAGGTTGGATGTTGATGCCACCCATATTCCCACTCCGTATCCAGGGAGCAGTACTCTGGAGACCAATCGCTTCCTTCTTAGTTGCCTCTACGGGGCTTTCACCCTCTATGGCACTCCGTTCCAGGAGACTTTGAGTTTCCAAGTTAGGAAGTTTAGTGACTGGTCCAAACACCACATGCGAACACCCTCTCGAGTGCTCATTCGGTTTGCCTTGATTGGTTTTCAGTCGCTCTTACTCACCAAATCTCAATTGATTTCTTTTCCTGCAGGTACTAAGATGTTTCAATTCCCTGCGTCCCTCATCCTTTCGGATTCAAGGGGAAGTCCCATTCGGAAATCCTCGGTTCAAAAGCTGCATACGCTTCGCCGAGGCTTAACGCAGTTAGCCGCGTCCTTCATCAGCGTCTAGAACCTAGTCTTCCACCTGATAGGATTCGAATCTCACCTAAAAGATTAGATGGCCAGTATTTTTGGTCTATGCACGGTGTCATAAGGAAACATGATTTGTGAAGATTGGTTTCCCTCTCCTTTCACACATGATTGGGTAATCATGCGTAATTGTTTAATTGGTAAATGTGATTTTTTGATTTCATGGAATTGTTTTTTTCCATGACTGTGAATTCCCGATTTCAGGTTGCCTTCACACTCGCGGTCTTGTACCGCGCGGTTTTGTCTCAAATTTTTTTTAAAAATTTGAATGGACCCGTCGGGATTCGAACCCGAAGCCTCCGCCTTGCAAGGGCGGCGCTCTACCAGGTTGAGCTACGGGCCCGGTAATTTTGTGAATATGAAGAGAGAGAGCAGAATCAATTTCGGTATTGGAAAAAAAATAAGGAGGTGATCCATCCGCAGGTTCCCCTACGGATACCTTGTGACGACTTATCCCACCTTGCTGAGCTTAGGTTCGGCACATTTACTCAATGCGGCTCACCTAAACCCTGCTCGGTTGGATTGACGGGCGGTGTGTGCAAGGCACAGGGACATATTCACCAGAATATGCTAAATTCTGATTACTAGGGATTCCGTCGTCATGAGGCTGAGTTACAAGCCTCAATCCGTACTAGGGTAGGCTTTCGAGGATTGGCTTCTCTTTTCAGAGTTGCATCCCATTGTACCTACCATTGTTGCGCGCGTGTAGCCCGGAAGATTCGGGGCATACCACCTACCGTAGCCTGCGCCTTCCTCCCCGTTTCCGAGGCAGTCTTCCTATTGTGCTCGCTCACCATTACTAGCGCGTTAGCAAATAAGGATACAGGTCTCGCTCGTTGCCTGACTTAACAGGACACCTCACGGCACGAGCTGACGGCGGCCATGCACCTCCTCTCGGCTTGTCTGGTAAGCCCTTTAGACTGACCTTCATCCTGCCGTCGCCCCCGGTAAGATTCCCGGCGTTGAATTCAATTAAACCGCACGCCGCACCCCTTGTAGTGTGCCCCCGCCAATTCCTTTAAGTCTACTGATTACTGATCAGGAGATTTCGAGACTCCTGGTCGAGATAATTTCAGTCTTGCGGCCGTACTTCCCAGGTGGCGTGCTTAACACCTTCGTTGCGACACTGCACAATCTCGTGGATTGTGCAACATCTGGCACGCAGCGTTTACAGCTAGGACTACTCGGGTAATTAGTCGAGCAAGTTTCATTTTGCACTCGGTTTTCATCTCGCACAGTAGATTTATTCACGATCTTGCGAGACTAATTCCAAGGAATTTCTGTAAGAAATTACTCGATATCTAATCCGGATCGCTCCCCTAGCTTTCATCCCTCACCGTCAGATCCATTCTGGTAGAATGCCTTCGCCATCGGTGGTCCTCCGGGGATTATAACATTTTACCGCTCCCCCCAGAATACCTTCTACCTCTCCTGGTCTCAAGTTAAGCAGTGTTCCCTGCACGCCGTCGAGTTAGGCTCGACGATTTCACAGAGAATTTACCTAACCGGCTACGGATGCTTTAGACCCAATAAACGTGGTTCCCACTTGTGGCGCTGGGGTTACCGCGGCGGCTGGCACCAGTCTTGCCCACCACTTATTCGCCAAGATTTTTACTCTTGGCAAAAGCCCATGCAATACATGAGCACTCAGAATCCCCTTATCACACTTGCGTGCATTGTAAAGGTTTCGTAACTGCTGCACCCCGTAGGGCTAGGACCAGTATCTCAGTGTCCTTCTCGGGGCAACCACTCTCATGGCCCCTACCCGTCTTAGGCTTGGTGGTCCATTACACCGCCAACAACCTGATGGGCCGCCGACTCATCCTTAGGCACCGAAGTTTTCAGGAAAAGAACATTCCAGTATCTTTTCCCTGCCAGGTGTTAGCCTCAGTTTCCCAAGGTTATCCCTGACCTAAGGGCAGATTATCGACGTGATGCTGAGCAGTCTGCCAGTGACCCGAAGGCCCCTCGACTTGCATGTCTTAGCCGGATTCTGATAGCAGCAACCTCCCGCAGGATAAACGGGAAATTTGCGATGTCTCGTTTGAGACGTACCACTTACGGCCGATTATTTTGAAATTGACTTGAGCTGCTCTCTCTCGTGTACAAAACTTTAGTTTTGACAGTCATATTTAGCGTTGATCGCTTGTGTCCTCAGCTTTCCCGAGGATAGAAGTTGCGCCGGAAAAATTTACCGACTTTCTATTGGAGATGATTTCACGAATGACTCTAAGAATTTGGTGGTGATTTATAAACCTTTTGGTTGTAGTATAGTAAAAAGTATCCTCAGTAAATTGTGGTGCTTTGCACAGTTTGTGCTGCGCAGTTTTTGTATAGATACGTTTTTATAATCCTTTCCTTTAATTTTTAACAATGGTGCATTTATACCTTACAGGGCCGTATGGTGCAGGAAAAAGCACGACTGCTGTTGCATTGGCTAATCTTCTTAATTGGCCTTGCATTGACCCGGACCAGGTGTTTATCGAAGAATTTGGTGACATAGGCAAATTTATTCAGCAGCATGGTTGGAGGAAGATGATAGAGAAATCCTCTGGTATTTTGAGAGCTCTACCAAAAGGTAATTTCGTGATTCCGCAGGTTTTATTTGGCAATAAGGACGGAGAGGACATAAAGGAAAAAGATGCCCAGTTTTGTCAAAAAAATGGGGTGTTGATATTGATTCTGCCTGACAGGGCTATAAAGAGAAGCGCAGAGATTTGTTATGCTAGAGAGCAAAAAAGAGAATATCGTATCTCTTTTGAAGAGGTCTTGGAGCGCCATAAATATAGTATTCCTCTTCTGAAAAAGTATGCAGATATTATCGTGTATGATAATGTCTCTCCAGAAAATGCTGCACTTAAAATAAAATCAGAACTTCAAAAAAGAAAAATAATCTAACTAGAGTTATTTCTTGCCTGCTCGCTGAGCTCTCTTTCTCTTGTCTTTCTTCATGCGCTTTCTCTGCCATTTCCAGCGCATCTGTCCTTTCTTTTTCCAGCGTCTTGAACTTCGCTTCATTTTTTTATTATTTTCGAAGTTTGAGATTAGAAAATCTTTGATTTTCTTAATCTACTGCTTCTTTTCATTGTTTATCGAATAAGATTTGGGCTTTGTTTAAAAGCCTTTTGTTAATATAAATGCTCCCGCGGGGATTCGAACCCCGGTCCCGGCATCGAAAGTGCCGGATGATTGGCCGGACTACACCACAGGAGCATATTCAGTCCAGTGTTGAAAAGTTCTATTCTGTTTTTAAAGCTTTTGAATAAAAAGTGGGCCCGCTGGGACTTTCAATGACCGAAGGGAGTTGAATTCCCTCGAACACATTTGAACCCAGGACCTCTGGCTCGCTTAGACGAGTTTTGTTTAAAACGTGGCCATATAAGACCAGCGCTCTAACCAAGCTGAGCTACGGGCCCGTCTTCGTATAGAGAACTTGGAATTGTTTTTAAAAGTTTCTGTATTTAGAAAAGAACTTTGTGTATGCGTCACTTTAAATATTCTGCAATTTTGATAGGGTATATGCTTAAAAAAATAAAGAATCTGGTTGAAAAGAAAATCAAAGGCGGGCAGGTTGATATAAATAATTGCTGGCTCATCGATGGATTGAGTATATCCAGTCAAGAGGATTTTCTGATTTTTATTATTGAACATGTTCCTGACGACAGTGTCTGGGCAATTGAAGGTTGCTTTGACGATAACATGCTGAATGAGCTGAGGAAATACAAGACAGAGGATTCTGTCAAAGTTTTTCAGGCCTGTATTTCACAATGCACTGAATCAGGCTGGAATGATCCTATTCGTGCTAAAGTTCTTCTAAGCAAAGAAAACAAGCCCAAGATTATCGAGATTATCAAGAAGCACAGCTTATGCTCTTTGATACATCACCACATATATTATAAAAGCATATTTTACTTTACCACATATGATAATTTTTCTGCATATGTTGCAGTGTCAAAAAAGTTTGACAATAAAGTTATGAATGATTACGCGGAAAAGAATAATATTAAATTTATTGAGCCTACTTTCTAGAGATTTACTGCTTCAAGAAGTTTGAATTGATTGGCATTCCCATTGCGGTTCGCATTCTTTACTGCATCCTAAGAATACGGGACGCGTTCCTTCTGTACAAGTAATATCTTTATGTACACAATATTCTCCTTTGCAGCAACTATTGTCCTCTTTTTCATAACATTGTACAGTACAGCCTGCTACAATAAGGGCTAAAATCAAAAGTAAAAATGTTCTTTTCATAAGCTTTTCAAAAAGGATGTCATATAAATATGTTTGTATGCGCCAGCCGGGAATCGAACCCAGGCCACAACGTTGGCAACGTCGTATTGTACCATTCAACCACTGGCGCAAAACTGAATGGGCCCGGAGGGAATCGAACCCTCGACCCACACCTTTCTAAAGGCACTGGCCTTGGAAAGACCAGCAAAAATCGCAGATTTTTGCGCTGCCTTGTAAGGGTGTTGTCATAGCCGCTAGACCACGGGCCCATAAGTGTGAGGAAATATTATTGGTTTAAAAGGTTTACGCTATCTCGCGAATATAGAATGCAAATCGTTTTCGCGCTTGCAGCCTTGTGCTGCACTTGTTTGGATTCTAGCCTTTCTTAAAGGCTAGTTTGAAAGGTTTACTGTTCCCTGCGTAATTTGAGTAATGTTTATATAATAGAACGTCTGTAACAGTCTTAATATTAAAAAAGGTGATATTATGCGAAAAGTTATTTTGCTAACACTTCTTGTTTGTCTAGCTTTGTTTGCTATTGGCTGCAAGTCAGGGGCTGCTGTTTATGGCAGATATCCTGGAAGCACAGACAAGGTTTATGTTCCAGAGTACCAGCATCGTGCAGTTTTTTATCCAGTTGACATGTGCTGTGTGCTTGGAGACAGGCTTTATTGTGAAACTCCTCAAGAGATAGAGAACTGTTTAAGTCAGGGGGGCAGGCTTGCAAAGCCAGGAACAATCCCTACCTGCTGCGAGATTGGCGGTGAGATTAAGGGAAATATAGTGGAATCATTTACGTTTTACGACTGCCGTTCTAGAGGAGGACGTGTTGTTCCTTGTAGATAAATAGGTGATAAAATGAGAAAAATAATCTTAACAACTTTAGTGCTGGCATGCTTGGCTGTGTTAGTCGGCTGCATGACAGGAGAAGCTATTAGAGGTCCGCAGGGTTATCCTGCAAGAGATGATATGACTTACAGGCCTGCTTATGAACAGCCTGTGCAGATGATTCCAACGCCGACACCAGCTCCTGTTTGCTGTGAGCTTCGCTGTGAAACTGTTTGCGGAAGTTCTGGTGATCCTGCTGTAAGCAATTGTTTTGCTGCAGGCGGAAGAGCTATGCAGTGGGGTTTTGAATTTACCTGCTGTTACTTTGATAACACGCCGACATCTGAACATTCGTGGACAGAGTGTTTAAGGCAGGGCGGACATCCTATCTCAATGAGGGTGCAATAATGAGATTCGCAATACCGCTCGTGCTTATTTTGTGCCTTATCTTGATAGGGTGTGAGACAAGCGGACAAGCATACCAAATGCCTGCAAAAGAGCAAGAGATTTATCAGCTTCAGTCTGCAAAAATCTGCTGCGCAGTCAAGAACCTGCGTGGCGAATTTGTTTACACTGTTGCTGAAAATGATGCTGCATGCACTAATCTGCGAGGTATGGTGACAAACTGTCCTCGTGTCTGCTGTAATGTTAACGGCCAGATCTTCGGGGAATACAGCATTAACTTCTGCTTAATAAGAGAAGGCGTTCCTGTGCAGTGCCCTGCCCTGCGCTGGTAATATTTTTTTCTTCTTTCTTCAATAAGTTTTATATAGTATATATCAATAGCAAATTCTATGGAGGATCGGCTTTTTCAGATGCTTGTTGAGGAGAATGAGATTAGCTGGAAGGCCATTATCTATGATCTTATCCGTAAGGAAGAGATGGATCCTTGGAATGTCAATGTTTCTTTATTGTCTCAGAAATACATTGAGCGATTGAAAGAATTAAAGCAGATGGATTTGAAAGTAAGCGGCAAGGTCTTGCTTGCTGCAGCTATTCTCTTAAAAATCAAGTCAAAAAGATTAGTTGGGGAAGACCTGAATGAGTTTGACAGGCTTTTGGCTGCAACTGATGTTGATGAGGATGAGTTTTATGACGGTCTTGCTGATGAATTAAGGAGGGGTGAGGAGCGTGCAATGTATGAAGGCATTGAATTGATGCCTAGAACTCCGCAGCCTAGAAAAAGAAAAGTTTCTGTGTATGATTTGGTCAAGGCTCTTGAGCAGGCCCTGGAAGTCAAGAAAAGAAGGGTGTTTAATTCTATTAGAGAGTCTAATGTAAAGGTTCCTGAGAAAAAGTTTGATATTAGCGAGGCAATTAAGGGAATTTATGGAAAAATTCTAAGCTTGTTTAAGTCAAAAAAAGAAGAGCAGATTGCTTTTAGCGAGCTGGTTCCTTCTGAATCAAGAAAAGATCATGTTTACACGTTTATTCCGCTTTTGCATTTATTCAATGAGGATAAGATTCATCTAGAGCAAAAAGAGCATTTTGGAGAAATTAATATCAAACTAAGAGGTGGTGATAAGAATGACTCTGACTAAGGATGATAAGATGGTGTTGAGAGAGATGGTTAAGCATGAACTTGCGAATTTTGAGAAGACGCAGAAAAGCTTGTTTGTTGCAATGCCCCTAAGTTTTTTAAAGGGAGAACATGAATATAAGCATTACCTAGAGAAACTATTGAAGAAATTGGAGTGATATTATGGCTAAGAAAGAAGAAGATGCTCAAATAATGCAGCAGAAGTATATGGAGATGCAGATGCTTGACCAGCAGTTAAAGCAGGTTCAGCAGCAGCTGCATGCAGTTGAGCAGCAGTCAATGGAAGTGGAGTCTGTGATAGATGCGCTTGGAAACATATCCAAGGTAGAGCCTGGTTCAGATATTTTGGTTCCATTGAGCTCTGGTATTTTTATCAAGGCAAAGATTCAGGATAACAAGGAATTGCTTGTCAATGTCGGCGGCAACACTACTGTGAATAAGTCTGTTCCAGAGGTGCAGGAGATGCTGAAAAAGCAGGTTGCAGAGCTGGAAAAAGTCAAGAAAGACTTGACAGAGCATTTCACAAAGTTTGCTGACAAGATGCAGACGCTTCAGGCAGAGTTGATGAAAGGAGAATAAGGAACATGTTTGGCTTTCTAAAGAAGAAACTTAAGGGAGCTCTCGACAAATTTACAAAGAAGGTCGAGGAAGAGGCTCCTGAAGAAGAGATAGAGGTCAAGAAAGAAGTAGAGGTAACGCCAGAAGAAGTTAAAAAAGAAGCTAAGGCTGAAGAAAAGCCAAAAGAAGAAGTTAAAGAAAAGCCAAAAGAGGAAGTCCAGAAAGAGCCTGAAGAAAAAATTTCTAAGGAAAAAGAAAAGATTGTTGAAGAAGTTAAAGAAGAGATTCCAGATATTGTTGAAGAAGTAAAGGAAGAGCCTAAAGAGGAAATCAAGAAAGAAGTTGAAGAAGAGATTCCAGAAATAATTGAAGAAGAAGTTAAAGAAGAGCCAAAGGTTGAAGAAAAACCTGTTGAAAAACCTAAAGAAGTTCCAAAACCCGAGCCAAAAGTTGAAAAACCTGCTCCTAAACCAGAGGTTAAGGTTGAGAAACCAAAACCAGTTGTTAAAGAGGCTCCAAAAGAGGAAGAGCCTAAGAAAAAAGGATTTTTTTCATTTATCACTGAAAAAATTACTACAAAGAAAATTTCAGAATCACAATTTGATGATTTGTTTTGGGATTTAGAGCTGGCTATGCTTGAAAACAACGTGGCAGTGGAAGTTATTGAGAAAATTAAGTCAGATCTTAAGACGACTCTTACAACAGCGAATATTCCTAGAGGAAAGGTTGAGGAAACTGTTATGAATTCTTTGAAACAGTCTGTTAGTGAATTGTTTGATGTTGACCAGATTGATTTGCTTGCAAAACTAAAGGAAAAAAAGCCATTAGTGATTTGTTTTGTTGGAATCAATGGTTCTGGAAAAACAACTTCAATTGCAAAGGTTGCTAATATGTTCTTAAAAAATAAGGCTTCTGTTGTTCTTGCTGCTGCAGACACTTTTCGGGCTGCTGCAATTGATCAATTGCAGTTACATGCAGATAAATTGGGTGTAAAACTAATCAAGCATGATTATGGCGCTGATGCAGCTGCTGTTGCTTTTGATGCTGTTAAGCATGCAGAGGCAAAGGACAGGGATGTTGTCTTGATTGATACTGCTGGCAGGCTTCATTCTGATCATAATCTTGTTGAGGAGATGAAGAAGATTGTTAGGGTCTCAAAGCCAGATTTGATTGTTTTTGTTGGAGAAAGCATAACTGGAAATGACTGCACAGAACAGGCTCAGAAGTTTGATGAGGCTGTTGGCATTGATGGAATTATCTTGTCAAAAGCAGATGTTGATGAAAAAGGCGGTGCAGCTATCAGTGTTTCCTATGTTACAAAGAAGCCTATTCTCTATATGGGTGTTGGTCAGGAATATGCTGATTTGGCTCCTTTTGACAAAGAGCAGCTTCTTGCTACATTATTTTCATAATCTGGCAAAACCTTTTTTTTGGCAGGTTCTAAAATCACTATAGTGATTTTAGTAAAGTTTATAAAGGATTTATTCAATTTTTCTCTATTATAACTAAAGGGGGTAATACAAATGACTAAAGACATAGAAGAAGGTAAAATATTTGCGTTTTTGGCTTATTTGCTTAGCATAATTGGTTTCTTGATCGTGCTTTTGGCAAAGAAGGACAACAAGTTTGCTATGTACCACGCAAAGCAGTCACTTGTTTTGTTTATTGTGTACATGATTGGATGGGCGATTCTTGTGTTCATACCTTTTCTTGGATGGGGCCTGCTGCCTGTTTGGTGGGTTATAATGGTGATAATGACCATTATTGGAATAATTAATGCTTTTTCAGGCAAGGAAAAGCCATTGCCGATCATCGGCAAGTATGCTAAGAAAATTAAAATTTAATTTTTTTATTTTTATTTTTCAAATTCTATTTCTCCTTGTAAATAAACTCCTTTATGCAAAGGAACAGGTCTCCAGGTATCTATCACTAGTTCTGCATTGAGCCATTCTGCTAGTTCATATGGGTTTCCTATTGTTGCTGATAATCCTATTAGTTGAACTTTTGGGAGAACTTTTTTCATCACTGTTATGATTATCTCTAGTGTTGGCCCCCTGCTTACGTCATTCATTAAGTGAATCTCATCAATTACAACCAGGCTCACGAATTTTAGCCATGGTGCATGGTGTCTTATCAAACTGTCTAGTTTTTCTGCAGTGCAGATTATCAGGTCTGCATCTATTAAGTGCTTGTCAGAACTGTCATAATCTCCGATTGACAATGCAATATTAAACAATTCCCCGTATTTTCTCTTGAATTCTTTGTGTTTTTCAGAAGCTAGTGCAACTAATGGGACAATGTAGATTGCTTTTCCTTTGCCTTCTAGTATGTTTTTTGCTGCGCCCATCTCTGCAATCAATGTTTTTCCAGATGCAGTTGGTGTGCAAACTAGAAGGTTTTTGCCTTGGAACAGTCCTGCGTTTATTGCTTTTTCTTGTGCAGGCCTTAGTTCTTTTATGTTTTCTTTCTTTAGCACTTCCAGTGCTTTTTCAGGCAGTTCTTTTAGCATACTTGTTTAGAATCAGGGTTGGTTTAAATCAGTTTCGGGTGGCTGGCCGTGGAAACTCGATATTGAATATAGCATTCCATCCGGGCACCTGCAGATGGAGTATCCTTTTTGGTCTTTTTCTATGAATTGTGCTGGTTCTGTTATGATGCTGCATTTTACTGCATCGCAGGCCGTGTTTTTTCCAAATTGTGCACCTCCTGTTATGAGTTTCTGGAATTCACTTTTTTCATAGCCTCTTGATATGTCATCTAAGAGCACTATTCCTAGTATTGCGATTATTGCTACAACATCTAGAATAATAAATGCAAGTCTTTTTTGTTCGCGGTTCATTTTAGTAAGGGTTTCTGTAATCTATCTGGAAAGTTTGTCCGTTTGGGCAGCTGCAGATTGCGGTCTTGGTTACAGCGCTCTCTTCTGATTGCACTTCGCCGATTTGAACTGCGTCTGCTCCGCATGGTCCTCTGGCACAGACATTATATGTTGGCAGGAATACTTCTGGGTTTCTGTGTATTAATTGCTGGTATGTTGCTGCCCCTGTTGTGCTTTTGTAGAACAGAAAAAGGCCTGCTACTGCAATTATTGCAACTATTAGCAGGATTATTAATGCGATTTTTGAGTTCATTGAGGTTCACCTACTTTTACATAGCCAGGCATTTCATAGTATGGTATTGGTTCTTGCGGGCATGCGCAGTATACCCTGTTTGTGTATCTCTCTATTCCTAAAGGCATTCCATGCGCTCCATTTGGGCATTTTATTAAAGCACAAAGGTTTGTGTTTGCTTGTTTTCCGTATACGTATGCGTATGGTATTTTTTGCTGTCCAGACAGCATGCCTGTTGTTTCGCTGTTCACGAAAATGATCATTCCTGCGATTGCAATTGCTGCAATCAAGGTTATTGCGAGTATTGGTTTTGTTTCCATTTTAGCTTGTCAGGTACATTCCTTTTTGTGGCATTGGGTGCACCATTGGTATGTATATTTTTTGTTCTGGTTTTTCTGGGCAGTAGCACTCTGATAATTGCTGGTATGTATCCCACGGGCTGACTCCGCCCACTGTTGTGCTGAATATTGCGTGTCCGTTCTGGCAGGGCACGTATTCACATGCCTCTTCTGGGTAGCTGTACTGTATTACTCCTACCCCTTGCTGGCATCCTCCTGCGCATACATACTGTCCTGTTATGCTTAGTTTTAGGATAAATCCAGAAACAGCAACAACTAACACTAATGCTGCTAGAATTAATATGCTTTGTCTGTTATCCAAGGTTTCACCTCTTTACCTATTTCTTTATAATGTGTATATAAAAACTTTTCGTTTTTAGTCTAGAGTGAAAAACAATGTTTAAATACTACAGTGTTGTTTTTGTATAAAAAGGGGTGGAATATTGCGAGATTTGCTAAAAATATCATTTTCTTCTTACGGACAAGAGGGCATGCCTTGTTCTCCCACCAGCCAAAGTCGAGACGAAAGTCTTCTTCTCGCAAAATACGAGGATTCCCTCTTGTTCGGTCCTTTAGCTTTTTACCTCAATAAATCCTAAGCTTAATAAATAAAGGATGTTTATGTTTGACCATGGATGAAGCAAAGATTGTTTTGGACCAGGACACTTTCAAGGCCCTGGCTGCAGGCACAAGGGTTAAGATATTGAAGACTCTGGAGAAGAGAAGACATACTCAGTCTGAGCTTTCTGCTGTTCTTAAGATATCTGTTCCGACTGCTAAAGAGCATTTGATTGCTTTGGAAAAAGCAGGCTTGGTCAAGAGGCATGAAGAGGGCCGGAAGTGGATTTATTATTCTTTGACTGAGAAATCCAAGTGTGTTCTTGATCCTGAAAGAAAGAGATTGTGGATTGTTTTGGGTTTTTTCCTTGCTTCTGTTGCAGGAACATTTATTGCTGCCAGAAATTATTTTGCAGGAAGAGTTGCTACTTTTGGCGGAGCAGAACCAACTAGGATGCTTGCAGCAAAGCAGGCAGTTGCAGAAGTTGCAATGGATTCTGCAGAAGAAGCAGTGCAAGCAGTTCCAACAGCAGCAGAAGCAGTGAATCAGGCTGTTGTATCTTCACAGCCACCGTATATATTGATTGGCTTTGTTGTTTTGACATTAGTATTGTTGATTCTTGCAATTTATTTCTATAAGAAGAGTAAGTTAGGCAAATCCCTTAATAAAAAGTAGAGTATTTATATATCAGTTATTTCTCTGTTAATATCAAGCATTGGAGGATTGATATTAATGAAAGATAACAAAACACACATGTTTTTTGGTATTGCTTTGCTTTTGATTGTTTTAGCTACTTTTGCTTTGGTTTACACGCAGTACCAAAAGCCTATCACAATCACTCAGGCTGGTCCTGGTGGAGAAGGCATACCCAAGATAACAGCATCTGGTGATGCAGAGCTTACTGTTATGCCTGATGAAGCAACTATGCGAATTAGGGTTGAGACCAAAGGAGCAACTGCCCAGGCAACTCAGGATGAAAACTCTAGAATAATGACCTCTGTGCAGTCTGCCTTGAAGAGAGCAGGCATTGCGTCTAGTGATATTGAGACAGATCAATATAACTTATATCCTTGGACAGAGTGGGATCCTGATGAGCATAAGCAGCGCGAGATGGGCTTTAGGGTCTATCACACAATAAAGGTCAAGACAACTGACTTGGACAAGGTTGGTGATTTTATTGGTGCTGCTGTTGATGCAGGTGCTACTAATGTTGATGGAGTTTCTTTTGGCTTGAGCGAGAAGCAAAAGCAGGAAGTCAGGAAGGTTGCTCTGCAGGATGCTGCTAATAATGCAAAGATGAAGGCGCAGACAATGGCAGATGGTTTGGGTGTTAGCTTAGGAGAGCTTCTTGCTGTGCAGGAGTCTTCATTTAGTTATGGTGGAATTTTCAGGGCTGAGATGGATATGGTTTCCATGAAGGCAGGAGGAATGCCTGAAGCAGCGCCTCCTATTGAGCCAGAGCAGGTTGAGGTAAGGGCTACTGTTGCAGTCTCTTACAGGATAAAATGAAAAAAATAATTTTGTTTTTGCTTTTACTGGCAGTAACTGGTTGCGTGGTCAGACCTCCCTCCTATGCATCGGGGTTTTGCAATTCAGATGAGGACTGTGTCCCGTCTGATTGCTGTCACGCAACTGGCTGTGTTTCCAAGGACCAGGCTCCTGATTGTTCTGATGTTTTCTGCACAATGGAGTGCAGGGAAGGTACATTAGATTGTGGAGGCAGGTGCATCTGCAAAGATAACAAGTGCACTGCAAAGTTTGCTTCTGTAAAGGCAGAGTCTATACTTTAGAATTCCATCAAGAGCCGGTCTTGCTCTTTTTCTTTATTTTTCTTGTTCTCTCGCATTTTTTTGATAGAATTAGCAATCACAGTGTCTCTTATGTCTTCATAATCAACTAGTTTCTTGTTTTTCTTTGCATCTTCTGTGTTTATCACTGCTGCACCTCTTTTTAGAACTTATTTCTCTTTAAACGCTTTGCTCACGCTTGTTGTCCAGAAGGAGGGCAGGTCGTTTGTCACAAATCCTTGGTATTTGTCAGAATGAATGTATGTCAGCCCTGTTGTGCCTTTTAATTCTTCAAATCCTGGTTGCATTGATTCATAGACTTCTTTTATTTTCTTTCTCTCAAAATCTTTCTGCATTAATGAAGAAGGTTTCATCACTAAGAAATCTGCTTGTCTCAAAACATTTACTTCCAGGTTTGAGCTGTTTTGTGTAATAAATAATACACTTATGTTCTTGTGCCTTGCAATCATCAATAAGGATGAAAGCAGCTGGTTTGCATTTGACATGGATTTTCTTGAGCTGAAGCTTATTCCGCTTTCATCAATCAATACTATTGAGTCATTTTCAACTTCTTCTGGTGTCTCTGCTGCATTTATCCAGTTTGGGATGTCTTTTGCATTAAAGCCGATTGCATAGACTTGTTTTCCTGCTTTTGCATGAGCATTTTCCAGCAGCTTTAGCCCTATTGCGCTTTTTCCTGTGCCTCTTGCTCCAAGTATTATTCCGATTGTGCTGTCTGAGTTGTGAAAGAAGTTTTCAAATGTTGTTGATTTTCCTTTTATTGGTTTTATGTCTTTTAGGCTTGTGTATTTTGCAGTTGTTTTTGGCCTGTTTTTTGCAGGCGCTTTTTTTGTTGTTTTTGCTCTTTTTTCATTGACTTTTTTGCTTGTGAATAATATTGCAGAGCCTATTCCGTCCAAGAATGTGTAGAGTCCTTTTAACATGTACATGACTGCTGTGCTGGTGAATATCAGTGTTTTTCCTATTGCATTTATTGCTCCGCCTTTTTTCTTTTTTGCCATTAAACTCCCACTAGCTCTTGGTTGTATTTATAGATATCGTTTTATGCTGCTGCTCTCTTGCTTAGTGAGAGCTCCATCAGGTTGTGTGCTTTTTCCTGTATTGTTGCGAGGTCTGTTGTTATCCTGAGTATTGCAGTTTCATTTCTTGTCTTGTCTTTGAATCCCTCCAGCTCTGCCTCGCTCATTCGCAATAACGCATTTGCTCTTGCTTGTATTGGTGACGTGCTGTTCAGTATTTCTGCTGCGCTTGCAGGCAATCTGGTAATAAGCTCTCCTAGTTGGGCAAGGTCGCCGAAAAGTATTTTTGATTTCTTTAGAAAGTCTATTATTTTAAAGTCAAGTGTGTTTGCAGGGATTCTTATTTTGCCTATTATGAGGATTTCTCCTGCTTTTGGGTCTTGATATATTTGTGCATTTTCAATATCGTCTATATCCCCGTATTTTTTTTCAAGATAATCTTCCAGGCTTGCAATAAGCCCTATGACTTCATTCCATGCTTCTTGGTATGTCCTGCTGATTACACCTATTGTTTGTGTTTCCTGGTCTGAGTTTGCAACTGCCATGAAATACATTCAGAACAAGCAGTATTTAATCTTTTCTGTTTAATTCTATTTTTTTGATTTTTAGAATGCCGTGATGGTCCTTGTATTCTTTTTCTGTTTCAACCAGCTCTATTTTTTTCTTGTGAATCGGCGAATCAACAACTAGTGTTTCAAATTCTCCGCCCTCTCCTGCAACATTTATTTTGTATTCTTTTTCCAGCTTTTCCATGTCTTTTAGCATTTTTTCATCTAGTTTTCTTCCAAGCCAGGTTTCATCTAAGGGATAAGCTGCAATTCCTGTTATAATCACTTCAAAACTATTCTTAATGAGGTCTTTCATAAGATCCATTTGCTTTACTTGCCACAATGGATTAAAAACTTTCAAGCCAAGGTCATCGCATATCTTTTGTATTCTTGATGCCTGGTATGTTGATGCTACTGCTCCTGTCACAATTCCTTCTATCTTGTATTTTTCTTTTGCTTCCTCAATTGCTTTTTTTAAATCTTTTAGTTCTTCTTCTTTAACTCCTTTTGTCTCGACAAGAATTAAGGGTATTCCTAGTGCTTCTGCTTGTTTTTCTATATGCTCAAATGCAGGAACATGAAACATGTATGACTCTGGATTCAGTGACTTTATTGCTATCAGGCAAACTACTTCATGCTCTTTAATAGCCTTGTAGATAGCATAAGTGCTGTCTTTCCCTCCTGAGAATAATGCTCCTAGTTTCATTAGAATGGCCTAACTGGGCCGGAATATAAAGCTTCTGGATCTTGCATTTGTTTTGCTACTTTTTCAAATGCTTTGTTAAGTTCTTTTTCTGTTACAACAACAACTTGTGTCTTGCCTTCTCCTGTTGGCTGTTCATAATCATACCAGTACGGAAACAGCTCGTGATATAACGCCGCTAAGTCTGCATTGCTTAGGTTTGCTAATTCCATGCATAATGCATTAGTTCCTATTATTGTTAATACTATGCAATGCGCTCTGGTTTCTGAGCTTCCGCTCTCAACTGCTTTTTTGCCGTGTCTTGCTGGAAGGGTTATCTGTGCGCACCAGGCCTGATGAGTGCCTCCTTTTGCAAGTACTTCACCCAGAGTCATCAGCCTGTAATACGGCACTTTTATTTTTTGTGCTGGAACTGCCTCTGTTCCGCTGAAGAAGACCCATTTTTTGACTGTTATCTTGTGTTCAGGTATAACCCCTTCTTTTTCTGTTTTCTGGAAAAGCGGATAAACAAAGACACTTGGCTCTTTTCTTGGACGCATTTTATTTAAGCCCTTGTCCCATGAAAGCCCTCTTATTTTTTCTAAAAACTTCCTGTCATAATCTTTGAGGTTATGTGCTTCCATGAGTGTGTAGCGAACATTGCTAACTTCTGGTTTTATTGGTATCCTTCCTTTTGCTGCAGCATCATCCCAGGGCTGTTTCCAGGCATAAGCAACAGAACCGTACAGTATATAGCCTGCGTTTGATAGAATCTTGCTTGCAATTGCTTTTACACTGGACATATCCTTAAACAGAAATTGTGTGTATATAAACTTTTCTTTGAAAGCATACGCCACCGCCCGGATTACTTTCAAACGCCAAAGCGTTTGTAAGTTCCCAGAAATTCCAAAGGAATTTCAGGGATGAACCAGGATATGCCCAAAACCAATTGGTTTTGGGCGACAAAAAAATCCGCCTAATTCTACGCCGACGCCCGGATTTGAACCGGGATACCCCGAAGGGAACGGGATTTCCAGTCCCGCGCAGTACCAGGTTGTGCCACGTCGGCAGTTTATGAGCGGATTTTTTTTGTATCCCGAAGGAAACAGGATTTCTTGGAAAATACCCATTTTTCCAAGAATTTGGAACGGGTTCCAATTTTCCAGTCCTGCGCAGTACCAGATTGTGCCACGGTGGCATAGAAGTATGAAAACATCTGGGTGTTTTTAAAAGTTACTCTTTAAGAAGAATTAACTTATGCTTTTGAGACTTGGGCATAGTTTCCTTTGCCTTCAATCTTTAGTTTAATCTTGCCGTCTGTTGGTGTTGTGCAAAAGTCAGATTCAACTTCCAGCAGGTTGACATCAAAAGGATAAACTTCTTGAGTGCCGTGCTTTAATAATACTTTATTTGAGGCAAAGCAGACTTCATCAACAGCATAAGGTACATTAAACTCCTTTATTTGCATAGAACCATAATCATGTGCATTGGCATCTACAATTGATTGCAGAGAAGAAATAAAATCAATTATATCAATATTTTTGGACCAATCAAGCAATTCCGTTGTTTCAGCTTTTTCACTGCATCCACAAAGCAGCAGGCTCATGATAAATAAAATGATTATTGCTATTTTTTTCATGGTATGTTGTAAACTATTCTTGCTTATTTAAATCTTTCTGAAATGATTTTGAAAAATAGTGGCGGAGCCGAGATTTGAACTCGGGACCCCTGCGTTGCACTGTTTTCTTAATCATCGGTCTTAAGACCTCATCGCTCAAGAAAAACATTCATGAGCGCAGTACTATACCAGGCTAAGCTACTCCGCCATACACCTCTTAAAATTAGAAGGCCTTTTTAAAAGTTATCATTCCAGGGAATTTTTTATGGCCTGATGTATAGCATTCATCTCTTCATCTGGCAATTTGCCGTGAGGCCAGGTTTTCAGGCCGTCATTGTTGAATCTTGGAATGACGTGAAGATGAAAGTGAAAAACAGCTTGTCCTGCTGCTGCTCCGTTGTTTTGCCCTATGTTAAAGCCGTCTGCTTTAGTAGCTTCTTTCACTGCTTTTGAGACTTTTTTAGCTACTTTTGCAAGCTCTGCTAGCGTATCATCAGGCATGTCCAGAATGTCTGTGTGATGCTCTTTTGGTATAACCAGTGTATGTCCTTTATGCACAGGCATTATATCAAGAAATGCAAGTATTTTGTCATCCTCATATACTTTCTGGCAAGGAATCTCTCCTTTTACAATCTTGCAGAATATGCAGTCTTCCATTTAACTCACCTCAAATGCTTATCAAACCATACCACTACAGGTTCTATTGCTTTTTTGTCAAATATGTGTGTTTCTTCAACGATTTTAATTGGCAGTTTTGCTGCTTTTGCTATTTTTTGTGCTTGTGCTTGTGCTACAATGTGATCATTTAGGCCATGCACTAGCAGAAACGGTATTTTTATTTTTTTAGCTAGGTTAAGTATGTCATATTTCTTGAAGTCTTTTAAGAATTCATACTTTAGCTGGCCTCCTTCAACTTCTGCCATTCCCTTGTTTGCCCATGCTTCGCATTCTTTTTTGTTTTTTATGCATGCTCTCATTGGCTTTATTGGATCATAGAATGCTCCGATTGCTGCAGCTGCTTTTATTTTAGTGTCTTTTGCTGCTTCAATTATTGCTGCAACAGCTCCGATGCTGTGGCCTACTAATCCTAATTTTTTTCTGTCTACTTTGTTAAGGGAATAAAGTGCTTCTATTGCAGATTGTATGTCCATGATTATCTGCGTCACTGTCGTATCTTCATAATTTCCTTCGCTCTTGCCATGTCCGCTATAGTCAAATCTTAATACTATGAATCCTTTTTTGGATAATGCTTCAGAAAGATCAACTTTGTTTTGCGCATCCTTGTTTCCGCCTAAGCCGTGGCACACGATAACAGCAGGATATTTTAGTTTATATTTTTCTTCAGGAACATAAAGGTCTCCCATTAGTGTCTGTCCTTTGTTGTTCTTGAAGCTTATTTCTTTTTTCATGGTAGAACAGTATCTAGTTCTGTAAGGTCTTTTATCTTTTCAGGCCACTCTCTTGAGCCTTTTCTGTCTACTAGAATTGCGTTTACTCCTGCATTTTTTGCTCCCTCTATGTCTGTTGGGATGCTGTCTCCTACCATCAATGCATCTTCTTTCTTTACTTTTAGTTTTTTGAGCGTGTTTTCGAAAAGTTCTTTGTCTGTCTTCAGATAACCTGTTTCCCAGCTTAATGCAACCACATCAAAGTATTTTCCTAGTCCAAATTTTTCAATTACAGGCTCTACAGAATTATTTGGAGAGTTTGATACTATTGCTAGTTTGTATTTTTTCTTTTTCAGTTCTTCTAAGACATTGATTGTTTCTGGGTATAATTTAGCTAATAGCTTGTTTTTATTCCAGACACCTATTAGTTTGTCTATTATGAATGGTTTTGGCTCTATGTTAAATGCCTGGCAGACCTCTGTAAAGGCGCTTGTCTGGTCTTCATGAGGTTTTGTCATTAGCACTGATTCTGTTTTTATCACAAAGTCTGAGAATTTCATTCTAACTCGAAGTATGTTATATGTCTGCCTCAGAGGAGAATAAGTTCCGTTTTCTACTAATGTTCCCCAAAAATCAAATAATACTGCTTTTGCCATTTTCCCCCAATACAGTAATGATTACTTGTCCTTTAAAAAGGTATCGATATAAAAGCATGGACTGGGCGGGACTTTCAATAAAGGGCTTGAAGCCCCTCACATTTGAACCCGCAGCCTCTCCGCTGCCAGCGGAGCGTTCTACCAGGTTGAACTACCAGCCCACAGGTCAAAAATACCGAATTTTATTTATAAAACCTCTGCTTTTAGGCCTAAATATGAAGATAGAGGAAAGCAGGATACTGTACCAGCCAAGGGTCATCTGGCTGATCATCAGCGAGTGGATGGATACTCTTGCGATATTCATGAATTCAAGAGTGTATATGCTTGTTGACAAGAACAAGCTTATTTCTATTTGTTGCATCAAGAATTTTGGCAAGGTTAAAGAGTTGGGTGTTGTCATAACAACAAAAAAGTTCAGGAAAAAAGGTTATATGGCAAAGCTGTTGAATCAGGTGCTTAAGTATTATGGCACGCTTTATTTGATTTGTCTGAAACAGCTTGAGAATTATTACAAAAAATTTGGTTTTAAGACAATAAGAAAAGCTCCTTGGCCATTGCGAATTCGTGCAGGCCCATATAATTTCTTTGCAAACTTGTTTGGTTGGGAAAAAATTGTTTACATGAAGAGAAAATAGCTATTTTCTTACTGCTAATCGTATATCTCCGTCATTTACTGTTTTTCTTCCTGCGTGTTTTGAGATCTTTACTGCCTGGCTTGCTATGTCCTGTGCTTTATCTTCTATTATTTCAACAAGAACGTCTAGTGCATCTGAACTAATCCTCTGCGCACCTGCCTGCATCATTATTCTTGCAAGCGGTGCTTTAGGAATAGTCGTGGCTCTTTTAACTGCCATGATTATAAGATCCCCCTTTGGTCTTTGGTAAAGTATTTAAAAATGAGCTTATTTATATATCTTTCTATTAGTATTCTTACTTAAGTTTCTGTAAATATCTAACAGCTTCTAGCAAGGCAACGCATCCTTCTCCTGCTGCTACGATTATTTGCTTTTCTACTCCGTCATTCACGTCTCCTGCTGCAAATATTCCTGGAACACTTGTCTGCATCTCTTTGTTTGCTATGATTTCTCCTTTGTCATTCTTTTCAACAATATCGATGAACTGTGTGTTTGGTATTAATCCTATCTCTATGAATACGCCGTCTGTTTTCAAGCTTTTTTTCTCTTTATTATGTTCATATTCAATTCCTTTCACGAATTTGTCTCCTGTTATTGCTTTTGTGTCTGCTTTTGTTATGATTTCAAGGTTTTTCATTGCTTTAAGTTTATCTAATAGCACTGGTTCTCCCTGTATTTTGTCTCCCCAAACCAGCATGTAGATTTTCTTGGCGTATTTTTCGAGTATCATTGCTGCCTCTATTGCAGAATTTCCTCCGCCGATTACAGCAACTGTTTTTCCTTTGTATAATGGAGCGTCGCATGTTGCGCAGTATGTTACTCCTTTGCCGTATAGTTCTTTTTCTCCAGGCACGTTCAGGTGTCTTGGTTGTTTTCCAGAGGCAATTATCACTGTTTTTGTCTGGTATGTTCCTTTTTTTGTTTTTAACTCAAAGTTTTTGCCTTTTTTCTTGACAGCTTCCACCGGCTCCTGCTCGCGGACCTCTATCTTGTATTCTTTTAGGTGTTCCTGGAATTTTTCAACTAATTGCTCTCCTGACAGTGTGTGGAAGCCTAGGTAGTTTTCTACTTCTGTGCTCCAGAGTGTCTGTCCGCCTATGTTTCCTGTTAGAACTATGAAGTTGATTTTTTGTCTTGCTGCGTATATTGCAGCGCTTAGGCCTGCAGGCCCTCCGCCTATTATCACAAGGTCGTATACGACCATAATATCACCCTTTTATTTTACAATGATTTTAGCAGATTCTCCTTCTCCCATCTCTATTGCTCCGCCTGTATATACTATTGTGCTGTTTGCTACTTGCGGCGGTTGTGTTTGTGCTGCTGTTGTTATTGGAGGCACTGTTGTGTTTTGTGTATTGTTTTCAATGCTTGTGTTGCTTTCTGTTTTATTTTCCAGTATTTTTGGAGGCATAACTGTTATTTCCTGCTTTACCTCAACTTCAGGCTCTTTTGGTACTGTCTTGCTCTCTGTTTCATTCATGCCTGCCAATTCTTCTGCTGGCGGAACACATGCTATTACCAGAAGTAATAGGCTTATTGCTGTTAGTATATGTATTGCTTTCATACAGCTTGGTTTAGAAGGGATTTATTTAAACTTTTCTGCCTGGTTTAAGAACTCTACAAAGGAATTGATGTGCTTTAAGTATTTCTTAAATGCCTCTTGTAACATCTCTGGCGTGATTTTTCGGTCAGGGTGCGGCTTTAGTATCATTTCTTCTATATATTTTTGTTTTTCTAGAATGTCTGACTTGAAGTTTTGCGGGTCTCTTAGAAGTTCTATTGCGCGGAATATCTGCTGTATCATTCCGCTTGTGTGGGTCTGTTCTATGTGGTTCTTAAGCTTTTCATAATCAAATTTTTCGCCAGGGAACTTGTTGAAGTATATCCATGCAAGCTGCTTGCTGAATGCTCTCATCTCAGCGTTGTCCATTATGTAAAACAAGTACCCCTCAAATTCGCCTGTTGGAAAGCTTTCTGTATGGTGGAATATGTGATCGCATTCATGGTATATGCTTGTTATGACCAATGTTAGATTGTGTTCTAGCTGTCCTTGGTTCTCTGACTCATCTATTATTCCCGTCATGATGGATATTCCTGCATATTCGTCATCTATGATGTCGCAATGGGCATATGCCGAGCCCCAGGATTTTCCTATGGGTATGCTTATGGGCTTTTTGCAGATATCTGGAAAATTTTCCAGCAAGTAGGGATCAGTTACCCAGAATTTCTTCATCTTGTCATTTTTTTCCCAAACCTGGAATATGCACTTTCGAAAGGGTATGGGCTTTTTTTCTTCAAATTTTTTCTTGGCAAATATCTTTGCTGCAGCGCGGAACTTGTCTGCAATAAAATTTGCAAACAGTATTGATGCCTCCTCTTCTTTGGTGTATTTTATTAATCCCAGTTCTTTTGCAATGTCGCGAAACAATTCCATGATAAGAAGCAGATGGTTCTGGCTTATTAATTTTTCTATGTTCTACTTTCTAATCCTGTACAGCAAATAAACTCCTGCTATGAACATAGGAATATTCAGGCACTGTCCCATTGTTAATGGGCCTATCATTAGTTCTGGTTCTCTGACATACTCTGTCAAGAATCTGAAGACAGAATATAATATCAAGAACCATCCAAGAAGATATCCTGGTTTTCTCTTGAGGTTGCGTTGAAAAAACAAGAATCCAAATATTACTAAATTATATGCTGCTTCATAAAGTTGTGATGGGTGCCTGAAGCCTTCTGCAGAGGGAAACTTTACTCCCCAAGGTAAGGAAGTAACCCTTCCATACAGTTCTCCATTGATGAAATTGCCGATTCTTCCAAACACTTGTGCAAGAGCTAATGGAACAACAAAGACATCGCATAATTGAAGAAAGCTTATTTTTTTCTTTCTTGAAAACGCATATCCTGCTATCAAGACTCCTATTAATCCGCCATGAAAACTCAAGCCGCCGTGCCATATTGCTATTATTTCAGAAGGGTTTGCAATATAGTAAGACGGATTATAGAATATGATCTCCCCTAGTCGTGCTCCTATAATCAATGCTGCTACAAGCCAGATCATCAGGTCATCAAGGTCTTTCAGTGTAATCTTAAGTGTCTTCTTCTTTACAGCTGCTCTTGCATAAAGATAGATTACAATAAAGCTTAGGACATACATCAAGCCGTACCATCTTACTTCTAGAGGCCCTAATGAAAGAATCACTGGATTTAGATTATGAGTCCACATTTTACATCTTTTGTATTGTTAATGATATATAAATCCTTGCTATTGTCATTGCAGGAAGCAATAAGATAAATCCAATTATGATTCCTGCTAAAGGATGTATAGAAGCCAGTAATTTTATCACGATATTAAGCGCGAGTAAATATACTGCAATCAATAATATTGATGGCAATAACTGCTTTATCTTGCTTGTGCCGGTGCTTATGCTTTTTCTGAGATTTAGTTTTATATAGGATATGACTGCAAAGTATGCTATGAATATCAGGTAAAACACCAGTACAACATTTAGTGTGTTTGATGCTTGTGTCTGCATTAGTGTGCTTATGAGTATTTTTCTTATGTCTACAACAAGCCCTAATGCATAGTAAAGTGCAAAAAGGATAAACCATAATATGTTTAAGAGCAGGAATTTTTTGAGGTAATCAAGATACTTTATTTTCTTTCCAGTGAGCTGTAAAGCTATTTTCCAATTAACTGCCTGAAAGATACAATAAGTCAGGTATGTTGTGGCTGCGAGTATTAATAAAAGCCAGATTATGTTGTTGAAGTATGGTGCAATCACTTCTGATGATAGTGCAGAGAACATGCTTTGGCTATCTCTTGTTGCTGTTTTTACTGCCTCTCCTGCGTGTGCTCCTATTATGTTGACATTAGCCATTAATTTGAGGTATATTGGTGCTGTTGCAAAGCCGTAAACAAAAAAGAACAGAATGTCAAGGAATATGCTTAGAAAAAACAGTTTTTTGTTGTCATATGCTGTTCTGATGGCTTTTTTTAGCAGTGTGGTCTCTTTCATGCTATTGACTCTATTAGTGCTTGTGCTCCTGGCGTGGGAAAGAGAATGTCCAGGTTTGCTATGACCCACGCGAGCACGACTATGATAATTAAAAGTATAATAATAAGAAAAATATCTTCTTTTTTAGCCATGTTTATAACATTCCAGTGAAATACATGACCAGCACTACTACCACAACAAGTGCTATTATTCCCCAAATTGCCAGCTTGATCTCAGGAGCACAGGTTGTTGACTCAACTCTATAAACTGGTGCTGGTTTTGGCCTGAATTTTAATTTTGGTTTTGACTTTTTAGTTTTCCTTCTTTTTTTCTTCTTAGCCATTACTATTACACCCCCTTTTTTACTTAAATATAAAGTTTCTATTTAAAAATGTTTCTATCTTTGTAGAGTGTTTTTGCAAATGGGTAAAGGATTGCCTTTATGATGTCTGGCCTGTACCATTTTGCAAAGAAGGCAAGTGCATCTGTTTTTTCTGCTTTTTTTAGTATTGACACATATTGTTCACTGCTGGCATAGGAATATCGCAGGCGGTTTGAGATTCCTTGTTTTAGAATTGCCCCAAATTCGTCTTTCCATAGAGTGTCGTAATTTTTGTGTTCTATTATGCTTTTTGCCGCGAGATAGCCTGAAGTTATGGCATACATTATTCCAAAGCCGAAAAGATAGTCTTGGAATCCTGCTGCTTCTCCGGCATAGCGTCTTTTGTTCTTGATGGCAGAATCTCTTATCTGGAAGTTTATGCCGCAGCCAATGGGCTTTTTGTTTTGAATCTTGAATTTCTTGAGTTTCTGGAATCTTTTGATTGTTTTATCAACTAATTTTTGTGCGTTTTTTTTCTGGTCACTGAAAATGCAGGTGATCAGGCATGCTTGCTTGTTGACCACGATAAGGTAAGCATATAACTCAGGGGATAGTTTGTCATCTGCAATAGACATTACTGTGTTTGGCAGGTCTGTCTTGAATTTAATGCCTTCCCCCACTGCTATGTGTTTTGCTGCGCCTGTTGCAACAATGTCTGCCTTGCTTTCAGGCAGTCTTTTCTTGAATATTATTTTCACTCCTGCTTCTAGTGCCTGTTTTTTCAAGGACGCGTCTAATGTGCCTTTTGCATTTCCTCTCTGGATAAGATAGCAGATTGGCTTTTTGGATTTAAGCAGGTATTTTCTGGATTTATAATCATACATCTCAAATGATTTCATGGGCGTATACTTGAACAAGGGCTTTATGTTCATTCTTTTCAGTGCTTTTAAAGTGTCTTCATCTGTTGTCCAGTTCTCAAGTCCCTGAAAGTCACCGTTTGACTTGAAGCCCACGTCAGAATTTTGTTCATATACTGTTGCTTTGTATCCTGCTTTTGCAAGATTGATTGCAGCAGAAAGTCCTGCAGGCCCTGCTCCTGCTATTTTTATCTCTTTTTTCATAGCATTAAGAATAATTTTGTACTATAAAAACTTATCTCAGAAAAACTTATATACTCTTTTGTATTAATAAGATTATGCATGAGGGGTTTATTGCTCAGGAATTGATTGACAAGGCTAAGGCACAGGGCACTGTGAAGAAGATTGTGGTTGAAGTGGGTGACTTGGCTCACTTGCCTGCAGATGAATTAAAAGAGGCCCTGGAAAAAAGAGTTGATTGGAAGATTGAGATAATCAAGGTTCCTGGTCTTGTTGAGTGCAGGTGCGGTTACAAGGGGGTGCCTAAGATTCTTGAGAAAGCTCATGATTTAACGCTTTTTGAGTGCCCCCAGTGTCATAACATTCCTTTTAAGATTTTGAAAGGAGAGGATATTGTCCTTAAGGATGTGGTGGTTGAATAATGTGTTTGGCTATTCCTGGGAAGATAATAGAAATAAAAGGCAGCACTGCTGTCATTGATTATGGTTTTGAGAAAAGAGAAGCTAATGCTTCTTTGATTGATGACTTGAAGGTGGGGGATTTTGTGATTGTTAATGCAGGCTTTGTGATGGACAAGGTTCCTGAAGAGCAGGCTTTGAAATCACTTGAAGCTTGGAAAAATGCTGGAAAAAATGGTTGAGACTCGTGAAGAAGTTTTTTTTAATTATGCTCGGCAATGCCTTTCTTTTTTGAAAGGAAATGCCAGAGTTCCTGAGGCTGTTTATGAGCAGTTGGTCAGGCATAGGGAAGAAGGGACTGTTCCTGCCTGGGATTTGATAGAAAAAGCATTTATTAATGCAATTCCAGAATACTGGAAATTTGTAAGAGCTAATAAATTGGATGAGTATTCTCCTGATTCTGTGCGCAGGTTCTGGCTTGAGCACCATAATACTTATGCAAACAAGGAATGTCATGTTTTTGTTGGTTTGGTTGAATCAATTAGTGATGATGGGAATGGCAGCCCTGTTTATACAGTTAAATGCCCTGGCTTTTGCAGGAAATTTTCAGGCAAGTGGTTTAGGGATGCTAAGTTTGGTGACAGGATTTCTGTGCATTTAGGTTTTGCCTCAGAGAAATTAAAATGAAATTGCTTTGTTTTGGGAATGAGTTTATTGAAGAGGATTCTCTTGCCAAAGAGCTGGCAGATGAATTAAAGATCGAGGGTGTTGAATTCATTAAATGTGACTCTCTGAATGGCATTAAAGGGGATGTCATTGTACTTGATGTTGTAAAGGGTTTAGAAGAAGTTAAGTTAATCCCTTTGGATAAGGTTAAGGATTTTCATCCAGTCTCTATGCATGATTTTGACTTAGGCACTGAGTTGAAATTAAGAAAATCAATCGGCGAGATAAATAATGTCACAATCATTGGCATTCCTATGCAGGGTGACAAGGAAAATATAAAGCAGGGAATCATAAAACTTATAAATGAGTTAAGAAAAAAATAATGTGGGGTGAATATTATGACTACTAAAGAAAATCTTCAGGAGGCTTTTGCAGGAGAAAGCCAGGCTAACAGGAAATACTTGTTTTTTGCAGATAAGGCTGAGATGGAGGGCAGAAAGCAGATTGCAAGGTTGTTTAGGGCTGCTGCTGCTTCTGAGACTGCTCATGCAAGGAATCACTTGAATGTCTTGAAAGGCATTAAGACTACGGAGGATAACTTGGTTGATGCTTTTGAGGGCGAGAAGTATGAGTCTGAGAAGATGTATCCGAGATTTATCAAGGAAGCTGAAGAGGCAAGTGATAATGATGCAATAAGGACGTTTAAGTGGGCTATTGCTGCTGAAAAGATTCATGAGCGGGAATACGAGAAAGCATTGAAGGCAATTAAAGAGAAAAAGGATTTAGAGCCGACTAATTATCATGTCTGCGAGTGCTGCGGTTACACTATTGTGGGTGATGAGATTCCGGACATCTGCCCTGTTTGCAGTGCTCCTAAGGAGATGTTCAAGGAAATCAAATAACCCCACTCAATAATGACAACAAATTATTTTAAAGAAAACCGCTTTTTAGGAGTTGCATAGTGATTTTCTAAAAGCATTGATGGGAGAATTTAGACTGATGCGAGCGTTTGATCTTCGGATTAATTGTCTTGTTGAAGTTTAGACTTCGGACATCAATGCTTTTATTACTATTCCCAAATAATCTCCAGAAAGTGTGTTGCACAACTAATGCAGGGATCATATGCTCTTATCAGTTTCTCTATCTCTAATTGTATTTCTTCTTTTGGTTTGTCTAGTAATGAAGGCAAGAAGTTCTTTATGTCTTCTTCTAGGTTTGGGAGGTTTTGTGTAGTGGGTGTTGTTATGTTAATGAAGTTAGTAAAGCCTTTGTTGTCATATTTATACTTGTGAAATACAATTCCTCTTGGTGCTTCGTTTGCTCCTATGCCGGTTCCTGCTTTTGGCTTTATCTCAATAGGTTTTTCTGGCTTAAAGTCATTTCCTTCAATTAATTCTATTGCTTTCTTGAGTCCTTCATATATTTCTACTGCTTGTGCTGGGTTGTTCATGAAGGGGTTGTGTTTTCTTGGGATTATGCATCTGCACATATCTTTTGATTCTTTTGATAATTGATTATAATTGTTCAGTATTCTTGACCATGCTCCTACCATGTAGCTTCCTTCTTTTGTTTTTGCAAACTCTGCTGTTGAGCCTTGCTTAAAGAATTCCTTGAAATACTGTTCATAGTCTGTTACTGCTATGCATTCTTTGCCCCCGCTGCATGTTATCTGGTCTTCTGGGCAGAAAAAGCAGTTTTTCTTGGCCTTTAGTGCATAGTGTTTTGTTTCGCGTGTAAAGTCTGGGTATTCCAGCCCGCAGAACAGGTGTGCTGTTTTTTCTGCGTCTGCAAGGCTTGCTTTTGCGCTTTTTAGCAGGCTTTTGAATTCTTCTGGTTTTGGTATTGCTACAAAACCGCCGGGCGTTAAAGTAAAAGGGTGGATGTCTCTTCCTCCTATCACTCTTACTATGTCATTGGCTGTTTGTTTTATTTTTAGTGCTGTTTTTACCTTATCTGGATGTTTTTGTGCCATCTGCACTGCGTTTGGAAAACCGACATAATCTGGCAGTGTCAAGAAATAAAGATGCAGGACATGGCTCTGTATTGTTCCGCCGATGTTGAGTATCTCTCTTAATAGTTCTGTTTGTTCAGTTACTTGCACGCCCATTGCTTTTTCAGTTGCTTTTACAGAAGTCAGGCCATGAACCGGGGAGCATATTCCGCAGATACGGGAAGCAATATGATTTACGTCATTGTATTTTTTGTCTTTTAGTAAGCCTTCAAAGTATCTTGAGCCCTCAAATATGCTTAAGTCTACTTTTTTGATTTCTCCTTTGTCTACCTTGATGTGGAGTTTTGCATGTCCTTCTATTTTTGTTATGTGGTTAAGGTTTATTTTTGCCATTTTTTTCTATGTTTTGGAACATGTTCAGTCTTTCCATTATTTCTTTTTCATCAAGACCAAATGATTTAAACAGTTTTATTTCAGCTTCATAGTCTGTTTTTGGTCTTGGTCCTCTGCATCCCATGCATTCAAAGTTTGCTTTTGTGCATATTGCGTCGCATCCTCCGTGTGTTACTGGTCCTAAACAGATTTTTTTCTGTCTTAAGAAGCATTCTGGTGTGCCTTGTCTTGGGCATTGTGCGCATACAGGGCCTTCAAATTCTTTCATTATTTTGCCTTTCAGGAATTGGTTAAGGAAATTCATGAATTCTTCTTTTATGATTGGGCAGCCGTACATGTAATAGTCTACTTTTACATATTCTCCTATTCCTGCTGCTGGTATTGAGTCTTTGAGCATTCTTTGGTTGTAGACGTATTTCTCAAGCTCTTTGTTTTCCACAAAGTTTCGCATTGCTGGTACTCCTCCGTGGCACGCGCATGCCCCTAGTGCAACAAGAGTCTTGCTTTTCTTTCGTATTTCTTTTAGTTTCTGTACTTCTTTTTTTGTGGTTATTGCTCCTTCTACAAACATCAGGTCAAATTTTGCTTTTCTGTTCTTTTCTTTCAGAAGATGGAAGTATTGGACATCAAACTTCTTGAAGATGTCCATTAGTTTCTCAATGAAAAGTATTGTGAACTGGCATCCCTGGTCGCATGTAAATGATACAATGCCTAGTACTGGCTTTTTGTCACCCATTTTAATTAAGAAAAAAGAAAAAGAGTATATTAACTTTTTGATTGTTCAGCGCCGGAGGCGGGAGTTTCATCACTCCCACCTAAGTGAATTTGAACCCGCAAGATGCAGGGTTTGCATCACCTGATCCTAAGTCAGGCTCCTTACCTGATTCGGACCACTCCGGCTTTGCTGAAATTCCACAAAGCTTATATACTTCGTGAACATAATTGTTTATGCAGGGTTAACATCACCTGGTCTAAGTCTGGCGCCTTGCCAGATTCGGCCATTTCTTTTTTTTATACTGATTTTATTCTTTATATGTTTTCATAAGAAAAAGCAGTAATATTTTCAAAAGAATCAGAAGATTTTTTGAAGAAGAAATTATATTTGCGGTTTTGATTTAATTATATGTATTTTCTTTAGAAATCCTGTAATAATCATATTTGATGCTGCAATTTGTGAAGTTTTTTGCAATCTGGTTCATTCCTTCTGAATCAAGGTCTTCTGCTTCTGCAGGCCTTATGTTATCTGCTGTTATTTTTAGTGTATTGCCTTCTTTTTTAATATCAAGGGTCCAGGCATGCATTTTGTGTGCAGAGAATGAGTTGCAAGCCAGGAAAGGGTACTTTTCAACAGCAATTCCTTCAGTTGTGTATGGCTCCACTTCCAGTGACCAAATATATCCTCTGAAATTGCCTCCTGCTCCAGTATGCTTTATAGAATATGTGTAGGTGTGGTTGATATGTTTCCAAAAGTATATGCTTTTGTCTATATTTTCGCAGATTTTTTTGTCTTTGAACAGTTTTGTCTTAAGAATTGCTTCTGTTATGATGCTTGGCGGCAGGTCTTTGAACAATACTTCATTAAAGCATCCTTGTTTGAATTCTTTTTCAAGTTTTTCTGTTTCTTTTTTAGAAAAGCCCAATTCATTTAGAACAGCATAAGGCTCATCAAATAATTTTTTCCCTGTAGAATCATAGCATTTTGTGTGTGTCTTGCCATCCCAAGTATTAAAAGCAGAGTTGCAGGCGAAAATTGCTTCTTTAATCCCTTCATATTCGCTCTCTTGCTGTTCTTTGGCAGTGCATCCTGCCAGTACTGCTGCTAAGCATATGAATAATATTAAATATCTTGCCCCCATTTTACTTAAGAAAAAAGAAAAAGAGTATATTAACTTTTTGATTTGCTTCTTCCTATCAGGTATCCAACCAGCATGAATATCAGCACAACTATTGCATAGGATATTATCAGTGATGCAAGAGGCATTTCAGGCAGTCCCAGCATTGCCATTGAATATCCCATTATATATCCTATTCCATAGTTGATGTAATATGCCAGAAATAATACTGCAACAAACAATATTCCAAATATTAATCCGTATTTTGTGTATTTGTTCATTTCATAACACGTCCTTCGGTTCTGTCGTAATTCCAAACAGGTTCTTTGCCTCTTTTGATAATGCAAATAAGGATTTTCTTTTCCCTACTATTTTTGAGGCAGTGTCTACTTTTTGTGTTACTGCTGCCATTCTCAGCTCTTCGCCTAATGCTGCGCAGAAATTCTCTATGCCGTTTTCTTGTTTTGCGGCTATTAAGAATGGCCTTCCCATTGCTACTCCGTCTGCTCCTAGCATCATTGCTTTTGCAACATCAAAGCCTGTTGAATAACCGCCTGCCAGTATTATGTCAAAGCTTGGTCTTTTCTTCAAGACAGCGAATAATGCTCCTGAAGGCATGTTCATTTCATTCATGACTAGCCATGGGCTCATTCCTGTTCCGCCTCCAAAGCCGTCTACTGTGAGTATTTCTATTGGAAGGTCTTCCTCTTTCTTGATTTTATCTAATTCCTCAATTAATTTAATTATGCCGATTCCCATTCCTGTTTTTACCCATAGCGGCTTGCCATAGCTTGCATATTCTTTTAGTGTTTCTCTTAGTGATTCTGAAGTTAAGGTTCCTGGGAATGCGTGTCTTTCATATTTGCCATTGCCTTTGTCTATCACTAAATACCCTGCTTTTTTGAATTTTTCAGCCATCTCTTCTCCTTCAAACTGTATCTCTCCGCCTAATCCTTGTTTTGCTCCTTGTCCTAGCTTGAATTCTATTGCATCTGCGCCCCATTCTGCAGCCAGTTTAGCTAATCCTAATTTGTGCTCGTTTGCATTTACCTGTATGACGATTGCGCCATAGTCTTCTTTCTGGTTTTTCTTGTAGATGTCTATTGTGTGCTTTAGTTTTTCCTCCCCAAAGGTTATCAAGTAATTCTCTCCTAAGACTCTTGCTATTCCTGCTTTTGCAGCTCCGATTGTCAATTCATCATTCTTGTCAGATGCTACTTTTGTTGAGCCCATTCCTGCAATAACTAATGGAACAGTGCACTTGAAGCCCCCTAGTTTTGATTCTGAGCTTGTTTTTGTGAAGAATAATCCTTCGCCATATAGTTCTGGCATTATCTGGAGGTCTTCCATGTTTGGTATTCTTTTTTCTGCGCCAAATTGTGTTGTGCCAAATGGCCCTGGAAATAATGTTCTTCCTGTCTTTGCCTTTTTACCCACTTCGCACATCCCGCACATTATGCAGTTTGAGCATAGCCCGCTCATTGCAGCGTGGTCTGGAGCATATAGTTTAGTGCCGGTTATCATGCATGCGTTCTTGTGGAATCGCATGCCTTCTAGAGTTGCATGTTCTTTTTTGTCTGTCATTGTAAGAAAAAGGGTTGTTGCTTGCTTTATTAATTTTGTGGTATTGTATTATTCTATCTCAAATATCTCTTGCCATAATGCGATATGCACTGGCAGGGTTCTTCTTATATTTGCAATTAAATCTGTTGTTCTTGTGTATTTTGGCTCAAATATTTGGTAAGATTCAAGAAATGCTGCGCAGTCTGGGATGTGGTTTCCGCCTACCAAGTGTAGTATCCTGTCTTGTCGCAGCCCATATATTAATTTGTAGAATCCATATGCATATGCTCCATATCTTATTAAGATGGGGATGTTAATGACTGGCGCGCCTGGTATCTGGATGAATTTATTTTCTGCTGCACGAATTTCTGCTTCATGGGATTTTACAAAATTCTGCGTAGAAACATTTGACCTGTAGTCTCCTATGTATGCTGTTATTTTTATGCCAAAGTCAATGGCGCGTTCTATTACATAGATTAATCTTAAGGTGTACATTTTGCCTGGTGTTAATGTGCTTTTTCTGGAGAAATCAACCTCTACTGTGAGTTCAAACAGTTTTTTTCTGAGATTCAATAAGGCATTTGATTGTGCAGAGTTTTGTTTTTGCAGTAATTCATTTGTTTTTTCATAAAAGTCAACAATATCTCTAAAACTTAATTTGTTTTTTTCAGCAACATAATCTAATTTAGGAAATTTTTCATATATTGCGCAGTATTCATTGAATAATTCAAATTCCTTGCTCCATTCAGGAGAACTTTCAGAGATAAGTGCAATGCTTTTTGCGCTGTTAAAATCCCCCATTTCAAGAATGTATGGGTCATCGTGTATGTCAGGAATAAATACAACTGGCTTGTTGATGCGTTTTATTGCCATCACTCTCTTTAAAAATATTGTTTATATTAAACTTTCTATAGCAAAGTTTATAAGTGCATTTGTCTGCGAACAGCATATGATAACCTTCCTGGGAGTTATAGGAATGGCCTTGATTCTTCTAGCTTTTTTCATGAATCAGACTCATAGATGGAAAGATGATGACTTAATATATGATATTACTAATCTTGCAGGCGGTGTTTTACTGGTTGTGTATGCTGTTTACTTGAATAGCTGGCCTTTTTTCATACTTAATTGTGTCTGGGTGGTTGTTTCTGCAAGGGATGTTTATCTTGATTTAAGGAAAGTAAAGAAAACAAAGAAGAGCCATCTTTGGCATACAAAAAAGTAAAATGGCTAAAAAGAAAGTCAAGAAAAAAGCAAAGGTGATTGTTTACTCTACTCCTACCTGTCCTTGGTGCAGGAAAGCAAAAGAGTTTTTGAAAGAGAAAAAGATTGCTTTCAAGGATTATGATGTTAGTGTTGATGATAATGCAAGGGATGAGATGATCAAGAAGTCAGACCAGATGGGTGTTCCTGTTTTGGATATCAATGGAATAATTATTGTTGGTTATGATGAAGATGCAATAAAAGCTGCATTAAAGAAGAACTGACCGCAAGAATTATATATGTGTAGCTTGTGTTTAATATTGAAAAGAGGTGTTTTATGGTTGAGATTTCAGAGAGGGGGCAGGAGCTTCCTGACTTGGAGATTGAAAAACTGATAGAGATTGCTGTAGAGCATCCTGAGATTATTTCTTTAGGTCCTGGTGAGCCTGATTTTGACTTGCATCAGGATTTGGTGAAGCACACAAAAAAGGTTGCGCATTTAGTGAATCATTATGCTCCTGCAGGTGGATTAAAAGAGCTAAGAGAGGCGCTTGCAAAAAAATTAAGAAAAGACAATAAGATAAAGACAGATCCAGACAATATTGTTGTTACCTGTGGAAGCCAGGATGCTTTGGTTCTTGGTGCTGCATGCTGTCTTGATGTTTCTGAGCAGATTATTCTTCCTAATCCTGGTTACATGGCTTTTCTTTCAACTTTTGAGTTGTTTAATGCTAATCCTAGGTTTGTTGAATTAAAGGAAGAAGATGATTATGCGATGAATCCTGATTTGATTAAGAAAGCGATTGACAAGAAAAAGACAAAAGTTTTGCTGATTAATTCTCCTTCAAACCCGACAGGCAATGTCATGACAAAGAAGATTTTAGAGGAGGTTGCTGATATTGTTGTTGATAATGACTTGTATGTTTTTTCAGATGAAGCTTATGAAAAGATTTTGTTTGATGATGCAAAGCATTACTCTATTGGTTCTTTCAATGGCATGAAGGATTATGCAGTTACTTTTCAGACTTTTTCAAAGAGTTTTGCTATGTGCGGCCACAGGCTTGGCTATGTTGCAGCTCCGCCTGAGCTTGCAGAGGCAATTAAAAAGACTCATGTTCTTACGACTGTTTGCGCGCCTACTATCTCTCAGTTGATTGGCATCAAGGCTTTGAAGATGGGTGAAAAGCATGCAAAGCAGATGGTAAAAGAGTATACAAGGAGAAGAAAATTGATTGTTCCTCGCTTGAATGAGATGGGCATAAGTTGTCCTATGCCTAAGGGCGCGTTTTATGCTTTTGGTAATATTCAGTATTATGACAAGAGCAGCAAGAGGTTTGTCTTGAATATGATTAAGAAGGCAAAGGTTGCTGCTGTTCCTGGAATTGATTTTGGCACTGCAGGAGAAGGTCATGTGCGGTTTTCTTTTGCTACAGATTATAAATTAATACAAAAAGCACTTGATAGGATGGAGCCATGGCTAAAAAAATACAAGAAGAGATGATTGCAGTAAGGCTGCATGGAAGAGGCGGTCAGGGTGTTAAGAAAGCTGCCCAGATTTTAGCTAGGGCTGCGTATCTTGCAGGTTATTATACTCAGGATTTTGCCTTGTATGGTGCAGAACGTAGAGGTGCTCCTGTCACTAGTTTTGTTAGGCTTAGCAAGAAGCCTATAAATACAAGGGGTTATGTCTGGAATCCTGATTTCATCATTGTTCTTGATGATACTCTGGAGTTGTCCTGTCACATGCAGGGAAGAAAAAAGACTACAAAGGAATTGATTAATACTGAAAAAGATTTGAAAATAAAGGTTGATTACTGCAGGGTTGATGCTACTGGTGTTGCTGTTCAGGTGCTTGGCAAGAACATTCCGAATATTGCTTTATTAGGTGCTTTTGTGAAGATTTTTGAGCCTATTACTTTGGAGCATCTTGCAAAGGCTGTTGAGATTGAATTAGGCAAGAGGCATCCAGAGGCTGTGAAGAAAAACATGCAGGCTGCAAAGATTTGTTATGAAAAGGTGGTATGTTGAGCAAGTTAATCAAGGAAAAGGATATTAAGAATCTTGGGAAAAAAGGTGTTCCTTATGCTGTTGAAAAGCAGCAATTAGTTGAGCGTGCTAATTGGAGGACTTTTAAGCCTGTTATTGATTACTCTAAGTGTATTAAGTGTGGTTTGTGCTGGCTACATTGTCCTGATGCGGCTTATGATGTTAATGAGGAGGGTTTTCCTGTCTGTAATGGAAAGGTGTGCAAGGGTTGCTTGCTTTGTGTTGATATCTGTCCTGTTAAGTGTATTTCAGTTGAGCAAGAAAGGGGGAAGTTGCATAAAAAATGATTGACATACTTGATGGCAATGCATGTGCAGCATGGGGTGCTAGAAGAGCTAAAGTTCAGTGTGTTCCTGTTTTTCCTATAACTCCTACTACTGAGATTATTGAGACTATTGCTGCATGGAAGGCAAAGGGAGAGTTTCCTGGAGAGTTTGTTGTGCTTGATTCAGAGCATAGTGCTGCTTCTGCTGCTCTTGGTGCCTCTATGACTGGTGCAAGGACTTTTACTGCTACTTCATCTCAGGGCTTGTTGTTGATGCATGAGATCCTTCCTATTATTTCTGGGTGTAGGACTCCTATGGTTATGACTACTGTGTCTAGATGTCTTTCTGCTCCTATTGGCTTGTGGCCTGATCATAATGATACTTTGGCTATGCGTGATGCTGGCTGGATTATGTTGATTTGTGAGACTAATCAGGAGGTTTTTGATAGTGTGATTATGGGTTATAAGATTTCTGAGAATCCTAAGATTCTTTTGCCTGTTATTGTAAACATGGATGGTTTTGTTCATTCTTATACTAGGACAGAGGTTGATGTTCCTGAGCAGAAGATGGTTGATAAGTTCCTTCCTCATCCTGAATTAGAAATAAGATTAGATGTCAAGAAGCCGATGACTCTTGGTATTCCTGCAATGGGCCTGGATTACATGAGGTATAGGCAGCAATTGCATAAGGCTATGCTTGATTCTTTTGATGTGATTGACAAGGTTCAGAAGGAATGGGCTAAATTGACTGGCAGGAAGTATGAGTTTTTGGATGAGTATAAGACTAAAGATGCTAAGGCAGTTATTGTCATGATTGGTGCTAATTCAACTATTGCTCGTTCTGCTGTTGATACCATGAGGAAAAAAGGCAAAAAAGTCGGCTTGTTAAGGATTAGATTATTCAGGCCTTTTCCTGAAAAACAATTAAGAAACGCTCTTGAGAAAATTGATCATATTGCTGTGATTGACCAGAATATCTGTCCTGGTATGGGTGGTATTCTTTATCCAGAGATTAAGATGGCATTAAGTGGAACTAAGAAAGTTGTTGGCAATTATATTCAGGGCTTGGGTGGAAATTTTGTTTCAGAGCAGGATTATATTGATATCTTAGATGATATAATGAAAGCAAAAGCAGATGATAGAAAATGGCAGATGTAGATTTTAATATAAAGGAGGAAATGAAGAAACCGCATTTGATTACTGGGGGCACTTTTGCTTGTGCTGGATGTAATCCTGTGCTAGGCATTAGGTTGACGCTTATTGCTTTGGGAAAGAATGTGATTATGGTTAATTCTTCTGGCTGCATGACTCTGACAGCCACATGGCCTTTTACTCCGTATAGGATTCCTTGGGTTCATGGTGCTATTGAAAATGGCGGTTCAGTTGCTGCGGGTATCTTGATGGGCTTGAAAGCTCTTAAGAAAGATAAAGGAACTCATGTTGTTGTTTATGCTGGTGATGGTGCTACTTATGATATTGGCTTGCAGGCTTTGAGTGGTATGGTTCACAGGAAAGAAAAAATAATTTACATTTGTTATAATAATTGTCAGTTTGCTAATACTGGCCATCAGGCTTCTAGTGCTACAGAGCAATTTGCAAGGACTACTACTACTCCTCCTCCTTTGGGCAATCCTTTGCCTAGGAAGAACATGGCTAAGATGATGGCTATGGGTGGTGCAGATTACTGTGCTACTGCTTGTGTTTCTTTTCCTTTTGATTTTATCAAAAAGTTAAGGAAGGCTGCTAAGGTTGAGGGTTCTGTTTTCATTGATTTATTGTCTCCTTGCGAGCCAGGCTGGCTTGTCAAGCCTAATGAAACAATTAAGGCAGGCAAACTAATGGTTGAATCCGGCATGTGGCCTTTGTATGAGATTGAGAAAAAGAAAATAACAATCAATCATAAGCCTCAGATGATTCCTGTCAAAGAAGCTCTTAAGATGCAGGGTCGTTTCAAGCACTTAACAGAAGAGCAAATCGGCGAAATCCAGGAAACAGTTATCAAAGAATGGGAAATGATTACAAAAGGAAGATTCTGGGAAGCTGAGGAGTATTAGTTCTTAATTCAATTATTTTCAAAAGACTGTTCCATTGCAGTTACAATGCCTGGGCCTCTTTCTCTGCGAGGGAATAACTGGGCGTGCAAATGATCTACTGTTTGTCCTGCATATTCGCCAACATTGATTCCTATATTGTATGCTATCCTGTCTGGCTTTAATCTTAAATATTTGTTCTGTAGCATTTTTGTTGCTTTTTCTACTATTTTTTTCCTTACATTTTCATCTGCTGGTCGTGGATCAGCTCTTAATGATCTGTAAAACCGAACAATCCTCTCTGGATCTGCGTCATATATGTCTCTGATTGCCTGTGCAGTTGCAGGTATTGCATCTACAAATCCCTCCAACTCTGCCCCTCTTAAGTCTTCAAGGCGCTCAACATGTTCTTTTGCTATTACAATAGAATGTCCTGGTGTTGCAGGCGTGACTGAAAGAATTGCGTAGGCATGTTCATTCTCAAAGATGATTTTGCCTTCTTCTTTCTTCCAAACATCATACAATTTGCAAAATATGTCGTTTGATTTCATAGTAAAAAATAAAAAAATCTATTTCCCATACCCAATTAATTCTGCAACTGGTTCGTCTTCATCCAGCTTCAGGTAGGCGTTTGTTCCATTGTTGTTGAACTGCCTGATGACGTGGACGTCGTCGTCGCCTGAGCTTTTGACATACTCAAACCAGCATCTGTTCTCTGGATCCACGTTTGTAACAGTTCTTAATTTGCTGTCTGGTATGTTGTATACCATTAGGTCTGTGTTGCTTTCCCAGTCATATGGGCAGAGCAGCAGGTTTTCACTGTCAGGTGTTATGCCTATCAGTGCAAGGTCTGAGCCTTCAACAGAGATAACAGCATCTTTCCCACCAGTAACTAGGCTTTCTAGCAATATAACAACATCATTGGTCTCAACATCTCTTGCCTGTATGGCAGCGTATTTTCCGTCATTTGTGACGAGCACGTTTCCATTGCTGTACTCATCCTCATTGTTGTCTCCTACTTCAGTAAATGCGTGTGTCTGCGGGTCATACAGGTTTATCTGTGATCCTTCTGTCTGTGTAGACCAGTGTTGTATCACTGCTCTTCCGTCTGCTGAGAATCCTTTGCAGTATGAGTCTTCAACTCCTGCAACCCATTCTAATGGGTCTTCAAACCATTGTGTTTCAGCATCAAAGATGAATGTCCTGTGGTTCTTGCGGTCCTGGAATGCAGCGACTTTGCCGTCTAGTGACATTCTGTCAAACTGGAAGTTTTCATTTACAGTTGTCACTGGCGCTATAAAGGTTGGATTTAGTCCGCCTTGTGTTGTGTCAACATACCACCATTCATAGTCTGTGTGATTCGGTCCTACTGAGAATTTTGCTATCATGCCTGCTCCGTCATGGGATAATCTGAATTCCCAGCCGAGTCCTCTGTTTGCTGGCAGAATTAATGGTTTTGTCACGTCATTTAGTGCGTCATAAACAAATATTTCTTCTTGCACTGGAACCCATTTGCTGAATACAGCTGTGTTTCCTGAGCTTGCAAGCAGGTTCGTGCATTCCTGCTTGCCTGAACTTATCTGTACAAGAATTCCTTCTGGGAATGTGCTTGTGCCTGGCTTTAGAGCGTATGTTGTGGTTATAAAGTTTTCGTCTTGTTGGCCTATAAACACTATGTCTCCCAGGGTTCCTTTTATGTCTGAATATAATGCATTTGGAAACAGCTGTTCTGTATCATTAGTTGATACTCTGTGCAAGAATACCTGTCCGCCATCAACCCCGTCCCAGGCATAGAATAATACTTTGTCTGGTGTGATTGCTCTTGCGTTTTCGCCGATATATGCGAATTCTTCTGATTCAAATAATACTGCTCCGCTTTCATCAAATATGTTTAGTCTTACTTTGTCCTTGCCGACTTTTTTCTTGGCTATTACATTGTTTCCTGCAAGGCCTAGTGTGATATTGTCTTGTTCAGAATTTCTTGAAAGGTTGTGTATTTGTCCGTCTTTGTGCATTGCTGCTTCAATATCGTCTTCAATTGATGTTTTTAATGCAATCCTGCTTCCGTCTTCAGAAATATCTACAATTTGTGATACGTGCTGTTGTTGTGGTCCCTGAACATCAACGTATTCTGTGACTTTTTCAACACATCCTGGTAATAGTATTGATGCTATTGCTGCGATTAATCCTGATTTTTTTCTTTTCATTTTTGTCTTGTCCCCACTATTAATCTTACAGAGGATAAAGAATGCGATCCTTTATAAAGTTAATGTGTAAATACCACCAAAAGGTGGTTACATTAAAAAGAACTGAAGTACAAAGAAAATAGCATATATGGACACTAAGACAATGCCGTGTTTCCAGGTTATCTGTTTTTTTGTCATGAAATACAAGCCAAGTAAAACAGTGCCCATCATAATAATACAAGCAAATAATATTGAGTTAAATGCTATCTCTATGGGGTGTATTATTGCGATTATTCCAAGAACAAGTGTTGAGTTTGCTATGATTGAGCCTAGTAAATCTCCAAATGCCAAGCTGCTTATTCCTTTCAGTATTGACTTCACTTCAACCATTACTTCTGGTAAAGAAGTTCCTAAAGCAATTATTGTCAAGCCAACTACATAGGGGGAGATTCCTGCCATTGCAGCTATCTGTGATGCAGAGTATATCAGCCAGCGCGCGCCTAATAATAATGCCACAATGCATCCTGCAAAAACAAAGCCATCCCGCCAGAGTGTTTTCAGCTTGACATCTTTCTTCATCTTGCCCATCTTTCCTTCTTTCAGCCACAAGCTCGCGATGTATGCTCCAAAGCCAGCTAATAATATTATGCCGTCTGGTCTTGTGAGTGCACCATCACTAACAAGAATCACAGGCAGTGCAGCTAACGCAAGTGTCTGGAAAAATGTTTTTCCCACAATGGGGTGTTCCATTTTTATTGTTCTGCCAACTATTACCATGATACCTAATACTAATGTCAAGTCGCTGATATTTGAGCCAACCACAGTGCCAAACACCATGCTGGTTTCTCCTGCAAGTGCTCCTGTTATTGATGCAACTAGTTCAGGAAGAGATGTGCCTACTGCAACAACTAAAAACCCAATCAAATAATGGCTTATCCCCAACTTCTTGGCATAATTAGAAATCCCGTATATTGCAAGGTCCGATGATTTTAATACAATTATCAGGCTGAGAACACAGGCTATGGAGTAAAATACAATAGGGTAATTATGGCCAAATTGCTGGCCCAGCTCCATTATGCCTGCTAATACCATTTTACACTTTTGTGAATAATTTCACTATCTCTCCAAATATCAGCACTGACGAGCTTATCACAATTGCATAAATCCAGTCTAGTGCAGTTAGGGATACTGTTCCGAATATTGTGTTCATGAATGGCAAATGTACTACAGCTGCTTGTAATCCAATAGACAGCAGTATTGCTCCTATGAGCCATTTGTTTGAAAATAATCCTAAACTAAATATTGAATAATCTTCTGATCTCATGTTGATTACGTTGAACATCTGGTACATCATCAGTGTTGTGAATGCGATTGTTTGTGCATAAGCAAGGTTTGTCTCTGGATTATACCACTGGAATATTCCTAGTGTTCCCAGCATCATTATTATGCCTATCAGGAAGATCATTATTCCTCTTTTTTTATTAACAATCTTCTCTTCTACTTTTCTTGGAGGCCTTTTCATTGTTCTTGGTTCAGCAGGTTCTGAACTAAGAGCCAAGGCAGGTGCTCCGTCTGTAACTAAATTGATCCAAAGTATCTGTATTGCAATAAGCGGCAAAGGCATCTTTAATAATATTCCTATGAATATTGTTAGCACCTCTCCCATATTACTTGAAAGAAGGTATTCAACAAATTTCTTTATGTTTGAGAATATTGTTCTTCCTTCCTCTACTGCACTTACGATTGATGCAAAATTGTCATCTGCGAGGATCATGTCGCTTGCTTCTTTGGCAACATCTGTTCCTGTTATTCCCATTGCAATTCCTAAGTCTGCTTTTTTCAAGGCAGGAGCGTCATTAACTCCGTCTCCTGTCATGGCGACAATGTGTCCTTTTTTCTTTAGTGCCTCGATGATTTTAAGTTTATGAGTTGGGTTTACTCTTGCATAGACAACTATTTCTTCTACAATGTCTTCAAAGTGTTCCATGTGGTCAAGGTCAAGGCCTGTTATTGCTTTTCCTTTCATGCCTAGCTGTTTTGCTATGGCCATTGCAGTTGACTTGTGGTCCCCTGTTATCATCACTACTTTTATTCCTGCTGTCGCGCATTTCTGTATTGCTTCTTTTACTTCTGGCCTTGGAGGGTCTATCATTCCCTGAAGGCCTAAGAATATCATGTTTGTCTCAACATCTTTTGTAGCTACCTTGCCTTCTACATCTTTGTATGCAAAGCCTAGGACTCTTAGTGCGCCTTTTGCAAACTGTTCATTCACTTCAAGGATTTTTTCTTTTTGCTGTCTTGATATCCTGATTACTTTTCCGTTTATCAATGCGCGGTTGCACATGCTCAAGACAACCTCTGGCGCTCCTTTTGTGTATGCCTTGTATTTTGTTCCTACTTTGTTGAGTGTTGTCATGCATTTTCTTTCAGATGTGAATTCTATCTCTCCTAGTCTTTTGCATTTTACCCTGAGGTCTTCTGTGTCTAGTTTTGCTTTTTTTGCACTTACTAATACTGCTGCCTCTGTTGGGTCTCCTATGACTTCCCATGCTGCATTTTCTTTTTTCAGGCTTGCATTGTTATTCAATACTCCTGCTAATAATAATTGCTTGAATTGGTCCGGGTTCCTGCTGAATCTTCCTTCTGGCGAATACCCTGAGCCGCTTACTTCTATTATCTCGTCATTTGCGTATATTTTCTTTACAGTCATCTCATTGTGTGTCAGTGTTCCTGTTTTATCTGTGCAGATGACTGAGCACGCTCCCAAGGTCTCTACACTTGGGAGTTTTCTCACAAGGGCGTTTCTTTTTGCCATTGTTTTCACGCCCATTGCTAGTGATACTGTGACTACTGCAGGCAGTCCTTCTGGTATTGCTGCAACAGCCAAGGCAACTGCTGCAAGGAACATGCTGAACATTGGGTTTCCATACAGCACGCCCACCCCGAATACTATCAGTGCTATTGCTATGACTGCTATTCCAAGAAAGCCTGATAAGTGCGCCAGTTTTTTCTGCAAAGGTGTTGGCTCTGGTTCTGCTTCTTTGATTAGTTTTGCTATTTTTCCTATCTCTGTCTGCATTCCTGTTGCTGTGACTATTGCCCTGCCTCTTCCTTGTGTTATTATTGTGCTGCTGAAGATCATGTTTACCCTGTCTGCCACTGCGAGTGCCTTGTGGAATGTTGTTGTTGCTTTTTTTACTGGCACTGATTCTCCTGTCAATGATGCTTCCTGTGTCTGTAGGTTTATTGAGTCTATTATTCTTGCATCTGCAGGCACTTTTTCTCCTGTCTCAAGAATAAGCAGGTCTCCTGGCACTAGTTCTCCTGCATCAACTTCTTTCTGCATTCCAGAACGCATGACTATTGCTTTTAGTGATATCAGTTTTTGCAGTGCTGCGATTGCTTCCTCTGCTTTGTATTCCTGTATAAAGCCAAGGATTGCATTCAGTATTACTATCGCTCCTATTACATATACGTCTGTGTATTCTTTTACAAAGATTGAGATTAGCATTGCTGCTATTAGTATCCACACTAGCGGGCTCTTGAATTGTCTTGCAAGAATCTGCAATGGATGTATTTTTGCAGCAGCCTCTATTGTGTTTGGCCCGTATTTCTTGAGCCTTTCCTCTGCCTCTGATTGTGAAAGCCCTTTTTCAGAAGTCTGGAGTTCTTGAAATACCTCTTTTTCAGACTTTTGATAATATGAGTCCATGTATTTTGCGTAAATTAACAAATATATAAATGTATTGTCTGTTATTTGACAACCTTTAGCTCAAAATAAAGCTCTGCAATTGGCACGAATCTGCTGATGTATTTTTCATGGATTCTTGTGCCAAAAAGTTTGGAAGGAATGCTTCTTATGAAACCAGTGATGTTGTTTCTGAATCTGCTCTGTGCTTTTTGTATCCTGAAATCAACTGTGGTGTATCCGCATTCATACAACCCTTTTTTAGAATCAAAATAATCCATGCATCTTGAGGAAAGATGCCTCCTGTGTGTTGGGTCTTGGTATGAGGATGGCGCAGAAAAGTGAGGGACAGTTATCCTTACCTCTGAGCCTGGCTTGCCTGCCCTGTGGATTTGCTCCATGCACCATGGCACGTCATCCACGTGCTCCAGGAAGTGGCTTGCAACAATCAAGTCAAAAGAACTTTCTTTTACTGGGAATTGTTTCCCTTTTATTACTTCAAATGTGTGTGTTGGATTGCAGCGGGGATTCTGGTCAATTGTGACTACATTGTCTATTCCCGGTCTTCCTTCATACGGGCGAAATCCGCATCCAATGTCTAGTATGTCCATACACCCACCAACTATATCCAGAATATGAGGAGCATATAAAAAGCTTGTTATCAACCACAAAGTTTAAATGATAGTTCTGTTATAGTCTCTGTTAATACAAAAAAGGTGATATGATGGTTGCTGCTAAAGATCTCATGAAAACCAGTTATGTAAAGGTTGATATGAATGATACGCTTTCTGATTTGCAGGGCAAACTGCGGTTAAAAAATCAGACTTTTGCTGTTGTTTTTGATAAAAAAAAGTATAAGGGAATAACTGGAAGAAAATGGCTTCTCACTTCAAGGATTGATCCTTCTAAGACTAAGTTAAGGAACATGACAAAGCGCGCCTCTAAGCGCGGCGCTCCTTTTTTTGTGCCTAAGCTTAAGCCTTCCACTGATTTAACAGAGGTTTGCAGGCTGTTTGCAAGCTCTGATACCCGCGCTCTTCCTGTTTTTGACAAGGAAAAGCTTGTTGGTGTTGTGACTGCAAGAGCTGTTATGAGAAAGATTAAGTCAGAGTACAAGGGCATTCCTGTCACAGAGCTTGCAAGGAAAAAGCTTGCCACTATCAAGCTTAAAGATACCACTGCTGATGCTATCAAGACAATGAACAGGTCTAAGGTTGACCGGTTGCCTGTTGTTGACAGGTTTGGCAGGCTTGCAGGAATTGTGACTGAGTTTGATATCTTGAAGAGGTTTCATAAGTGGCCTCCTACTGGCATGAGGGTGCCTTCTAGTGCAGATCATAATCGCTGGTCAGATCCTGGCTGGGAAGCTGGTGAGAAGCAGAGCATGCTTAAGCTGCCTGTTGAGAACATAATGACTCCTGACCCAATGGTTTGTTGTGCAAGCATCAAGTGCACTATTGCAGAAGCTATTGATTTATTGATAAAAGATGATGTTAACAGCGTTATTTTGGTTGACGGCAAAGAGCCTGCAGGTATTCTCACTGTAAAGGATGTTTTGGATGATTATTCAAGAGAATGAAATTAAAAATTGATGATAAGATAAAGGAAACAAGGAGCTATAAGTGTAGCAAATGCGGGCTTGTCAGGGTTTTCACAGAGGGCGAGACTGTTCCTGCTTGCGATGTATGTAATGCCAAAGGCAAAAAAAATTGGTGGGTGCCAAAAGGAAAGCCTGTGTTGTTTGTCAGCAAGGACGTCAATAAAGAATTTCTTGCAAAAAGGAATTTTAGCGATAAATTATCTGATTGGATCACTGATTTTTGCGGCAATATGTGGTTTGTTTATGTTCATATGGTGTGGTTTGCTTTGTGGATTCTGATAAATGCGGGTGTGATTCCAGGAATAAGGCCTTTTGATCCTTTTCCTTTCGGTCTTTTGACCTTGATTGTTTCTCTTGAGGCGATTTTGCTTGCGACATTTATCTTGATAAGCCAGAACAGGCAGGGAGAAGTCAGTGAGATGCGTTCTGAGCTTGATTATCAGCTGGACAGGAAGACAGAAAAGAGGGTGCTTGAGATACTTGAGCAGGTCAGGGAGATAAATGCCGCTGTCACCAAGAGGAAAAAATAAGATGTTTGATGTAATTACTGTTGGAAGCGCGACTGTTGATGTTTTTATTTCTTCTAAGTCAAGAAGTGTTGATTTGTTGTGGAAAGGCAAAAAAGAAGAGGTTTGTTTTCCTGTTGGTGCGAAGATCTTGATTGATTATCTGCATATGGATACTGGCGGTGGTGGAACAAACACTGCTGTGGCTTTCTCAAGATTAGGTTTGAAGACTGGCTGGGTTGGCAAGATTGGGACTGATATCAATAGCAGTATTGTTCTTGAGCAGATGAAGAAGGAAAAAGTGAAATTTTTGGGCAAGGTTCAGCAGGGAGGAAGCACGGGTTTTTCAGTTATTATAATAGGTATTGAGAAAGACAGGACTATTCTTGCTTACAAGGGAATAAATGATACATTAAAGAAATCTGATGTGAATTTCAATAAGTTAAAAACAAAGTGGATTTACATGGGTTCTATGATGGGCGATAGCCTGAAGACAGCAGGGCAGATTGCTGATTATGCCAAGAAGAAGAAAATTAAGATAGCTTTCAATCCTAGTTTGTATCTTGCAAAATTAGGATTGAAGCAATTGAATAAGATAATTTCTGCATGCAATCTTTTGGTTCTTAATATGGAGGAGGCAAAGGCAATTACAAGAAGCAGCAAGCCGGTTGATGATTTATTGAAGCAATTGCAGCAAAAGATTCCTTTAGTGATAATAACTAATGGCAAGAAGGGTGCTTATGCATATAATGGAATAAACAAGTATACTTTAAGGATTGGAAAGCAAAAGGTTGTTGAGACAACTGGTGCAGGTGATAGTTTTGCTTCAGGAATTCTTGCAGGAATCAGTATGGGTTTTGATATTGAGAAATCCCTGCGCCTTGGTTATGCAGAGTCTGTCTCTGTTCTAGGATATATCGGCGCTAAAGAGCAGTTGTTATCAAGAACTCAAGCTCTAAAAGCAATGAAGTCAAAAAAATTGTGCAAGATTACAAAGAAAAAAATATAATTACTGTTCTAATGGTTTTTCTGCTAATCTTTTCTCTTCTTCCTTGATTGCAGTCATTCGTTGTTCTAATTCAGCGATTATTGGGGCTGATTGTTCGTCTGACAAGCACATCACGTATACTGGCATGGGTCCTGTGTGTGTCAAGCCGTTGTATCCTGCCAGTTCAGCGTCTTCTGCGTATCTTACGACTGCGTCAATAATGTCTTTTGGTTGTGTAGGCTCAAGCTCTGCATAGTGGCTCTCTGTTTCGCTAAGGTGCAGTTGTACCCCGCGAAAAACATCTTTCATTGTATTTCGCACACGGATAGATAATCTGTCTTGTGATATTGTGATAAAAGGTAATGGCACATCTGGCTGCGGTCTATCTCCTACATTTACTGCAAATCCTCTTCTTGCAACATAATCAAGGTCTTCAGAATTGTGTGCTTCGTGGATTGCATCTAAGTCTGGCCCGTCAAATCCCATGTATGTGCTATTATGTTGTTCATCCATTATTATCTCCCCCATAAATTAATTCAAGGTAATCCTGCATGATTTAAAAAGATTTGTCTTCTTCGTTATATTTATATAATAGCTATTCTTATTTAAATAAAAAGAGGGTATCATGAATCTTAAAAAATTGCAGGATAAGAATGGCAATTACACTATGCTTGCTTTGGACCAGAGAGGTTCTTTTGTCAGGGCTTGCACTAAGACTTTAGGAAAAAAGCCGACAAAGAAGCAGGTTACAGAGGCAAAAAAGAGAATCATCAAGGCTATTGGCAAGTACCCGAGCGCAATCTTGTTAGATCCTATCTATTGCTTGCCTTTGGCAAAGCTTGTTCCTAAGGCATTATTGTTTTGTGTTGAAAAAAGTGGTTATGTTGAGAAGCCGCAGGGAAGAAAAACACAATTACAGCCTAATTGGGGTGTTAAGCAGGCTGTAAAAAAAGGTGCTGTTGCAGTTAAGATTAATATCTTGTATAATCCAGAAGCTTCTAAAGATGTTGTAAAGCATCAGCAGAAGATTGCTGAAAAAGTTGGAAAAGCCTGCAAGAAACACAATGTTCCTTATTTATTGGAGTTTGTTGTTTATCCATTAAAAGGAGATTTCAAGAAAAAACTTCCTGATTTGGTTTACAGGTCTGCTAAAGAATTCAGCAAAAAGAAATACAACGCAGCTATACTAAAGCTTCAATATCCTGGAAACCTGAAGACCTGTAAAAAGATTACAAAGAATATCAAGCAGCCCTGGATTCTGCTAACAGCAGGCATTCCTTTCAAGGATTTTGCAAAGCAGTTGAAGATTGCAAAAAAAGGCGGCTGCTCTGGATTCTTGGCAGGCCGTGCTGTGTGGCAGGATGCCCTGAAAATAAAAAGTATTAAAAAGCAGAATGACTGGTTAAAGACAAAAGGAGTGAAAAACATTAAGACTCTGTTGAGGATTATGCAATGAAAATTTATCTAGGCTCTGATCATGGCGGTTTTAAATTAAAACAGCACATAAAGAAATATCTTAAGAGATTAAAGTATCAGGTTGTTGACAAGGGAAACACAAAGTATGTCATGACTGATGATTACCCTGATTATGGTTACAAGGTTGCTAAGGCTGTTCAGAAAGCTAAGGATGCCAAGGGTATTGTTTTCTGTGGCAGTGCAGAAGGCATTTGTATTGCAGCAAATAAGGTGAGAGGCATTCATGCGGTTCCTGTGTGGACTCTTGAGAATGCGAGGCTGAGCAGGCAGCATAATAATGCGAATGTTTTGTGCTTGTCTGGCTGGGGCTTGAATCCAAAAAAGGCTGAGAAGATTGTCAAGACCTGGCTTGAGACTGATTTTACTTTTGAGCCAAGGCATGTTCGCAGATTGAAAAAGATTGCTAGTATTGAAAAACATGGTTAAGAAACATATTGTTCCTGCTATTCTTGTTAAGAAGAAATCTGATTTAGTCAAGAAACTTAGAGGTGCAGCTCCTTATTGTCAGAGGGTTCAGATTGATATAATCGATGGTAAGTTTGCAAACAATAAGACAATCGGTCCAAAGAGCATTAAGGGAGTTAGGACAAAACTAAAGAAGGAAATCCAGTTGATGGTTAAGGACATGGATAAGTATGTTGATGCTTTCATAAAACAAAAGCCTTGGATGATTATTTTTCATATTGAGTCCTGTAAAAACAAGAAGCATGTTGATGAATTGATTAAAAAGATTAAAAAAGCAAAGATTAAGGCAGGCATTGGCTTGAGTCCTAAGACTCCTGCTTCTAAAGTAAAGCCGTTCCTTAAAAAAATTGATTTAGTTCTGGTTATGACTGTTAAACCAGGATGGGGAGGCCAGAAATTCATCAAGAAGATGCTTCCTAAGATAAGGCAGTTAAGAAAGTGGGATAAAAAAATAGATATAGAAGTTGATGGTGGCATAAAGCCTGGCACTGCTTGTCTTGCTGCAAAAGCAGGTGCTAATGTGTTTGTTGCTGGCGGAGCTATCTATAAAGCAAAAAGTATAAAAAGTGGTGTGCAACAATTAAAGAATGATGTAAGATGTATGACGTAATTATTATTGGATGCGGGCCAGCAGGCTTGTCTGCTGCGATTTACACTGCAAGAAGCCAGTTAAAGACTCTTGTTCTTGGTTCTAAGGAGAATTCAATGCTCTGGAAAGCTCATTTCATACAAAACTATTTTGGTGTTGAATTAGAAGGCAAGGAAATGCTTGAGAAAGGCATTGATCAGGCCAAGAAGCTTGGTGCTGAATTAGTTGAGGCAGAGGTTGTTGGTGCCAAGGGAAAAGATGGTTCTTTTACTGTTACAACAGAGGATAATAAAGAGTATGAAGGCAAGACAATTATTATTGCTACTGGTACTGCGTGTGCTCCTGCTGGAATAAAAGGTGAGAAAGAATTAACTGGAAAAGGCGTGAGCTACTGTGCTATCTGTGATGGTTTTTTCTATAAAGACAAGAAAATAGCAGTTATTGGCAATGGAAATTATGCTGCTCATGAAGCAATTGAATTATTGTCTTTCACAAAAGACATAACTGTTTTTTCTCAGGGAAAGGATTGGGAGATGTCTCCTGGGTTCAAGAAAGCTCTGGAAAAAAAGAAAGTTCAGCTAAGAAATGATAAGATTGCTGAGTTCAAGGGCAAGAACGCGCTTGAAGGTTTATTGATTGGTGATAAAGAAGAGAAGTTTGATGGTGTTTTTGTTGCAATGGGCACTGCTTCTGCCTTGAGTTTTGCGCAAAAATTAGGAATTGAAATTAAAAATAATGCTATTGTGATTGACAGGGAATGCAACACTAATGTCAAGGGTGTTTTTGCTGCTGGCAACTGCACAGGATGCTATCCGCAGGTTGCTGTTGATGTTGGCGAAGGTTCTGCTGCTGGCTTGTCTGCAATCAAGCTGGTTAAAGGCAAGGAAATGCATGTTGATTATTGCACCTAACACAAACTCAGATGAGTTTGTGGGATAAAAAAATTGCACATTAAAGCACAAGGTTTAAACCTGTGCAATTATTTTATAAAAAGAGGATGAAAAAATTAACTGATATTAAAGACTTGAAGCTTATGGCTAACACTGTCCGCCAGGATATTATCAGGATGTTGGTCAAGGCTGGTTCTGGTCACTCTGCAGGCCCGCTGGGCATGGCTGATGTTTTCACAGCGTTATACTTTAATGTTCTTAAGCAGGATCCAAAAAAACCATTGGCTCCTAATAGAGACAGGTTGATTCTTTCTAATGGTCATATTGTTCCTGTTCGTTATGCTGCAATGGCAAGGGCAGGTTATTTTCCTGTCAGTGAATTGTCAACTTTAAGAAAATATGGGTCTAGATTGCAGGGCCATCCTAGCAGAAGATGGTTTCCTGCTATGGAAGCTGCTACAGGAAGCTTGGGCCAGGGTGTCTGTCTTGCAGTTGGCATGGCGTTAGCAGCAAAGCTTGACAAGAAAAAACATCATATTTACTGTGTGACTAGTGATGGCGAGCATGATGAGGGCAGCACTTGGGAAGCGATTAATGCTGCAAGCAAGTACAAATTAGATAATTTGATTTTCATACTTGATAGGAATCATATCCAGATTTGTGGTTATACATACAATGTCTGGCCCTTGGAGCCGTTAAAGGCAAAATACAAGGCATTTAATTGGAATGTTATTTCAATCAATGGCAATGATTTTAAGCAGATTCTTAATGCAGTAAAGAAAGCAAAAAAATCCAAGAAACCAATTATAATAATTGCTAATGTTATTCCTGGTAAAGGTGTTTCATTTATGGAAAACAAGTATGAGTGGCATGGCAAGGCTCCTGATGAAAAGCAGGCAGAAAAAGCTTTGTCAGAATTAATTGAAGCGAGGGCTAAGATAAGATGAAGTCAACAAGAGATGGTTATGGTGAAGTGATTGTTGAGTTGGCTAAAAAGAACAAGAATATTGTAGCTCTTAGTGCAGATTTAACGCCTAGTGTAAGGTTAGATGCTTTTGCAAAGAAATTTCCTAAGAGATTTTTCCAGGCAGGTGTTGCAGAGGCTAATATGATTGGCATGGCTGTTGGTCTTGCTTTAGAAGGTAAGATTCCTTTTGTGTCTAGTTTTGCTGTTTTTGTTCCTAATCGCTGCTTGGATCACATTAGGCAGAGTGTTTGTTACACTAATGCTAATGTAAAGATTGTCTCTACTCATGCTGGGATGATTACAGGTCCTGATGGTGCTACTCATCAGGCTCTGGAAGATATTGCTGTCATGCGTGCTCTTCCTGACATGACTGTTATTGTTCCTTGTGATTATGACCAGGCAAAAAAAGCAATAACTGCTGTTGCCAAGCATAAGGGTCCTGTTTATGTTAGGTTGACTAGGCCTAAGACTCCTGACCTTCCTAAGCAGTCTTTCAAGATTGGCAAGGCTAATGTCTTGAGAAAAGGAAAGAATGTCACGATTATTGCCTGTGGTCCTGTTGTTTATGAATCTTTAGAAGCTGGAAAGAAAGTCAATGCTACTGTTATTAATTGCCACACAATAAAGCCTTTGGATAAAGCAACTATTCTGAAGTATGCAAAGAAATCAAAAAAGATTGTCACTGTTGAAGACCATCAGATAAGGGGCGGCTTAGGCGGTGCAATAGCAGAATTATTAGGTGAAAACCATCCTGTTAAGTTGAAAAGAATTGGTGCAGATGGTTTTGGTGAGTCTGGTTCTGAAAAGGATTTAATGAAGAAGTTTGGATTGACTGTTTCTAATATTGTGAAATATTGCAGATTGAATTGATATTGTCTGGAAATAATTAAAATTGTAAATAAGAAATTTAGTTTTGTGCTGCTCTTGTTACATATCCGTATTGGCTCTGTGTGTATGTGAATGGCCTTACATACTGTGCCGGTGCCTGTATCTCTCCTATCAGTACTATGTCATCACTTGGTCTTGGGTCATTGTCATTCTTTGGTTCTTTTGTTATGATTACATAATCATACCCATCAAGGTATGTTGTTATCTTGTATGTCAGTGCTCCTACTCCGCCGAATATTGCCTTGAAAACTCCAAGGCTTGTCCTGTATCCGGTGCTTGAGGAATATAGCCATGCTTCGTATACTGTGTTGTCATTGTATGAAGGCGCAATATCTTTTGTGCTGATTATTACTTCTCCTACTGCATTTGATCTTGATTGTGAACTGTAGATTCTTGCTGTTCCTCTTGGCGCGTATGGAGGGTATCCTCTTTCATATTCTTCCCAGCCTCCTGGTGGTGCCAGGTATACTGTCTGGTCTATTCTGTATGGTATGCTTCTTTGCTGTGCTCTTACATCGAGGTTTGTTACTCTGTCAATTCCGCCTCTTAGTGGGTCTGTGTATATGGAGTATGTGTATGGGTAGTCTGATTTGTAGTATGGGTCATATCCTTGCAAAGAGTGCCCGTATATTTGTTCTTTAGAGCCGTCTGTTTGGCTTTTCAGTACATCGCCGTAATCAACTATCTGCGTGTAAGGGTTATATGCTTCTACTATTGCTATGGCTGATAAGAACGCCATTACTGCAATTCCGAACATGATTATTTTTTTCATCTTATCAAGTCAAAGTACCTGTCGTAATATGATTGTGCACTTACAGGAGCCTCTGTTTTTCTTATTAATGGAATCTCTCCTAATAATACCACATCTCCTTGTGGTCCTTTTTGTCTCTCTGGAAAGTTCTCTTTTGTAACCATCACAAATTCATATGGGTATAAGTCATTTGCTATTTCAAATTGCAGCGTGTTTAGCTGGCCTATTCCTGGGGGTATTATTCTTCCTATTGAAAGTGCAAATCCTGTGTCTTCATCTACAAGATATGCTTCATATATTTCATATGGCTCTAGTTCTGGAAGGTATCCTACTCTTAGGTATATTGTTGATCTTGGCATGTATGAGTGCTGTGTTTTTTGGCTGTCCCTGTTTGTCACGATTCTTACTGCTCCTGATGGCTGTCTTGGTAATAGCACGCTTCCCTGGTCATATGATGGTGCCTCTATAGGTATCAGGTCTACGAATTCATCTAGTATCGGGTATCCCCTTACTCTTGGGTCATAGTTTCTTGTTGCCTGAGGATTCCTGCCTTGTATTATCCATTCATTGTATGGCAGGTTTGAGTCTATTGATGTTGAGCCCTTGAATCCCCCTATTGTCTGTCTGGAGTTTGTTGCGTATTTTATTCCTGTCCAGCCGACTGGCCTGACAAACTGGTCTCCGAAGTATATGTCTCTTTTCTTTTCAGCAGAGAAAGTGTCTTTTTTGAAAGGCAGTGTCCATTGCTCTGCTGCAACAGACAAAGCTAGTATTGAGACAAATATGAGAATCACTAGTAATTTTGCTGTTCGCATTAGTTAACCTCTTTTCTTTCTTTATTATTATATAATTCCTTTATAAACTTTATGTTTTTTTTCAGTAGTAGAAAACTTTAAAATATGCCTTTAAATAGGGGCCTTCTTGTGCCTTTGCCGTATACTTGTGTTGCTTTTGTAATTACACAGCTTTTTATACTTTGATTTCTTAGTTTTTATATATGAATATTGCAGATATTGTTTCAGATAAAAATTGGGGCTTGTTTTCTGAACCTGTGGTTTTTCCCAGTCTTGAGTCTGAAGGTGATAACATTTATGCCCCTTGTGTATTGCTCGAGGGCAGCAGGTTTAAGATGTGGTATGGGGGGCAGGGAAAGGATGGCCATGACAGGATTCATTATGCAGCGTCAAGCAATGGTGTTGATTGGGTGAAGAAGGGTGTTGTATTGGACAATAAAGATTCTTTGCATGTCAATGATCCTTCTGTTGTTTTGGTAGACAACACGTATTACATGTATTATAGCAGGGCGCATAAGAAAGATACAGAATGCAGGATATGTCTGGCAACTTCTGTTGATGGCATTGATTGGCAAAAAAGAGGAGAAGTGCTTGGCGTCAGTGATAGATCCTGGGATTCGCTTGAGGTTGCAAGACCTAGTGTTATTTATGAAGACAAAGTATTTAAGCTGTGGTATGACGGTTCTGATGGAAAAGACAGGCATGCGGGTTATGCAGTGTCTGAGGATGGGTTAAATTTCAAGAAGCACAATGATTATGTTTTGGATTCTGTCGGCGCAGTCAATGTGAATCGTGTAGGTGATAAGTATCTCATGCTTTTTGAGAGCAGAGAAGGAACATGGTGTGCTGTGGGAGATGATGAGCGCAAGTTTAACAGCAAGCATTTGTTGATTGGCAGGTCTGGTTCAGTGCATGATGTTTTTGGCCATGTAACGCCTTTTCTTTTGCAGGGTGCAGACAGGATTGCTATATTTTTAGGAATGGCAGCATCAAAACAATGGTGCAATAACAGAATTGGGCTTGCAGCATTCACAGTTCAAACTCATCAATAAAACCAAGAATTAATTTATACTTTTCCAGGAATTTGAATCCCCTGTCTGTGAGTGTTATGAATTTCTTTCCTTTCTTGTCCTTTATTTCTTTTACTAATCCTTTTGACAATAATTCTTTGTAATATTCTGTGAAGCTTTGCGAGGACAGGTTAGAGTATCTAAGCAAGGGTGTTGGTTTTACTGAATTGTGATTATCACTTATAATTTTTAGTATATCGTGAATCACCTCTATCCTGTCTCGTTTTCTCATTGGCCTTCAAGTTTATTTTGTCCACTTGGACACTTTATAGTAGATTATGCCGAATAATGCAATTGATATCACTTCAAGAGCTATTCTTATCTCAAATCCAAGAACTCTTCCAGGAACCACCAGTATGAGGCTGATGATCCAGAACGCGAACATGAGGAAGTAAAGCAGGGCTGTTCTTGAGAATTTTGCTTTCTTGCTGCGTAAGACCAGGCTTAATACTATTGCAACGACAAGAAGAACTGCTTGTGTTATCAGGAATATTGGGGGTGATAGTGCTGCTGCAACTGCTATCAGGACTGCGAGTATGTTTGCTGCAATGAAAAAATCCCTGCTTGAGAATCTTTTCCAGATTGTTGAGTAAATCAGGAAAAGAAGGGCCATTGTGCTGAAGTATGCTGTAAACAGTATCATTATAGGCATCATTGCCCCTCTTGGTATGTATATGGTGCCAATCCATCTGTCAGTCATTCTTATCAGGCTGAAGATGAATCTAAAGACATACGCTAGCCCAAAAAACAGAAAAGTGTTCCTGAAATAGGATATTCCTTTATGTTTTGTCAAATCATAGATTTCTTTTGTCTTGAAGTATATCAAGAAGCAAAGAAACAACACAATCAAGGTATATATCAGTTCTGTCGCGAACCATATTGGATTATGGAACATTGGAGGCATGTTATCACCTATTCATTGCAGGTATTTAAAGCTTTATAAAAACTGTGGACGTTAAGTGCACCTGTTCACTTTACGTCCATCTTATTTATAAAGGGGAGGGGCTAAAACAGGTATGATGAAGGCACAGAAGCTTATTCAGTTAGATAACGTATGGAAGGTTTACAAGATGGGGCAGGTTAAGGTCCCTGCTTTGAGGGGTGTTAATATTGACATCAATAAAGGTGATTTTGTTGCCATCATTGGAGCCTCTGGCTCTGGAAAGTCTACCATAATGAATTTGATTGGCTGCCTGGACATGCCTACCAAGGGAAGAGTGTTGCTGAAATCGCAGGACGTCTCAAGCCTTGACGAATCTGACTTGGCTTCCAAGAGGGGGAACACGATTGGTTTTGTTTTTCAGCAGTATAACTTGATTCCTTCTATGACTGCTTTTGATAATGTTCTTTTGCCTATGGATTTTCAGGAGATTAATGGCAGTGCTGCTAATGAAAGGGCAAAGAAACTGCTTTCTATTGTTGGCTTGAGTGACAAGATGTTTAACAAGCCCACTCAGTTGTCTGGTGGTGAGCAGCAGAGGGTCTCTATTGCGAGGAGTCTTGCGTGTGATCCTGAGATCATTCTTGCTGACGAGCCTACTGGTGCCTTGGACAGCGTCACAGGCAAGGAAATTTTGAATATGCTTTATGAATTATGGAGGCAGGACGGCAAGACAATCATCATAGTCACGCATGATTTGAGTCTTGCGAAATATGCGCGCACGATTATCGAGCTTAAGGATGGTCAGGTTCTTAAGGCGTATCAAAATAAAAACATGATTGTGAGGAGGAGAAAAAAATGAAGTCAAGAATAATGTTAAGTTTGTTGATTATTATTGCAGTGAGTATGTTTGCATCTGCAGTCTCTGCTGCTGACGTGCTTACAGTGAGCCTGGTTAATCAGGATCCTGACCCTGCAATTGCAGGTGATATTTTGGAGGTGCGGATTGGTGTGGAGAACACAGAAGGCATTGTCTCTGAAAATGCAGTGCTTGAACTTGAGGACCAGTATCCATTCAGCATGGTTCCTGGCGAGAGTGCTGTAAAGAAGATAGGCACTCTGGGCTCTTATCAGACAGGTGATAATTATAAGATTATTAAGTTCAGGATTAATGTTGACAGGGATGCTCCTGCAGGAACATATGATTTGGTTTTCTGGCAGTATCAGGAGGGCCAGAAAGAGGCTGCAGGAATCAGGAAGACTGTGAGTGTTGATGTGAAAGGAAAAGAGGGTGCTGAGGTAATTTATATTGACAAGACTGATTTGGTTCCTGGAATCCAGACTGACATGAAGTTTGTGATAACTAATCTTGGTTCTGCTCCTTTGAAGGATCTTTCTTTTTCCTGGGAAAATGCAGACAGCATAATCCTTCCTGTTGGTTCTGACAATACAAAATATATCAAGTACATTGATGTTGAGGAGTCTGCAGAGCTTGACTACAAGGTTGTTGCTGACTCTAATGCAGAGCCTGGCTTGTACAAGCTCGACCTTGCTTTGAAATATGAGGATCCTTTGACAGGAGAAGATGAAGAGATAAGCACTATTGCTGGTGTTTATGTCGGCGGAGAGACTGATTTTGATGTTGCTTTTTCAGAGAGCTCTTCTGGAGAGACCTCTTTCAGCATCGCTAACATAGGAAGCAATCCTGCTTTTTCAGTTTCAGTGATAATTCCTGCGCAGGATGGCTGGAGAGTCTCTGGTTCTAACTCTGTTATTATTGGAAACTTGAATAAGGGTGATTACACTGTTGCTAGTTTTGCTTTGCAGCAGGGTGGTGGTGCTGGAATGATGCCGCCTTCAGTTGATTTCACCCAGATGAGTGATGAGGAAAGGCAGCAGCTTAGGGAGCAGCGCACTTCGCAGTCAAAGCAGACTGTTATTGTTGAGATTGCTTATACAGATACAAAAGGAAGCAGGAAAATTATTGAAAAAGAGGTTGCAATTAATCCTTCTGCAATGATGTCTTCAACAGTTTCTGCAGATGGTACCACAACAACAATCAGGAACGGTTTCAGGGGCAGAATGACACAGCAGACCAGTTTCTGGTCGCAGTACAAGTGGTACATCATTGGAATTGCAGCAGTAGTGGTGCTGTTATTCCTGTATAAAAAGTATAAGAGAAAAAAATTAGAGAATCCTAAGTTCAAGCTGGGCAGTTTGTTCAAGAGAAAGAAATGAAACTGACTAAATGTCTGCGGCATGCATTCAATCTTGTAGTGAACAGTCGGCTCAGGAGCTGGCTCACCATAATAGGTATTGTTATAGGTGTGGCTGCAGTCATTGCTATTATCTCGTTAGGAACCGGCATGCAGCAGGAGATGAATGCGCGGATGAGCGGTTTGGGAGGAGATATCCTGACGCTTTCTGCAGGATTTTCTAGGGGCTTTAGTATGTTTGGCGGCCGCGGTCCTGGCGGTCCTGCGGGTTCTTCTGGAGGCGGTTCTGGCGGCGCGCAGACGATTGGAGAGGAGATTGAGCTTGACAGGGCAGATTTGCAGGCACTAAAAGGAATCCCTGACCTTGCATTAATCGATACCAGGATAAGGGGCAGTGTTGATGTTTCTTATCTTGGAAAGTCTGGTTCTGTTTCCTTGACAGGTGTTGACCAGAAAGTCTGGTCTAAGATCACGACAGAGGAGATTCGGGACGGCAGGCTTCTTGACTCTGCTGACCAGAATGTTATTGTTATTGGTGCAAGGCTTGCTGATTCTTATTTTGACCAGCCTCTTGGCTTGAACAAGATGCTTACTATTGAGGATAGTGCTTTTCGTGTTGTTGGTATTCTTGATGATTCAAGCAACAGCATCTATATGCCTATACAGATGGCTTACCAGGTTCTTGATGACAAGGAGAATGATGTTTATGATACTATTATCATCAAGATAAAAAATGAGGAAGAGCTGGATGCTGTGATTGAGAAGATTGAGAAAAAGTTGATGATGGCTAGGCATGTTTCTGAGAAAGACAAGGATTTTTCTATATCCTCAAGCAAGAAGATGATGGAAACAAGGACAGAGATGATGTCTTCCATGAATGTTTTCTTGATTGCGATTGCTGCTGTTTCTTTGATTGTTGGTGCTATTGGCATTGCTAATACCATGTTTACCTCTGTTCTTGAGAAGACAAAGGAGATTGGTGTGATGAAGGCTATTGGCGCCAAGAACAGGGATATAATGAAGATTTTCCTTATGAATGCTGCAATAATAGGTCTTATTGGAGGCATTCTGGGCATTATTGCAGGGATTATTCTGTCTGGTGCCCTGCCTACCTTGATGGGTGGAGAAGTGGGGATGTTCAGGAGCGGTACTGTTGTTTCCCTGAATTCTGTCCTGCTGGCACTGGGGGTATCTCTTGGTGTTGGTTTGATTGCAGGAGCTGTTCCTGCTTACAAGGCCTCCAAGCTGAAGCCTGTAGATGCATTAAGGTACGAATAATTATTCTCGGTAAAATCAGCGATTAGAAAAGTTTATATACTTATTTCACCTTGTTATTCTTAGTCGATTTCTCCACTGGATATTCAAGCTAGTGTTCTTTCCTATTTATTATAAGAAAACCAATAAGAGGTGAAAGGTAAATGGCTAAGAAGAAAAAAGCTGCAACTAAAAAGAAAAAATAAAGTGGAGGTAAGCTCAAATGAAACTGCACCTTATGAGTGATTGGGACGACGATGAGGAATATCAAGATGAAGACTATGACTTTGATTAGTCTGCTTTGATTTTTTTCTTTTTTTTCCCAAACTTTTTTATACTGTCTTGTTCTTCTTTTTGTTTATGGGTGAAGGGTTGTTTGACTTTTTGGATATGGACTTAGATGAGTTTGTGGACTCTTGCTTAAAGGAATCAGCGACTGAGGATCCTTTTCCAGGAGCACCAGACATAGTTATTCCTATTGTTCCTGTGCTGTCATGCCCTTTTGAATTAATTGATACCACTAATAATAAGATGTACAGTATCGAGACAAGGAGTGTTAATGGATCATCTCCTGTCTGGTACCTTCATAGTGTCTGGGAGAATTATGGATATAAAGAAGGGACTGTTGGAAGAAAAGCAGACATATTGTTTCATAATGACTCTTTTCTTGATGCATTAAGATGGCATTTAAAGGTTTTAACATACTTGAATGATTCAGGTTTTTAGACAATATCCTTTACTTCCATGTATTTGTCAAAGCCTATCAAGAATGCTGGTGTGAATTCTTTTTCATTGTCTTTTATTTTTTGTTTTAATTCATCAAGTGAAAGAAACTGGCCTGATACAACTTCGTCTTGGTCTATTTTTATTTGCCCGTCATAGTCAAGCAGGTATGCTGTTATCAGTTCGTGCTCATTCTCAAAAAGTATCTTGAAACTGAACATCTCGCGCAGGTCATTTTCATGGATGTTTATGCCTAATTCTTCTTTCAGTTCCCTGACAGCTGCCTGCTTGTATGTTTCTCCTGAAAGCACGTGGCCTGTTATGCCTCCTTCGTACAGTCCTGGAAAAATGTCTTTTTTAGGGCTTCTTTTTTGTATGAAGAAATCACCCTCTTCATTTAGTATGAAGACCTGCACTCCCCTGTGCCTTATCTTTTTTTCATGGCATTCTTTTCTTGATGCAGTTGCTATGACTTCGTCTTTTTCGTCTACTACGTCTAGTGTTTCAGTCATGAGAATGATATGTGAAAAATGGTTATTTAAATGTTTTTCGAATTAAACATCCACCATTTCTATCTCGATGTTCAAACCTTCTGGTATTGGGACTCTCATTACCAGTCTTAAGGCTCTTTCATCAAGGCCTAAATCAATTAGTCTTTTGTGCACCCGCATCTCGAATCTTTCAAAGGTTTCTGCTCCGTTTCCGCATGGAGTCTTGCGGGTTGTGATCTTTAGCTTTTTTGTTGGAAGAGGTATTGGTCCTCTTATGTCTACACCTGTTTTTTCTGCTATGTCTGTTATGTTCTCGCAAGTAGCATTAAGCTTATCTATGTCTATACTTGCCAGTTTTATTCTTGCTTTTTGCATTTTCTCTGTCGGTGGTGATGGAATAAAATAAAAAAATGGTGTAATTCAGTTGAATTACAGCTCTTTCTTGGTTAGCTCTATGCACATTCCAGCTGCTACAGTCTGACCAGAGTCCCTTACTGCGAATCTAGCCATCTGCGGTATTTCTTTTTGTGTCTCAATGCACAATGGCTGTACAGGCTTTATCTTTACGATTGCTGCTTCCCCGTTCTTCAGGAAGTCTGGGTTTTCCTGCAGTGTCTCGCCTGTTGCTGGATTGATTTTCTTTTCAATAGCTGTGATCTGGCACGCTACCTGTGCTGTGTGGATGTGGAATACTGGTGTGTATCCTACAGTCACGACAGTTGGGTGGTTTAGTACAACTATCTGTGCCTTGAATTCTGTTGCTACAGTTGGGACATTGTCTTCTTTTCCAAGCACGTCTCCTCTTGCAGCGTCTTTTGCGCCGATGCCCCTGACGTTGAATCCTACGTTGTCGCCTGGTCCTGCTTCATTGACAGCAGTGTGGTGCATCTCTATTGTCTTTACTTCTCCTCTGACGCCTTTTCCTTCTCTTCCAGGAACAATTATGATTTTGTCGCCTACTTTCATCACGCCTGTCTCAATCTTGCCGACAGGGACTGTGCCGATTCCTTTGATGTTGTATAGGTCCTGGATTGGCAGCCTCAATGGAAGGTCTGTTGGTTTTTCAGGCATGTTCAGGTTGTCAAGTGCTTCCATCAGTGTTGGTCCTTTCCACCAGCTCATCTTGTCTGATTTTTTTACGACATTGTCGCCGTGATATGCAGACATTGGTATGAACTGTACCTGGTCATCCTTGTATCCTACTGTTTTCAACAGTGCCTGGACGTCTTTTTTGATTGCTTCATATTTTGCTTCATCATAGTTTACAGTGTCTATCTTGTTCACTGCTACAATCATCTGGTCTACGCCCAGTGTTCTTGCAAGGAATGCGTGCTCTTTTGTCTGAGCCATTACTCCTTCTGAAGCCACAACAAGTACTGCTGCGTCTGCTTGTGACGCTCCTGTAATCATGTTCTTGATAAAGTCCCTGTGTCCTGGAGCATCGATTATCGTGAAGTAATACTTGTCTGTATCGAATTTCTTATGGCTCAGGTCGATGGTGACGCCTCTTTCCTGTTCTTCTTTCAGGTTGTCCATGACGAAAGCGAACTCAAATCCGCCTTTTCCCAAAGACTCTGCCTTTTCTTTTAGTTTTCTCAGTTCTTGTTCTGGTAAAGCTCCGCTGTCGAACATCAGTCTTCCTACGCTTGTTGATTTACCGTGGTCAACGTGTCCGATGAATACCAGATTCATGTGTGGTTTTTCTTTAGCCATTTATGACCCCTCCGTATTTTTTTGGTTAATATTATAGTCCTTTGTGACTATCGCCTGATTTATAAAGCTTACGTTTTTCCGAAGGAAAATGTAAGCTCAATAAAGCTTTTTCTTTATTGTTGGTTGCGGTTTCGCCGTTGTGAAACCGTGGCCTCGACAAATCCCGTGATTTGCTGTTGCTTGCAGTTCAGGGAGTATTCTTATGCACCTACCTGGGACTCTGTCAGGCCTTTTCTGTCTCTTATCTGCTTGATGATTTTTTCCTGCAGTTCTGCTGGCAGTTTCTCAAACATCTGGTCTACTAGTGAGGAATTTCCTCTTCCTCCTGTTGCTGACCTTAGGTCTGAGCTCCACCCGAACATCTCTCCTACAGGCATTTTTGCTCTTGCTATGACAAGGTTTCCTTCCTGGTTCATCTCAAGCAGCTGTCCTCTCTTGTTGCTTATCAGTTTGCTTATCTCTCCCATGTAGTCTGCAGGCGCTTCTATGTGCAGTATTTGTTTTGGCTCAAATATTAATGGTCCTGCATCCATCATTGCTGCCCTGATTCCGTCCCGAACAGCAGGGTACATTTGTGCAGGTCCCCTGTGGATTGCGTCTTCGTGTAATTTGCAGTCTACTAAATTTACGCGCACTTTTACGCAGGGTTCTTTTCCAATCGGTCCTGCGTTCATGATGTCTTCAAACATGTCAAGCACCATTTCCATTATTTCTCCTATCTGGACTATTCCTTTTGTTTGGTCAACAAATACGCATCCATTGCATACGTCTTTCATTTTCAGTGCTTCTTTTGAGTCCCATCCGCATTCAACTAATGCATCTCGCATTGCCATGTCTTTTTTCTTCACTCTTCCTGATGGTATCTCTCCTGATTTTATTGCTTCTGCTGTCTTGTCATCAAGAGGCTCTGCTGTGAAGTATAGCTTGTTGTGTTTATTGGGTGATTTTCCTTCTGACTGTCCGCTTTTCTTTGTTACTGTTTCCCTGTATACCACGATTGGTGGTGATGTCTTTACTTCCACGTTTTTTTCTGTTTTTATCCTGTTTTCTATGACTTCTAGGTGGAGTTCTCCCATTCCGTGCAGTAAGTGTTCTCCGGTCTCTTCATTTATCTCTACCTTGATGGTTGGGTCTTCTTTTGTGACCTGTCTTAGTACTTCAATCAGTTTAGGAAGGTCTGCTGGTTTTGCAGCCTCTATTGCTTTTGTTATGACCGGCTCAAATATGTGTGTTATTGCTTCGAATGGCTCTGAAGGCTCTAGTGTTAGTGTCTCTCCTGGGTATGCTTTTACTCCTGCCAGGCCCACTACGTTTCCTGCTGGTATGCTGTCTACTATGTCTCTTTTTGCTCCGTTAAAGACAAATACCTGCTGTATTCTTGTGTTTTGTTTCTGCTTGTTCATGTAGACTTCCACTCCTCTTTTTATTGTTCCTGAGAAGATTCTTCCGCAGGAGATTTCTCCTGCCTGCGGGTCTACAACGACTTTTGTGATGCATGCCCAGATTGGCCCGTCTGGATTGCAGTCAAGCATTGATTTTCCGTCTTCGCTTTCAAGGTCTCCTCTCCATAGTCTTGGTATCCTGTATTTTTGCGCGTCAACTGGGTTTGGGTGGTGCCTGATTACCATGTTCAGGACCACTTCGTGTATTGGCGCTTTTTTCTGTAGTGCCTTGTATTCTTCCCCGCCTGATTCGTATGCATCTATGATGTCCTTGAATGTTATTCCTTTTTTCTTCATGTATGGTATGCTTAGCGCCCAGTTGTGGAATGCTGAGCCAAATGCCACTGTTTCCTGGACATTGACCTGCCATTTTTCCTTATATTCTTTTGGCGCTATTGATTCTATCTGCTTGTTCACGTCTGCGATTATTTTAACGAATCTTTCCTGCATCTGTTCTGGTGTTAATTGCAGTTCCTTGATTAGCCTGTCGACCTTGTTGATGAAAAGTATTGGTTTTACTCTTTCTTTTAGTGCCTGTCTCAGCACTGTTTCTGTCTGCGGCATCATTCCCTCTACTGCGCAGGCAAGGACGATTGCGCCGTCTACTGCTCTCATTGCTCTTGTGACGTCTCCCCCAAAGTCAACGTGTCCGGGTGTATCAAGCAGGTTTATCAGGTACTCCTTGTCTCCAAGTGTGTGTACCATTGATACTGCTGCTGTGTCAATTGTTATTCCTCTTGCTTTTTCATCATCGTGAAAGTCAAGTGCCAGTTGTTTTCCTGCCAGTTCTTCTGACATCATTCCTGCCCCTGATAATAGGTTGTCTGAGAATGTTGTTTTTCCGTGGTCTATGTGCGCGCAAGTGCATATGTTTCTTATCTGTTCTGGATGTTTTGTAATCCTGACAACCTTGTCAACCATCTTTTCAGCCATTTTCTCACCCTAAAATTTGTGTATTACGTCCCAGTCTTTTTTGGGGTAATCAAATATTTCTTCTGGCGTGAACCAGATCTTGATTTCGTTTTCAGCTTCTTCCTTGCTTCCTGAGGCGTGCACTATGTTTCTCACGACTCGTTTTTCCTTGTCTGCAAGTGCGAATGATTCAATTGAATAGTCTCCTCTTATTGTTCCTATTGCTGCCTGTCTTGGTTCTGTGTGGCCCACTATCTTTCTTCCTGCTTCTACAGCGTGGTATCCTTCGAATATTATTGCGACTATCGGGGTTCCTCTCAGGCCCTGCATGTTCCATCCTCTTATTCTTGCGCCTATTTCCTCGTCTGTTTCTTTCATCTCTATGCCTTTTTTTGCAAAGGTCTCTCTTGTCTTCTTTCCAACGCTTAGTTTCCAGTTAAGGTCGTCTGCATAGTGGTCTCCCAGCTGTTTTTCATCTGGAAGTATCATCTTCATTCCTGCTATCCTGAAGCCTTTTTGCTCAAATCTCTTTATTATCTCTCCGACGATGCCTCTCTGGACAGCGTCGTGTTTTGCAAGTATGAGTGTTCTTTCTATCATTTTTTACTCACTTTCTTTTTCTTTGTTGCCCATTTTGTTTTTGCGGGCTTTCTTTTGAGTTTTAGCATGTTCTTGTCGCATTTGTTTGAGCAAAAATAAAAAATCTTGCCGTCATTCTTGACAAATATTTTTCCTGTTCCTTTTTCTATTTCCTTTTTGCAAAATGAGCATTTCATTTTCTGCCTCTTCCTGACCTGTTCAGCGGTCTTGCTTCGATTTCTGTTTCCCTTAGCATCAGTATGTCGTCTTTTTGCACAGGCCCTTTGACGTTTCTTCGCATTACTTTGTCTTTATCGCGTCCATCAAGTATTCTTACCCTGACCTGTACTGCCTCTCCTCTTGTTCCTGTCCTGCCGATTATTTCCTCTACTTTTCCCGGCACTGCGTGTGAGAACCTGACGCCTGCTGATTTTTCTTTGACGTCGTCTTTTTTTCCACGTCTCTGCCTTTTTTCAGGCGGTTTTTTTGGCGGTTTGTCAGCCATGTTTATTCACCTTTCTTCTCTTCTTTTTTCTCTTCTTTCTTTTCTTCTTTTTTCTCTTCAGCTTTCTCTTCTTTCTTTTCTTCAGCCTTTTCTTCTTTTGGCTTTTCAGCTTTCTCTTCTTCTTTCTTTTCTCCGCCTAGTTTCTTGTTTATTTCAGCAAGCACTTTTTTTGCAGTTCCTTCTGCTATGATTGCGATTGCAGATGTTCCTACTTTTATTCCTGCTGCTACCCCAAGCTCTTCCTTGGTGTCTATTTCAATGCAGGGTACTCCTTTTTCTTTTGCAAGTATTGGTATGTGCATTGTTATCTCTGGCGGGCTTACGTCTTTTGCTATTGCAACGAGTTTTGCATTGCCTCTTTCAAGTGCTTTTGTTGCCTCGTTTGCCCCTTTCTTTATTTTGCCGGTTGTCTTTGCTATCTCTATTGCTTCTAGTGCTTTGTCAGCAAGTTCTTTATCAGCCATTTTCATTTCCCTCCTAAATAGGTTTTTTATAACAGTGAGGTAAGAAGTTTTTACCTCATTCAGCTCTCTCGAGCTTCATCATGTCATAGGTAAAGGGTAGAATCAAGGGGCGATTTATAAAGATTTTGGTCTTTTAGAACAAGTATTTTATTATGCTTTCTATTGTGTCTGGAAACATTTGGTGTGCAAGTGCTGCTCCTGATATGGCTGTGCCTGCTGCTGCTACAAATATTGCGTATTTAATGTATTTTGTCGGCAGCTTTATCTCATCCAGGTTTCTTGTCCTTTGGCCTGGCCTGTATTTTGGCTCAAGTCTTTCTGCTGTTTTTTCAAGGTCTCTTGTTTCCATTTTAGAAGTTAAAGTATTGGTATATGTTGTATATTGGTATGTCTGGCAGCATCTTTCCAAGAAGTATTGCTGCCGGCACTGCAACTATTGCTGCTGAGATGACAGAGACAAGTGTTCTTTCTGTTTCTTCATCAATTGCTCTTTCTTCAGCAGGCGGTGTTGAGTATTTGGCTTTCAGGCCTGCCTCGTCTCTTGCTGTTGCTATGTATTTTTTTGCAGAATGGTCTTGTGTGGTTTTTTCTAGCTCAGACATATATAATATATAGGTTTAGATTTTTAAAAAGGTGTTGACACATTTGCAGGTTATTCAAGCCATCCCGGGCTGTCCTGCTTTGCTCTTTTTATTCTTACTTTTTCTTCCCATGCGTGGAGTGCTTCCTCTAGTCTTGTAAGGTGCTGTTCAATCTCTTCTGGTTTTGCTATTATTGTGTCCTGCAGTGTATACCTGTCTATGTGGTTTTTGCTGAATTCATCTGTGCTTCTTGTCATCTGCAGCGGCATTATTCCATGGCGCGCATCGTTCACTATGCGTATTTCATACGGCTTTCCGTGGTAAATTCCCTCTATGTAGAAGTCTTTTTCAGCAAATTCTCTGAAAAGTTCTGGCGTTAGGCTGAATAGTGATGGCGTGCCCCTATTTCCTGTTGTTACCAGCTGCATTCCCAGGCTGATGAGTTTTTCATTTATGAAGTTGGGCTCTGTAAGGAAAAAGTGCTTGTTTTGGTGCACTGTTTCAGCTAAAATTAAAAACAGTCCAAGTGCATCCTTGAATGTCATATCTGCTGTTATTCTTGCCTGGTCAAGGCCTTGTTCTTTTGCTTTTTCCGGCGCGCAGTATTTTATTTTTAGTGGTGCTTCTGCAATAATGCTTGGCGGCCTGCCCTCGATTATCTGCGGCTTTGTTATTTTGTATTCCTGCTCAAATTCTGTTTTTATTAAATTGTTGCGCGTGTGTATTTTGTATACATCAACTAGTCTTCCCATTATGTTCCCACCCCGAATCTAATTTGATTGGAAAAATACGAGTGACTTTAAAAAGTCTTCTCTTCCGAATTCCGGCCAGTTTATGCCTGTGAAGTGTATTTTTGTGTTTGTGCTGTCCCACAGCAGTAATCCGCCTGTTGTTTTTTTCTTTCCACTCACTATGAGCAGGTCTGGCGGCAAAAAATATGATGCGTATATGTTTTCTTTTACAAGCGCCTTGTCTATGTTTTCTGGTGTTATCTTGTCCAGCTTTACCTGTTGTGTTAGCAGTTTGCATGCATCCACGATTTCTTCCTGCCCGCTGTATTGTATGCAGAAGTTGACAAATTGCTTGTCATAGTCTTTTGTGTCTGAGATTATTTTTTTTATTGGTTCTATGAGCCTTTGGGGGAGGTTGTACCATTTTCCCAGGACTGATATCTTGATTTGGTTATTGTGTATGTGGCCCCAGTTTAGCAGCAGGCTGAAGAATTCAACAAGCTGGTCTATTTCTTCTTCTGCTGGTTTTGTTGTTCTTGAGAAGAAGGTTAGTAGTGGGATGTTTAGTTTTGTCCCTACTTTTATTGCGTTTTTTATGTTCAAAAATTCTGTTTTGTATACGTCTTGGAGTGTTATGTTGTTTTTCTGTGCGTGTTCCTCGCACCCGTCCACGATTATTGCGACGTGTTTTGGGAGGTTCTGGCTGCTAAGCTGTATCTTGCTCTTTACTCCTTCCCAAAGGTTTATGATTCCCACAATGCACCCAAAATCTGTTGTTACTAGTATGTTGAGATACTAATATTTATAAACTTTTTCACATTTAAGGGGTTTTATGATTGGGTTGATTTATGGGGTGTGCTTGTTTTTGCTTGTTATAGGGACTTTCACAGACCTGAAAGTTCGTGAGGTTCCTGACTGGCTTAATTATTCTGGCATTTTTGTTGGCCTGGGCCTTAGGCTGATTTGGTCTTTTTACTCTTTTGACTGGAGTTATATTATTCATGGCTTGGTTGGCTTTGGTGTTTTTTTTGGTCTTGCCTGCCTGATGTTTTATCTTGGTCAGTGGGGCGGCGGTGATGCTAAGATGCTCATGGCTCTTGGTGCTTTGCTTGGCTTGGAATTAAGTTTTGAGAGTTTTACAGTCGGCTTTCTTGTTAGCTTGATGATTGTTGGGGGATTGTATGGCTTTGCATGGAGTGCTGTTCTTGCTGCAAGGAACTGGAAAAAGTTTTCTTTTGATTACAGGAAGGTTCTTGCTGAGAAGAGAAAATACAGGGTGTTTTTCCTTGGTTTTTCTTTTGTGTTGCTTGTTTCTGCTGTTTTTGTTTCAGATGTTTTCACGAGGTTCTTGCTGGTTTTTTTTGCCTTGTTTGTTCCTGCGATGAATTATCTTGTTTTTGCTGTAAAGGCTGTTGAGAATTCCTGCATGTATCAGCGGGTCAAGCCTTCTGAATTGACAGAGGGTGACTGGATTGCCAAGGATGTGAAGGTGAAAGGCAAGAGAATCTGCGGCCCTAAGGATTTGGGTATTGAAAAAAAGCAGATAAGAAAACTGGTTAAGTTAAAGGTTAAGTCTGTTGTTGTCAAGACAGGCATTCCTTTTGTTCCCTCTTTTTTAATGGCGTTTTTGCTTACTCTGTGGATTGGGAATCCTTTTGTTTACCTTCTGTAAAGCCTCTTTCCTGATAGTGAGAGGTTATTATTTTTGAAAGGTCTTTTGCTCTTTTTGTCGGCCCTTCTATCAGGACAAGCACGTGTTCCTCATTGTGCATTGTTTTGTAGAAGGCTTTTAAGAGCATGTCTGCTGACCTGTATGTCTGCATGAATCCAAAAGGCAGGAGATTTCTTGTCTCTTTCCATTTCAGTTCTTTTTTTCCCAGCTCTTCCTGCAGTTCTTTGTCAGGCCCTGCAAACAAGGGTGTTGGTTTTTCCTGTGTTTTTCTCTCAAACAAGAGGCTTTCCAGGACAAGCATTTCAGGCGTGTTTTTTTTGCTTAGTTCATAAACTGATTCCCTTCCTTTTGGGTAAGGGATATCATAGCCTGCTCTTCTGAGCACTCGTGTGACATTTCCTCCTGATTTTGGGCCCCAGCCAATTGCTTCAAGTATTTCTTCTACTGTTTTGTCTTGTTCCCATAGCTCCAGAATTCTTTTCTCATTCTCCTCACTTACATAAGCCATGGATATTCTTATGTTTTCTGAGTATAAAAAGTTTAGGCTTTTTTAAACATTTTTGGAAGGAGAATCACGAGCAGGATAAAGAAGACGAACTTCGTGACTGGCTGTGTGATGAAGTAAAAGCTTAAGTTGCCCCTGCTTACAGGCACTATCAGCGGGCTTATAAGGAAAAGTATGATGAATATTATTCCTATTGTCTTGTCAAATATCTTGTTTTTTACTCCTGCAAGGCTTGTTATTGCGTATATTATTACCATTATTGGCAGTATGCTCTCTGCAGCTGCAGCCCACACTCCTCCAAAGTTCAACTCAATAATATGCTCTATAAGGATAATCAGTGTTCCTTTTATGAAAAGCGGGTTTAACAGCAGGAATAACGGCGGTATCATTGCAAATATCCATGCTGTTTTCTTGTGAGTGTTTTTTAGCAGGAGTATTGCTGCTATGGTATAACACACTATCAAAAGCATTTTTATGTGTGTTATGTTCAGCGTGATATCTGCAAATTGTGACAGGAAATATGTCATGTTCATGAATGGTGTCATGAGAAAGCCTTGCAATGATATTGGGCTTGCAAAAAAGTCAACCAGGCTGTTTATTGTAAAAAAAATGCTTGATATTAGGAATGATATTGTTGTTATTGCAAATGCAAGAAATGTTCTTGTTCTCCAGTTCATTTTCTATACCCTACCCATACAGTGACTAGTTCTGTCATGTACTGGCTTAGTATTGGCTTCACAGAAACTTTCTCAAAATCAAAGTCTGGGAATTCCCTGAATACCTCTTTTGGAGGTATCAGATTAAAGTGTAATGCCTTGCTTGCTAATAAGCCTGCCGGATTTTGATTGATTAATGGCGCGATTATCGGGCCTTCTCTTACTACCCTGTTCATTTCTCTTGCAACTTGTTGAGGGTCTTTTACTACCTCAAATAATCCTGCTATTATTAGCCAGTCAAACTCTTCTTTTTGGAATGTTTTTTTTGTTCCGTTCACTGACTGGTTGTAGAATGATCTCGCGTATGACAGGTCTGCTCCGTCTGCCTGCCATAACTGCACAGGCACTTTGTGTTTTCTTGCTTTTCTTTCTGCTATTCTAAGGCTTGGTACTGACATGTCAAATGCATCTACAACAAGATGGTTTAGGTTGGTTCCTTTTTTTCTTTCTGCTTTTGTGAGCCCTGTTGTCCACCTTAGTGTTCCGCATCCTGCCTCAAGCCCTTTTGTGAGGCTTCTGTTTATCAGGGGAAGGTCTGTCTGCTCAAAGAATTTGATTGGAAACTGCTGGTGTCCTGTAATGTAGCTTCCTGCTTCGTATATTATGGTTAATAATGGCCCATACTCACGAAAGTTCATTTTATCCTTGATTTAAGAAAAATAGTATATAAATTTTATTAAAGTTCCCCTTTGTTGTCTATGATGAAATCTATTGCTTCTCTGTAGAAGTCTTCCAAGCTCATTGCTGAGAGTGTTGCTGATAATCCATCATAGAAAGGGCCTTCTGTGTTTTGGTGGTAGTTCTCATACCATCCCAGTACTTCTGCATACCAGTCTGTTCTTGGTGCGCCGTGTTTAAGGTGTATCTCTATCTGTGCTGCTGTGAATGCTCCGTCAAATGCATCTGCCCTGTCTTCTAATGATTGGTATTTTTTTGTATGTATGTCGGTATCTGCAGTTCAACAAGCCTGTTTAGCAGTTCCTGTCTTGGATTGCTTACATCACTGTGCATCAGCTTTATCAGCAGTTCTTTCATTTCCATGACTAGAAATAAGTATTTGATATTTTTAAAGCTAATGCTTATTCTTTTTCTATTACTTTTATTATGTGCCATCCGAATTGTGTTTTTACTGGTTTTGATAATTCGTCTTTTTTTAGGCTGAAGGCTGCGGTCTCAAATTCTTTGACCATCATTCCTTTGCCAAACCATCCCAGGTCTCCGCCTTTTTTTCCTGACGGGCACATTGATTTTTCTTTTGCTATCTCATCAAAGTCTTTGCCGTGGTTTAGGTCATATAATATTGCATTTGCTTCTTCTTCTGTTTTTACGAGTATGTGTTTTGCATGGACTTTTTTTGCCATTGTTTCCACCTTTTGTTCTTTTACAGTTTCATTCTTTACCGGTTCTTCTTGTTTCTTTTCAACTGTTTCATTCTTTGCAGGTTCTTCGGCTGTGATGTTCTTTTCTTCAGTCATGTTTTTTGCAGGCTCTTCAGTTATGTTCTTTACAGGCTCTTGTTTCTCAACAGGCTTTGCGCATGCAGTAAGAACCAGCAATATTGTTAGTATTAATAGTATTTTTTTCATTTTAGTTTTAGTGTCTTGTTCTGGTATATATATTTTTTGTGTGAAGCTTTTTATATTAACTTTATTTATATTGCATAAAATGAATTCACACGAAAAAGCTACACAGAGAAGGATTCAGGGAATCCAGGAAGCACTTCAAGATGGTGTTGAATGCCCGCAAAGAGAGCAGACAGGCAAAGTTGTTTACTGCAGGAATGAAGGTCTTGCAGAAAAGGCAGGATGCCCTCATCTTGGTTCTGAGACTGTTCCTGTCTGCATAGACAAGCCAAGCCAGGAACGTGAAGACTATATTCTAAAGAAAACAAAAGTAAAGCCAACAGGCCCGCGTGAAAGTGTTCCTTCTCACATGGCAGAAAAGCATGTCTGCAAGTATAAGCTTTTTGAGTAAATCAACCAAAAAGTATTTATACTAGTATACTATTTTGTATATTGATGGATCTGGATGAAAAGATGTCCGACGGAATCATTGAAGAATCAGAGAGACCTCCTGAACAGACTTCTACAATTGTTTTTGAGCTCAAAGACAAAGTCATTCAGTATTCAGAAGAAGACGGAGTAATCACACAACAAGTAATTAAGAACTATGCTTCTAGTTATTTTGGGTAAGGTTTAATAACAAGCTGGTTAATCTTCTTTTTATGGTCGAATTCAATCCAGATGGGAGCATAAAGATTCCTGGCTCTATTGCTGCGAATATTGCAAGGAAAGAATTGAAGCTTAAAAGAGAAAAATGTATTCTTATCAAGAAAGAGTTCCTTGATTTCAAGCCGAAGAAATGTGTTTTGCATATTAAAGTGTCTGAGGCTTTTGAAGATTCTAACTTTGTCTCTGCTATATTTCATTCCTTGCAGCTGGATACTCCTGTAAAACTAGTGAAGATCAATGAACAAGAGTATGATATTGAGATATGCTCAGATTTCAAAAGATGCTCTGACTGCAATGCCATATCCAGAAGATTCAGGGAATACTTAGAAGGCAACATGATAGAAGAAAAAGGCAGCTGCCCCCAGAAAGAAAAGGATTTCTATTATGAGGATTATTTTGAGTAGGCACATGCATGCCTCTATGCATGCATGTCTGCTTGTTTTTGCAGGGCATTTAAGTGTGCCAGTCTATGCTGTATATCAACTCGTTTTGATTGCAGTTTTAACATTGCCCGCTCAACCTTAGACAAGGTATACTGCAAATAGCCCATCTTTCTGTCAACCTCCATCATATCAATCTGCCCCATTTTTTTCACCCCTTATACACCCCTGGCAAAGAAATCCAGGTATCTGCTGTTAAAAAAATCCATGCTTTCTTGAAAACCATCCCTTAACAGCCCAGGGCGGCCTTCAAATATTGATTTCATTTTAATCACCTCAGTCATCTATTTCATACAGGTAATCATTAGTTCTTTCCCACATTATTATCACCCCGTGTATTAAATGCAGAATTAGGGCAGAATTTCCTAACCTGCTCATTGATCATGAGCCTTTGAAAATTAGAATCCTGTGCTTGTATAATCATACAAAGACAGCAGAGTATATAAATGCTCTGACACGAATGAGGGTATTTGTGTGAAGATTCAGGAAGATGACACTTCTGAATATCATTTTAGGTAAGGTTTAAATAAAGTGTTTATTCTCAAGAGAAAGATTTATATATCCTGCATCCTTTGATCTGCATGACTTGATGCTGCAGTGACTTCTTTAAATCAAAAAGGTGATAAAATGAAAAAACTCCTGCTTTTCGCTTTGATTGTCTTGGTTTTATTTGTTGTAGGCTGCCAGCCAAGAGGGCAGGCGATAGCTGCTGGAAGGCAGGCAAGAGCTGCGCCGGCTGATTTTTATGCGCAGCAACTGGATAATATGCCTAGTGAAGAAATGTTGTGGTATGAAGCGCCTTCAAAGAAGTTTGTGCAGGCTCCAGCGCCAGTTGAAGTAGGGTTTCAAGAGGGCGAAATCATGCATGATACCGAGTCAAAGGGCGGCACAGAAATCACAGACGAGATTAATGAATGGGTTAGTTCAGTTATTAAAAGTGCAGAAGTTCTCAAGAAGAGTATTGAAGAGGAAAAAAGGCGCAAAAGTGCTGCTGCAGGGCAAGAGCCTCCTAAGACCTGCAAGTGCAAGTATGAGGCTGACAAAATGCTTTGCTGGGCTGTTTCAGGAGAGATCGTAAGGCGTCCTTCAACTGTTCTTGGCAGCGATAAAGTCAGTGTTACTGAAACTTTCGTGAGTGTAAGTCCTACCTGGGGCGGTGAGTGCATTAAAGAGATTCAAATAAGTTTTGATCCTGCGCTCACAACAACAGTTTCTACAGATAGTTTATGCCGGTCTAATGCAGAATGCAATGTTCCAGCAATCCAGACTCTTTGCAAGGGATTAATACCGGTTTTTCCAGGCCAGACACCAGAAGAGCAGGAAGCCATGAAAGAGGTGTCGTGTGCTAGCCCCTGGCGTGGCGGGATGGGTGCTGAATGGGGAGATATGGAAAGGGATTGCTTGTGCAAGGCTGACTGGCAGTTCAATGGATGCACCTGCGAGCAGGGTTAATTTTTTTAATTTCTTTTTTTGGGTAAGGTTTAAATAATACGCTTCTTATTGTATTACTATGAAAAAATCAGACATGCGTAAATGGCCAATACCTGCAGGAATCTTCATAGGATTAGGCATAGGGATGCTTACTGGACAGGTATTTGCATTCTTGCTTATTGGACTAGGCGCAGGTATTTTGATTACTTATTTGGATAGAAAGAAGTAGTGTAGGAAAATTTAGTTCTTGTAATATTCTCTTTTTCTTATTAATAATATGAATGCTGCTGTGTAGATAAGAAATCCCGTCAGTATTGCTTAGTGTATATTTGGATAGGTCTTGCAGGAGAATTCATTTTTTTGCTATTCTTTTTCTTTTTTCTGGCTCTTTCAGGTAGTTTTCACCTGTGACTATTGTTTTGCCTATCTTTTTTTCAGCATCTTTTCTTGCATTGCCTGCTACTTTTCCACCGTCTTTTGCAGCATCCTTGCATTCAGTGAAACCTTCTGCTTCCTTGTTTCTTGTGATTTCAGTAGTCACCCTTTCTCCAAGCATTGTGAATATGAGTTCCAGGTCATTCATATGGTCTCTCAGGTTTTCCTGCTTCAGGCCTTTTAGCTTTTGGTATTCTTTTGGAGTCATCCCAAAAGTTGCTTTTGAAATCTCTGATGTCAAAATGGCAAATTCCTTGTCTTCTTTTACGCTTCTCTTTTTCCACTCATCTGTGAGTTCATCCCTTACTGCAATGCCCCTCACTCTTTTTTCAATCCATTCATCACTGTAGCCTTTTTGCCTGTAAAGCTCTTTCATCCGCTTCTGTGCCAGTTCTGGATCCTGTATTTCCTGGACTCTTTCATAGCCGACTTTTGCAAGCCATTGCTTGAAAGGCTCTGCCTTTTTTGAGGGGATGGACTGGATTATTCTAAACATAGACTCTGTGTCAGCGCAGTCTGTGGCATATTTTTTGCCGTCAGCAGAAGGTAATTTCAGTTGTAAACAAAATGTTAACAACTGCTTTTCTCTTCCTTTTAGCACCCCCCAATACTGCCTTGGGCTTGGGCTGTCTGTCAATGCCTCAACAACATCAACAACAGAGAAAAACCACGTACCATTATGCCAGATTCTCCTTATCTTCTTGTCCTGAAAGACAACCAAAGCATTGTTTTCATCCATTTTATTACAAATGATATCCTTCTTTATAAACTTCACGCGTATATGTCCAGTGGCTTTTCTTTATATGCTTTTCTTAGAAAAAAGCGGATGAATTGCGGTTCTTCTTCAGTTGTATCAATTATTTTTTAATTCTTTTTTCTTCTTTTTTTCTAAATGAAGATAGTTTTCTTTTGAAACCAGTGATTTTCCAGTCTTTTGCTCTATCTCTTTTCGGGTGTTTTTTGCAATATCTCCCCCTTCTTTTGCTGTATGCTTTAGTTCTGGAAATCCTTTTGCATCTTTTGAGATGGTTATGTCTGTTGTTGCCTTTTCTCCGACCATCGTGAGTATAAGCTCCCAGTCAGTCATGTGGTCCCTAAGGTTCTGGTTTTGCTTTTGCAACCTCTTAAATTCCTTGTATTCTGATACTGTTTTGCCGAAAGTTGCCTTGCTTATCTCATTTGTGAGAATGGCAAAATCATCTTGTTTTTCAGCACCCCTGTTCTTCCATTCGTCTGTTAAATCCTGCCTTACTGCAATGCCTCTTAATCGCTTATCTATCCATTCTTTAGGATAACCTTTGAGCTCATAATATTCCTTTACTCTGTCCTGGGCCAGCTCAGGATTCTCAATCTCTTGAATACGCTCATAACCGACCCTGGCAAGCCACTGCTTGAAAGGCTCTGCCTTTTTTGAAGGGATGGACTGTATTAATCTGAAAGCGTTTTTTGTGTTTACGCAGTCAGTGAGCCTCAATTTGCCGTCATCTGCAGGCAATTTCAACTGTATCCAAATTGGGGACAGTTCAAGAGCGATAAACTCCCTGTCCTTTACCTTGCCCCAGTACTGCCGGGGAGTAGGGCTGTCAGTCAGAACTGCAACTATATCAACAACAGAGAAAAACCACTCACCATTATGCCAGATTCTCCTTATCTTCTTGTCTTGAAAGACAACCAAAGCATTGTTTTCATCCATTTTATTACAAATGATATTCTTATTTATAAACTTCACGCGTATATGTCCAGTGGTTGTTCTTTATATGTCTTTCTTAGAAAAATCCGGAAGAGTTTCAGTTCTTGTAATATTTCCTTTTTCTTATTAATAATATGAATGCTGCTGTGTAGATAAGAAATCCTGTCAATATTGCTGCGCTTATTCCTGCAATTGTTGCTGTCCATTCTGCAGTGTTTGTCGGGATTCTTGTTCCGAATTCTATTGATTTTTGCAGGTATATGTTTATGTCTGAGAATATCACTATTCCTGTTATCAGGTAATCCAGTGCCCTGTATGCAAGGAATATCAATGCTGCATAAAGGCCTATTCTGTTCTTCTTTAGCGTGAAAACCACTGCAGTCAGTAATAGTATTAATTCTGCTGTCCACACCAGTTTTACATATAAATTTGTTAAATCAATCCCAAAAACAGGCGCTGTCAATGGATAAGGCACGAATATTATACTTAGAATGTTTTCAATTATGAACAATACAAAGACAACAAGCATTACATTAATATACCAAGGATTTTGTTTTAGCATTGGATATATTTAACGGTTGAATGTTTATAAAGGTAAGGTTTAGCCAAATTTTTCTTTTAATTTCTTTCTCAAAGGCTTTATGAAAAGCTTTCTTACCTTGCTGTCAGGCCAGGTATAGATGTCTCTCATTTTATTTAGGTCTTCGAATGTGAGCATCTCTGCAGCAGTGTATCCTTCGAAGTGTGCTTGATGATCTAACTCACTCGCGTCTTTCTTTAGTATATTTGTATATCTTAACTGATTCAATTGGTCTTTTAATGATTCAAATGCATCGCCTGCATATTTGTTGAGGCTGTCCGCGCAGTCTGCTCTGTAAAGCCTATCCATGCCTTCATCTGCTGCTTTCGGCGTTTCGTACCTTCTTACATTTTCAATAGTGTCATCAATTAGTTCCGTAAGTACCTCTGAGATTTTATCAATACCCAAGAAAAGCGCGACTAAATTATTTTTTAGCACTTTGTTTTTTGCCATTTCTGCAATTTGTTGTTTGCATTGTTCAAGACAAGATATGCATTTTTCTGTATCCTGATCTCTTGCCCAGGATCTAACGAGACCTACGCTCTTGCTTTGTATATCCTCAAAATCTGCTGAAATAGCGCATGCTTCTTCATGATTAGTTTCAAATCCTGCTGTTTTACCTTTTTTGATATAATAATCTATGGCGCCACTAAATTCATATATTTTTGTGTGGTTTCTTGGCTCTTCATTTTCAAAAATGTTTTTCAAAGTGCTGTTTTTGATAATTTCCCTGCCAATGATGTCAGATATCCTTCCAAAGAACTCATCGACATTGCTTGCTTTTTTAGTAATACCTAACTTGTCTATCAAAGTTTTTGGTCTTGCAAAATCCCTCAAGAAGTGTGATGCTTCTTCAAATCTTGCAGCACCAGGCTCTTTTGTATCCAAAGAAATGTTTATGCGGTTTTCAAGTGGATGATAATAAGAGTGTTCTCCAACTGCAGTAACCTCGGGATAAGCCTCCCTCGGCACAGTGATGCCTCCCCAATCTGCTAGAAGTTCAATACATTTGTACACGTCGTCCCTAACTTGCGTCTCTGTAGTCATATAGAGTATATAGGTTTTAGGGGTTTATAAAGCTGCTGTTTAGAAAGTTTTTTATAAATTCCTTGTTTATTTCTTATTATGGGAAGCATGATTGAATTGAATGATACATTGCAGATAACTACTTCTCAAGGTTTTCCTAAAGAACTGGATTATGATAAACATATTAAAAAGCCTTTCACAGCTGCTGATTTTGAAGGCAAAGTCTTTGAATTCAAGGACAAGCCCAAAGTCCGGCTGTATCATCTTCCTCCTGTTCGTAATTTTTTAGTTCATAATATTGATGGTAAATGGTTATATTGGGGTTTGGTGCACATCATTGAAATTAAGCATGATACTGTTAATCAAACAACCTCTGGAAAATTCAAGATAATTTACATTTATACTCCTGAAGAGATGAAGTATGCTCATAAATTGATTGACAGGAATAAGGATACGGATTTTCTTGGGGTTATGTAGGAAGGTTTAAAAAGTCTAATTCTTTGAGTATTCTAATGCTCACAAAATCAAAATATCTTATCGGTTTACAGTGTCCGAAATATCTTTGGGTTATTGTTAATGCTAAAGAGACTATTCCTGAGGCAGAGGATTCTGATAAGATTAGGTTTGCAGAAGGTGATGAGGTTGGCAGGCTTGCTACTACACTTTTTTCTGGAATAGATTTGTCTGAATTAAGTTTTAAGGATAATATTGAAAAAACTAAAAAGTCTTTGAAATTAAAAAAGCCTATTTTTGAGGCAGGTATTTTAGTGGATGATTTATTTTCAAGAGCAGATATACTTAGGCCTGTTAAAGATAAATGGGATATTATTGAAGTTAAATCTGGTACTAAGGTCAAGCCTGAGAATATTCATGATCTTTCTTTTCAAAAGTTTGTTTATGAAAAGGCTGGTTTAAAGATTAGAAAGTGTTTTTTGATGCATCTGAATAATGAATATGTAAGAAAAGGCAAATTAGATGTTAAAAAGTTGTTTGTTCAGGATGATGTTACTTCTGAAGTTGAAGATGCTATTATTGGTATTGAAGACAGGATTGAATTGATGAAGGGTGTTTTGGCTAAAAAGGCTTGTCCTGAATTGCAGATACATGATAAGTGTAAAGATCCTCATAACTGTCCTTTAATATCAGAATGTCATGGTTTTCTTCCTGAAGATAATGTTTTGAAATTGTATAGGTTAGGCAAGAAATCTTTTAAATTGATTGAATCCGGAATTTATGCGATAGAAGATGTTCCAGATGAGTTTAAGCTTACTTCTAATCAGGAAATTCAAAAAAAGTGTGCTAAAAGCGGTAAAATTCATGTAGATAAGGCTAATTTAAAGACTTTTTTGAAGAAGTTGAAATATCCGCTTTATTATCTTGATTTTGAGACTTATTCTACTGCAATTCCTCTTTATGATGGTTTAAAGCCTTATCAAGCTATTCCTTTTCAGTTTAGCTTGCATGTTCAGGATAAGCCTAATGGTGCTTTGAAGCATTATTCTTTTTTAGCTTCTGTCGGTGATCCTAGAAAGGAGTTTTTGATTGAGTTGAAGAAAGTTCTGGGTGATAAAGGTTCAATAATTGTTTATAATCAAAGTTTTGAGATTAGTCGTTTGCGTGATTTAGCTGAATTTTTCCCTTCTTATTCTAACTGGGTTGAATCAGTTGTTAATCGTGTTGTTGATTTGATTATACCTTTCAGAAACTTCTGGTATTACAATCCAAAGCAAAAAGGCAGTTGTTCTATCAAGTATGTTTTACCCGCATTAACAGGCAAAAGCTATGAAGATCTTGAAATCACTCAAGGCGGAGACGCCAGTCTAGACTACTTCTGGATAACTCACGGACTACCATTTAGAAAGAAGGCTACAGAGAAAGATATTGCTAAAGTTCGGAAGAATTTGTTGGAATATTGTTGTCTAGATACAGAAGGAATGGTTTGGATTGTTGAGAAGTTGGGGAGGATTGTAAAATGAAGTATGAAGATATGCGAAAAACAATATTGAATCTTGAATTTGATAAGAAAAAAGTAATTTGTACAGACATAGATGGCGTGGAGGTATATGTTATTAGACCTTCTGTTTTACCTAAACGATTTAAAGACTATGATGTAAAGAAGAATTTTCAAATTTGGATTAAGGAAAAAGACAGAGAATTTAGACCAAATCATTTAAGAGTTTTAATAGATTTAAATCTAAGAACAAGATCACGGCCAGATCTTAAAAGGAAACTATTGCAAGCATTTGATAATGTTTTTTATGGGCAAGATCCTGAAGCAGAACTAAACAAACTAGGGGAAGAACGTTTCGAGCATTTTCTTAATAATATTGAAATAATACTTACATTAGCACAGCTGTTCTTAATTGAGCAAGAAATTAATTATCTCAAAGAGAGTCAATTCGATCCAGGAAATTTATTTCTTCAAGGATGGATACGAGAATTTATAGATAATCCTAAGGAAATAGATAATCTTTGCATGAGTGTCGCCAATAGACAACCGCCTAAAATAAAGTATACATATAAAGAAAATAAAAAACATAAGAAATATGACAAAGATTTCAAGTCTCTTTGGTATTTTGAAGATTAGTAATTTGTAATAACCACTTCATTAATCTTTCCGCGGTTTGAACCATTAGAATTAATAGGTCTTGAGGCTTTTACGATGTGTATGTTATATTTTTTATACAATTTTTTGATAAACGCAGTATCACTATTGGATAACATTACTTTACAACCTTTTTTGTCTAATATTCTAAAAATATTTGCTAATTCTTTTTGTTCGTTTTCAAGAAATTTATTTTTTGTGTAGGTTGTAAAACTTTTCCCTTTCTTTAGAGGATAGTAGGGAGGGTCAAAATAAATAAAATCTCCTTTTTTTGCTAATTTAATTACCTTTTCAAAAGACATTTTTTTTGTTTTTACTTTTTTAAGTAATTTAGAAATTAGTCTTAATTTGTCTGCTTGTATTATGTCTGGATTTTTATAAGAGCCCATTGGAACATTAAATTGCCCTTTTGAATTTACTCGATATAAACCATTAAAACAAGTTTTATTTAGGTAAATGAATCTTGCGGCTTTTTCTAATTTGGTCAACTTAGCAGGATCCATCTGCCTTATTTGATAATAATATTCTTTACTTTGTTTAAGATGCTTTTTTTTGTGTTCTTTTAGTTTATTTATTAATTGCTCTGCATCTGTTTTAATCGCATTAAATGCAGTAATTAATTCATCATTAATATCAGATAACACTGTTTCTTTTGGTTGGTACTTTTGAATTACATAGAACGCAACAGCCCCACTGCCAACAAATGGTTCGAAATATCGCTTAATTTCTTTTGGAAAAAACGGTTTAAACTGCTCAATTAATTGGAGCTTGCCGCCCGCCCATTTCACAAAACGAGGCACCTCTGTTTTTTTCATTATGAAGAAGTTTTGTTATCTAGTTTATATACCTTACGCATCCTTGTCCAGTGTCCTATAAGAGGCTACGGAGAATGTTTTATACTAGAACATGTCTTGTTTGTTTTTAGGCTTTATATCGTTAAGGATTTTCGGAATCTAAATCGGCAGCCCTGCAGGTGTTCCAGAATCTAATACCAAATGGCTTGCGAAAGCAAATATCATAGATTGAATCAAATCCTTTTGTGCGGATGTTAAATTTGGATTATTTTGTGCCCATTCCCAGATCTTTGGCAAAGCTACTGCAGAAATAACTGCACTATGACCTATTTGTCTATGTTGTGGGTTTGTTGGTGGATCAATTATGTCAGATAACACTCCTGCAAATCCTGAGCAAGCACCAACTGTTAACAATTCAGCTAGTGAAATTTGCTCATTTCTTTGATTCTTTTGTGCAATATAATTTAATATTCCTATGCCTGCACTTGTTGTAAAATGTGTTTTCCCATCAGCCATGTTTTATCACCTGCCTTTGTTTCTAAAGCCTCTCTTTAACAATCTGTTGTTGATTGAGCCATCTTTGTTTGACATTTCTACTATTTTTCTGCCGTATTTTCCTGTTGCAATGGTTTTTACAAAAACATTGCCTTTGCTTCTTCCAGTCATTCCAGTGGCAGCTCTTGTGGCTCTGCTGCCACCAAATTGGTGTTTCTCAGGTGCTCGTACTCGAGCAAGCCTGAAGGATGTTCCATCTGAAAAGTGTCCAGAGTCTCCATCCAGCCATTTTTTAATTTTTCTTCTCATTTTAAAGCAGGTAAACACTAATACTATTTAAATATTTATGTAAAATAATACATAATAAATCAAACATTGTGTATTAAAGCATATCGTAAGCTTTATATAATAGTAATATTATACTAATAAAATATGGCAGATAAGATGCAACAACTTATCTTGAAAATTCAAGATGCCCTTTCTTATGAGCCGCTTTCAATTAGTGAAATAGCAAAAAGACTAGATATTAACTGGAGAACCGCAGAACATTACTTGAACGTGTTAAGACAGCTAGGTTTAGTTGAAGAAATTGAAACTAAACACACTCGTGCTTTTTACAAGAAAGCAAAGGACAATTATTTTGATTTGCCAATTAAAAAAGAAGACAATAAAAAAATCAGTACTATTTTCTATTATATTAAGAAGTATTGCATGGAATTATTCGATAAAGAGCCCACAAAGACACAAGCATACAAAACATTGTGGCATATCGATCAGCGATTAAATCTGAAACTTCCTATTGGCTGGTATCGGTATGGCCCTTGCTGTGTGCAAGTATACAAAGGAGACGAATCTGCAGAAATCACGTTGAGTTCAGAAACAAAAAATATAATAAAAGAAATAACTAAGACAGATTGCGCAGTAGATAAGCTTGCCTTACAAAAAAGAGTATATTCAGAAGAAAATATGCAGTTATACTTAACAAAAGAAGAACTTAGAAAAGGCATAGACGATAAAGAACAGCTCAATTTATCCTTAATGGATTTGATAAAATATTCCCCAGAAGAAACAGTTGAAGTTGTTACAGATTTTGCAAGGGCTGCATTATTAATTGGCTGGAAAAAAGTATCACAGTGTTTTGAATTTGTTTGGAAATATATCGCGATGGTCGTATTCAAAAAATCTTTAGAATTCTATTTTCATGAAAATATTAACAGATATCTTGATTCTCAAATAGATGCTGCAAAAAAAGAAGCACAAACGCATATTCATGATCTAGTTAAAACACAACTTAAATAGATTCAGGCAAACGTATATTTACAAGATTATGACAATTCTCATA
>JAHWHY010000007.1 GCA_019323015.1 Candidatus Woesearchaeota archaeon
GGGCACAAAGCAGAGCCAGGAAAGATAGCAGAATCAGCAAGAAAGATATCAGAGCTAAAGATAGCAACAGAGATGCTCAATGAGCTAGAATCCGGCGATATTATCATAAGAGATGGAGACCTTATTGAGGGGACTGAGCAAGAAAAAAGACAGATAGAAGACTTGAAAAACAAATCAATACAAAAAGAAGTAATTGTGTCAGGGCTATCAAAGACCACTAGTTTGCTTACTGACTCTGGAAACAGCGCAGCAGCAGTATTGAACAAGATAGGGCCTTCTTGTGCTTGGTATTATCCAGCAACAAACAACACCGGATTCGTCAAACTGAACAAGAATTCTAATTATGTGTTTAGGTTGGATTTTTTTATTCCAGACAAGCTGGCGGATATTTTAGGAGGATTAAAAGCAAACTCAAGAGACGCCTGCTTTATAGGATACCCATACGGCCTTATAGATGCAGACAGGTTTGCGCGCGTTACAACAAAAGAAAAAGAAAAACTCAAACTAATGCTGATGAGCAAAGGCGGAGAGAACTTTCGGGCGCATTTAGCAAGCACAGATGCACATGAAATACTGAATAAAATTGTTTAATTACTTTCAAATAATTACGAAATTTTTATAAGTTATTTTAGCTAAACACTCTATAAAACGATAAAAATACAAAAAAACGGAGGTAATACACAATGGATGCAAGATTAGGACATTGGGCATTTATCGTAGGTGTCTTGATAGCAGTAATCGCGGGACTAGTGCCTGCATGGAACACCCCAACAGTTATGTGGATATTGGTAATCCTGGGATTAATCGTAGGACTGCTTAACATAACTGCAAAAGAAACAGTGGAGTTCTTGGTAGCTACAATAGCATTAGTGCTAATTGGAACAGCAGGAATACAGACACTTCCTGCACTAGGCACAATAGTCACAGCAATACTAGAAAACATCGTAGCATTTGTAGCACCAGCTGCATTAGTGGTAGCACTAAAAGCAATATATGAACTAGCAAGGAAATAAATATTTTTTATTTTTTTTCTAATTCTATTAAATATTCAAAAAGAGGCAGTGGGGGTGCAAGATCCTCTGTTGCAAACACAAAATTCTCCCTATACCAAAAATTAGGTAGTTTCTCATGCAGCTGCCTAAGAGCCTCAACAGCACGCGGATGGTCATCAGGAAACCTGTTTGTCAAGTCATCAAACTCAACCTGAGTAAGGATGCCTTCCATATCAAAAAAATGCCCTGCATGCCTATGAATCTGCAACCTTAAATCTGCAATATTTCTGTGCACATATATTGCGCTACCAGAAAAAAAATAAGTACGCTTGAAATCACATGCGCCTGCAGCAGCACAAACTATCTTATGCTCTTCTTCTGAACCCAATAAAATACTGTGAGTCATAAAATAGTATAAGAAACACTTGATTTTTAAAACTAATGCAAAAATTAATATATTCTGTTGATTTTACTTAATTTATGGCAAACAGATGCGGATATATACATAATCCTAACTTTGGGGATGAAGAAAAATACATTGTAATCGCAACAAACTCTGAAAAAGCAGGCAAACTAAACTTACTAGACTTCTTTAAACCAGAATATGATCCAGAAAAATCTGCACAAGAAGCAGAAGAAGCAGGCGGACTGGAAGAAGAGATGGAACACTAGGCAAACATTTAAATACCAAAAGCACGGAATTCTAGATAAAAAAAAGAGGCATCAGCTTGGCAACTAAAAACAAGAAGTTTATTCTATGGTTTGATGAAGTAAACATGAAAGACGTAGGACTAGTTGGAGGGAAAAACGCTTCACTAGGAGAGATGTACCAAGAATTAACAAAGAAAAAAATCAATATTCCATATGGCTTTGCAGTAACTGCATATGCATACCAGTATTTATTGAAAAAAGCAGGAGTGGAAAAGCACATCAAGCAAACTCTAAAGGGACTTAATGTAAAAGACGTAAGAAACTTAGCAGCAAGAGGAAAGAAAATCCGCGAGATAATAAGAAGCTGTGATTTTCCACCAGAACTGCACAAAGCAATAGTAGAGGCATATCAAAAACTAAGCAAGAAATACAAAAGAAAAAACACAGATGTGGCTGTGAGAAGCTCTGCAACTGCAGAAGACCTTCCAGAAGCATCATTTGCAGGACAGCAAGAAACTTATTTGAATATCCACAATGAAAAACTATTGATAGATGCCTGCAAAAACTGCTTTGCATCATTATTCACAGACAGGGCAATAGCTTATCGCGAAGAAAAAAAGTTTAACCATTTCAAGGTCTATCTTTCCATAGGAGTGCAGAAGATGGTTCGGTCTGACAAGGCCAGCTCTGGAGTCATGTTTACCCTTGATACTGAAACAGGATTTGACAATGTAGTGTTTGTGACAGCAGCATGGGGATTAGGAGAAAATGTAGTGCAGGGTGCAGTAAACCCAGATGAATTCCATGTATTTGACCCAACACTAAAAAAAGGCTTTAAGCCAATAATAACAAAAACAATAGGAGACAAAAGCCTCACAATGGTTTATGCAGAAGGACTAAAGCCAACAAAAAACACGCCAACGCCACTGGCAAAACAAAAACAATTCTGCATAACAGACGAAGAAGTTTTGAAACTGGCAAGATGGGGATGCAAAATAGAAGACCATTACTCTGCCAAGAAAAAAAGATGGACACCAATGGACATAGAGTGGGCAAAAGACGGCATATCTGGTGAGATGTATATAGTACAGGCAAGGCCAGAGACAGTGCAGAGCCAGAAAAAGAAACATATTCTTGAAGAATATCATTTACAACAAAAAGGAGAGGTAATCATAACAGGAAAAAGCGTTGGAAGCAAGATAGCAAATGGAGAAGCAGCTGTAATAAAAAGCGTAAAAGACATTGAGAAATTCAAACCAGGACAAATTCTTGTAACTGAAATGACAGACCCAGACTGGGTACCAATAATGAGACAGGCAGGCGCGATTGTTACTGATAAAGGGGGCCGCACTTGTCATGCAGCAATTGTATCACGCGAATTAGGCATACCTTGCGTAGTAGGAACACTAAATGCAACTGGAAAAATAAAAAACAAACAAAAAATCACTATTAATTGCGCAGAAGGGGATACAGGCTATGTACACAAAGGTCTGCTGAAATATGAAATTAAAAAAATCAATATCAAAAAATTCCCAAAAACAAAAACAAAAGTCATGATGAACCTCGGAAATCCAGACGAAGCATTTGAACTAAGCGTTATACCTAATTCAGGAGTTGGATTAGCTCGGGAAGAGTTTATCATCAATGCGTATATTAAAATACATCCAATGGCTTTAGTGGAATACAATAAAGTTCCTGAAGCTGTGAAGAAGAAGATTAATGTATTGACGCAAGGATATAAAGATAAAAAACAATTCTTTATAGAACAATTAGCCCGCGGAGTAGGAACAATAGCAGCAGCATTCTACCCAAATGATGTCATAGTAAGAATGAGTGACTTTAAGAGCAATGAATATGCTAATTTAATTGGGGGAGAATTATATGAACCAAAAGAAGACAACCCCATGATAGGATGGAGAGGAGCATCAAGATACTATAATCCAAAATACGCACCTGCATTTGCACTAGAATGCAAAGCACTAAAGAAAGTTCGCGAAGAGTTTGGCTTGACTAACCTGAAAATAATGATACCATTTTGCAGAACAGTTGAAGAAGGCAAAAAAGTCATAGCAGAGATGCGCAAGAATGGATTAGTGCAAGGCAAAAACGGCCTGCAAGTATATGTAATGTGTGAAATCCCATCAAATGTTGTGTTAGCAGATGAATTCTCAAAAGTATTTGACGGATTTAGCATTGGAACAAATGACCTGACGCAGCTGACACTAGGTCTTGACAGAGATTCTGAACTAGTTGCAGACCTTTATGATGAAAGAAATGCAGCTGTAGAAGATTTAGTGCATTATGTCATAGACAAGGCCAAGAAAAATAAAAGGAAAATAGGGCTATGCGGTGATGCTCCTAGTACTTATCCAGAATTTGCACAATTCTTAGTAGAATGCGGAATTGACAGTATTTCTTTATCACCAGATGCAGTTGTGAAAACAACACTGGCAATTGCACAAATGGAGAAAAAGCTAAAGAAAAAGTAAGCTATGCTTATTCGCACTCACGCAGTGCTTCTTTTACTTCTGCGCTAATAGTTTCAAGATCGTCTAAAACAGCAGCAGCCTTAACCTGAGAAGGTTTAGTGTATCTCAAAGCCATCTCCATCTGCAAAACAGCCAGGTCAACCTCATCAACAGGCACTTTTTTTACTTCAGTTGGCTGCTGAACAGCTACAACTGGAGAAATCAAGTAAGCTTCTGGCTGATACTGCTTTTGCGCAGTGCATCCAGTAAACCCTGCATATAATGCAATTGCTGCCATCCCTGTTCTGATTAAGTTTCTCATTGTAATCACTAACTTGTTATAAATTATGGTGGTTTAAAAAGCTATGTGTAAACTAAGGCTCTAGAACACAAATAGTCTTGCTTAAAGACTTATGCAGGTAGTAGGAGTATTCTGCAACTAATTTTAATTTTGAGGCTTTGATGAACTTCTTATGATTTATGAAACTAGGAAAACAGACAACTGCACGCTTTTTTAATACTTTCTTGAGATTTTTCAGGAAAGCAGAGTATACTTTTTCCAAGTCAATTTTCTTAGAGCTTCGAGCATAAGGCAGGTCTGTCACAAAGTAATTGTATTTTATTTTAATCTTTGTAGCGTCTTTTTTTCTTAAGTCAAATTTAACTTTGAAATGTTTTAGGTTCTTATCAGCTCTCTTAAGCATCAAATCATCAATATCATAACCAATTGTCTTGAAATCCATCAAGCCAGCTTCGATTAAAATCCCTCCTGTACCGCAAAAAGGATCAACAACAGTATTCTGAGTTGAGATAGCTCCAGTAAGATTAACAAGACAGCGTGCCAGTCTTGGGTGCAGAGAAGTTGGGTGAAGCATCGGCCTTAAGTGAGCTTTTCTGTCTTCAAAAGGCTCATCCAGGGGGTTGAGCAGTAAACCACAGTAAATCTTATCCTTAGCAAAGAAAAAATGAAACTCTGTCTTTGGATTAACAAGATCAACAAGAGGCTTATCAAGATAATCCCAAACCAAATCAGCTATTTTTGAATCCTTGATATGCCCTTTGCCAGAAGACCTGACTGCAAAAGAGTGTTCATAGTATTTATTCCAATCAAATTTTTTAATTGCGCGCTCTAGAGTCTTCTTATTGCAGATGAACAGATGCTGATACACTGCTTTTGTGTAAGCCAAGCGATCAAAATAAACTTTTTTTGTATCAAGAAACAACAGATTATCAATCAATTGATTCTTTCCTGGAAAAATTGAGAGGACTTCTGCCTTGCTTAACTCAAGATTATGTTTAGATAGCAGGAAGATTAGCTTCATAAGCCTTGATTCAGGCATTTGCTTATATAAATTTTTCTTAATATAGAAAAATATTTATACCAGAAATATATACTACAGCATATGAAACGAGGAAGGCCAGTAAAATCAGAGATACGGCAGAACATAATAGAAATACTTGCAGTAGCTGGCAAAGCTTATGGATATCTTATTCACAAATGGTATAACCAGATATTTCCACCATGCACTCGGGAGAACATATATTATAACCTGAAAAAAGGGGTTGCTTTACGCGAACTGAAGATAGAAGAGATAAAACAAGAAAAAGGAGAGTATTCTTGGGGAAGTGTAGTTGAGAAGAAGTATTACACTGTAGGGCCAAACGGCAAGCCACGCGGAGACGTGCGCGTGAAAGAATTCTTTGAAAAACAGAAGAAAGTCAAGTGAGATTCTCATGATACCAGAAAAACTAAAACAAGGAGATGAAATCAGAATAATAGCTCCAGCCAGAAGCATGGGGCTGCTTTCTGAAGAAAACAAAAAAACAGCAAAACAAAAACTAGAATCCCTTGGATTTAAAGTAACTTTTGCTGAACACGTGGATGAAAAAGACGAATTTATTTCTTCATCAATACAATCCAGAGTAAAAGATTTACACGCGGCATTTGCAGACAAAAACGTCAAAGCAATACTAACAGTAATAGGCGGATTTAACTCAAACCAATTGCTAAGATACATAGATTATGATTTAATCAAAAAAAACCCAAAAATATTATGCGGATATTCAGACATCACAGCACTAGGCAATGCAATATACCAAAAAACAGGACTGGTGACATACTCAGGACCACATTTCTCAACATTTGGAATGGAAAAAGGGCTAGAATACACTATAGAGTATTTTAAAAAATGCCTGATGCAAGACAAGCCCTTTGAAGTAGAGCCATCAAAAAAATGGAGTGATGACGAATGGTGGACTGAACAAGAAAAAAGAGACTTTATTGACAACAAAGGCTATCTAGTTGTTAATGAAGGCACAGCAGAAGGAACAATAATCGGAGGAAACCAATGCACATTTAATCTTCTTCAAGGAACAGAATACAGGCCAAAATTCAAGAACACTATATTATTTTTAGAAGATGATGAAGAAGTAAGAGCACACCATTTTGACAGAGACCTGCAATCAATAATACACCTGCCTGACTTTAGTGAAGTAAAAGCAATAGTCATAGGAAGATTCCAGAAAGTCTCTGAAATGACAGAAGAAAAAATCAGAAAAATAATCAAAACAAAAAAAGAACTAGAAAAAATCCCAGTAATAGCAAATGCAGACTTTGGACACACAACACCACACATAACCTTTCCAATAGGCGGAACAGCAAAAGTATATGCAAAAGGCAGAAAAGTAAAGCTAGAAATAATAAAGCATTAATCCAATTTCTTCAAAAAACCCATCAAAGCATAAGCCTCACGCTTTGTTAAAAAAGATTTTCCAATCATCCTTTTCCAAACCTTTTTCTGAGTTTCACGCTTTTGAACATTCTTGAAAGGCATTTTCTTTAAAGCCTGATTAAGAAACTTCATCAACTGGTCTTTTTCTGCTTTAGAAGCAAAAATGATGTGCTCGCTTACTTTTTTTGTTGATAAGGATTTGCTTAATTCATAACAGACAACAGCAACACTATGGCTGAGATTTAAAGTAGGGTATTTCTTTGAACTTGGAATAGTGCAAACAAAATCACAAGCCAAAACTTCTTCATTTGTCAGGCCAGGGCCTTCACGACCAAATACTATTCCGATTTTGCCTTTCTTAAGAATTATTTTTGATAATTGTTCTGGTGAGATTGGAGAACGCGGAATATTATAATCAGTGCCAAGCATAGCAGTAGTAGCAATTAGAGTATCCATCGCAGGAATTTTCTTCACAACTTTAGCTTTCTTAAGAACATCAATGCCATGCTTTGCTCTCTTAATAGCCTCTTTAGCAGTCTTCTTGCACTTAGGATTAACAAGAACAAGATTATCAAAACCAAAATTAGCCATAACCCGCGCAACAGCACCAAGATTACCTGATTTCTTTGGCTCAACAAGAATAATAGATATCATTTCTCAACCTTAAACATCTTACCATGACCAGGAATAATATAATCAGCAATCTCTAAAACCTTTTTTCTGCTTTCTTTTAGCTTTGCCTCATCTCGCACATACGGGTCTTTCTTGTTCATCAAGCTCTCCTTGTCTGTCTTCTGCTCTTCGGTATCTTCCCACCAAAAAACATCCCCTGCAATAACAACAGTTCCCTTGTCCTCTGTCGTAATAACAACACAAATATGCGCAAAATCATGTCCTGGAGTCTTCAGAAGCTTGATATTAGTATCTGGAACCAAATCTTCATGATCAATTGTTGTGCCATCAAAAGTATGAATTGAAAAAGTGTCAATAACTTTCGCATTCTCAAACAAGGCAGTCAAAAGCATATGATCTGTATGAGTGTGAGTAAGAATAACATAATCAATATCTTTAGGCGTTAATCCCTCTTGCTTTAATGTCTCAAGAAGCAAAGGCTTGTTCATCCCAGGATCAACAAGAATATTCTTTCCATTGTCCTTAATCAAAACAGTTGAAGCACTTGCCTTTTCAACACCATCTTCTTCTCTAGCATAGCCCTGAATCAATATCTTGAACTCTATCATAAAAGAGCTGTATACTACAGAATTTATTAAGTTTTCTATAAAAAACCAGCAACAACATTAAACAAAATCACAGCAAAAAAGAACAAACTGACATATTTCCAAATCCTGTAGCCTTTCTTAGGACTTATTCTTTCCAAGACCGCCTTGACCATCCTGCCGCCATCAATAGGACCAAGAGGAAGCAAGTTGAATAATCCAATTCCTAAGTTCAAGACAAATAACCAATACAAGAAACCAGACAACCACTCAATAGCTCTTGGAATGAAAACACCATACTTTGCAGCAAAAGAAGGCTTGACTTCCCTAAACTGCTTTGTGCTGATACCAAGATAGGGCTTAGAAGCATTCTTTGGATTAGAGCCAAGCTCAACAGCATAAGCAAACTCAGCAGTCTTGATGACAACAATATCACCAGCATTATACTTATTCAAGGCATCTGTGAAATTCTTAACAGAAGCAATCCGGGTATTCTCAAGCTTATGAATAATCTCACCCTCCTGAATACCTGCTTGTGCAAAAGGGCCATCCTCAACAACCTCAACAACCTCAACACCATTAAAATCAAAAGCAGCACCAGAAACAGGAGCAGCCACATGAACAACCAACAAAATAACAATACCAGCAGTAATAATATTAGCAAAAGGACCTGCTGCAAAAACAGACAACTGAGCAGTAAGGCTCTTTTTTACAAGCTGCTTTTCCTCTGGCTCAACAAAAGCAGCAGGAATCAAAGGAAGCAAAATCCCAAGAAACGCAACACCAGAACTCTTAATCTTAATCTTGTAAGCCCTGGCAATAATACCATGAGAAAACTCATGAACACCAGCAATGATAAAAATAGCAAGAATCCAGTAAATAAAAGGAACAAAAAACACGCCCTTTGCCTCAAAAGGCAGGACAGGCTGGATACCCGGAGCAACACCAGGCTCTATCAACAAATTAACAGTATTCTTCAACAACTCAATAACAATCAAAACCATACCAAGAAAACCAATAAGCACACCAAGAAAAGAAAGCCCTTTCAAAAAAGAAGGAATCCTTTTAGCTGCAAAATCCATGGATTTCAAGCCAACCTTTGACTTATACATAACAAAATAAAGCACAGGAAAAAAAATCTTCTGAAAAGTAACCTTCTTACGCTTAAGATACAAGAAAACAACCATCAAAATAATAAATATTATTGCGGCTACGCCATTGTAATCCATTTTAAAGAAAATTTACCTCTTTCTTTTAGGCTTAAACGCCCTGCTATCACAAGTCCTGCACTTAATCTTGCCCTCAATCATCTTACGAGGAGGCGCCTTCATGACAGACTTGCATTTACGACAAACATACCTGTTCCTAAACTTCCTTGCTTCTGCCTCTGGGAATTTAGCCATTATTCTGCTCCTTTAACCTGCTTCAAGACCTTCTCGCCAAGAATCACCCAAAACAAAACCTGGGAACCCTCAACAACCTGGCCCTTGAACTCCTCTGGAATCTTCAGGTCAAATGTCTCATAGCTCTCAACGTCCATTACATTCGCTGTATCACCGCTAACAGACAATACCTGCGCAGTCTTCTTGTCAATAATAGGCACTTCAACATTCTCACCAGACGGCTTCAATATCTCTCTCTTCTTGCCATCCAAAACGCCGACAGCAACAATCCTGTACTTTGCATGCCCATGCTTACCAGACTTTGAAGACTCACAACTTATTACCTTACAAGCAACATCATCAATGATGATGAAACTTCCTTGCTTAATTGCGTTTACCCCAACTACTTTCTTTGACATAACAATCACTAATTTAGAAACTATTTATAAAGTTTGCGCTGAAATCCGCCAGCTTTTTAAATAATGAGCGCATAATAAGAGATAAAAAGTGAGGAAGACACAATGACCGCAGATGTAAAATACAACACACTACGACAGAGAATAGAGAATGAAGTATTCCCAAGGATGACAAACGAAGAGACAAGAGCAGGAATGCTTGAAATACTGACAGACAAAAGATACCAGCTTGCAAGCGAGGAATTTGCAGAAGAACTTGAAAAAGACAAACACCTACAAGACCTAATAATTCTTAGAGAAGAATTCCATAGAGGACAATGGAACAACATGATCAGCTGGTTCAGGCAAGTATTAGACTCAAAGCCGTATAACTTCAAAAGATTCAAAAATGTGGCGCTGGACTATGCAAGAGTACTTCAGCTTAGTTATTTTGAAGATGAACAAAAAGCATTGGACAATGACTTTAACATAGTCACACTACTTCCAGAAGAATAAAAATTTCTTTACTTTCTTTTTACTTAAAACAACTTCTAATTTCTTTTCAATCTGTTCTGCATTAGGAAACTCCTTCTCTTTTCTCCTGAACTCTGCAGTGTGGTGGAAATGCCTGCCATTCTTTGTCTTGAACTTGTGTTTTTTATGCAGTAATTCGTGATACATCACGTAATCAAGGCAATCTTGGTGATCCATAACATGCTTTGTGATAGAAACAGTATCTGTACCATAATCATAATGCCCTAAAGTCCTCAAACCTTCTGAAACAACAAGATTAGGAAGGTCCATCATGCCAGCAAAAAACCGTTCATTAACCCTGTTAAAAGAATCCTCTAGAACTGGATGTGATTTTGTCTTAGGAACAGCCAAATGAGCCTGCTTGATGAAAATATTATACAAATCCATATTAGTTGTCTTTGCTTTTTTCTTAAACATCCTGCACATAAGCTCCTGCAAAAGACCGATTTTTATGTTTCTATCAACACAGCGCCAGCTCTTGCTCAAATTAAAAACAATATTCTTTGAGAAACGGTTAAGCTTGATGTTAGCATTATAACCCTTAAACCTTCCAGAATAACTTATTTTGGCAGTATAACTAAAATCCTTCTCAGGAAAAAGTTCTATAAAGGCCTCTTCAATCATTCCCACCATTTTATGTAGCCAACTTGTAACGCAATACAGCGGCAACACCGCCAATATCCCTCAACTGAACACCTTCCCTTGTTTCAGTAGAAATAATCTTTACAACAGTAGAGAACTGCTTTGCAATCTCCTCAAATTCATCAATTAATTCATCAGAAAGACTCTCTGAAATCAATAAAGTCTCAACAGCACCCATGTTAAGGGCTTTCTTAACCTCTTGTTCACCATAAGAAACAGTGTCTGGCTCCTTAGCAAGCTTCTCAAAAAACTGGCCCATTGCCTTTTTCTCATCAACAACTTCTTCCTTAGCAAGAATATCCTCACTCTTTTCCAACAGTTCCTGCAAACCAAACTCTTCTGTGTACGAGAGGTCTTTCATGCCGATAATCTTTTTCTTAACATCGCCTGTGATAAAATTACCTTCAACAAGCTCATATTTTGTAGGGCCAGGACCACCAACAATAATGCCCTTAAGACCTTCTCTTGTGAGGAACTCATCTTTCATGTAATCAGCAACCTTTTTTAGATGATCTTTCAAAGCTAAAGCCCTGTTCTGCTCAAACCTGTGTGCAGACTGGCCACCTGCCTTCATTTTTCCAGGAACATGAGAATGCGTCTTCATCAATGGAATAATTGATTTTCCTTTCAATAAAGCTAAAGAAGCATCACGCCTGTCAAGAACAACAAGACCATACATCTCCTTGACATCAAGAATATCTCTTAGAAGTTCTACCTCAAAGTTCTTGTCACACTTGTAAATCCTTGTATTCAAAGGAACAGGAGGCTCAATAGACCATACCTTGACATCTGACTTGCCTTCTCTAGCAAGAACATTGCCTGCAAAAACAGCCAAGCCATTAGGAGGAGTCTGCTTGAAAAGCTTCAAATGCTGAATCATTCTTTCAAGAGCATCTGTAACATTCTTCCTAGTAGCAGCAGACTTAATATTCATAGCAGTGCCCTGCTCCTGGCCAAGATGATTGATAATCTTATTAATATCATAGCCAGCTGGAATATAAACTGTCACAAACTCAGTATGCGCGGCCTTACATGCCTCTAATTCCTTGATAAACTTCTTTAGTTTATGCTTTTGCTGTGCTGTCAATGCCATACAAAGAATTATTACAGAGGGGGTTTATAAAAGTTTGTACCTAGAAGTCTGCCAAATCCCTCTTTAATTGGTCAACACCAACAAATTTAATTGTTTTTATCCCCCATTTTTGCGCTGCTGAAATATTAGTCTCAGAATTATCGATAAATAAACACTCTGTAAGATTAACAGACAAGCTTGAAGCAATCTCTTCAAATAACTCTTTTGAAGGCTTTAGTTTTCCAGCATCATGAGAGCATAAGACTACATTGAAAAATTTACGTATATCCATCTTATCAATAAAACCAATCTCAAAAATAGTAGTATTAGACACCAAAGCAAGCAAATATTTTTGCTTTAATGAAGCTAAAATCTGAGGAATACCCTCAAATAACCTTGCTTCCTTAATACCCTTATCATATGTATTAATCACAAAATCAATATTTGCTTCAGTTTGGGGCAGATTAAAAGTCTTCAGAAAATTCAGAGCCATCTCCTTTTTGGAACCCCACTTATTCAACTGAATTGATGCTTCATAATCTTGAAGATAACCAGAATAATCCTTAATCTTAAAATGCTGCTGAAATGCTTTGCTAATTGAGAATCCTTTACTTCCCAGAGTATCCCACAAATCAAAAATCACGGCTTTAATCATACGATTAAAAACAAATGCTTACTTTATAAAAGTTTGTACCTTACTGCAATTTTAGTAAGCAACTAAAAATCAAAGATTTTTAGAGCTTATAAAATTGCCAATGCAATTTTAGTAAGCTTTTTAAATGAACCATTGTTCTTAGAGTGCTATGGCAGTTGAAAAGGGGCTTGGTCCTGCTAAAAGATTCGGGCCAAGATATGGAAGGACAGTGAAGTTCAAGCTTTCAAAAATAGAGAAACAACAGCGAAAGCCACAAATATGCCCTTACTGCGACATGCCAAAAGCAAAACGAGTTTCTGCAGGAATATACGAGTGCAGCAAATGCAAGTCAAAATTCACAAGCAGGGCTTATTTTGTAAAGAAAAAACCTCCAGTAGTTATTACAGCTACAAAAGAGGAACCAAAAGAAGAGGCTGAAGCTTAAAAATGACAAAACAACAAAAATTAAAAATTTTTGAGCTTTGTCACTTTGAGGTGCCAAAATGACAAAGTACACCTGCTTTGCATGCAGCAAAAAAATATCAAAAGACATGATGGGCAAAAGAGTAAGGTGCCCATACTGCGGAAGCAAGATACTATACAAAGCAAGATCAAAAATAACAAAAGTAAAGGCGAGATAAAAAAATGACTGAAGCAAAAGACAATGCAGCACAAGAAAACATAGGCAGACTGCAAATGATAGAACAGCAAGTCCAGACAATGGCAATGCAGAAACAGCAATTCCAATCACAATTATTTGAAGTTGAAAACGCCCTTAAAGAACTGAAGACAAGCAAGACAGCATACAAGATCGTGGGCAACATAATGGTTCTTTCTGACAAAGAAAAACTAGAGAAAGACCTTAAGCAAAAGAAAGAAATCATTGACTTGCGAATAACAAACATAGACAAGGAAGAGAAAAAGCTTAAGGAAAAGGCAAAAAAACTACAAGAGGAGTTACTATCAAAACTCAAAAAGAAATAAAAGGTATGCACAATGAATCAAGAAAAGATAGCTACAGTAATTGCCCTTCTTCGCGAAGTAGAGGAAGATACCTGCGTGCCTAAAAACGTAAAAAACAAGATTTCTATAACAATAAAAGACCTTGAAACAAGCAAAGAAGAGACATCAATCAAGATCAGCAGAGCACTGCATGCACTTGAGGAACTTACAGAAGACAATAATATGCAGGCAGACACAAGAACACAATTATTCAACATAGTAAGCACACTAGAAATCGTGTAATTATTTCTTCTTAATAATCTTTGACTTAATAACAACAGAATTAGGCATGTAAATCAAGTCACCTTTCTTTGTCTTAATACGAGTATCCAACAAACTAAGCTTGACAACCCTTCCAGAGACACCATTGATTTTTACGTTTTGTTTCTCCTTTATCAAATCTCTCCTGTAAATATACCAGCCAGCCATGAAATTAGGGATAAAATCACGCAGGCCTAAAAACACTGAAATAATCAATATAGTAATAGCACCAATTGCTAACACGTATAATACAAACGTGGTTATGCCCAATTGATTCAATGCAAAAATAATAGTTATGAAATAAACAAAATACTCAGCAATATGCGCCAAAGCAAGCTCAAAAGAAACCTTAGCACCTGCTTTTTTCAGCAAATTATCTAATTCAGCCTCATGCAGGATTCTCTGGATTAATCTGCCTACCAGCTTAGCTATAATAAAACCAATTAAAAGAATAATTATGGCTGTGATTATATTATTCACAGCAGGCCCAAGATACATCCTTGCATCAGCGAGTATATCCATACAGCACATAAAAAAGGACAATGTTTTTAAACCTTTGCTCTTAAAAAAGCACTAATGGCAGATGCAGCAGCAAGAATAAAGGAACTAGAAGCAGAACTGAAAAAAACACAATACAACAAAGCCACAGAGCACCATTTTGGGGTTGTCAAAGCACAGATAGCTAAACTAAGGGAAAAAATAGAGAAACAAGCAAGCAAAAAAACAGCAGGCCAAGGCTTTGGGGTGAAGAAATCAGGAGATGCAACAGTCGTGTTATTGGGCTTTCCTTCAGTAGGAAAAAGCACTTTACTTAATGCAATCACCAAAGCAAAATCAAAAATAGGGGCATATGAATTCACAACACTTGATGTTGTGCCTGGATTACTAGAATATAATTTTGCAAAAATACAAATACTCGATATTCCAGGAATCATATCAGGAGCAGCAGCTGGAAAAGGAAGAGGCCGGGAAATTCTTTCTATGGTCAGGAATTCTGACTTGGTCCTGATATTAGTTGATGCAAAATATCCACAGCACTACAAAAAAATACTCAAAGAGGTATATGACGCAAACGTGCGGATAAACCAGGAAAAGCCTGATGTCAAGATAAAGAAAAAAGCAAAAGACGGAATAAGCATAGGAAGCACAGTAAAACTAGGAATATCCAAAAAAACAATAAAAGACATACTAAAAGAACTAAAATTCAACAATGCAGACGTTGTCATAAGAAGCAAAATAGACATAGACCAACTAATAGATGTCATAGAAGGAAACAGGCACTACATCCCTGCATTAACAGTTATTACAAAAATAGATTCAGTAAATGAAGAAAGACGCAAGAAACTGATAAAAGAGATAAAACCAGACCTAGTTGTCAGTGCAGAGAAAGGAGAAGGAATACCAGAACTAAAAGAAGCAATATTCCAGAAGCTGAACTTGATGAGGCTCTATATGAAAGAAGTGGGCAAGAATCCAGATTTAGAAGAGCCAATGATAGTGCGCAGAGGAATAACAATAGAGGGCGTGTGCAGAAAAATACACAGAGACTTTGTAAAAAAATTCAAGTACGCCAAAATATGGGGCAAATCAGCAAAGTTTCCAGGGCAAGTGTTTCATAAGCTGGACAAAGTTCTAGAAGACGGCGATATAATAGAGATACATATTTCTTAAGTATAATTAGGGCTAAACTTTAAAAATAAAGAACCATTACTAATATTCTCTAAAACCAAAAATCGGAAAACAACACAAACGTGAAGATATGACCCAAAGAATGGGTATATGCAAAAAGTCATTTATGACAAGCCTTAAGCCTGAAAAAGGAGAAGGCAAGAAAACTCAAATGGCTTGTGATTCGTAAAAAGGCTCGCTTGAGCTTAGAATCTGCAAGCATTTTACCGTCGACAAATGGGGGGAATGCGGAAAACCACACAACTTTATCTAGAGCTGAGTAGCTCATGGCCTATAGATTAAGGACTAATTCTCAGGGAAGACCTCATCAGTTTTATTGCAGGACGCTCTGCAGGGTAGGGAAGGAGGCGAAAGTGGAAAATAAAAAACAAAAGTGGCCCAAGGATTGGGGGGCTGAACCAAAAGACTGGCAGGAGTGGCCAGAGAAACAAAAAAGGAAATTCGTGGAAGAGGCAGAACGTCTGCGCATTGAAGGGCGGGTGGAGTACATCAAAACCATCAATGAATGCACGCCCAAAGAACGCGAAGCCTTGATTCACGTACTTCCGCAAATCAATGGAGGAGGCTTGTATAGCGGACCTGCAGATGAAATCACTGCAGATCCTGTGTGCACGGTGGCGGCTGTCCTGCTAATTGCAGGCGTTGGACTGATGTTTGTCTTGGGCTGCATCGCGGCATTCCTGGGCAAATAAAAAGGAGGTGGCGGTGATTAAAAGAAGAGCGCTGAGTCCTTGTGAAAAAATATGCAATAGGGTTGCACTTTATCTCATCAGTGGGTTCGGTGTGTTCCTGCTGGTCCTGTGGGGCTTAGTCATCTTTGGGGTGGTTCCTTAGGAAGGAGGCGGGAAGTGAATCAGTTGTTCAGTATCTGGGAGGACCTGACCAAGGGCCTTACAAAAACCAACAAAAAAATAGCAGATTTCATCGCTGAGACCGCAATTATCACAGCGCTGATATTCTCGCTAAGCATGGTTTTCATGGGGCTCTTGCACCAGGCGGGTTAGTAAGAATTTATGGCAGGGTGGGTGGGAAATTCTTACTAAACTAAAAAGGAGGTGGAAATTGAGAAAAGGTGTAAAACCAAAAACGCTCGATAACAAAGAACAACCGAGCGAATGTTCTTTCTTTGTATCTGGTTTCTTGCTTGCAGCGCTTGCGCTGTTCATATACCTCTTACTATGGGCTGCATTCGGCATGACCAATTAGAAAGGAGGCGGAGGTGGAACAAGAACTTGAAAAAAGAGCAGGATGCTGGTCCAGAATCTGGCTCGCAATCTCAACAGGGGGCTGGTTAATCCTGCTTTTTCTGCGAATGGGGTGGCTTTTCGATTTCAACAAGCACAGCAAAAAACCCAAAAACCACAAAAACACAAGGAAAAGAAAGGGGGCAAACATGGAGGGCTTTACAGAAGCCCATAAAGAGGCTAAGAAAGCATTCTTCTGGATGCTGATTCTCGTACTGGCAATACTCGGAATCACCAGCAGCATCGTGCTCATCTGGGCATTAACGTAGAAAGGAGGGGCAATTGGAGCCAGACAAAATCCCAAAATATGACCAGGAGTTCTTGAGAACATCAAAGGCAGTGATTTGCATAGGCACTTTAGTTGTGGTGATCTGTGCAATCACACACATCATCCACACTCTAACCTACGCTTAGACTGAAGGAGGTGATGCACTTGGAAGCGGTACTTGCAGGGGCAATGCTTGGACTGGCAGTCACAGGATTGATATATTTCACAGGCATGGCAATCATCCTGTGGCTGCCAGAGAAAGGAGGCGACGGTTGCAAAAGAAGGATGGTGAATCAAAACAATATAAAAGAATAAAAGAAATGTTCGGGCTAACACTACTTCCACTCCTGCTTGTTCTGATAATAGCGCTCGTGCTTCTATTGGTTATGCATTCCTATTTTGAAAAGGAAGACGAGGAAGAAGACTGAAAGGAGGTGTGACTTGGTTTACCAAGTCTTGTGCGCGCTCTTGCTGTGCGTAATCATCACCTGGGTGCTCTGCTTCTACGGAAGCAAGAAGCGCGCTGAAGAGACCAGGGAGCTCATGGAAAAAAACCGCGTTCTTGCGGCAATCAACGACGGCATGATACTAGGCATGTGCGTCGTCGGCATCATGTTCTGGGTGGTGTTCCTAGTGTAGATAAGCTGCTGTGTGGGGCGTGATGTTTTTCAAACAGAATCGCTTTGCATAGCAAAGAAAGGAGGAACACTTGGAAGATAACAAAAGCCCGCCAAAACCCAAAACACCTGCGAGACAGATGCTGGAGGGACTGCTGTTTTCACTTGTCGTGTCGACTGCAGTGATGCTACTACTATTGTTGGCAGGAGGGTAGTTTGGCGGAAGTGAGACAGAGAGGAAAGGAGTAACATGAGGAAAGCGAACGGTAAGGGCCCAAAGGAGATGGAGGAAAGCAGGGAAGAACTGGGCGGCCCTGTGGACGACCGAAGAAAGCAACGGTGGGTCAATGGAGGGCGCAGGCAAAAAACGCGTGCTCGCAAGACCGGCAGCGGAAGGTGGCGTTTCGGTAAAGTCCACTAACCGTTTAAGGAGGAGACAAAAACCCCTGGGGTCTCCTCCTTTTTTTTGTTAATTGTTTTCTATATAGAAGAATAAAAAGATTTAAATAAATCTTTCAATTACCCATAAAAGTGGAAAGCGGGGGAAGACCCAGGGAAACGTGTGGAAAATGGCAAAAACAAAATCTAAATTCTCAATAGACCAGATAAAAATACCTTCATTAAGCAGAAAGAAGGAAGTATCAGAACTATTGAATGACCTTCAACAAAACAAAGTAAGCCTGACAAAAGAATCTGTAAGTGACATACAAGAACAAATACTTCTAAGAGAACAGCTGCACATACAAATACTAGATGAGCTGGACAAGATAAAACTACAGCTAAGCAACGTGCTGCTGTCCAGCTCAGACATAGAGGAGCAAGAGAAAGCAAGAATACGACAGAAACAAGTCGATATAGAGCAGTTCAAGATAAGAGAAAAAATAGACAAGTGGAAAGACATCGCAATACTAAAGAAAGAGCTGAGAGACAGATTAAAAGAATTCAAGGAAACAGAAAGCAAGACACAGCTCATGTCAGAACTACTAGAGGAGTAAAATGCTCAGAGCACTAACAGTAGAAGAGATATGCAAGAAACTAAAGCCTGTGATGGGCAAGAAAATAGATGCAATCTATCTAAGATACAAATTATCAGACGACAGAGAGACAAGACAGGAGATAGAGAAAGCACTGCACGCCTTGTTTGAGAAAAAACTAAATACCTCTCTGCTGGACGAGAAAGTACTTCTACTGCCTCCAGAAAACCTGGACGGGCCATATGAACTAGGAACAATCAAATACGCTGACAAAGAGTTCAAGCCATTCTGCCTAAGAGAACAAGACTTTATCAGGCACGTGTGTGTCTCAGGAATGAGCGGCTCTGGAAAAACAAACCTTGCCTTTGTCATATTAGAGGATTTCATCAAGAAAAAAAAACCAGTAATAGTTTTTGACTGGAAAAAAAGCTTCAGGCCATTACTAAAACTAGACAAAAGAATGCTGTGCTTTACAGTAGGAAATGCAAATGTAAGCAACTTATTCAGGATAAACATCAACCAGCCGCCAGAAGGAGTAGACCCAAAAGAATGGGTGGGCCTGCTGTGTGACCTGATTACTGAAAGCTTTTTTGCAAGCTACGGAGTGCACAAGATACTGTCAGAAACCGTAGACAAAGCATTCAGGGACTTTGGCGTCTATAATGGCAGCAAAAACTACCCAACCTGGTACCAGATAAAAGACAGGCTGGAAGAGATGGAAGCTGACATGAAAGGCAAAAGAGGCAGGGACTCTGAATGGATAACATCAGCACTGAGGATTGCACACGCCCTAACATTCGGACACTTTGGGGAGGCAATAAACTCCAAAAACAAACACTCACTAAAAGTAGAGGATTTACTTAACAAAAGAATCGTGTTTGAGCTGAATTCACTAAGCACTGCAGAGAAAAAATTCTTCTGTGAATACATACTGACCTATATCTACAAATACAAAAAAGCAAGTGACGAGCCAAGAACAGAGGATTTCAAGAGCGCAATACTAGTAGATGAAGCACACAACATATTCCTAAAAGACAGAGCAAAATTCATGAAAGAAAGCGTCACAGAGATGATCTACAGAGAGATAAGAGAGTATGGAATAAGCTTGATATGCCTGGATCAACACATCTCTAAATTAAGCGACGTAGTGGCTGGAAACAGTGCCTGCAACATAGCATTCCAGCAAATGCTGCCACAAGACGTGGACTGCATATCAGGACTAATGCAGATAAGAGACAACAGAAACTACTTCACAATGCTTCCAGTAGGCACAGCAATAGTAAAACTAGCAGAAAGACACTTTGCACCATTTGAAATGGCAGTACCAATGTCAAAAATAAAGAAACAACAAGTCAGTGACAAAGAAATCGCCCAAAAAATGAAAAATATTATAAAGGAAGATAAATCCTTAAAAGTATTCAAGGAAAGATGCAACATAAATAACCTTAAAAAACAATTATCTAAGGTTGATACAATATGCAAGATGTCTGGGGTGAAGACAACAGGTGATTCTTCTGACCCAGCTCTACAACCAATATCACGTTCCTATAAGTTAGCAAAAACACAACACAAATTTCTAAAATTTGTGAAATCACACCCGGGAATGGGTGTCGCAAAGGTCTACGAGTCCTTGCACCTCTCAGCCCGAAAAGGGAATGAGCACAAGCAGGAACTTGAAGGCCTCGGCTTTGTGAAAGTGGTTGAGACCAAAGACAGGAAAGGATGGAAGAAGACTATCCACCTTACTGACCTTGGCACAAAGGCCATCAAAGCCTGAAAACGCGAGGCATTTCTCGACGAGAAATGGGGGGAATGCGGAAAACCTACATACTTAATATAGTGTGTAGTGTATCGTGTTTTCGAGTTCTTTAAAAATACCCGACGGAAAAAGTCGGAAATCCTAGGGAAACACCAGGCGGCCCTGAAAAAGTTGCTGTGCGCGCAGTGGTTGCAGCCGGAGTCAACTGGAGCCCACACCACATGCGAACCTGTGGTCTAAAGGCAAAGATAGTTGATTCTTGAACCGGTTCGTGCAGAGGGGCTTGCGCCACCACAAGAGCCGCACACAAGATGCAGAGAGACGGCAAGCAAGGATGGGACTTAAAAACCGACTGCTCGGTCGGCTCACCCAAGCCGGTGCTTCTCTGCTAAGGCCTCGCCCTTCCTGAGGCAATAAAGAGTAAGGGCCGCCTGGTTTTCTTTAAATCTTTCCTACGCAGGGTGCGTAGTCAACACCGCTCGCAGGTCGTACTTGGAGTGCGACCTGCACTAGGAATCAAAGGTGCGGCCTGTTGGATGCCCATCTCCTGCACACTCTTTTTAGAATGAGGAGATCCTGGGCTCCACAGGCTGCGCCTTCTTTTGGGTTCCTCCCTGCGTGAGTGACGCCGCGCAGGTACTCCTTTCCCTAGGACCGGGTCCTTGTTGGATCCGGTCCAAACCAACAAAAGGCACGGGGTATGAGCACGCCAATCTTCCTGGTCAGGTTACGGCTGGGTCGGAACCATGACCAAGTAAAGGTGCTTACCCCAATGCCTTATCTCTCGTGGACCAGGCGACTCTAGGGTGGCCCAGGGATTCCAAGGAAAACTCCAATCCCTGGGCCTAATTGCACACAAAGAGCCAGGTACTCTTTCACTGGGCGAGCCTTGAGTTTCCCGCGAGGCTCGCCCCATACAAATCATGGTCGGCCTAGGCACATTATCTAGTATCTTCCAACTCCTCGTCGGAGTTTTCTTCTTAGCCATGCTCTGTACACTAGGCCGGCCACCTACATACAAAACCTTCGGGTTCTCTCCTAGCCAAGTGCTTGGGGAAAAGTCACTTGGCCAAAGCCGGGCAGCAATGTGGCAAGCAGGAAATGTTCCTGGCTGCCCGGCTTGTTTTGAAAAATAATCTCCTTAAAACCGGCGCGGCTGCCACCTGCACGGAGCTCTTGGCAGTCGCGCCACGACGTGGCAACCTGCAGCCCTAGGCTTCAGGTCCGGGCAAGGTTATGCGCAAGCACAGCCTTGCCTTTGAATATTGACCCGCCCCTGCTCTCCGTGCGACAGGCCTTCCATTCAAACCCTCATTGCAGAGGGCGGGTCCTTAAGCAACCACAGGTCTTCTGACCTGCTCACATACGGGCCGGCACCTCCAAAAATGGAGAACTCTCTTTGACAAAACGCCGGCCCAGAAAACAACCAGCTTTCACATGTAGCTGGTTCAGTCTGGGCTTGGAGTCCTGGACTAGAGAGAACGAATTGATGGGGGGAATTCGTTCTCTCAAAAAAAACAATCAGGCAGGTGCCTGATAACATAAGCCCTAACCTCCTCATTCACGCCTTGGGTCATCATGCACCCACATGGTGACCCTGTTTTGGGAATCCGCGGGCCGGGCAATACCCCGCTCTTCCTGGGTTGACCGAAACTCCTTATGTACGCTACAACATCCGGCCCGCAAAAAATAAAGGCAGGTCCAGAACTCCAGAGCAAAAAAAAAGCTAGATACCCTACGATAATCTGGTTCCTGCCTATGGATATCAAGGCAAGGTGCCTTTTTGTTTCCTTGGTCCTTTGAAAGGGAAGACAAATGAACGGGACACAGGCCAGAGCACCGAACAGGAAGATGAAAAAGATGTCCCAAAAGACGAAGAAGGACACCAAGGAAGAAGCAGTGTTGTTGCTCTAGAAGAAGATGGGCAAGCAACACGACCCGGGAGGGGGGACTGCTGAAGACGAGTCTGACGCACTCCTCCCTCCCTTATTTATCCACAACCAGCCGCGGTGTCCTGGCGCGGAGTACTTATTTAATATGTCTGATCGGACACAGGCAAAAAAAACAAGGAAACACCCAGGAATTGCGCTGGATAATGCCCCTCGGGCGCCGGCTGGACCTTTCCCTCAAAAACCCTCATGCCTTTCCAATTTTTCCATTCTCCACCAGCCGGCATATTTTACAAAACAAAGACAACAGGTCTTTCAAGGTTTGCCTGCACTACACCCATCTGACCTTCCACCTTTCATTTCAAGGGTTTGTGCAGGTCTTGCCCAAAACCTTCCAAAATCCGGCATTCCCTCTCGCCGGATTTTTGGGAGTCCCCGTGCGACAGCCGACTCAAGTCTGGAACCTTGGGTCGGCGTTTGAGCGCCAGGGAGCATTGTTATGCAATGCCTCCCACACGCAGGCCAGGGTCTTCTTCGCCAGAGCCATCGGCAGAGGTTGGACAGGTTGGTCGCCACCACACCAAGGCCCTGGCTTGCAAAAGACATAGTAGGACGCTATGTCCTATTATCGTATGAAAGGAGGACACGTAGAGGAAAGCCAGAAGGGCAACTGGCTTGAGCAAAGCAGACGAGCTATGCTTTGCCTAAAAGAAAATGCCCGGAAGGATGGTGGTTATCTCCCACTATGTGCTTATGCACAGGTGGGTCTCATCGGGGTGATGACGGGCCGGGCTTTAAGCTGGCGCGATTGACCAGGGGTGGTCCAGGCCAGTAAAAGCCCGGCATCTTTTTCAGTCCTGCGGGACTGTCCGTGATTCCTGCGCCAAGAAATGCGATGTTGCAAGGCCAAATCGCAAAGGCGCACAGAGAGGAAAGGGGGCACTATGGCCAGAAGCAGGGGTCATCCCATGTTCCCGAGAAGGGACAAGAGGGACTCCGCCGCGAAGAAGAACAAGGCCAAGAAGAGCCGCTGAGAAGGACCAAGCCGCATGAACTTCAACTTCACGTGATCAGGCCGGGCCTCTTATAGGACTTGTTTCCTGCTGAGGTCCGGCCCACATTGCAGCTAAACTGGCCACCGGGTTCTGCTGCAATCCACCTTTCGGCGTGGTGGAACGGTTTAAGCAGGGATACATATTCTTGCAGATGGTTTGCAGATGCAGTTTGCCTGCGATCCGAACTTGCCTCCGAGGGCTGAGCAAGGACGTCAGAAGCTCGCCCGAGCGTCGAGAGTTTCGCAGGCCAGGCTGTGGTTGTTTTCGGGGCGCCAAAACCGTGCGTAAGTTAATCCGACTGGGAACCTCTGCGCAATAACGGGAATAGGCGCAAGCAAGGGACTGTGTAGCGACGCGCATCAGTTGAACGCAAGGGCCTTGATGCCTGGAAACAAGATGCGGCAGAACGCCGAGACCACAGACCTGCGAGTGGTTTTAAAGATGCGCATTTGCGCGAACTGCGTTAACATCAAACAGCTGCAGTGAAGGCAAGGACTGCACCACTCCATCAAGTATAAAGCAAAGGGCGAGCCGGGCCTCTGGTGATTCTTTGTCTCTGGTTATCTTCGGATATGCCATTGATACAGAATCACCAAGCCTCGGCCCCTTTTTATTTTTCTTTTTTTATTACCATTACTTTCTATATAGAAAAGAAATAAGCTAAAAATAACAAATAAAAATAAATCACAAATTATCAAGATAAACCTGCTTGAACTGGTAACCTTTTCTTCTGGCTAACTTCATCATAGCCTTGTCAAACCAAGAACCATATTGCGCTGCTTTCTTAGAGCGCCAGGCAAACTTTTTAGGAAGGCCAAGATTCTGCGCAATCTCCCGCAGGATGATTTTCTTTTCTTTCTTTGTAATCTTTCGCTTAATTGAGATACCCATTGCCTCTTTAATTAAATCATCCTCAAGAAAAGGAGTGAGCAGATTTACTTTAGTTGCATTAGCAATTGCATAATCACGCCTTAAGTCTCTTTGCCAGCAAGACTTTAATCTTTTCCAACATTCAGCATGCGGGTCATCAGACTCGCCATGGTGATGATAGCCAGCAAAAATCTCTTCAGAACCAAGGCCAGTAAAAAAATCCTTTACTTTATCTTTCTTACCAAGTTCAATAGCTGAGAGAAGAACAGCACCAACACCTACTGAGAGTATGTCTGCGTGCTTTAATGCTTTCTTTGCCTTCTTGAATTGTGTTTCTATTTGGTCTAAATCAAAAGTCTTTACTTTGATAGGCAGTTTAAACCTCTTAGCAAAGGCTTTTGCCCAAGGAATATCAGGACTATCTTTCATACCAACAGTATAGCAAGTAAACTTAGCGCCAGCCTGCTGGCAAAGCAGGGCGATTAAGCAAGAATCGACACCACCTGACAAAAGAATACCAAACTTCTTCTTAGGAATACAAGTATTAACTGCTTTAATTAATGCGGTTTCAACTCTCTTTTTAGTTGATCTTTTAGAAGCCTTCTCTAACTCAACTATTTTCTTTATCCATTCTTTTTCTGAAATTAATTTCATCTTTTTGGTGCTTTGCACATTTTGTGCCTTTGGCAAATATATAATTGTAACTGCCCGAAGGGCTGAATAATTGTTTTAATACAAAAAATTTAAAAGTAAGTCTATTTAAAACTTATGTTGATGAGAAAACAATTATGAAAATCAGAAATAGAACAACTAAACGAAGACATACAAAAACTCTATGGGCTTGAAAACTTTTTTGACAAAAAAGCGCAAGTAGAGTATCATACAAACGAATTCAGAATAATATTACTGCATGAAGAGCCTGTATTTTTTTATTTTGGAGAATTCATCGTACCAACACTAAAACAAATACTAAAAGATAATTTCTTGAAAAAAATAACAGTAGACATGGGAGCAATCAAGTTTGTAGCATCAGGAGCAGACATAATGAAGCCAGGCGTAGTGGCAGTTGATGAAGGAATAAACAAAGGAGACTTTATTGCGATTATTGATCAGAAAAATCAAAAACCGATAGCAATCGGAGAAGCACTCTTTGACTGCCATGAAATGAGAAAACAAGAATCAGGAAAAGTGATTAAGAACCTGCATTATGTCGGAGATAAGCTATGGAAGTTCCCCGAGAATTAATCTAATACCGAAAAGTTTTTATAAATTAAAAAATACAAATTCAGATAATAAATTATGTTGGAGGAATTTAAAAAAAATGGATCCAGAAACATATCGTAAAAAAATAGAAGAATATCAATCAAAAATACAACAACTTATAGAAAAAATTCCAAAAAAATATGATGTGAATTTGAGCGCTTATCATGATTGTGGATACTGGCGTTGGGGAATAATGGCTTTTATAACGCCCGCTGGTGAAAAGTATTCCATTGACATTGAAGGTTTTATGTGTGATGTAATATTGTGGCCGACCAAGTTTGATCCAGAAGCAACACGCGTGCGACAAGTTTATCTAGAACTTAAAAAAATGATTCAAACCGAAAATGATTTTAAAAAAATTAAGGAAAAGTTTGATAAAATAACGGGAGTTGCAGTTGCCAAAGCAGAAGATGAAATGGACAAACAAGGCATTGAGTATTAACGATTATTACTAAGGCAATTCTCCTAAAATCAATCTTCTAGCCTTTGGAACAAAATTAAGAATTCTCTTGTCCTGCGTGTATTTTCCAGTTCCCATGAAATCATCATTATGCGTTACAATAACAAAACCAGACCAATCACCTTCTTTATGCAAGTCAACACCTCTTAACCACTCAAGAACCTCTTCTTTATCCAGCTCAACAACATTCTTTTTTGCAGTAGGGCCGATTAACTGCGAACCTTCAATACTTAATCTTAATTCTCCTTTTTTTTGCTCACCAAAATACATGCCAACAGTATTAATCCTGGCACCAGAAAGATCAATTTTAGCAATATCCTTGTGAACAGCATAAATCTTCTGCTTCTCATTGATGAAAAAAACAAGCTCTGGCTTAAAATCAGCTTCCCACTGCTTCTTAATCAATGCAAGCAATTGTTTCTTATCCTTACTTGCAAGAGGCTTCAGGCTTTTTTTCATTCTAAACCCCCCACACTGGACTCTTTCTGCGCATTATCTCTGCGATTTCTTTTAACAACTCTTTTTCTTCATCTGTTAAATACTGCTTGTACTGCTTGAAATTCCTGAAATCCTCTTCAGAAATAAAGGAATATAATATATCGCCCTCTTTTATCTGGCGGCCGACAGTGACATCTGGAAGAGAGACAGCAACCTGCTTTCCACGCTCAGCAGAATCAATATTCTTCTGCTCAAGCTGCATTCCCTTAACATTAGTAAGAACCTTGCCATCAGGATTCATCAACTGAATATTATTTGTCAAAGTTCCTGTCACAACCTCAACACCAACAACAGCTGGATTAGACTGCCTGAAAACATAACCTTTCAACAGCTTAACCTTGCAAGGCTTTGTCAAAACACCCATTGCAGCAAGCTCCATATCCTTTTTTGTCTTCTCAAGCCATTCTTCATAATCCTCAATAACCTTATAGATAACTGGATGAGCAATAACTTTCACATGCTCTGGAACAGATTCTGGCATAGGAATATTAAAGCCAAGAATAACAGCACGCAAAGGATCTTTTTCATAATTAGCCTCTGCGTCTGATAAATCTCTCTTTGTAATAGCTCCAACAGATGCTTTTTGTATAGGAATATCTTTTTCTTTAAGCAAAACCGCTAATGCTTCCAGTGATCCCAGGCTATCTGCCTTGATCAGTATGCCTTCTTTAGCAGTAGCTTCTGTCAAAACCTCCTTAACCTCACTCTGCACAGCTTCCTTCGTCTTTTCAATATCATCACCAGCACCTTTCACAGGCATACCAGAAACAACATCCTCTGTGCCAGGAGCAACAATCTTAACACCATTAGCAGCATGAACCTCTTTAACAGACTTGAACTTAGTTCTTTTCTCACGCATCTCTGCCAATGGAGCTGGAAGGAACAAGGCTTTAACTTTAGCAGCAATCGGACCAGACATTCCGCCAACAACAATACTGTCTCCCACTTTCAAAGAACCATTGTATATGATTGTATCCATTGTCTTGCCAAGACCTTTCTCTTCCTTAACCTCAAGAACAGTTCCCTGTGCAGCACCCTTAATATCAACCTCTAACTTCTGCTCAAGAAACTTCTGCGCTAATCCTGTGATAACCATCAATAATTCTGCAACACCATCACCAGTAACTGCAGATGTAGGAACAATAGAAACCTGTTTTGTGTAATCACTAACCCTGTCAAAACGCTCTGCCTCCAAGCCAAACTCATAGACTTTGCCTACGATTTCATATATTTTCTTGTCTAACTCCTGCTGAACCTGATCATTCTGCTCTGAAATCTTCTTTAAAACAGACTCTCCTTTTTCCTTACGCCAGCCTTGTATAAGATCAATCTTATTTGCAGCAATAATAAAAGGAGTCTTGAAAGCCTTCAATATCTCAATAGACTCAATTGTCTGCGGCTTAAAACCCTCATTAACATCAACAACAAGAATAGCAATATCAGCCAGGTTTCCACCTCTTTTTCTCAAGCTGTTAAAAGCAGCGTGACCAGGAGTATCAACAAACAATAAACCAGGAATAGTGAGTTTCAAAGAACCTAAAAGAGTACCGCATACTTTTTTTATGGTATCCATAGGAATAATAGAGGCACCAATAGCCTGAGTTATCCCACCATGCTCTTTAGCAGCAACAGCCGTACCCCTAATGGAATCTAACAATAGTGTTTTTCCATGATCCACGTGGCCCATGATAGCCACAATCGGCTGTCTTATCATAAAACAATAGTAGAAAGCAGTGTTTTAAAAATGTTTGGGAGTGAAAAGAGGCCTGAATCTGTCACCAAGCCCTTTCTTAACCTCTGCAACAACTTCTTCAATATCATACGATTTGCGAATAAGAATTCTTTTTTCTCTAGTCTCAACAACATCCTGCACTGCATCAGCCATATCTTCATCAGCAAGAAGTATGACAGTATCATCTCTTGGACCAAGTCCATTTTCAAAGCCGAATACATCATCTAAAAAATAATCATTCAAGAAATACTCTGCTCTAGAGCCGTGAACAATACGCTCTTCCCCTAACTTATCTCTTATAATATCCATTGGGCCTGTTGTTTTATTTTCATGCGCCACAATTTCGTCTGTGATCAATCCAGTATCCATAATTACGAGATCGTAAGGAATAATCCGTTTAATACGCCAGGGCATGTAGTGATATTTTTGGAGCAAAAGCCCAAACTCTCCTTCGTCTGTAATATACTCCACATCGCAATCTTCTTCTTTGAGCTTTTTAACAAGGCTATAATGCTCTGCAGGCCTTCCGCCAAGCAAGACAAGAGGCTTTGAAAAAACCCAGTGCATAATCCTATCGCAAATCTCTTCTTCTAGTCTAGCACCATTTTCAGTATGCTGCCAGCCCCTGCCTTCATACTCTGGAACCAGAAGCTCTCCATCCCATCTATAAAACAAAGTGTGAGCCAACTCATGCCATTTAGAACGAATCTTGTCATTTTCTGTATTGTGCCTGAAAGGATTTACAGCAATAACAAAACCACCTGTTACTGGAAAAAGTGTTGCAACCCCAGGAATAGACTCTTCGGAGCCATCATTGCACTTAAACACTGGTTCATTGTCTCTAAAAACATGATTTTTTTTGTAATATTTAGAAGGATCAGAGAACGTAGCAGGTTCTTCCCCACACAGGAATTCAAGCGCGCCCTGTGCTAAACTGCCTATAAAAATATCAGGATCCCTGTCTGGCTCAAAACCAGTTGCTTGTTTTAACTTCTCTACTAAATAACATGTAGGAGAATTCTCTGTTGTGTACTCTGTCTTTGATTCTGACATAGGGAAGGATAATAAATCGCAAGATTTAAAGCTATTGCTTATGATTTAGCACGTTGCCACTCAACAATGCTAACAAGACCGAAAGCTTTAAATATATTTACCTCTTTATGAGTGGTAACAACGATCATTTTACATTGATTGGGGGGATTTAAACAATGAAAACAAAAATTTCAGCAATATTATGTTTTTGTTTAGTGGCAATAATCGCATTGGCTGCAACAGCAAGCGCAATGCCAATAACACTAAACGAAGTACAGCTTGACGAAGTTGAGCTGAGACAGGATCAAGTAACAAGACTTGATGTAGAAAAAAACAAGAGATACGATGTTGACGTTCTAATCGAAGCACAAGAAGACATTGATGACATGGAAATCAAGGTCTTTGTATCTGGCTTTGAATACTCACTATCTGAACGAGCAGAAGACCACAAAGGTCCATTTGACATGGAAGCAGGCGAAGTGAGAAAATTTGAATTTGAGATTGAGTTCTCAGACGAATTTGACACAGACAACTACCTGCTAAGAGTATTTGCAATGGACAGGAACGATGCTGAAACAGTGGGAAGATACCCAATCACACTAGATGTTCCAAGAAACAGCCTAAAAATCGAAGATATAATCTTCTACCCTGAAACAAAAGTCAAAGGTGGACAAGCCTTGATGACCTCAATAAGGGTAGAGAACAACGGAGAAAAAACACAGGAAGATGTAAAAGTCAAACTAAACATCCCTGACTTTGAATTGGCAGCAACAACCTATATCAACGAAATAGAGGCTTTTGATGAAAAAGAAACAGAAGAAATCTACTTGAGAATGCCAAAATGCGGAACAGACGGGCTTCACCCAGTTGAGATAACAGTAGAATATGGCGAAGGACACTATGACACAACAGAAAGAGTATATGTCAACTTTGAACAAGACTCAAGCTGCATAGTACCTGAAGAAGCAACTGTTGAGCTGATTATCGCAGAAAACGGCCCAGCAGCAGAAGGAGAAGCAGAAGCACAAGAATTAACCCAGACAAGCAGCAACACAGCAAAAATCAGGAAAGCACTAGAGATCCTATTGCTTGTACTAGTAGTACTGCTTGTGATAATCGGACTAGTGATTGGCTTCACAAGACTGGGAAGAAATAACCAAGAAGAAGAATACTAAATTTCTTTTTTTTATTACCTTTTTTCTAAAACTTTTTAAATAATCCAAACATACCATTTATTGGGGGGGATAAAATGAATTACTTTAGAAAAGGACTTTACATATGCGGATTAGCACTTGCTCTAGCAACAGGATGCGTAGAAAAACCAAAAATAATAACAGGAACAGTTGAAAAAGAAGGCGGAACACTAGTACAGCAAAAACAAATCATAGAGAAATCAAGCGGAGCAATATTCGGCAATGAAAGCATCAAATTCGGCGACCAAACATATGTTCTGACAGTAGACACTGCTGAAGGCAGATATGTAGTTAGTGTAAAACAAGTAAGCAGCAAGCCATTAGCTGCACTAGAAGAAGCAATAGAACAAGGAGACACTATTGAAATGACGATAGAGGCACACACACAATTATACCGCTCTAAAGACAAGATAGGATATATCTGGAGCGATGACATAACACTAAAAGCAAAAGGCGAAAAAAAAGATAAATAATCGCCTTTATTTCTTTAATTTTTAATAAATTTTATAAACAGATAGTTATAATTCTCAAGATATGCACAAAGAGAAAAAAACAACAGAAAGCTTTTGCAAAGAAAAATGCTCTGCAAAAAAATACTTTAAAACAGACGAAGAACTCAAAAAATGGTTCAAATCAGAATGCACAAAAGACTATGAGAGATATTACCCTATAAAAACCCTAAAATCCATGGGCTTTACAAGGAAAAAATGCAAGTGCGGGCAGCAATTCTGGACAGTCAACAAAAACCAAAAAATATGCGGAGAACCAGCCTGCTCAGGAGGATTCAGATTTATCGGTGACAGTCCTGCAACAAAAAAACTAGATTACATCAAGGTATGGAAAGAATACTCAAGAATACACAAAAAACTAGGGTACACACCAGTAAAAAGATACCCTGTAGTTGCACGCTGGAACCCAACAACAGAGTTTACCATAGCTTCTATAGCAGCATTCCAGCCATTTGTAGTATCAGGAGAGGTAGAACCGCCAGCAAACCCATTGGTAATACCCCAGTTCTGCCTTCGGTTTTCAGATATTGATAATGTAGGCATAACAGGCCACTTTGTAGGGTTTGTAATGCTAGGAGAACACGCTTTCGTGGCTCCAAAAGAGTATGATGTCAACAAATACCTGAAAGATCACATGACCTGGCTGCAGGAAGGAATGGGAATACCACTAGAAGAACTAACAGTGCATGAAGATGCCTGGGCAGGAGGAGGAAACTTCGGTCCATGCGTAGAATTCTTTTCAAGAGGACTAGAGGTAAGCAACCAAGTCTACATGCAGTATGAAAACACACCAGAAGGACAGGATGAACTGAAAATTAAAGTACTAGACATGGGACAGGGACATGAAAGAGCAGCATGGTTCACACAAGGACTTCCAACAGCATATGATGCGACATTCCCAACAGTAATAGAAAAACTCAAGAAAAAAACAAAAGTAAAGATTGATGCTGAATTCATGCAAAAATTCGTTCCTTTATCACCTTACCTAAATGTACAAGAAGCACCTGATATTGAAAAAGCATGGCAGGATGTAGCAAAAAAGCTAGGAATGAAAGTAACTGAATTAAAAGAAAAAGTCATGCCAATAGTAGCACTATATGCAATAGCAGAACACTCCAGAGCATTACTAGTTGCATTAACAGACGGAGTCTTGCCAAGCAATGTAGGAGGAATGTACAATCTCCGGGTTATTCTCAGAAGATGCTTTGGATTCATTGACAAACAAAACTGGGACATTGATGTATCAGAAGTATGCAAATGGCACGCAGAATACCTGAAGCCATTATTCCCAGAACTAAGTGAGAATCTAGAAGGAATAAAGAAAATTATTTTTGTTGAGAAAGAAAAATACGAAGCAACAAAGAAAAAAACACAAGAAATAGTAAAAAGAGCACTTGAAAAGAAAATTGATACTGACGAATTAATAGAATTATATGATAGCAATGGAATTTCACCTGAACTGATAAGGGATGAAGCTGAAAAACTAGGCAAAAAAATAAAGGTTCCTGATAATTTCTATGCATTAGTTGCTAAAAAACATGAACAAGCAGAGCAAGCAACAACAACAGAACGCGAAGAGAAAGTAAAAATAGGAGACATTCCAGAGACACAATGCACGTACTTTGATGACTGGGAAAAAGTAGACTTTAAAGCAAAAGTACTCAAAGTAGTTGGCAATAATGTGGTGCTTGATAAAACATGTTTTTACCCTGTATCAGGGGGGCAGCTGCATGACACAGGAACAATTGCAGGCGCGAATGTAATAGACGTGTTTAAACAGGACACTCATGTAATTCATGTTCTTGAAGAAAAACCAAAATTCAAGGAAGGAGCAGCAGTAGACGGGAAAATAGACCTCAAAAGAAGAAAACAACTGACACAGCACCACACAGCAACACACATAGTGAATGCAGCAGCACGAAAAGTACTAGGAAAACACATAAATCAAGCTTCTGCAAAAAAAGACGTCACAAAAGCATACCTAGACGTAACACATTACCAAGGAATAACAGATGAAGAACTAAAGAAAATAGAGAAAGAAGCAAACAAAATAGTCCAAAAAGCAATTGAAATCAAACTAAGCTTCATGCCAAGAACAAAAGCAGAACAAAAATACGGAATGCGACTATACCAAGGCGGAGCAGTGCCTGGAAAATTCATACGCGTGGTTGATATTCCAGGAGTAGATGTAGAGGCATGCGGTGGAACACATCTTAATAATACAATAGAGACTGAAGAAATCAAATTATTGAAAACAACAAAGGTAAAAGATGGTGTTGTTCGTATCATATTTGCAGCAGGGCACGCAGCAAAGAAAACAGGACAGGAACAAGAAGAACTAACGGCAAAAATAGCCAAGATGCTTGATGTCAAGCCATCACAAATACCAACAAGAGCACAAGAACTGTTTGAGAAATGGAAAAAAGCAAGAAAAGCAGTGAGCAAGAAAAAGAAAATAGATGTAAGAGAACTTGAGCTAGAATGGACAGAAGAATATGAAGGAGATGATATCCTAGAAAAAGCTGCAGACAACATCAAAAGCCAGATTCCACATCTAGAAAAGACATTAACCCGATTCAAAACAGAACTAGAAGAGTTTAAAGAGAAACTAAGATAAAACAGTCACAAAGAAAATAACAATCATAATCACAACAATAACCAACTTAAGCATAATAGAACCAATACCTGTCACAAAAGCACCAAAACCAGCTTTCAAGGACTTCTTTAAGTTCTGCTTCTCAATATAAGATACAATAAAGGCTCCTAAGAAACCTCCAACAAGCATTCCAACAACAGAACCGATGATTGGGATTGGAACTCCTACGATTGCGCCTATAATCAATCCTGCAATAAAACCAAAAGTTGTCCAGTGAGACATCTTGAAAACTTTTGCACCTAACAAACCAAACACAAACTCTATTACTTCTGCTAAAATAGCAAGACCTAACAGAATACCCAGCATCTCAAATGAAAGAGTCCAGGACCAAGTAATGAGATTGTATAAGACTGCTCCTGCAAAAACAACAAAAGCACCTGGCAAACCAAGAGCTGCAAGAATCAATCCAACTAAGAAAACAAGCGAGACAACAATTATTGCGACAATCTCTAGAATCATTTTCCAAATAATTTACCCAGAATATCCATTGTATAGAGCATTATTGCATGCGCCTGCTCACGGCTGGGCGTGAACAAATCCTTTTTCTGGTGAACAGAATGGACTCTCACCTGATTAATCAAGTGAATCTGGTTACTCAAGCCAGGATCAAGCTCAACATTATTCTCTTTTAATTTAGCTATCAAGTTTCCAAGGCCAATACCAGGAGATTTCTCCAGCAAATCATTACCAGTAGCCTCAAAATACTTCCTATGCAGAGCAGTTTCCAATAATCTGCCGCATAAAACAACAGTGCTCCTGTAGCAGCCAGAATCATAACACTTCTGAAGTTCTGCTAAATCAGCCTCAACATCTGCCTTTATATCAAAAGGAATCCTTATCTTTGCTTTCTTAGGCAGCTTAATCTTAGCAGCAAGCTCAGCAATGTGCTCAACAATCAACTTCAACTCACTGACATCAGTTGTCAAGGCAAGTTTTTCTGAAAGAGCCTTGATCTGCTCAGCATCCTTGATATTCTCCGGCGGAACAGTACCAAGATTACCTGCATCACGCTCAATAAAACGAATCGCAGTATAAACAGCATTCCTGAAATAATCATCCTGGTTACGCTTAAAATCAGTAAGCATAGCATCTTTAGAAGGTTTTGTCAAAGCAACATTATTAGAGCGCAGATTATCCAATGCAACTGCAAGATCCTGAAGATTCCTTTTCAGAGATTCCATAAGATTCCTGTTAAAGGCCAGATATAAATATTTATTGGTGATGCAAAGCACAATATTTATATAGACTATAATCAAAAACATACACAGGAGGGTGATAAATATGAAAAAAATACTAACAATCTTACTGGTACTAGGCCTAGTTCTATTAGTTGCCTGCCAGCCAACAACAGAGAAAAAAGCAGAAGAACCAGACAAAGAAAAAGCACCAGTAGTAAAAAAAGAAACAGCGCCAGAACCTGCGCCAGAAGTAAAAGAAAAAGAAATGGAACCACCCAAACCATTCCCAAAACAAGGAATGAAAATTGAAACAGTGTGCGACATACTGCTTCCAGTAGAAAAATTCGCAGACATCTGCGGACTAAGCGCAGACCAAATAACAGTAATAGACAAATCAAGCGAGAAAACATGCTGGGTGTCATACACAGACCAAAACAACAAGAGATTCACAGCAGGATTTGAAGCAAGAGACTGGAATAATGCAGAAGAAGCTGACAGAGAATTCCAGAGAGGAATAAGCATGCGAAGAATGGAACCATCCACAGACGTAGGAGAGAAAAACTACTGCTACCAAGAAATCGAGAGAGAAAACATAGTCTGGCAGCACGGAAGGTTCCTGACACACATCGGAGCATCAACACAGCTCTGCACAAAAGAACAATTATTAAAACTAGCCCAAGAAATCGACGGAAAGCTAGAATAAATTTATTTTTTTTCTTTTTTTATATAAACGCACTTAATCTCTTCTGCTTGCCCAATTCTTTCAACAACACACTTTCTTTAAAAATAAAATCAATATCAACACCAAATTTCTTCTTGATAAGATTTCTTGCATAAGTTAACATAAGTTTCTTATCACTAAACCGAATAGGCCTGTTGCTTAATGTCTTTCTAGCAGCTTCCCTGGTTACCCAGACACCTAGAGGAATAGCATATTCACCTGTGATGAATCTTAGCACTAAAACAGAAGCTTGTCTCTTTATTTTCTTCATTTTTTCAGCAAGAGCTAATCTCACAGTGTAATACCCGCCAACACAATTCTCGGCATAATCCTTCCTGCCATAAAAACCCTCTGTATCTGTTGTGTAATCCAGCTTATTAGTTGGGTTCCAGCCAGCCATAGGCAGATAAGACTCAAACAATTCATAAGACCAAAACTCTGAAAAGAATAATATCAGGTAGTAGTTTCCTAAGTATGAACCAAAGTAAGCTAAATAATCTGATTCTGGGTATTGCCTTATCTCAGGCATCATGCTCTTGCTTAAAGTATCATCTGTAGCAGTAATGCTCCAACGAGTAGGAACCAGTTTTCTCCTATCTTTAAACCCTAAAGTGCCAACACTCAATAACTTACTCAAGAAATTCTCATCAAAACCCTTATTGTACAGGTAATTCAAGCCATCAACAGATTTCAAACCAGTATCAGAGACAACCTGCTCAACCTTAGTATGAATCTTAGGATTAGAAGTTATTTCAATCTTCTTCAAGTCAGCATTAGGACCAGTAGGAGCCATATGCGCATCTGTATTCAAACGAAAAACAGGCTTTTTCTTCAGATTAACCTCAACATCAACAGGCTTAGAAGCCATGCCAACCTCTTGAGTAATACCCAATAATCTGTCATTTCTTTCCTTGACATAAGCCTTGAACCTTGAGTTAATCAAAGAAGAACGCAAATCAACAATCTGAGGAATCTTAAACTCTTCCTTAGACCAATGCAAGGGAGCATCATGAAGCCAGGCATCAGGCTTTTGCTCAGGAGGACTCAAGATACCCACATTAATATGCGGGTAACCAAAACGACCAACAAAAGGGGCAGGACTAGCACCAAAGAAATCCTCTTTATTCATTTTATCCTTAACTTTAAATAAAGCCTCTGACTTAGCCACAATAGGACAAAAAGTCCTACCACAATTAGCAGGATTCCTGCCCTTACACTTAATACAAGGCACCCTCATTAACCTGGAGATGCTTACAAAATATTTAAATAATGTTGTGATACAATATCTATAAAATGGAAGTTCCAAAAAAACTCCTAACGCACATTGAGCTTAAACTAAACTGCAAAATAAAATCATGCAAAGAACTCGGCAGCGGTGCGCACAATCTGAATTATCTTCTAGAAACAGACAAAGGGAAATTTGTGCTGAGGATTTATGCTAATCTGCAGTTTGACAATTGTGAAAAAGAGTATGCCATACTTAAAAAACTTGATGGGCAGTTTGCGCCCAAAGCACTCTTGTCAGATACCTCTAAAAAGTTCATAGAGTATAATTACATGATTCAAGAATTTATAGAAGGACAACCAATAAAAGAATTATCAGATGATCTCCTTGTTAAGATTGCGAATTTGATGAAAAAAGTTCATACAATCACAGACGAATCAAAAGACAGGCCGCCAAAAATAATAAGTGACTGGTGCAAAAAAAATATATTAGAAACAAGCAAAAAAAGAGGCGAAGAATTTCATATTTCTGCGGTTGGATTGTATAATCAAATCAAAGAAAAAGTAGATAACATCAAGCCACTTCTTGAGAAATACCAGAGAACGCATCTAATCCATGATGATCCAGTCTTTGAAAACTTTCTTGTGCAGAATAAGGGCCTTGTTTTGATAGACTGGGAATTAGCAACTTACAACTATTTTTTCCTTGATCTTGGGACATTCATAGCAGAAAACCACATCACAAAAGAACAAGAAGACAAATTCTTGATAGCGTATGGATTTGGGCAGACAGATGAAGAAAGACAGATAATCCAAATCTCAAAAGCATACAGAATATTAGCTATAATCAGCTGGCTAATTGAAAGAATATGTTTGATTAAAGAAGGGGAGCAAAAGCATGTTGGTATAGATATAGAAAAATATGAGACACAGATGAAAAAAGAGATAAAGTATCTCAAGGAATTACTAAAATGAAAGTAATATCACTATTAAGCGGAGGAATAGATTCTGCAGTAAGCAGCTATCTAATGCTCAAGAAAGGAGCAGATGTAGTATTTGTGCACTTCCACAACCAAACTTTGCAGAAAAAATATGTAGAGAACAAAGTAGTAAAGACAGCAAAGATACTATCTAATTTTACAAAGAAAAAAACACAACTATACCTAGTACCATTCAAGCAATTACAGCAAGAAATCATCAAAGCAGTACCTGCAAGATACAGAATGATTGTTTATCGCAGAGTAATGTTCAAGATAGCAGAAGAAATACTAAAAAAAGAGAAAGCAAAAGGCCTTGTGACAGGAGACAGCCTAGGACAAGTGGCTTCACAGACGCTGGATAATCTGCAAGTATTGTATGATGCTGCAAAAAAACCAGTATTAACACCACTATTAGGCATGGACAAAGTAGACATAATCAACATAGCAAAAGAAATCAAGACATTTGAGACATCAATACTGCCTTATTCTGACTGCTGCTCATTCCTGATAGCAAAACATCCTGAAACAAAAGCAAAACTAGAAAAAATAAAAGAGATGGAAAGCAAACTAGATCTTCAAAAGTTAATTAAAGAAACTTTAGAGAAGGCAAAAATCATTCCTCTTCCTTGAATTCTGGCTCAGCACTATGATGTTTCTTGAACTGAGAGCATTGTTTCTTTAATTCCCAATAATACCAGCATTTTTTTCCAAAACTCTTGCTGTTAACACAGCCATCGCACAAAGCCATAACAAAAAAGAAATTAAGGAAGATTTAAAAACCTTTTGCCTTTTCATTTAAATATGCTCAATGAGAAAGAAATACAACAAATAAAGGATGAACTAGATACCTGCAAGAGGCCATTATTCTTCTTCCACGATGACCAAGACGGGCTTGCAAGCTTTCTATTATTCTACAGATATGTAAAAGAAGGAAAAGGACAGGTGCTAAAAGCAAAACCAAACCTTACAGAACTGCATGCAAAAAAAGTAGAAGATTACGGAGCGGACAAGGTATTTGTGCTGGACATAGCAATGGTTGACCAGGAATTCATAGACCAAGCAGGTGTTCCTGTAATATGGATAGACCATCACCCTGTAGTCCAGAGAGACAATGTAAAATACTTTAATCCAAGAACAAAAGATGAGAACCTGAATATTCCAGTAGCATACCTATGCTACCAAGTTGTACAGCAAGACCTATGGATTGCGATGGTAGGATGCTTAGGAGACTGGTACGTGCCTGATTTTATAGATGAGTTCAGGAAAAAATACCCGGACTTATTGCCAGAGAAGTACAAAACAGCCAGAGAAATACTATTTGAGACAAAAATGAGCATCTTAAACAAAGTTTTCTCATTTAATCTTAAAGGAAACACATCAGATGTGCTAAAATGCATAAAAGTAATGACAAGAATAGACTCTCCAAATGAAATACTAGAGCAAAGCACGCCAAAAGGAAAACTCATCTACAAAAAATACCAAAAAATAAACAAGGCATATGAAGAACTCAAAGAAACAGTGCTAAAACAAAAACAGCAAAAAGGCAAAGTGATGCTTTTCAAATACACAGATGACAAGCTAAGCCTCACAAAAGACCTTGCAAATGAGTTATTGTATATGTTTCCAGACAGAGTTATAGTATTAGGAAGAGAAAAATCAGGAGAACTCAGGTGCAGCATAAGAGCAATGAAAATAGACCTCAAACCAGTAGTGGAAAAAGCATTAATGGATGTAAATGGCTATGGCGGAGGGCACGAACATGCCTGCGGAGCAGCAATAAAACTACAAGACATAGACAAGTTTATTTCTAACATAGAAAAACAAGTATCGTAAGATTTACAGGAAATCTTCAGAAAAGCATATAAAGACCAATTCACAGCAAACAATTTATGAAAAAAGCAATCATCTTAATGCTACTACTATTAACAGGATGCGGAATAACAGGATTAAACATAGCTGAACTGATTCCACAAGAACCACAAATAAAACACTGCAGCCCGAATATCACAATAGCATCATTCAATATCAGAAAATTCTCAGACAACAGCAGAACAGATGAAGAAATAAAACAAATAGCAGCTGTTTTATCTGAATTTGACTTAATTGCAGTGCAGGAAGTGCTAGGAAATCCTATAATTCTCAATAGAACAATACAAATGCTTCCAGGATATAATTACATAGTTAGTGAGGAAGTAGGAAATATGCAGAAAGAGAGGTATGCATTTATCTTTAATGAAAAAATAAAAGTGATTTCAGAAGGCAAGACATATTATGATAAATACGACAAGTTCATCCGCGAGCCATACTATGCAAGCTTTAAGTCAGGAGGATTTGACTTTACAATATTAACAGTACACATCCTTTACGGAGACTCTGCAAAAGACAGAACAGGAGAGATGAAACAAATAGCAAGCGTTTATGAATATTACCAAGAAAAAGATGATTCTGAAAATGACTTGATATTAACAGGAGACTTTAACACACAACCAACACACTATAATTTTGACTACATCAAAGAAATACCAGGAATAACACTGGCAATACAAGAAGGAAAAAGCACAATAGGAAAAACAGGAAACCTTTATGACAACATCATCTTTGATTCAAACACAGAAGAATACACTGGATTAAGCAGAATACACTATTTTGACACAGGAATGGACATGGACGCGGCAAAACAAGCTATTTCTGACCACAGGCCAGTATATGCAGTATTCTGCACTGGAATGGATGATGACTAGAGATTAGAAATCTTTTTAAAGACACTCACAATTATTCTCGATAACGCGCCGATGGTCTAATGGCATGACTGCGGCCTTCCATATGTTCTTCAACATGAAGGGAGCCGCCTATCTGGGTTCGAATCCCAGTCGGCGCATACAAACAAATGGCAAAAAAACCAGCAATTCTTGTAATAGGGGCGCACAGTGACGACCCTACATTTGGGGCAGGGGGAACTATCGCAAAATATGCCCTTGAAGAAAAGAAAATCAAGACAATCATTTTCTCATACGGAGAACTAAGCCCGCCACACCTAAAGCCAGAAATAGTCAGAGAAAAAAGAAAAAAAGAAGCAGAACAGGCAGACAAGATATTAGGGGGAAAAGGAGTAATGTTCTTTGACTGCAAAGAAGGAAGATTCCCTCAAGGAATAAAAGACCTGAAAATCAAATCCAAACTCAAAAAAATAATACAAAAAGAAAAACCAGAAAAAATATTCACTCACGGAGCAAATGACGCACACCCAGACCACTTAGCAATACACCACCTGATAAAAGAAATGATACACAAAAAAGAGATAACCTGCCCTGTATACTCATTTGACATCTGGAGCTTGTTCAGATTCAGAAAAAGAATGGTGCCAAGACTTGTCGTGAACATAACAACAACATTCCACACAAAAATAAAGGCCACAGATGTGCACAAAAGCCAGACCTGCCTGCCCGCAACACAATTCCTCATATTTCCAATAACATGGATGATATACTTCAAAGCAGTAATCAATGGATGGAACAACAACTGCAAATACGCTGAAGTCTTTGACAAGATAGAATGAAAAAACTGCTGATAACAACAGACTGCTTCTTACCAAGATGGGACGGCATAGCCAGATTCTTATCAGAACTACTGCCCAGCTTAACAAAACAATACACAGTAACAGTCATAGCACCAAAATTCCCAGGAAAACTAAAGAGATTCAAAGGAACCAAGATAATCAGGCTGCCATTAATACCAATCAAATTCGGAGACATCTATTTTGCACACATTAATAAAAAACTAATCAAAAAAGAAGCGGCAAAAGCAGACATAATCTTTAACCAAACAATAGGACCAATAGGAATGACTGCAATAAAAGCAGCACACAAGCAGAAAAAACCACTGCTAAGCTATGTACACAACATAGAATGGGATTTAAGCTCAAAAGCAGTAAGCCACTTCCAGAAAACAGTGCGACACATAGTGCACAGGATAGCAATAAAACACTACAACAAATGCAGCCTGTTAATAGTGCCATCAGATAAAGTAGGAGGCATATTATCTGCAAATAAGATAAAAACAAACAAAATAACAATACCAATAGGAGTAGACGCAAACAAATTCAAGCCAGCAAAATCAAAAAAACAAGCAAAACAAAAAATAAAACTAAACCCAAAAGACATAATAATAGGATTCTCAGGCAGGATAGGGAGAGAGAAAGACATGCCAACACTAATACAGGCATTCAACAAACTAAAACAAGAAAACCTCCAACTATTAATAGTAGGCACAGGAATAAAAATACAGACAGGAAAAAACACAATACAAACAGGAGCAACAAACAATGTAATAAAATACTTACAAGCAATGGACATCTTTGCACACGCCTCATTAACAGAAACAAACTCATTATCCACAATGGAAGCAATGAGCTGCGAACTGCCAGTAGTCGTGACACCAACCGGCTCAATAGCAGACTATGTCAAGACAGGAAAAAACGGGCTATTGTTTCCTATGCACAGCACAAAAGCAATGCAAAAACAACTTCAGAAACTAGTTGACAGCAAGAAACTAAGAGAAAAGCTAGGAAAAGAGGCAAGAAAAACCATAATCAAAGAACATAGCTGGAAAACAACTGAAAAAAACGTCCTAAAAACACTCAAAGAATTCAAGCTTTAGTAGCAATCTTCTTAGCCTTGCTAATATCCAGGCTCACAACATTACTCAAGCCAGCATCTGTCTGCATAGAAACACCATACAAGGCATCTGCTTCTGAAATAATATTATCATTATGGCTGATGACAACATACTGCGCCTTGTTACAATAATCACGTATTAAATCAGCAAGTTTCTGGGAATTCGCCTTGTCAAGAGCAGCATCAACCTCATCCAAAATATAGAAAGAAGCAGGCTCATGCTCTTGAATAGCAAACAAGAAAGCCAAAGCAGTCAGTGTCTTTTCTCCGCCACTTAAGCTCCTGATATCCATGAACTTCTTACCAGTCAAACGAACCTTAATCCTCAAGCCCTCATCAAAAGGACTCTCAGGATTCTCTAACTCCAAGAAAGCCTCGCCCTTAGTAGACAAAGCAGTGAAAATATCAACAAAATTCTTATTAACAACCCCTAAAGCATCCAAGAACAAGCCTTTCTTGCTGGTCTCAATCTCTTCCATCATCTTCATGACATCATCTTTCTCACCAACAAGACTATTCTTCTTATCAATCAAGACAGTATACTCTTTCTCAACTGTCTCATAAATCTCCAGAGCCCTCAAATTAACATTACCAATGTTAGCCATCATCTTCTCAAAATCAGAAATCTCTTTTTTCAGCTTTTCCACAGACTTCTCCATATCAAGCTCAACACCCTCATACTGGGCAAACTCAGCATTCATACCAGCAAGCTCTGCCTTAACCTTAGCCTCCTCAATAGAGAAAGTATTAATTGTCAGTTCCTCTTTTCTAGAACCTTCTTGCAAACCAAGAATCTTGTTCTCCTGCTCTGTAATCTCATCACTAAGCTTTGTCCTTTGCTCAAACAAAGACTTAAACTGCGAGAAAAACTTATTCTGCTCTGTCTCTTTAACCTTAAGCTCAGCAGATTGATCTTTGATTTCCTTATTCAAAGACTTTATCTCAGCCTTGAAAGTGCCTGCCTCTTTTTCCAGCTCTTTCAGAATCTTATCAGTATTTTCCTTATCCCTGCCAACAATATCCTTCTCCTGATTAGACATGTTCTTTAAATCAGCATCAATCTTGATCACTTCTTCTGAAAACTCTTTCTTTTTCTGTTCAAAAGTGTTTAATTCAGCCAATAACCTAGGATTACGCAACTCATTCATCTCAACACGCAGTTTCTGCTTCTCAACTTTTAATCCAGTTAATTTCTCTGTCTCTTCAGCAATATCATCCTCAACCTTAGCAATATCCTTGTTTAATTTCTCCATAGTCTCCTGCAATTCTTTTTTGTAAGCTTCATTAGCCTGCAAGTCACTAGAATCAAGATGCAGAGACTTCTCTGTCTTAATTATGTCTCCCTCAAGATTCGCCTTTAATTCCCGGGTAGCATAAATCTTCTTTTCATTCTCAGAACGCTCGCTCTCAAGATCCTCAACAAACTTCTGAGCCTTTTTCAACTCTTTCTTTAAATCAGAAATATCACCAGAAAGATCCTTTTGCCTGAAACTGCCTTCTTTCTTATGCCTAAACCCGCCAATCATTGCACCAGATGATTCTGCAAGATCACCATCCAAAGAAACCATCCTGGCCTTGCCAATACCAATCTTTCTGGCAGTCTCAATATTATCAACAACCAACGTGTTGCCAAAAACATGGCTAAACGCATTCTTAAACCTAGTATCAAACTCAATCAAATCAATAGCAAAACCGTGAACACCCTTCTGCTTAGCCAACTTACTTAGTTCAGCATTCTTACTTGCAGGCTTAATCTTATTCAAAGGAAGAAAAGAAGCAACACCCAGCTTGCCATCTTTCAAGAACTTAATACACTTAGCAGCTGTCTTGTCATCCTCAACAACAATACTCTGAATCCGTTTAGCAGCAGCAATCTCTAAAGCCATGGAAAACTTCTTGTCAGCAGTACCCAGCTCTGCAATAGTGCCATAAATCTGGCCAAGCTTATTCTTATTTTCCAAGACTTTTTTTACAGCAATGTTAGCTGAAATAGACTCTTTAATGCTTGCATTCTTAATCTGAAGCTTCTCAATCTTCTCATTAAGCTTGAAAGCCTCTTTTCTAGCATCAGCCAGCTTATTAGCATGAGCAGAATCAGCATTCAACAACTCATTTAATTCCAGAGTAAGCTTCTTGAACTGAGATTTCTTTTTCTTTAATAGATCAATTTCGTTCTTATGCTCTTTCTCAAGCTCAAGAACCTTTTCAATCTGCTGGTCAATAATCTGCAGCTGAAACTCACACTTATCTTTACCCCTGATGAAATCCTGCTGCTTTTCTCTTAAATTCTGAATACTCTTTTGAATATCATCAGCCTGCTTGTCCAGGTCTTCAATCTTATTTTCAAAACCAGAATCTTCCCCAAGCTTATGCTTTTTCTTAAAATCAGAAATCTTCTTATCTAAAATAGAGAGCTCATTAGTAAAAAACTTCTTTTTATCTGTTAATTCCTTTTTTTGACCCTTTAGCTCATCAATCTTGCCATCTAATTCCTCAAGATTCTTCTTAAGCTGCTCTTTTCTCTGATCAATACGCGCAACCTCATTATTACAAGAACTGACTCTTGTTTTTTTAGTAGCCAAGTCAACTCTTAACTTCTCCACTTCTTTCTGAAGCTTGACCTGCTCAACCTCTCCTTTTTCCTCAATCTCATCAGAAATCTGCTTTATCTTATCTTTTCTCTCTGCAATCTCTTTTCTTAAAGAATCAATCTGAGAATTAAGTTTTTCAAGACGCTCCTTGTTCTTAGAGCTCTTTTCCTCTAGCTTTGTTTTTTCATCTTCTTTCTTGTCAATCTTTCTCTTCAAATAAGAAGCCTTGTTTTTCTTGATATCATCACTCAATCTCTTGTACTTAAGAGCCTGATCTCGGTCTTTTTTTAATTCTTTCAAGTAAGTCTCTCTTTCCTTGAGTATGATCTCAGCCTCATTAAGCTTGTCCTCAACCTTCTGAAGCTCATTCAATGCTTTCTGCTTTTTCTCTTCATAGACAGAGATGCCTGCAATCTCTTCAACAATCTGCCTTCTTTCTACAGGACTCATCTCAACAAGCTTGACAATATCACCCTGCAGAATAATATTATAACCATCTGGATAAATCTTAGCAAGAGCAAGCATATCAACAATCTCCTGCCTTGTCCTGTTCTTATTATTAATCTTATACCTGCTCACGCCATCAGGCCGGACAATACGAGAAACCTTGACAGAATCCTCTTCTACAGGAAAAATACGCTCCTTATTATCAAACACAATACTTACCTCAGCAGTATTAGCAGGCTTCTTCGCCTTGCCGCCATTATAGATAAGATTAGCTGATTTCTCAGCTCTCAAGGATTTTGAAGAAGACTTACCCAAAACAAAACACAAAGCATCCAAGATATTAGACTTGCCAGAGCCATTCGGCCCCAGGACTACATTAAATCCTGGCTCAAACAAAAGCTCTGTCCTTTTTCCAAAGGACTTAAACCCGTCCATAACCAGCTTATTTATCTTTGTGATATTATTCTTCTCAGTAGCTATAGCTTCTGTCATCTAAATTTTGCTAGAACACAAAGGTATATAAAGGCTTCGCTTATCGACTATATAAAATAAAAAAAGAATTAATTCCAGCCGCTTCTAGGCCAGGTAGGGCTCTTAGCATATGGATCTGTCCAATAATGGGTCATGTAACCCAAATTCTGACATTCATACATGCACTCATTCTGGGTCCTAGGGCCTAAGAACTTCACTTCCTTGCCATAAATACCAGAAGCAGGATCCCTTGGCTGGGCAACCATGTACTCACCATTATGACAATAACAATTCCTGTAACCATTGCCATTCTCATACACATTACCCCAAGCAAAAGCAGTACTACTGGACTTCATCATCGTAGCAATACCAACAACACTAACAACTGCAATAAACAACAAGGCAATGAGCAACAACTTACGCTCGTCCATCATATCACCTCTAAAGACACAAAAATAAATCCAAGTATATAAACCTTTTCAGAACTCGTCAAGCTTTTTCTGGTTTTTCTGCATTATAGACTCTTGAAAAGGGGCTTTATTCTTTGACCCAAAGAATCTTTTTACTATTTTCTACAGAATGCGTTTTTACTTTCTTGAAATCCAAGTTCTTCAGTACAGTGATTACACCTTTATTATGAGCCTTGCACTGGGCAAATATTCTCTTGAACTTATTTTTCAGGCCATATTTAACAACTACTGCAAGAACTTTTGTTGCAAGACCTTTTCCCCTGTAATCAGGATGAATCCAGATATGAACCCTTCCTTCATCAGAAGCAGGATTCCAGTTCTGATGCTGTAAAAGAACATTTCCTGCATATTTTCCATTAATTTCAACTGTAAAAATCTCTGAATCCTTTTCTTTAATCTGCTTAATTAGGCCTTTAATTTCTTGCTTTGCTTCTGACAAATTCTTAGGGACGCTCGTGAGATTCTTCTTTGTCTCTTCATCTTGCATAACCTCAAAATAGGGCTCTGCATCTAACAAATTAATAGGCCTTAGAATGAATTCTTTTGTTCTTATTATTGTCATGATATATTAAAACTCGCCTAGTTTCTTCTGGTTCTTGTGGCCTGCAACTTTTTTGTAAGAGGCCCAGGTCTTTCTGAAAATCTCAGGGAAATCCTTATAGTGCTTTTTCAAGAATTCTTTTGTAATCTCATCAGAAGGATAACCAGAACCGCAGTCAATACCAATCTTTTTCTTTATTTTCTCTATCTCCCTATCTCTTGTAACTTTGGCAAGGATAGAGGCAGCAGAGACAACAGGATACTTTACATCTGCCTTGTGCTCTGCAACAATCACGACCTTCTTGTTATCTAACTTTTTCCGTATATACTCCTTGTATGCCCTCAGGTTAGGGCTAGGACAATCCAAAATAGCCTTGTCTGGCTTTAGCGCATTTATCAACTTAGCAGAAGTGTCTGCCTCAAGCCAGTTAAGATTAGAGTCTTTTGATAGCAGGACCGTATCAATCTCTGCAGGCGGAATTATGATTATCTTATGCGCCTTGACCATTCCCTTGATCTGGTCAAACAAAATCTCTCTTGTTCTTGGAGTGAGAAGCTTGGAGTCTTTAGCACCGATAGAACGCAGTTTATCTTCGTCTTTTTCATCTATCAATACACCTACCATGACCAACGGGCCTATGACAGGACCGCGGCCAGCTTCTTCAACACCACATAATAATACCATAAATATAGTTATAGTATTACTGTTTTTAAATTTTTGCACAAAATATAAATACAAGCAATAAAAAAGAACCTACTATGGCAAAAGAAATACCAGACCAAGAGATAATCCAATTCATAGGACTAAAGGAACTAGAGCCAATGGAGCAAGAGACAGTGCAGAGACTGACAACAGAGAACTACACTAAAATAAAAAGAGACCTTAAAAACATTACAAGCCTAAAGGTTCACGTGAAGACCTACAAAAAAGAGGGAGAACAGAAGAAATTTTCACTGCATGTACAGGCAATATACCCTGGCGGAACAATAGAGAGCAACAGATCACATGACTTTGAACTGCCAAGAGCAATACACAAGGCATTCAACGACATAAAAGAACAAATACACCACAAACTGCACACAGACACGAACAGGGAAAAGGCTTATGAGTGAATTTCTTTAATTATGATTCCTGGTTTGAGTCCTTCGGACAGTTACCACTATATAATTTGCCGAAGGCACTAACTGTGCAAAGCACTTCTTCTTGGAATATTTGAAAAGAAAGAAAATAAAAAATAGCGGGGGGTGGATTTGAACCACCGACCTGAGGGTCTCTCAGACGAGTGCATATGAGCCTTCCAGGATTATCCCTTGCGGAATAAATCACTCCGGGCACTCCTGAATGGGCGGGTTAAGCAGTTTTGCTTAAGCACCACTGCCCCACCCCGCTATGCTGCTAAAGAATTCCAGCTTATTTATAAAGTTTACTTTAATGACAAGATTTATATATAAAACATTCTGAACTAAAGAATTGCAGAAAAGAGGGGAAACTGTGCAGAAAAAAATAGGAGTATGCCTTTTAACAATACTTATATTTCTTTTATTTTTGTATTCTGCACAAGCTGCATGCACTGACAATGACGGAGACGGGTTTGGAACAGAATATGTAACTGCAACAGGAAACAGGAACGGAGGCAACCACTACAGCATCAACAAAACAGTGAATACAAGCAACACTCTTGCACAGAGCTTTTCAACAGCAAAAGATGCTGCAATTGTCAGAGTCGGCGTAAGACTCAACAGATGCTTTCCAAACATAAACAACATAACAGTGCAGGTAAGGGCAGACCTTAACAAGCCCAATGACTTTCTTGCACAATACAACATACCACGCGATGAAATACCCCAAGGCCCGAACGGAGGCTGGCATTATAAATCAGTAAATTTCAATGTCGGAGGAGGAAAAACATATTATCTAGCTGTAGGAAGCCCTCCTGCAGGGAAAAATCCCCACTGCTGGATATACAACAAATCAGGAGACCCATACAAAAGCGGACAATTGTTTGAGAACGGAGCAGCAATAGACGGAGGAAAATCAGATGCAGTATTCGAGCTTTTCACAGCAGGCGACCTGACTGAATGCCCCCAAAGAAACATAGCAGACTGCAATGACAGCAATGCAAATATTTTACCCCCCTACTACGGGCAAATTATCAACAATAACACATATCTCTGCACTGGATTCTACAATGTAACCGGCGCGATAGCAGGAATAACATTCAACAAATCCAACATAAAATTAGTGTGCCAAAACACAACAATAAACAACAATAATCCTGCAAACGGGCTGTATGCAATAGGCGCGAATAGTTTTGATAATATTTCAATAACAGGATGCACCATACAAAACTACAACAGGTCATATGGAATATATATCCGCAATCTCAAAAATGCAAACATAACAAACAACACATTCATACACAACGGAGAAGGAATACATGGAATAAACACAATAAATATATGGGTGTATAACAACAGTTTCTACAATCATTCTGATCCTTTTCCCAGAGGATTCGGAATGATAGGACAGCAAGGAGTATATAACTGGACAATACAAAATAATTATTTTGAAAACAGTGCATCAGCAGACCTGGTCATATACAACATAGGCAGCGGAAACCTGGTAGAGAACAATACCTGCAACAGCCTTGGGCCTGGCGGAATAGTTAGCATGGGCGTAAATGGCACTATAATAAGAAACAATGTGGCATATGGGCACACAGGAGGAACGAACCTTTCAACATATGGCTATGGAATCATAGCAGCCACAGTAGACCTGCAGCCACCACTGATTCCAGAGTACAGGGCATGGATATACAACAACACAGTATACAATAATGACGTAGGGATTGCACTTCTGGGAAATAACTCTATTGCTGAAAACAATACAATATATAATAACACATATGGAATTTTTCTTCAAAACCAATCCTTCTTAATAGCAGGTTTTGTATCACCAGGAGGCCACAACAACACAATCAGAAAAAACAAAGTATACAACAACACAAACGGAATCTATATGGACAGCACAAATTACAACATATTCAACAGGAACAACATAACACAAAATAAACAAGGAATCTGTTTCGTAAACTGCTTCAACATTACAGCAACAAACAACATATTCCTCGGAAATACAAAAGAAATAACAATACAAGGAGGCCTGCCTGCAGCAAAAAACCAGATACAAAACACCACAATAAACACATTAAGAACCAGCTTTGATTACAAAGGACATTTTAACATAACACACGGCAGCATGCAAGGAACCGCGCCATATGGAAAAGCAAGCATAGGCAAATTCATAGAAATAACAAACAACACAAACCTTGTGCCAAACCAATCTGTGAACTTGACAATATATTATACTGCTGCAGATTTAAACAATATCAAGAAAGAAGCATCACTGCGCATATACAGATACAACAACAACAGATGGACCATGGTACCAGGAAGCACAGTAAACACCACCGCAAATTATGTAACAGCAGACCTGACAAGCTTCAGCATGTTCGGCGTGTTCGGACAATCAAAAAGTTCACGCAGCGCAGCAGGAGGAGGCGGAGGAGGAAGCGCCAGAAGAGCATATGAAAACACACTGGTTGAGCAAACACAAGAAAAACTGCCAGAGACAGAACAAGAAGCAGAAACAAAAAACCATCAAACAGAAGAAAAACAAGAAAAATCAACTGAGCAAGAAAACCCGCAAGCCACATTAAAACTACCTGAAATCAACACAGAAATACAAACACCAGAGAGCGAAAAAACAATACTGCAGTACATACCCAGCACAAAAGCGCTTTTGCCAGGCATACTTGCTGTGGCAGCATTATTCAGCACAGTTGCATATCTTACCTTCATCAAATCCCCCACACAAAAACAACCCACACACAAACCATCAAGAAGAAAAGACAACATAGAGCTGGAAAAACACGGCTTCAGGGTCAAGAAATAGCTATTTCTCAATGGCAAGATTTATAAATATCTACCAAGTCATATAACTCTATGCCGCGGTGGCACAACCTGGTACTGCGCTGGATTGCTAATCCAGTTTCCTTCGGGATATATGGGTTCAAATCCCATCCGCGGCGTAACATTTTTATACTTAAACAAATAGAATATTAAAAAAAGAGGTAATTAAATGCTAATAAAGAAAGTAATGAAGCCAGCAGTGTGCGTCCCGCCGACTGCAACAAAAAAACAACTTCTAAAAGCAGCAAAAAAACACCCAACTGCAGACATATTCATAGTAGCAGGAAAAAACAACAAGTTTTTGGGAGACATACATGAAAATGATTTGTTCTATATGCTGGTGCCAAACAAGCTTTATGAAGACATAGGAGTTCAGCTGGCATTTGACCTTGAAAAAAAGTTCTGGGCAAAAACAGCAAGAGAATTAATGCGAAAACACGACGTGATCTGTTTTGAGAATGACACAACAATGGATGTTGCGCTAAAATTCGTGAGAGTAGAGGTGAATGAAATGCCTGTACTCAACAAGAAAAGACAAGTAGTGGGGGTAATTGACCAAGGCAGACTGCTGAGGCACATGAAAATACTATGATAGAGAACGTATTATTACTGCTATTAATACTTATTTTAACTGCCAAGCTAATAGGCGCTCTTTTTGAGAGAATCGGGCTTGACAGCACAATAGGAGAACTATTGACAGGAGTTCTATTCGGGCCTTCAATACTAAATCTTGTCCATGCAGAAAGCATAGAAGCATTTGCAATAATCGGCTCTGTACTAATCCTGTTTGTAGCAGGAATGAAACAACAAGACATAGGAAAAATCTACAAAGACAAACCAGCACTAAAAATCGGACTGACACTGCTTCTGGTCACAGCAGCACTAATGACAACCTTTTTTTATTTTGTGCCAAGATACTTTGGACTTGAATTCGGCATTTTCCAGGCAGTAATCCTAGGATTAGCATTTGCAGTAGTAGACATAGGAGTGCCTGCAAAAATACTAATCTCAAAAGGCCTCATAAACAGGCCATTAGGAAAAATCACAGTGCGCTCTGCAATAGTAAACATAATACTGGGACTATTATTATTCACAATAGCAACACTATTCATAAGCCCAAACCTGCGAGATATACTATTTAAAGCAGGCGGAATAATATTATTCCTTGCAGTAACCTACGGCCTGATATATTTCCTCTCAAAAATATCCAAGTTTGTCATGAGAATGCATGTTGAAGAAGGAGAATTTGTCATGGCACTAATCATGGTGCTTGCATTAGCATACCTGACAGAAGTAATAGGATTCTCAAGCGTGCTAGGAGCGTTCATAGCAGGAGTATTGATAGCAAGAACACCCTTTGCAGAAACAAGAAGCTTCTCAGACAAAATAAAATCAATAAGCTTCGGACTATTCATCCCCTTATTCTTTGTATGGTTTGGACTAGAAATAAACCTCGCAGAGATATGGAAGCACATAATACTCGCAGTACTGATATTCCTAGCATATGCATCAATAAGATTCATAATAACATACTCATACATGAGAAAATACAAGATGAAAATGCCTGCATTGATAAGCTCATCAATGCTGTCAGTAGATGTAGAGAGCCTAGTTATTCTAATGGTGGCATTACAACTAGGAATATTCGTAACAGAGATACCGCTGACCTTATTTGCGCCAAGCGTATTCTTCAGCACATTCTTCATAGTATTGCTTGTAGCAATATTCTCTAAAATAGAGAAACCAAAAAAAGCAAAGAAGATGGTCAAGTTCATTGAGTAAACCTTAAATACTCGGAAGAAATCTCATATATCAATGAAAAAAGAGATACTTGTGATAAGCCTAGGAGGCTCAATAATAATACCAGAAAAAGTAGATATAAACTTCTTGAAAGACTTCAGGAAAATAATACTTAGCTACAAGGATAAGTACCAATTCATAATATCAACAGGCGGAGGATACATAGCAAGAGAGTATGCAAAAGCAGCAGGACAGATAGCAAAAGTAGAGCAAGAAGACAAAGACTGGCTAGGGATACACTGCACAAGACTAAACGCACACCTGATAAGAACAATATTCAGCGAACATGCTTATGCAAAAGTCATAAAAGACCCAACCAGAAAAATAAATACAACAAAACCAGTGGTTGTTGCAGCAGGATACAAGCCAGGAAGCAGCAGTGACTATGACGCAGTTTTGCTGGCCAAGCTGTTTAAGGCTAAAAAAATACTAAATCTGACAAACATTGACTATGTATACAACAAAGACCCGTCAAAACACACATTTGCAAAACCACTAAAAGAGGTAAGCTGGAAACAATACAGAAAAATAATACCTCCTGAGTTTGAGTATGGCATGCACACGCCATTTGACCCAGTGGCAAGCAAGATTGCTGAGAAGCTCAAGATGCAGGTAGCCATAATAAACGGGCACAAACTAAAACAAATCAAGAATTACCTTGACAAAAAAGCATTCATAGGAAGCGTGATAAAATGAACAACAAAATAGTCCCAGACACATCAGTCATAATAGAAGGAGCCTTAAGGCAGCATATAGAAAAAGGAGAACTAAAAGGAAAAGAACTCCTGCTCCATGAAGCAGTATTTGCAGAACTAGAAAACCAGGCAAACAAAGGCAGGTCAACAGGTTTAATCGGGCTGGATGAACTAAAGAAAATACAGGAAACAGCAGGCAAAAACAAGATAAAAATCACAATATCCGGCAAAAGACCAACTTCTTCTGAAATAAAATACGCAGGAACAGGAGAGATAGACGCCTTGATAAGACAATTAGCCTGGGATGAAGACGCAACACTAATGACATCAGACAAAGTACAGGCAAAAGTAGCAGAAGCAAAAGGAATGTCAGTTGTCCTGGTGCCAATGGAAACAGGACCCAGAAAAAAAATCAAACTTGAAACTTATTTTGACACAACAACAATGTCAGTGCATTTAAGAGAAAACGTGCTGCCAATGGCAAAAAAAGGAGTCCCAGGAAAATGGCAGTTTGTTGCGCTGGCAAAAACAAAACTAACAGCAGCAAAAATAAAAGAGATAAGCCAGGAAATAATAGAAGAAGCAAGAAGCAGAGCAGACGGGTTCTTGGAAATAGAAAGAGAAGGAAGCACAATAATCCAATTAGGGCCGTACAGAATTGTAATAACCAGGCCGCCATTCTCAGACGGCTGGGAGATAACAGCAGTAAAACCAATCAAGAGATTGAGCCTTGCAGATTACAGGCTAAGCGAAAAGATGCAGAAAAGAGTTGCAGAACAAGCAGAAGGAATACTAATCGCAGGAGCACCAGGACATGGAAAAACAACATTTGCGCAGGCATTATCTGAGTACTTTGCAGACCAGCAGAAAATCGTCAAGACAGTTGAGGCACCAAGAGACCTTGTACTGCCAGACACAATCACACAACTAGCAATAAGCAGAGGAACACCAGAAGAGGTGCATGATGTTCTGCTTCTTTCTAGACCAGATTACACTGTATTTGATGAAATGAGAAACACGCCAGACTTCATACTTTACTCTGACCTAAGATTAGCAGGAGTAGGCATGGTAGGCGTGATCCACGGAACAAATCCGTTAGATGCAATACAACGTTTTATCGGCAAATTGGAATTAGGAGTGATACCGCACGTAATAGACACTTTAGTATTTATCAAAAACGGAAGCATAGGAAAAGTTCTTGCAATAGAGATGGTAGTCAAAGTGCCCTCAGGAATGACAGAAGCAGACCTAGCAAGACCTGTTATTGTAGTGTCTGACTTTGAGAGCGGCAAAGCAGCAGCAGAAATATACTCATATGGAGAGGAAACAGTAGTTGTTCCTGTAACAGAAACAGCTGAGAAAATGTCTGGAGCAAAAAAACTAGCAGCAGATGCAATAGAAAAAGCAATGCAGAAATACACAGACCAAATGAAAATAGAGATGCCATCAGAACACAAAGCAATAGTCTATGTCCCAAAACAATACATTGCAGGAATAATAGGAAAAGAAGGCAAAAACATATCCAAACTAGAGGAGAGATTAGGGATTGGGCTAGATATCAGAGAATTAGGAGCAGAGGAAGCTGCAGCAGAAAAACCAGAAGGAAAAGAAATTCATCATGAACTTAATTTTGCAAGCAAATATATCGAGATATATATCGGAGAAAACCTGAAAGGAAAAGATGTAGACATCTACGTTGCAAACGAGTACTTAGCTACTTTTAACATAGGCAAAAAAGGCATAATCAGGATCAAGAAAAGCAATCCACTAGGAAAAGCAATAATGAATGCCCAGAAATACGGAGAAAAAATAAGGATATTCAAGACCTAGTGCCATAAAGAACCTTTGCAATAGCATACGGCTTGTCATGTTCTGGAATCCTTAAATTATAAATATACTCACAAACCTTGCCATGCATTCCATGAGGAATCTTTCCATCAGAAACACCGCAAGCTCTCAAGGCATTTTCTACAACACCACACACAAAAGCATTCTTAGCAGAATCCTCGCGCAGTTCCTGCACAAGACAATCTCCTTTTTCTTTATTCATAATCAAAACAGTAGGTCTCTTAGGCAACATACCACCTTTTTTATAAAATTCCACAAAAGCAAAGAGGTTATATAAGCTTTGCGACACAGAAAAGTATATATACTATAAGCTATGAAGCCAGGATATGTTTGACATAAATTTAGTAAGGGAAAAACCAGAATTAGTAAAGAAAAATCTCAAGAACAGATATGACAAAGAGATGATTCCAGTAGTTGATGACCTGCTAAAAAAAGACGCAGAATGGAAGAAACTAAAGCAGGAAAGTGATGCTTTACGGGCTAAAAGGAATCAGCTTTCCAAGAAAATAAATGAGTTAAAGAAAAAAGGCAAAAAAGCAGACAAGGAAATAAAAGCAGCTGCAGAGATACCAGACAAAATAAAAGAAATAGAAGAAGTAATGAAAAACTTGAAGTGGGGGATAAAGAAGTATTTGATGAACCTTCCTAACATGCTTGACCCTTCTGTTCCTATTGGCGTTGATGAAAAAGACAACAAGGAGCTTAAGAAAGTAGGAAAACCAAAGAAATTCACATTTGAGATAAAAGGACACGGAGAACTGGCAGAAGAACTCGGGCTTGCAGACTTCAAAAGGAGTGCTAAGGTCTCTGGAGCAGGATTTTACTATATTAAGAATGAACTAGCTATACTAAATCAAGCACTTATTAGATATACAATTGATTTCTTAATAAAAAAAGGCTTTGATTACATAGAACCGCCATTGATGCTTCGCAAGGCGGCATATGAAGGTGTTGTAGAGCTGGATGACTTTGAAAACGTGATGTACAAAGCAGAAAAAGAGGATTTATACTTTATTGCAACAAGCGAGCACAGCCTCATAGCACAATACATGGATGAAAACATTCCAATAGATAAATTACCACTAAAACTAGCAGGATACAGCATGTGCTTCAGGAAAGAAATCGGAAGTCATGGTGTAGACACAAAAGGATTATTCAGGACACACCAATTCAACAAGATTGAGCAGATTGTTATCTGCAAACCAAAAGAAGACATGCTATTCTTTAATGAAATCCTAAAAAACTCTGCAGAACTAGTTAAAAACCTTGGCCTGCCATTCAGGTTACTTGAGATGTGCTCTGGAGACCTGGGAAATCTTAAATCAAAACAAATAGATGTAGAAGTCTGGATGCCAAAACAAGGAACATACCAAGAAGTAGGAAGCTGCAGCAACTGCACAGACTATCAAGCAAAAAGACTAAACATGAAAGCAATTGATAAAAAATTAGTTAAAACAAATGTTCATACACTAAATAATACTGCAATAGCAACATCAAGAATAATGGTGGCAATATTAGAAAATTTCCAGAACAAAGACGGCTCTGTAGATATTCCAACAGTGCTTCATAAGTACACAGGATTCAAGAAAATAAAGCCTGTTAAAAAGACCAAAAAGTGATTTCTCTACTACAATAAAGCTTAAATAAGCTACTAAATAATTTCAGGATATGAATTTATTTGACGGTATATTGGGGGATGAAGAAAGCCTGTTCAAGAATGAAGATGCCTTAGATACAGAGTTTGTTCCTAAGCTACTTCCTTTTAGAGAAGGGCAGCAGAGGGAGATAATCCTAAGTATCAAGCCGCTCATGCAGAACAGAAATGGAAAGAATCTGTTCATCTGCGGAGCACCTGGAATAGGAAAAACAGCTGCAACAAAATGGATATTCAGAGATCTGGAGTACAACACAGACGAAGTAGTTCCAATATACATAAACTGCTGGCAGAAAAATACCACATATAAAATAATTGTAGACATATGTCATCAACTAGGTTACAAGTTTACTCAAAATAAAAACACAGAAGAATTGTTTAAGGTAGTGCAAAACATGGCAAACAGAAAGCCAATAGTATTTGCATTTGATGAAATAGACAAAGTAGAAGATTTTGACTTTCTTTATTCCATACTTAATGATATTTACAAGAAAAGCATATTCTTGATAACAAACTACAAAGAGTGGCTTGATAAATTAGAAGACAGAATTAAATCCAGATTATTGCCAGAGATAATAGAATTCAAATCATATGATGAACGCGAGACATCTGAGATACTTAAGCAGAGAACAATGTATGCATTTATTCCAGGAGTATTAGATGATGCAGCATTTAGCTTGATATCAAAAACATCTACTGAGAGAGGAGACATAAGAGCAGGACTTTATTTGCTAAGAGAGGCAGGCAGGGTTGCAGAGAGCCTGAGCTCTAAAAAGATAACAGAAGAACATGCACAGAAAGCAATAGATAAATTAGAGGATTTCAAAATCAAAAAATCAACTGATTTAGATGAGGATACTAGATTGGTTCTTAATATTGTGAAAGAGAACAGTGACAATAAGATAGGAGACTTGTTTGAGATCTACAAGAAAAAAGGCGGAACAGGCGCGTATAAGACATTTCAGAGAAGAATAGAGAAGTTGAGTAAGGCACAGTTTATTATCGCAAATAAGGTAACTGGAAAAGAAGGAAATACAACAATCATTAGTTATGCAAAGAAATTGACTGAATTCTAGGATTTCTTAGCAATCTTCCAAAGAATTTCAAAGTGATTCTTGTAAGTCTGTGCTATTAACTTGTTTTTTATGATTATGACTAATGGTTTTTGCTTGATTAGATGAATAGCAACATAATCATCAAAAATATTTGTTGTGGCTTCGCTATCTATGTCTAAAAATCTGTACTCAAATCTCTTATATGCAAAAGGCGGAGTGCCTTTTAGTTTAGAATTTCCTATTATTCTTACTTTGGTATTAGACTTCATAACCTGCTTAGCAATCCTTGGAATCTCATACAAAGCATAGAACGCCCTGCCTGTGGAACCAAAAGCACAGTATTCTTTTGATTTAAGCATTAAATTCATCAGCACTCTCAAACCCTCTTTACCCTCATAAACCTTAATTTCCTGAGGAATCTCCTGAATCTTCTCAATTTTTTTTAATTCAGGAATCAAATCCTTGACAAATGCCTCCTTTTTTCTTATAGGATTCAACAGATTTTCTGGCTCTGAAGCTGAAAAAAACTTTTTATTGGATTTTACAACATAATTTACCAAGCCTTTTTCTATCAAATGATTCAAAACAGTATAAACAAGAGTTCTATCCATACCAATCTTCTTAGCCAAAGCATTAGCAGAACTAGAGCCACGCTTAAGCAATTCTAAGTAAACTTTAGCTTCATTGCCTGTAAGCCCTGATTTCTGCAGGCTTTCCTCAAATGCTGCCATAGATAGTGGGACTTGGCCGAAGTATATAAAACTGTTGTTATTTATCATAACAACTATGATTTAAGTAGTTCTGAGAGGTAGAGATATTTGGTGATTAAGATGAGTGAAGACAGTAAAAGTACCAACAAAAAAACACTAACACAAAGACTTGCTGAAATTGGAGGAATAGCAGGAACAGCAATAGGCACAACAGCAGTTAGTTTATTCTTATATTACCGGCCTGATATGCCCAATTACACTCCGCCACATTTGCTTGTTGATTTGGCTTGCACAATAATATCGTTAGAACTCTGTGGTGTTGCGGGTTATGAAGCTGGCAGATCAATCGGGAGTCATGCAGATTATTACTATCGGGGGCAAAATCAAAATGAGTGAAGACAAAACAAAAGAGCCATATCTCCAAATAAAAGACTTTATGCCTGTTTATGGCATATATTCCTATTTGGATAGGGTTCCTGAAGAAAAAAGACTAAGCGCCAGAGACATAATTAACACATATATCCTTGTAATTGGTCAATCTACAATAAGTACAGCAGCAAGTATAGGGATAGTCACAGGTCTTGAAGCAATACTTAAATCCATATAAACAAGGGGATCAAAATGAGTGAAGACAGCAAGCTAGTGAGAATATTAGAAAAAGTTGGAGAAGAAAGAGCAAAATCTGTTCTGCGCGCCGGAATAGGCGCGTTATGGAGCACAATAGACTGCATATCTTCAGGTCTACCTATCCTAACTTTAGGTATGCCTATTTTAGATTATATCAAAAGTGCAGAAGCTTATGATTATGGTTTTGGTGATAGCAGATTTCCGCCTAGAGAATACTATAGAGGATTAATAACATATGCTCTGAGTGCAAGCATTCCTTTTATAGTCAAATATCATAAAGAAATCGCAGAACTGACTGACAAACTTCTTTAATTTTCTCTCATAATCCCATAATCAAACCACTGGACACTGGACAAGCTGTCGTGGCCTATTTAAATGGATTTGATTCTGAAATATTTAGAGGTGAAAACAATGATTGACTTGAGCCAGCAAACAATCAAACACTTATTTTTCGAACAAATAAAAGCATTAAACAAGAGGTGATAAACTGTGGGAGTAACTCCAATATTTGAAGACCCTCTATTTGAGGAACTAAAAGAACTAGACATATATGAAGAAGAAGGCGTAGAAAACTTAATGGATGAAGACGGCATATCTGATGTAGAATGCGGATTCATGACAGGATTCTTGGCTTCTTAATTTCTTTTTCTTTTTATATATTTTTATATAAACCTGAATCATAAGCTTTTTAAAGGCTCTACTGCTACTTTGTAATATGGCGACGATAAACAAGGATGAGTACCACGTAAACAAATCAAGAGTACTCAGACAAATAAACGAAGGAGCAGTATTCATACATCCTACTGATACAATCTACGGGATAGGATGCGATGCAACAAATGAAGAGGCAGTAGAAAAAGTAAGACAAGCAAAACAAAAAAAAGACCTGCCATTCAACATAATCGCGCCATCAAGAGATTGGGTGAGAGCAAACTGTGAAGTAGACAAAGAAGCAGAAGAATGGCTGGCAAAGCTACCAGGACCATACACAATCATTCTAAAACTAAAAAAAGACAGTGCAATAGCAAAGAACGTCAATCCAACTGGAGACGGCACAGTAGGAATACGAAGGCCAGACCACTGGATAAGCGATATAACAAACGACCTAGACAAACCAATAGTAACAACATCAGCAAACATAACAGGAAAAAGCTTTATGACAGAAATAGACAACTTGGACATAAATGTGAAGAAAAAAATGGACTTCATAATCTACGAAGGCGAGAAAAAAGGAAGACCAAGCACAATAGTCGACCTAGCCAGAAAACGTGGATTAATCAAGAGATAAAGCTTTTTTCTAAACGAGGTTAAAAATGAAAATACTTGCTGCAGGCGACTTTCACGGAGACCAGACAATAGCCAAGCAATTGGCTGAACAAGCTGAAAAAGAAAAAGTAGACTTAGTCATACTAAACGGAGACCTGGTAGAGGAAAGCCAGACAGAAGGAATCATAGGCATATTCAAGGAAAAAGGACAAAAAGTATTGATATTATCAGGCAATCATGAACTGCCTGCAACAACCCAGTTCTTAGCAGACCTGTATGGATTCACAAATCTGCATGCATATTCATTACAATCAGGAGATGTAGGAATCTTCGGGTGCGGAGGGGCAAACCTTGGCCTGAGCCAGTTAAGTGAAAAAGAGATATTCTATGCACTAAGAACAGGATTTGAGAGAATAAAAAACTTGCCCAAGAAAATAATGGTAACACACGTACACCCAAGCGACAGCATGATAGAAAAAATCTCAAAAACAGCAGGAATCATACCAATGGACGGCAGCACAGGACTGAAAAAAGCAGTAGATGAATTCAAACCAGACATTTTAATCTGCGGACACGTGCATGAAGCAGAAGGCATAGAAGAAAAAATAGGCAAGACAAAAGTAATAAATGTCGGAAAAAAAGGAAAAATAATAGAAATCTAAAGCTTTGAAGCTAAGTTAGCAGCCCCAAGCAAAGCAACATCCTCATTCATAACAACATAAACAGGGATTTTTCTCAACAAAGGAGCCATCTTGGACTTATCCTCAAAAGACTTCTTGAAAACCTGTGATTTCAATTTCCTAGCAAGAAGCCTGGACAAGCTGCCAACCAAGAAAACACCACCATTAGCTTTTGCAGTCAGGGCAAGATTGCCTGCCTCAGAAGCATAAAAAGACGTGAACATATCAACAGCTTTCTTGCAAGCAGAATCTTTTCCTTTAAGAGCCTCATCAGCAATGACAAGATACGGATCCTTCTTCTTGAACAGCTTCTTAACCCTATCAGACTCCTTAACATGCCCTGTCTGAGTCAAGAATTGATAAATGCGATACAGGCCTTTCTTAGAAACAACAGTCTCAACATCAGCACGGCCGCTCTTGCGCTTAACAAACTTCTTCAGCTCCCACTCAAGCTCATTTCTTGCAGCAAAATCAACATGACCGCCTTCAGAAGGAAGAACAAAATCATCATGACCAAGCCATGCAATAATAGACTCACCAAGACCAGTACTAGCACCAAGAACTGCTTTTGAACTGAACTTAACAGGTTTGCCTGGCTTAATCTGTTTCAAATCAGACTTTTTCAATACCTCAATACCAAACGCAATGCCCTCATAATCATTGAGAACAGTGACCTTCTTTATGCCAAACAACTTGTTTATCTTTGCAGCATCAATTGACCAAGGAAGATTAGTCATCTTACATACATTATCATGACAAGGGCCTGCAGCAACAAAACAAGCAGCTTTAGGGGTGGCTTTTGCAACTGCAAGGAAATTCTTGAGCATTGTGTAAAAGCTCTTGAAACGCGGAGTAGAGTATTCCTCTGCAATCATCCGCTTAAAACTACCATTAGCATAATTAAAAACAGCAAACTTGGTCTTAGAACCACCAATCCTTCCAGCCAGTATTAAACTCATCCTTTAATCACCCCGTATGGCACTAATCTAGCAACCTTGTTGCCAATACCTAATTCAGTACTTACTCTAGCTACTTCATCTATGTCTTTATAAACCTTATGACACTCTTCTGCAAGACCTTTCCAAGAACCAGCCTTGACCTTGATACCCATCTCTTCAAGATGCTTCTTGACTTCTTCACCCCTATAGTGCTTTAGAGCCCAAGCCCTAGAAGCAACCCTGCCAGCACCATGAGCAGTAGAGCCCCAAGAAATCTCTTCTGCCTTTTTTGTGCCAACCATCACATAAGAAGCAGTACCCATAGAACCAGGAATCAAAACAGGCTGGCCAACCTTTCTGTAAACCTCTGGAACCTCTTTTCTTCCAGGACCAAAAGACCGAGTAGCACCTTTTCTATGAACACATAATTTCTTTTTCTTTCCATCAACATCATGATCCTCAAACTTAGCAATATTATGACAGACATCATAAACCATATCCATACCATCAGAAGAACCCATCACCTTCTTGAAAACATCACGAGTCCAATGAGCAATCATCTGCCTGTTAGCAAAAGCGAAATTAATAGCAGAGGCCATGGCCTTGCAATAATCCTGGCCCAAATCTGAATTAATAGGAGCATTAATCAACTCCCTATCCGGCAGATGAGAATGACCATACTTATCCTCCATCAATTTAATATAATCAGAAGCAACCTGATGACCAAACCCCCTTGAGCCGCAGTGAATCATCACAAGTATTTGTCCTGATTTATCAATGCCAAAGTTCTTTGCAATATCCTCATCATAAATCTTATCAACTTTCTGAATCTCCAAGAAATGATTGCCTGCACCAAGAGTACCTAATTGCGGAAGACCTCTTGCCAGAGCTCTTGTAGAACACTTGCCTGGATCTGCACCAGGCATCATGCCATTTTCCTCTGTTCTTTTTAGGTCATCTTTTGTTCCATAACCATTTTTCAAGGCCCATTCTGAACCATTTTTCAAAACCTCTAATAATTCTGACTTTGATAATTTAGTTATGCCTCCCTTGCCAACGCCAGCAGGAATCTCCTTGTATAACCCGTCTAACAAATCCTGACGTTTCTTGTCAATTTCTTCAGCAGACCAATTAGTTCTCAATAATCTTACACCGCAGTTGGAAACAACGAAAGAATTTGCAAAAAAATTATGATTATCCCTTACATTAAAGTCATATACCTCTTCCTTTCCACAAGGTGTGATTGCCTGAACCTTATCAAAAATAGCCCCAAACACATCATATTCTTCTAGTCTTTTATCTTTAAACTCATTAAAAGAAATAAATTCCAGAGAAAGCCTCTGACCTGCAGTCTCATAATAATGCCTTTCAATAAACCGCTCATTAATCATACCTGAAAATGTTTTCTTGACTTCAGCTATGCCAAAACCTGTTTTACGATACTTCTTTATCTTTTCAGCCAGTTCTTGTCTTTTCATATTTTCCTGCTTTTTTAACAAAATATAAAGAACTGCAATATTTGCCAGCTTATTTCGTGTATTATTGTACTCAACACCTACAGACCGCCACAACCTGATAAGATTATTCTCTTCTGCAGACAGGATCAACCTAAACCTTTTAGTTTTTTCACCATGCTTATTGACGAATTCATCCCTATCGCTAATTTTATTTACATTTATTTCAAATTCTTCCAGTAACTCAGTTATTTCAAGCATAAATGACCTAGCACCTGAACTTAAAGAGGCAATCTTATTTTGTGAAAGTATAGGTGAATAAAATCCTGTTTTAGTATGAGTAGCAGGAGCACTCAATTCAGCGCCAAAAAAAGCAGCAAGAAACTGCCTTTTAACACTTTTAGGCCCTTTTTTAATCCAGTCAGGAACAGAATAATCTTGCCTTGTCTTATTTCCCACAGGAACACCACGCGCTTTTAAAATATCAGCAAATTCCCTTGTTTTAACATGCAATTCAAAAGTGGTTGATGCAAACTCCTTTTTACCATACTGCGTGATTATGTTATGTTCTCTTGTCCTTGAATGGATTTGAGATCTAAACCCCAGCCGAGAAATATCTTCTTGTATCTGCAGCAAATCCTCTTTTTTACCATAAAATGCTACATAACCTTTTTTCCCAGAAAAATACAAGCAGCCATCACCGAATAAGTAACCCACAATCTTTGCAAGAATTAAATTCTTTTCAGAAATGTTTTGCCTGGGCACCCCCTCAAAAAGATTCACTCCAACTTCCTGTCCTGAAAGAGATTCCACAGGAAGCATCCCTGCCTTAGTCAAAAACGGGTGATCCTTTGTTGCTTTGATAGTCAATCCTGACTCCAGCCTGACTTCATAAACATTATCTGCTCTCTTTTTCATAAAAGCCACTGCAGGCTTAACCTCTGTTTGCTTTGTCTCTAAATTCAGGGTCTTAAGATGAACATTCAGCTTCTTCATAACAAAAGTATCTACGATAATTTCTTCATCTAAACAAAACTCTTCAAATTCATTGATTTGCCTATAACAGCCAAATTCATCAAGTATTTTAGAATCACCAGTTAAGCAATTGATATCATAACCCACACCGCCTGGACTGATTATACCTTCATCCACATCAAAAGCAGCAACACCACCAATAGGAAAACCATAACCCTGATGCGCATCAGGCATTGTATAAGACGCCTTTTGGATACCTTTCAAGCAAGCAACATTTCTGGCTTGTTCTAAAGTCTTATCTTCCTTTATTTTCTTAATCAAAACCTCCGAAGCATAGACAAAAGCAGGGACAAGCATCTTGCCAGACCTAGGAATCTCCCAAATATTCTTATCTTTTTTCTTAAGCTCTATTTCATCCCCCATAGACATAATCACTCTCAGAGTATTTAAAAATCTTTCTACAAATCAACGACAACCTGCACGTATTCAGGAGTTATCTCCATCTCTGCATAGGTCATTGCCTTTACAGAACCGATGTGCTGGTGCTCTCCCACAGAATCACCAAGAAGTATTGCATGCACTTCAAAACCATCTTCAGTCTCGGATATCTTTATTTCCTCAACCTTCTTTGGAATGAAAGCATCAATATCTAATAGCACCAAAAATTCCTCCAGCCAATTATACAGCAATGCCTGCTTATCCTTTCCCTTAACCTTAATCTTCTTCTTTATCTTTGCCTTAACATCAGCAAGATTAAACATGAAAGAAAACATGGCCAAAAGAGCATTGCCAAACTGCTCTTCAAGACTCTTTCCATAGGCGCGAAACTTTCCATCAGCAGTGTGCTCAAGAATATCAAACTTCTTCATCTTAATACAACTCAATCTGCGGCCTTTTTTCTGGTGTTTCTTCCTTGTCCTCCTCAGAACCAGGGGCAGGATTGTCAAAAATACTTGCAAACGCACTTCCAGTAGTCTCTTCAGAAGCACTGCTTGGCTCTGGCTCAGAACCTAGAGTCGGGGAAGGATCATCAAAAATATTCCTAGAAGGACTGTTAGAATAAACAGAACCCTCTCCAACAATACTCTGAAGCATTCTTATGGCCTTCCTAATCTCAGAATGAGAATCCTGCGAAGTATCAATAGTTATCTTCATAGCCTCAATTAAGAAAAAAGAGTATAAATATCTTTCGCATCACGCAGCTTTTTTACCGACCTGCTCATAAGTAGAATTATAAAGATTAACACAACTCATAATTACAGCGTTAGCATTGTCAGAGGCCTTTTCATCAAAAACAACATTAACTATTCTAAAATAAGGATTCTCCCTCTTGAAATCAGAGGCGATTGTAAACCTGCCCCGTGCTTTATCCTTGAGAGCAGGATCCCTGTTTGAAAAACAAATAATCTCCCCAGTTTCACCATCATAATAGAAATTAGCAAACATCTGCGGACATCGCCTGCCATCCAAGACAACATACCCCCTAGCGCCAACACTTTCTGCATTCATTAATTTCATCATACCGCAATCTTTCAAAGAAAGCATCAATTCTAGATTGCGATCAATAATATCAGATTTTCTGCCCATATTAAAAAAACAAGAAAAAACAGTATAAATACTTTTCTAATCTCGCCTAATAGTTCCAGGATAAATATCCTTCAAGCCAGTGAACTTAAGAGCAAGATCATACATCAAGGCCTTTACAGCAGAAAACTCTGCAGAATCAACCTGCTCATTAGCCTGAACCTTCTTGAGAACCCCTATGTGCTCTTCTATCAAATCAAAAATCCCGTCCGGAGTCAATTGCTTATCATCATACATGCCCCAAACAATTCTAGCATAACGCAGGTTATCCTCATTCACATTAGTGCAGAGCCCGCTCTGCGCGCCCTCAAAAAAAGCTATTGCCTTGCTAACTGCGGCAGCACTATCAAAAACAAACGCCTTATTCCCGCCGTCTCTCCTGTAAATCTCAAGAGCCTGACAGGCATTGGCAAGATAACCGCCAATAGTCACATCATGCGCTCCAACTACTTCATCAAGCGCATCTGGTTTTTCAGCATCATTCATATTTTCCCACCCAAAAATACAAAAAACACAGATAGTTTAAATAGATTTTGGTGAAGAGCAGTTCCATCACATTTAAATATATGTTACAATATATAAATCAAGCATGAAGCACGCAGTATGGATATTGCTGGTTATCATGCTGGCAGCAACAGCACAAGCAGCAGAAATACATCTCAAGGAAAGCGAGACAGGAACAAAAATAAAAAACCAGCTTATTTCTATCAACACAGAAACAGGAGATATCATCAAACAAATAAACGAAGACGGCACACTAGAACTTGAAATAACAAAAGGACAAACAATAGAACTAACAGTAGACAACCAAGAAACACAAGGCAAGGACTACTACAGAAAAATAAAATACTCCGGAGAGCAGGAAATCATACTATTTCCAGTAGGCACAATAAGAGGCATAATAAAAGACAGCCTGGACAACATCGTAGGATTTGCAGACCTCAAGTTTGCATGCAAACCACTCCCCAAAATAAACCATCCCTCAAACGCAGACAAATTCGGAACATTCACAACCGTGGCGCCTGTAGGAAAATGCAAAGTATACGCGAGCTATGGTAATGCAATCGGATTCAAAGAAATACAAATAGAGCAAGGAGAGCTAAAAGACATAGAGATACAGCTTGACAAAACAATCACCACAATCCCAACAAAAAAATATGCCGGCATAGGATTCATCCTACTTATAGCAATTGCAGCATTGGGAATAATACTGTACCTAAAAACAAAAAAGACAACAAAACCAAAACAAGAACCCAAAAAAACAAACAGAAGCGAAGACATAACAAAAACACTAAGCAAAAAAGAAAAAGAGATTGTCCAATACCTTGAACTGAACAAAGGAAAAGCACTGCAGGCGCAGATAAGACACAATACAGGCATACCAAGAACAACACTTGCGCGCATAATTCAGAGTTTGGAAGACAAAAACATACTAAAAGTAAGAAAAGAAGGAAAAGCAGTCAAAATCAAACTAACAGACTGGTTCTTAGGAAAAGAGTAAAATGGGCATTAACTAACGCCCAAATTCTTAAAAAAAGTTCTAAATGGGCTTATTTCAAGATTTGTTCCAGCGAAACAATATATATTTGCCCGCACTTTATACACCACATTAACAATTTCGGAGGGTAAAAAAACATGAAAAACAAAATTTTGGGAATTACACTTTTGATGGCAATATGCCTGATGAGCGTATCTGTTGCACAAGCAGGATGCAGCGAAGGAATCTGCTGCGACAAAGACCTGTGGGCAAAATTATCTGAAAACGAAGTACATACTGCCCGCGCAAATAATATAGAATATGAAATAGAAGTACTAGTAATATCAGAAACCAGCAATGAAGCAAAATTCAAAATCAATGGAGAAATCACAGATGCTCTATCTGAAGGAGAAGAAGACACATTAGCAGACGGCTCAGTCATAGAAGTCAAAAAAATAATCACAGACGAAAGCCCATCAAAAGTGATAATCTGTTTTGATTACGGAATCCTGCATTGCAGCGGCATAGTAGGAGAACTAACTGACGGAGAAACAGAAAACTACGTAGTAGGAAACTATGAATATGAAGTAGAAGCCAGCGTATACCAAGGAAACTTCCGGCTCCAAGTAAACGGAGAATACACTGACTGGCTCGGAATAGGAAGCGAACAAACAATGGCAGACGGCCTCAAAATAAAGGTATTAGACATTGGGGGAGACCATATAACCTTCTGCATGACACCAGGATCCGAACCAACAACACAAGCAATACCTACTGTATTAGAAACAAGCAAGCCCAAAAGAAAAATAGACTTATCAAATTATCCAGACCTGTTCATCAACGGAAAAAGCCTTAACACAGACTTTGTGGTGGGAGATCAGGCACCTGCAGACGACGTGATTGCAGCAATCGATATCTCAGTATCCTTCCAGAAATATGGAGTGAGCAAGACAGGCGGCGCAAGACTAGCAAGCGAGATAAGCAACTACAACAGAAACATAATCAGCATAGGAAGACCATGCGACAATGCAGTAACAGCACAGATACTGAGAACGAATGGAATAAGTGATTATGACTCTGACTGCTCATATGATTTGAGGCCAGGACAGGCAGTAGTGTATTTATTTGATTATAATGGATATGCACACATGCTTGTATTCGGGTATTCAAGATTAGAGACAAGGCAGGCAGCAAGAGCACTGACATTTCAAAAAATGAAAGGCAGAAAGCAACTGCTTGAATTCGGCGAAGGAATGCCTGTGCCAGAAACCACTGCCACAGAACAAGAAACCTGCTGGACTGCAGTAGAACAATTCAAGAGAGAAATGATTGAAGAATATGACAGCAAAGGACTGCCAATACCAGAAGATATTATGAAAAAATACGAGGAAATGCACGCGCGCTGCGCAGGAGCAAGAACTGCGCCGCAAACATATGACCGCTGCATCTCAGAATATGAAAGCAAAGCAAGAGAGCAACAGATAACCTGGCAGAACTATCCAGAAGCAGACAGAATAAGAAAAGAAGGACTTAAAGTATGCGGAGAGAAATTCGGCATGCCAATACCTGGACCAAGCAGGCCTGCAGAAGAAATAGCAGAATGCATGAAAGAAATAGAAAAATTCAAAAGAGAACTTGTAGAAAAATATGACAACAAAGGAATACCAATACCAGAAGACCTTATGAAAAAATACAATGAGATGCGCATACGCTGCACAAATGAAATAATCACACCAGAACGCACAGCTCCTCCTGTCATAGAAGACAGAAAGGAGGACTGCCCAGGATGCAGAAAAAATGGAGCGTGCATGCAGATAGGAATAAGATTCCTTGAAGGAGATGCCCCCGTGTACTGCGACATAGACCATGCATTCAAACCGCAAAAACAGAACAGCGAAGTATGCATGAACAACTACGAATGCCTAAGCAACACCTGCAGTGATGGAGTGTGCCAGAGCATGGGCGAGCAGATAAAAGGAATCCAAAAAGAATTAGCAGAACAAAAAGGAATCCTAGAGAAAATCATGGGATTTTTCAAACGCATATTCGGCTAAAAAAGCAAAATATAAAAGGGATTTGCGTCTAACACACCTGTACAGAATTACAGGAGGGCAAAACATGAAAAACAAGATTTTGGCAAGCACAATTTTTTTTATTTTTTTAGTCAACATACTGCCAGCACAAGCAACAATGCACATGTGCACAGGAACTGTATGCTGCGACGGAGACATGATAACACACATTCCGGACGGCAGAACAAAAACAGTGCCAGTAAAAGAAAATGAATATGAAATAATAAACACCCGAACAACAGAAGGCCCGGGAGAACTCAAGATAAACGGAGAAAAACTAAAAGCACTAAACGACGGCGACATACGCAAAATAAAAGACGGCTCAACAATAGAAATACTGGACGTCTCAGATGAGATAATATCACTCTGCCTGACACTAGGGGAAGAACGAGTGCAGTCAGAACAGGCAAGCATAATTGAAAAAATACTTGCCTTTTTCAAAACCATGTTCAGCTAAAGTGCTGAATTCTTGTGGGGGGGCAAAAAGAGGGTCACCTCCCCTCTTGCCTCCACTTTATTACAAGAATTGCACATCAACTTCAAGAGCATCCCAAGTAGGATACTCTTCAACAATCGCAGGAACAAGATGCAGTTTCTTAATTTCATCCTTTAAATCATCAACAAGCGCAATAGAAGTCAAAATCCTCAATCTGACAGAATCAACATGCAGCAAACCAGCAGGAATCTTCAATTGATTCTGCAATCGCCGCTTTATTTTCTTTAATTTTATTACATACTTCCGGTTATCAGCACTCTCAACCTGCAAACCATAACCAAAATCCGGCTTTAATTCAGGAAGGTAGATAACACCCCTGACCAAAGTGCCTTCCGTAGTGATGAAATCGGTCTTTAAAGCAACATTCACAGCCCTGCGCTTAATTCTCTTTGCTAACTGCGCTTTGTCCTTTGTAGTGGTAGTGCAGTAGTGGATGTTTAATTTTGATTTTTTCAGACAGTTTAGCAGTTCTTTGGCAAGCTTTTCAGAACCCTTTACACCATAAGAAAACTTATTTTTGGGTTTGAAACCTCTTTCAACAAGCTTATTGACATTAGTGTCAGAAATCTCTAACTCATTAAGATTCAAGAAATCCACTTTATCCTTAATGAAATCAATGAGTTTTATTGTCTCTCTCTTTTTTCCAGGAATAACAGGAATCTCAACACCAACATCCCACTTGAACTTTTTTGCCAGCTCTATTCTCTTCCATTCCTTAGGCTTGTCAAGCATAGGATGGAACCTAATTTCATCCAAGCCTGCTTGATATAAACGCTTGAGCTTAGCTTCTGTTACAAGATTAAGCGGAGTGTATAAATGAATATGGAATTTTTTGCCAAATCTCTTTTTGAGCATCTTGATATAGCGAACAACACGATCAAGCTTGACAAGAGGATCCCCACCAGTAATGCCCGCGCCTTTAGCATCAGTTAATTCTGCTTCCTTGATAATGTCTTTTGGGGAAGCAATCTTCCACTCATTTGCAAAAATAACATCCTTGCCAGACTTTTGCTCGCTTACAGGGCAATAGAAGCATCGTTGATTTTGAGAACATATGCCAGTAATGAATAAAACTAGCTTAAATCCTTTAACACAAAGTTGACAACCCTTAGCAGGTTTTCCAACTAGATAGGAGAAGTAACTTGTTTTTCTGATTTGTCTTTTAGTTGCCATAACCATTTACTCTTATGAATTACTACTTTTTTAAGTTTGCCTTCTTCTTCTAAAAGCTTAAGATGATATCTTGTATTCACCATGCCTCGCTTTATTATCTTGCTTATATCTTTTGTAGACATTAATCCAGTCATACTATTTAAAATAATCTCTCTTGCTTCGCCATCATGATAATTTGGTTGAATAACTGAGTTAACAAGCGTTTTAAGCTTTTTTTGTTTTGCAGAATGTAAAAATCCAATTTTATCTAAAAATTTACGCAGTTCTTCCAAACCACAAATAACAAACAATAATCCTATTGCGGTAGTTCCATTTTTATTTTTCCTTCGGGCACAAACAACAACATTTCCTGATCTAATATTAAGGCAAGTTAGAAGTTCAATTAATGAAATAAAAAACTTTCTCAAAGACCACTTTAATTCCATTGATTTTGCCATGTTAATGGCTATTCTTGTGGAACTCACAGTTCCCTCATCATCAAATAATGCACGAATAAATCCGCTCTTTACTTCATGATTTCCAGACTTAATCCAAGCAGGAACATCAAAATCTTGCTTGAACTTATTGCCTTTAACACAACCACAGACATGAAGCAATTCTCCCAGTGCAGAAGGATAGTGTATACTTATAGAACCATCTTTTCTTTTGCGATAATCGCGGTAAATAGAATTATTGAAAATCTTGTTCGTTAAGTGTATAACTCGCTCAATCAGTTCTTTGGACGTATTAACATAAACAAAACGCCCTGCTTTAGAAATATGACCATCTCCAAAAGTGTGTCCTGCTAATTCTGAAAGATCTGCAGAAGCACAAATCGGCAGTTTTATTTTTATGGGTTTGCCACACAGTCTTTTCTTTATTTCTAATACGCTCTGATTAATTTCTGAATCGCCAAAACTGTGCAAAGTTAATAATTGCTTAAACAGATCTATCGGAATAAAACTAGCTCCTCTTTTATAATACTTAAAGCTTGATGCAGAATTTGGAAAAATTTCCGCTAAGCGATTTGCAGTCAAATTAGCGAATAATTTTGTTCTAAATTTGTCTGTTAATTTAACCATGCAGGTATCAGGCAAGTTTCGATGATCAATCAATTTCATTTCTCTTCCTCCGGGGGGATCTCGTCTAGCGCGAGACTTCCTCAGTTTATTGGAAGTCTCGTTTTCGAGAAAAGAGGACGTTAAGCAGAACTGCATAATTGATTTTTGTGTCGCAGACCGAAAATTAGTATTTAGCAGTTCTGCGTGTTCTCTTTTCATAATATTCGAGAATTTATTCTTTAAATAGGCTGCGCGAGAATGTCCAGTGACTTTGCTAAAAAATCGAAAGATTTTCGGATATTTATAGAAGCTTCAGTTAGTGAGAGGGTTTTGAGGTTGTTCTTTTGATTGTTAATTCTATTGACTTAATAAATAATAATTTTATTTAACCTTACTAATTATAATTTATTTATATTTTTCTAGAATATCTGTTAACACCTTATACTGTTTTGATCCAATAACTTCAACAGGTTTTAATGTTTCTCTTGCTTCTTCAGTAGACATTCCTAGCCAATCTTGAAAACCTTCGATTAATT
>JAHWHY010000021.1 GCA_019323015.1 Candidatus Woesearchaeota archaeon
GCAAAGTCTCGGCTGGTCTTTTTTTGTAAAACAAAAAAAGGTGATAAGAGTGAGAAAATTTGCATTAATATCTGTTCTAATATGTTTAGCATTATTGGCAATCAGCTGTAAAGCTCCAGAGATAGGTCCTGGACAAGCTATTGCTGGTGTTGGACAGGCGCCCAAATTTCATAAGCTTATGCAGTGTGAAAGTAATTGGAAGAACCATAATTATGTATTCTTTAAGGTAGATAGTTGCAGAAAAGGATCTGTAGAATTTGATCATTTTGCTATTGTAGGGTACACACTTGAAAAGCCTCTGCCTGGTTATGATATGAATGCATTGACAATATGTGAAAGCCACAAGCAAAGGCGCTCAGAGCCAAGATCCACAGCAAGGCAGGATTATTCAGAATTCATGGTATATGCAGCAGATGACTTTGGCTGCCCGCCAGGATATAATATGCTAGAAAAGGCAGGTTATACATTTAAGACAAAATTGCCAGGTTCAAGAGCAGTGTATCAATTATACAGGGATTCCTGGGATGAAAATCATTGGGGTCACATACTCTACCATAGCACAGATTATGCATTTAGTTGGGGCGGTGGAAAAGATGTAGCATATTATTCTTCCCCTGATCAAAGAGATCATACTGGATTACTTGGTTATTTCTTGATGGCTCCGAAAATACCTATTGCAGGACAGGCAAATTGGGTTCCATTATATGAATGTAGGCAAGACCAAGGAGATAGCGGGTATGATTTTTTCTATACACAAGATCCTAACTGTGGCGGAAATTATAACTATGGACGATTTGCTTATATTTCAACAACACCTTTCCAAGGAAGTGTTTTGCTTTCAACATGCGAGCGTGTTAGAGAAGCAACCCACAGAAACCCAATCACTAAGGCTAGCTCTACAAGAAAGTATGCGGATCGGTATGTTATTCAAGGAACATCTTGCCTAGATGGAGATTTTCAATCTGAGATAGGATATGCCTCTGAAAAACAAATAGAAGGAACATCTGCAGTATACAGGTGCTTTGCAGATGAATTTGATGAAGATGTCTGGGATCACTATCTTAGCTTTAATCCTAAATGCATTAGCACAAGAACCGAAAACGTAGAACAGGAAGGAATCTTTGGCTGGGTTCCAAGAAGCCTCCCTCTGCCAGGTGAACATCCTGCACAAGTATCCGGACCTATTACAAAGCCAGCAGCTCCTGTTCAACCTCAGGGATATAATTGTCAAGGTGAGAAGATACGGCTTCGTCTTGATAGGGAAGAAGGCTTTAAAGTTGAAGGTCTTGATAAAAGATTTGATATTAAGCTGATTTATTTTGATGAGAGTTCAGCAAAAGTTGAGGCCAATGGCGAAGTTTCTGACTTGTTAAAAATTGATGAGTCTTTTTTCAATAAAGAGAATCAGTTTAAATTGACTTTACTGGAGATAAAAAATGACAGGGGATATTTTTGCCTTGAGAGATCAGGAAACGTTTGCTGCGAAATGCATAAGGATGAAAAAATGTTGTTTGTTGACTCAGAGGTTTGCTTGGCAGAACGCGGTGATATTGTTGATGATAATCGCTGTACTGAAACAGTCTGTTGTGAATGGATGAACACTAAAACATTGCAAACAAGGGCAAGCTGCAGTGAATTAAAAGATAGCGAGAGTCTTAACAAAAGAAATTGCCCTGGCGGAGTTGCTAATCCTTCCTGTGACCAGCTTAAAGAGCAATGCTCTCAGGATGTCCGATTTGAAGAGGAAAAATGCAAGGAAGAAGTGGAAAAAATTAAGCGTGACTGCCAGGAAAAGCGTGAAAAACTCGAGGGTTTAAGGACTTATGTTGAACAACTGCAGAAAGCCAATAATGAATATTCAAGCTATATAACTGGCGGTGCAATTGCTGGAGATACTGATGATAAGTATTCTGTTGGAGACATGTATGAAAAAAGCCCAATGCTATTAATCAGGCAGTATATGTACAAAGGAGGGCAACTTTTACCACTGGCTCCTTGGTTCCCAGACCCTTATACCGCACCGAATATGTTTGCAGATTCTTATGAGCCAACACCTGGCTACTTGTTAAGCGAGGAATATGTTAAAGCAAATAAATTTTCTGCTAACAAGATACTCCGGTGCAGCATCTCTGGAAGTAGCTGGAATTCAGATGCTTTATGGGCAGTTGAAAAATGCCCAAGCACGCTGCCAGGAGAAACCCCTCTTGTCTCAGAAGTTGTAGGGTACTCACTTAAAACAGAAAAACCAGGGGCAGCAGAAGTATACATCTGCAGAGAACCATCTGCTGGTTATAATTTCCTTTCCAGAGACAGGAACTGCTATGGCAGGCCAAACTACAGAAGGATTGGCTCAATAGGCTTCCTGCCTCAAAAAGAGATCTGGGCATACACTGAACCATTGCCTGTGACAACAGCGCCATCAAAACCAGAGATACAAACAAGCCTTGGCTGTCCTTCAGCAGAAGCAGAAAGGATAAATGCAGATTGCGAAGAGGAAATTGCAAAGGCAAGAGAAAAATGCCAGGAAGTAATCAGGAAAGCAAGGGAAGATTGTGCAAGTATTGATGCAGAGTATGACAGGCTGCTTGATCTTGCGCAGCAATTGCAGGGATTGATGTCAGGAGAAACAATTCCTGAAGTGCAGTTGCCTTCTCCTACTGTCATTGGAGTGCCTGCAAAGCCAGCTGCAAACTTTTGCTGCAAGACAAGGGATGATGTTATTTTTGTTGAGTCTTCAGAAGCTTGCAGGGCAAAGGGGGGAAGTATTGTTGATGCTGAACAATGTAATGAAGTGATCTGCTGTTATTGGATGAGAACAAGAACAATGCAGACAAAAGCAGCATGCAATGCACTGGAAGGCAGCGAAATCCTTCAAAAAAGTGAGTGCCCTGGCGGAGTTGCTAATCCTACCTGTGACCAGCTTAAAGAGCAGTGCTCTTGGGATGTCAGCTTTGAAAATGCAAAATGCAGTGCAGAAGTAAGACAAATTGAAGAAGACTGCAAGCCAATGCATGAAAAACTCAGAGGACTGAAAATATACCTTGAAAACCTGCAGAAAATAGACAAAAAATACTCTAATTACATAACTGGCGGTGCAGTTGCAGGATCTGCAGGCGGCTTAGGTTTTGGAACAAAAACTGAACAGTCTTCTGCAGAGTTGAGGAAACTGTATGAAAAAAGCCCAATGCTATTAATCAGGCAGTATATGTACAAAGGAGGGCAACTTTTACCACTGCCTCCTTGGTTCCCAGACCCTTATACCACATCGAATATGTTTGAGGATTCTTATGAGCCAAAACCTGGCTACTTATTAAGCGAGGAATATGTTAAAGCAAATAAATTGTATGCAAACAAAATACTCCGGTGCAGCGGTTCTGGAAGTAGCTGGAATTCAGATGCTTTATGGGCAGTTGAAAAATGCCCAAGCACACTGCCAGGAGAAACCCCTCTTGTCTCAGAAGTTGTAGGGTACTCACTTAAAACACAAGAATCCGGAACAGAAGAAGTATACATCTGCAGAGAACCACCGGCTGGTAATAATTTCCTTTCCAAAGACAGGAACTGCTATGGCAGGCCAAACTACAGAAGAATTAGCTCAATAGGCTTCCTGCCTCAAAAGGAATCTCTGGGCTGTCCTCCTGAAGAAGCAGCAAAGATTAAAGCAGATTGTGAAGAATTAATTGCAAAGACAAGGAAAAAATGCCAGGAAGAGGAAGTGAATAGAGCTAGAGAACAATGTGCAAGTATAGAAGCAGAATATTATAATCTGCTTGCAGTTATCCATCAAATGCAGGGACTTCTTAAATAGTAAATTTTTATTTTTTTCTTTCTTTTTCTTCAGTAAAATTTATATAGTAGATAGTCTGTTTTCCTCTATAAGAGTGACGAGGGCATATAGTGACTTCTTTCATAATCAAAAAACACAAAAAAGGCAGCGCCGAAGCAAAGTCTCGGCTGGTCTTTTTTTGTAAAACAAAAAAAGGTGATAAGAGTGAGAAAATTTGCATTAATATCTGTTCTAATATGTTTAGCATTATTGGCAATCAGCTGTAAAGCTCCAGAGATAGG
>JAHWHY010000008.1 GCA_019323015.1 Candidatus Woesearchaeota archaeon
AAACAGAACAAAAAGAAGAAACTCCTCTTGTAAATCCGCTCACCGGCAATGAAATGCATATTTTCAGTCCTGTTGGTGTAGCTGGTCTTAAAAGAATAGTATCAAATGCGTATAGTACTCTGCGTAAAAAGTTATCTAAAGAAAAAAACACGCAGGCAGAAAAGGAAGTGGATTTGCTTGCTGAACCCTCTGAAGAAGTAATCAAAAATACAGAACCTCCTGCTCCAGAGCCTGCTGACTTTGTTGAAGTTGATATTAAAGAATCTGCTCCAGAACCAGTTGCTGAAGAGCCAGCACCTGTTAAAGAAATTTACAAAGAACCAGAACCCCCTATTTCAGAGCCAGAGGAAGAAAAACCGCCAGAAGAGTCTCTAAAACCACAGAATTATGAGGTTTTAGAGCCTGTGGAACCACAGGATTCTGAGGATTCAGAGCCTGAGGAAGAAGACGACGGAATAATGTTAGAGGGAATGTAACTACTTTCTAAAGACAAATAACCGAAAGCTTTAAAAAGGGCTATTACTATTATTATGTATAAATTATACATATGGGGTGGATTAAGTGACAGAGCAGATAGTGATTACTAAGAAGATTGCCAAGCACGGAAACCAAGCTATAATAATAGTTCCTAGAATTCTTGAAAAGAAGTTAAAGCCAAAGACCATCGTAAAATTGACAATTGACGTTCTTGAGGAGGCTGAAAATGCAGACTAAAATGCAGGACAGGGCAGACCGCATGCTTGCAGCCTCTTATGGTGCAGATTTTGACGACCAAGAGGAGATGGAAAGGCTCAGGAATATTGTCTGCTTGGTTCTTGATGAGAATGGCGAATTGATTGAGAAGCTTCCTGGAAAAGGCGCTCTTGAAGAGCTGGGCATTGGAACTTACAAAAAGCAGTTTAATGCTGCCATGAGAAATCCTTTGATAAGGACTGTGAGAAATAGCATAGAAAGGATTCTTGGCAGAGAGGAAAGACAGGAGATGCTTTGCCACTCTCATGAATTAAAGCTTGAATTAGGAAGGGACTGGAAAAGGTTTTACTCTAACCTCTTGCTTGGAGAGAATAATCAGGGAATATTAAAACATCTTGCAGAACAGGGAATTATTGACAACAATTACATAGAAAAACTTGCTGATAATACTGGCTGGGTTTTTAACAGGCATCCTTTGCCTATATACGAGGTTTTAGTTGACCAGTCATCTAAGCAGTCAAAAGTTGATGGCGGAGGGCTTTACAAGATTATTCTGGAAATCCGCCCAGGAGAATTCAGGACTTTTTTTGCTAAAAAGCATGCAAAGAATGATGATTACCAGAGAACACTGAAAGTTCAGCCTTTGCTTGCAAAAATCACAGATAAAGTCAGCCCTATTGTTGCTAAGGATTCTCATAATGGGATTACTATTGAGAATTACATTAATGGCGAGACCTTGACGCATGCTCTTAAGCGTGCTTCCTTGGATTTGTATCCTTACAATGATCCTGCTGAAAGAGCTGTGCAGGAAATCCGTGTAAGAGAGTATAATGACAGGGAAAGAAAGAAAAAGTTGATTCCTGCGCTTGATGAGCTGGTGGAAATCTCCAATGCTGTTGAAGCAAACAAGCCATTATTCAGTGAACTGCGTGTTTTGGGTAAAGGCGGCAGGTCTTTTGGAGACTGGTTCAGGGAAAAATACAGTCCAAACACTGCTGGCCTGGTTTCACTTATTCAGAGAAATATCACAGATTACCTGGATTCAGAAGATACTGTCTTCTGCCATGGTGATGCTCACACAGATAACGTTATTATGAGATTACATAAGCCTAACTGGATTGACTGGGAGTTTGCAGGCTTCAGCATTCCGCAGTGGGATGTCGTGAAGTTATTGAAAAAAACAGGCTTGAGTTCAGAGACAGAGCAGGAGATTGTTGATCATGTCTGTGAAAAAAGAAATTACGCAGACAGGGCACGTTTTAATATTGTGTACAACAAGACAAAGATTTTTGACAGGCTTGCCTCTGCTGCAAAATATCACAAGCTTTCCTTGGATTCCAGAAGGCATAGGGAAGAAAAGCAGGCTCAGGCAGATATTTACTTTACAGATGCTCTTGAGATGATTATAGCAGACAGCACAATCAGTGAAGAAGACAAATCAGCTCTTGTCAGTGGTCTTGAGAAAGATGCTAAAGGCAGGTTTTCAAGGCTTGCAGAAGAAGAGTATGCGAAAATCTCTGCAGAGCTTGACCCTTACTCAAGCCAGTCAATAGAGAACTTTGGAACACCTTCAATCATGGAAAAGTATGCAAGGCCTCCTTTAACAGAGCGTCTTGGAAAGTTGTGGAAAAAGCATAAAGTAAAGATAGTTGCGGGAATGACTCTGTTGGCTGCTTCTGTTGCAGGCAAGTTTGTTTATGATGATGTTCAGGCTGAGAAAGCAAGACAACAAACAATGATAGAGAGAACAATGCAGTATTTTGCTGACATTGACAGGAATGAAAAGCTCATGCCTTTTGTTGAGGAATATGCAGGAAAGTATGACAATGTAAGTCCGCATGAGCTTGCTGCTGTGATTAACTCTGCTTTCCAGTATAACCAAAAGGTTGCAGATGACTTGCTTGATTACAGGCAGAATCCAGAGCCCTGGATTCATGATGCTGGTGTCAAGAAGAAAAGAGAGATGTTCAAGCTAAAAAGCGGCTTGTCTGAAAGACAGTCTTTTGTGAAAGAAGAGCACTTGGAAGATCCTGAGAATAATGTTTTTGCTGCTGCCAAAAGGCTCAGTAATATGAAAAACTTATTTCCAGATATTGAGGATGCCATCCTGGCGTTTTATACAAGTCCTGAATTTGTTGAAAAATGCAAGGAAAAAGCAGGAAATTATTGGGATTACTCCGAGGAAAAAGAGTTTGAGTGGAGTGATTCATTCAAGCATAATTACAAGGCCTTGACAGACAGGGCTATTGCTAACCTGGAAAAATGAAAAAAGAAATACTTGATTGGAAAGTGCATGATGCTTTAAGAGATTTGAATAGAAAGCAGAACTACATGCATATTGCTGCAGAGTATGTTAAAGACAAGTGCAGGCAGGCTGTGGCTATTGGAGGCTTTGCTCTTGGTGTTTCAGGAGTTATTGTAGCCCCTCTGGGCCTGCTGGCTCTTGTTGCCGAACAGTTTGCTGGCAGCAAGGCAGAGGCTTATGAAACAAGCCGTCCAAGAAGTGATGTTTATGAGCAGAAATATTCTGATTTGGTTGAAAAAGTCAGTGAAAAGACTGGCGTTGATGAGAGAATACTGCTTGGCTTGATTGCAGGCGGAAACTCAACATATGCTAATGATTTGAGAGAGAATGGCTATGCAGGTATTGTTCCTGTAAGGCCTGAGGAGGCTGGCGTTACTGCAGAAACATTGAGTAATGATGACGAGCAGTGCCTGTTGAGTGCTGCAAGAGTTTTTCAGGAAATTGCAGGATCACAGAATTCACATAATCTTGAGGCTGCTGTTGGGTGTTTTTGGTACAGGAAAATGCAGGAGGATGCTGAAAAAAACTCTGCTGGAAACTGGGATTATGTTTCATCTGCAGTGCGTGCTTATGAAATGCGGCAGGATAGTGTTCGTGTTGGCAACTTGCAGGAGCAGCTGCAGGCTCATGAAGGTGCTCTTGCCATTAAAGAGAATTTAAAGCAGAGATTCTCTGGCAAAGAGCTGGATTTTTGGATGATAAGAAGCACTGGCTTGCAGAGAGAGATTAAAGACCCTGCTTTCCTGTTCTTCTGCACTGCTGCCATAGAGGCTCATAGAAGATACCGGGCTGGAGATGAGTTTGAGTGGATTGATTTGCTTCCTGTCAAGCCGTCTGCTGCTATCGGCTGTTCTCTTGCTTACATGGACGGTGTGGAATTAACAAATGGCAAATAAAAACAATTTAGAAGATATGGTAAAGAAACTCAGCAAGAATCTGCCAAAATTCATAGATTTAAATACCTTTGAAAAAAGGACATTGAAAATAATACGAAGCAAATACAAACCAGATGCTGAATATAAATCAATAAGCGGACATTCTAATAGAAAATTTGTGGAATTTGTGGGTGAAGAGGAGAAAAAATGTGCCTTGCATCCCTGCGCGAGACAAAAAGGTTCAGAATTGGTGATATCTGCTGGTCTATTTAATCAGGAAGTGGCAAAACTTGCTGCAGGAACAGGCATACCAAAAAATTATCTTATAGTATACATCAAAGGAAGCGGCAAACTTTATAAAAAATATATTAAAAAACTGGAGGAAGAATATGAGATTTAGTCAAAAGCTTTATATAGATGGAAAACAACGTATATTCCATATGGCAGACATAGTTTATAATGCGTTTTTAGAAGAAGATGAAGGAGAAGTGTGGTATACTGCAATCGCAGAACCTGGCTGCGAAAGAGGAAGCGCGTGCATAGCTGCGCAGGGAGATACTTTTGAAGAGTTGAGGAGAGACATTCTTCAATCAATTAGAGATACTATGCAATTATCTGAAAATCACGAAGATATAGGCATACCAAAAAATCCGTCTGTTGCCGTGCGCTTTACAGAGGAACTTTATCCAGGCACTGCAGGAGAAGTACAAATTGTTGCTGAAAGGAATTGCACAAAGTATCAAACAAGACCAAATGGCGTGCTTGGTGAATCTTATTTTCATGAAAATGTTGAAGGACTGAGAGCATTGGTCAAGGATGCAGTGCAAAATGCAAATCCAAATGGCAAAAAAGTCATGCTGGTTCTTGAAGAAGTATTGCAGGATAGTTCAAACTAGAAAATAACTCAAATGAGTGATTTTCTCTAGTATGAATTCTAAGTAATGCACTAAGTATATGTTTTTCTTTTGTTTTAGTGTTGTTTCCTGCTTTTTGTGCATCTTGTCTATTGATTCTTTCATTGCAAGTATTTGTTTTCTGTCTTTTTTGTAAAAGCAGTCATAGTATTGCTCTGTTAATGCAGCTATTCCCTTGTAAAAGGACAGTGTTTCTGGTGTTATTTTTTCTTTTGTTTTTGCAAGATGGTTGCATATGTATGTATAGTGGTCTGCCAGCTGCTCTAACACTGCTATTGCGTGGAACACAAATTTCTCTTCTTTCTGGTTTTTGTATCCGTATTTGTTGATTATTCTCAGGCAGAACAGAGTGTATTTGTTGCACATCCTTTCCTGGTCTGCGATGTTTTTCAGCCTTTGATAGTCTTTTTCTTTTATTGCTTCAAGGCTCTCTTGTGCCATTGATTTAACTAATAGAAATAATCGTCTTAATATGTTGTCAAACTCCTGCTCAAGCGCCTCTGCAACATTCTTTAGTGTGCAGCTGTTCTCTGTCTGCTTCACTAGTTCCATTCCTAAAAGTTTTTCTGTCTGTTTTACAACAAGATCCATTACTTTTGAATCATCAAACCTGACTGTTATTTCATCATATCCCTGCATGTATGGTATGTCTATCAGCCTGTTCATGTATTCTTTTGTTGTTGGGATGTATACTTCTTTTTTCAGGGCTTCTGTTTTCTTTTCTGTTGTGATTTGGAGCTTGCCGTCTATGTCAGCTATCTCTACTTCATCTCCTTTCTTTAGTTTCTGGTCTTTTATCCACTTTGACGGCAGTGATACCATCATTGTGGCAGCTCCTTGTTTCACAAGTTTCCTTCTCATAAGTTAGTAATAATAGTAAGATGTTTATAAAGTTAATGGAAAATTTAAACATTTATACTAGTATATATACTTTAAACCTAATGTTTATATCTTGACTTCTTTATTACTACTACTAAATGGTTAGTGGGTGAAAAATGAATTTCGAGATAACCGCAAAAAGAGTAAAAAACAGAAACAATCCCAAAGAACAATACAGTATACTTGTAGAGCTAAAAGGAGATTGGTTAGACCTGCGCAGAACAGGATTGCAAGCATTCTACAAAGGAACATTGCATGGAACTGACGCAGAAAAAAGCCTGGAATCCTTCTTGCTGGGCTTAGAGCAAAAATGCAATCTTGAATCAAAAGTTGTTGTGGCAGATAAAAACACAAGAATACTTGCTTGCAAAGCAGATAAAAACAATTATTTGAACCAACACCTTAACGAACTAGGAGCAAGATACCTCATCGCTCCAAGAAATGAATGGGTATCTTGGGCTGAGCTGCATGACTTCTACACACTTAATGAAGAGACTGGCTACAGGCCAGGAACTCCTGTTGAAAGATTAAGACAGGCAGCATTTGACACTCGAAGAACTGGGAAGGCTTTCTTTAATCTTGGCGAACTAAAAGGATGGCAGCCAGATGTAGAGTTCTTGTTTGAAAATATTTCAGAAGAGGAAAGTGATAGGCTGGAGAATCAATTGCAGTATTTCCACTTTGAAGTCCACAACTACGAATCAAATGACGGGATAATCAAGCCAAAATTAACAATCAAAGAGGCTGACAAAGTTGCTAGATTATTCGAACAGATGGCAGATATTGTTGAGCCATTCTGGAATAGAGTTGAAGAAGAATATGACAGAGGTAATGAAAAATGAAAAAAACACTTATAGCACTGGCAATGACAGCTGCAGGAGCTTTGTTTCCTGGAGAGGCTGAAGCAGAGGATAAAAAGCCTAAGTTTAATCTTTGGGCAGAGACTTTTAATCAGGTTGATACTAATGGCCATAACTTATGGCAGCCAAGGATTGAGGTTTCTAATGGAGATAATAGTTACTTCTTCAGGGCAGACTATCAAAAAACACATGCTAGAGAAGGATACAGGATTGGTTCAAGATTGCCTGTTGATTTTGATGCTCTTAGAGGAGAAATTGGTGCTTTTGGCACAACAGATTCAGATGATAATCATGGAATTGGTGTTGAGTTTGATGGTACTGTTGCTGATTTCCTTACAATTAGCGGTTCTCTGGAAAAGACTGTTGGTCATCAGTTAAAGCATGTAATGCTTGGCAGGGAATTTCCTTTTGGCTTGACTGCAAAACTTAGTTATTTCAACAGGGATGGAAAGAACCATTTGAACGGCGCTGCCTGGCAGACTCTTGATGACCAGTATCTCTTGGGTATTGGCGGAAGAGTTGATGAAGAAGGAAAAGGGTTCTTTAATGCCTGTTTTGGAAGGTATGCAAAGGAAAAAGGAGAAGGTATTGGTTGGAGAGTTTTTGGCCAGACTGATTTTGACGGAAACTGGTCCATGGATGGGATATTGACTTTTGGAAACAAGTATTCTTTGGCTTCTTTTGCTGGATTGCTTAATCCTTACAAAGGCGGGCCTAATGATCCTGGAATTGTAAGCAATATTGCAGACTACAGGCCTTCAGCTACATATGGCAAGGGCGATGATGCAGTGATTAGGTTCAGGGTTTCAAAGCAAAAAGACCAGCCTGCAACTTATTTTGCAGAAGCGCACTACAATTTTGGCAAACTTGGCCCTGTTGACAATATCCGGGCAGGTGCAAGCTGGCAAAGGCTTGACACTCCTGATGCAAAAGATCTTGTCAGTGCTGTTTTCTCTGCTGAAATCGGTCCTTTGTGTGCAGAATACATCCTTAATCTTCAGCAAGGCAAAGGCCCTGTCCATAACCTTTGGTTTGGAACAAGCCTGAATGATTGTATTGATTATGCAAGGAAGCAGTTAGAATGAAATGCGAATACTGTGATTACGACTGGGAACCGCGGGTAGAAAACCCAAAGAGTTGTCCTAGATGCAAGCGCAGGTTTGATTACAAGAAATTACGACAGAGTTGGTTAGAGGAGGAATGAAAAATGACAGAAGAACCAGATGTATACAAGAGAAGACGGATGATGAAAAATTTTGCAGAAGGTAATCCTACAAAAGAAGATATTGAATTTATGATGCAAGATTCAGAACAGGACCGGTATGGAGAACTGGAAACAATATCAAAAGATGCCGCAGATGGCCGAAGACTTGATGCAGATTATCATGGCGAGACAAGACAGTATTATGTACCTAGTGATGGTGCTTGGATGAGTGGAAACGGCTTCAGGCTTGACAAGGCATATCGTGTTTTTGAAGAAAATGACAACACAATGACTGTGAGAGAAGTTGAACATCCTTCTGAAAAACAAGCAATCATTCAAGGATATATGCAGGAAATCAGGAGAATCCTGGACAAATCAGAGGAACAAGAATGACAAACCTAATCGGCAAAGTCTTGCTGTTAAACCCGACTAATTCCCAACCGCAAATCTTCCGCCTTCTAAACCAAAAACCTTATAAACAAGCATACCTTTTGGTACCTTATGGTATCTATTCATTTAAGATTGACCAAAGAATTAGCAAAACAAATAAGCAGTATAGAAAAGCAGTTCGGCTTTAACAGTGCTCAGGAATTCATCAGGGCAGCAATAAGGAATACTATTGATGAATATGAGAAAAGGCAGGCTTTAAGAGGATTGAAAAAACTGTACGGCACTGCAAAAGCAAAAAAGAATCCTCCCTCAAGGCAGGAGGTCTTTGAAATGCTTGCAAAGAAAAAGTCTTCAGATATTTTCAGGAAATACGGCTTGTAAGTCAGGAAAATCAAAATGTTTGATATTCCTTGTGACTATATATTCTGCCCCTCCTTTTTTTGCCAGTAAATAGTGCAAGACGTCTCCAGGATCTGTCTTTGATATTTGCCTGGATTCAAGAATCTCCTTTTCTGTAAAGCTCACTTGCAATGTTTTTTTCTTTATAAACTGCAATAATTGCAGTATCTGTTCTTCTGTTGCGTTCCTTTCAAGTTCTTCAAGCACTGCATCAGAAATAAGTATATCAAACTCACATTTCACCGCCCTTCTCAACAGCTCAAAAGCAAATTCTCCTATCGGCCGGAACTTATCCTTCCGCCCTAATAAATAGTCCAGATACACGTTTGTATCAATATAAATCCGTCTTGGCATGCAAATATTGCTGATTTTGCTCTTTATATGCTCTTCCCAATAATCTCCGCAATCTTTCCGACCATAAACAAAGTATAAACAGTTTATACAGTTTAATCTGTATCAATATATCTTTCTGGCTTATTACTATTAGCATTTGACTTTGGAGGGAAGACAATGAAAGAACTAGAAACAGTGATGGATCCTATAGCAAAAGACAGTGGATTGCAGACAAACATTAACGGAGATATGTACACTTTAGGGTTTGACAAGATTGTTGATCCTAAGGATTTTTTCAGGCTTGAATTAGAGATTGCTGCTTATTTTGACAGAAAAATAGAGCTTCTGCCAGAAGACAGCGAACATGAAAAATCCAGCAAGGCATACTTGAAAGCAGAGCCTATTCAGGAAGGACCTGTCTGGACTCAAGGCTACAGAGGTGTTATTCTTGAGCCTGCTGTTCCAGAATCTCATGAAAAGCATTCTGAAGTAATCAATGCCCTGGAAAATGTAATCGTAGCTGCACAAGCTTGTATCAAGAAATATGAAAATGACTGAAATTCCATATAATGAAAGAAGAAGGCTGTTGTCTGCAGCTAAAGAATTGATGAGTGATATTGCTCATCATACAGAAAGGATGCAGACTGCACTTTCTTTTGTTAATCCTGAAAAAGAAGAGTCTTTTCACGCAGATGAAATAGTGCAGGACACGATTATGCTTGAGATGATTCTAGAGGAATTTCAGGGAAATATTCCAGAAGAATTCGCGCCTTTTGAAAGAGAAGTCAACCAAAGAAGAAAAATGTATGGTGATTTATTCGGTGATCAGTGGTATGATAACAGAAGAACTGTTTTAGAAGAAGAATTAGCAGAAGCTTCTTCTGTTCCAGAAGCTACTGAAGAAGAAAAACAATGGATGCGTAGAAGATCAAAAGGCTTTAGTCCTAGAAGAGAAAAAACATCCCCTAAAAGAATACCTCTTGAGCAGACTGGAAAGATTGTCAGGATTTATTCTCAAGAAGCTCAGGAGCAGCTGCATTATTTTGAGGAAAGCAAGACAGCACATCCCTTAGAAGCTAAACTAGAGCCAGATGATATGTTGTTTTCTGAACTGCCTGAGCATTACATTATTATTTGCAAAGAAGAAGACCAGCAGCTTAAGGTAGACTTTTTGCAGACAAAAAATGCTAATCCTTTCTATCATAAGAATGCTGCAGTAGAAAAAGCGCTTAATACTGCTGCAGAGTCTGGGAAGAACATGTTCAGGCTTCAGAAATTATTTGAAAAATTAATAGAGGAAGAATATGAGTGAGAAACAGGATTATCTTGTCAAGGAAAAGCCGTATTATGAGCCGATAAGTGATGAAGTGGATATTTTTAAGAGAGCTCATAAACAACAGCAGCATATTGCGATTACAGGCCCTACTGGTGTTGGCAAGACAAGGTTTCTTGAGTACATGGCTTATGAGTTAAAACTTCCTTTTTTGAGGGTTGTCTGCACAGAGGACACTGATGCTTCTGAACTGCTTGGCTTGAATACTATTGATGGCTGGGTTGATGGCCCTATGTTAAAGATGGTTAACATGGGCGGTATTTGTTATTTAGATGAGGTAATTGAAGCAAGAAAAGATGTTGCAGTCCTTATACATTCTGTAACAGATACTGCGCGTTCTGTTTATGTTCCAAAGCTTGGCAAGTCTTTTCATGCTCCTGATGATTTTATGCTTGTAACCTCATACAATCCTAATTATCAGTCTATTGCAAAGGACTTGAAGCCAAGTACAAAGCAAAGATTCATTACTTTGAATTTTGATTACCCGCCAGAAGATCTGGAAAGAAAAATCATCACAGAAGAAGGCGGTGTTGATGACCCTACTGCCAATGCCTTAGTTAAGTTTGGCAAGATTACCAGGAACCTGAAGAAAAGCGGGCAGTTGGTTGAGGGTGCTGGTACAAGGCTTCTTGTGTTGGCTGCTCAGCAGATTCAGGAAGGCACTCCTCCTAAGCGTGCTTGCGAAGTTGCTGTGATTCAGCCATTGACTTATGATCCTGATGTTATGGAGTCTCTTAAGACAGAGCATCTGGACTTGGTTTTTGGTAAAAAATGAAAGAGTTTTCAGAAGTATCTCACAAGAAGGGGCTTGAGCGCCTTGTTGAGGGCTTGACAGGAAGAAAGCCTGAGTTTATTTATGCAAGGCCTGATGAAAAGATTGACCGGTTTGCTCATGTTGTCAATAAAGGTGAGATTCCTGTCATTATTCCTTCTGAATTGATTGCTTATTACGAAAAATATAAGGAAAACGCAGATTATCTTGAATTTCTTGTAGCTATTCAGGCTGGAAGGTTATTGTATGGCAGTGCTGCTGTTAGTCTTGATGACTTTATTGAGTATCAGGAAAGGCTTTATAAAGACGGTTTCATAAAGAAAGAGCAGCCCATCTGGCATATTGATGATTTTTTTTCTACTTTTGAGGAAAGGGATTATTTGGCTAAGCAGATTTTTGAGATTGTTGAGAGTGCAAGGGTTAATGCCTGCTTGAGAAGAGATTATCTTGGTTTTAAGCAGATTCTTGAGGATGTTATTCCAGCTAAATTCAAGGAGTTGCTTGATGGTCTTGGAAAACTTCCTAAGCAGATGCTTGATAATACTGTTCTTACACTGCTTCAGTACAAGCTTTTGCTTGGTTATCTTCCTGAGCACGAGATTAAGCCTAAGCAGGGAGAGCATAACAGGATTCGTGCTGCAAAAAAGAAAGGCATAATAATAAAGCCTTTTGTTCAGCAGTGTTATGATTTGCTTGATGAATGTTATGATCTTGCTTCTGTTGTCTTGGAAAGAGGCTCTGATTTAGGTGATTCTTTTATTGTGACAAAGAAACTGCACAGGATTATTTATGAGCATACTAAAGAAGTGCAACAGCAAAGTTACAGGGCACCCCAAAAAAAAGTTAAGGGATTGCGGGGTTTCTTGAATAAAGAAACAATGATTGTTACAGATGATGTTAGCAAGTTAGAGATTTTCAAGGACAATAAAATAAAGCATTCTGCTCTTGCAAAGGAAACCCCGCAATATCTGGAGTGGGATTCTGTTAACAATAAATATATTGAAGGTTTTCCTGTGTTTGAAAAGCAGGTGCGTCTTGGAAAAACTCATCGGATTATTGTTCCTAATCAAACTCTTGTGCAAAAATTGAAAAGAGAATTTAGCTTGATGAAGCCTGGCGGCAGGACTGTTTTGAAAAAGCAGAGGTCTGGCGAACTTGATTATGAGCGTTTTGTTGAGTATCAAAATGATATTGCTGCCGGAGTCACTCCTGATGAAAGGATTTTTCAAAAGGTCTTGAACAGGAGGCGTGATGTTGCTGCCGCGCTTGTTGTGGATTTGAGTGGCTCCACTAACCGGTGGATTAATGAAGAGACAAGGCTTATTGATGTTATTGCAGAGGCTGTTTATTACTTGGGCTGTGGTGCAAGCCAGCTTGATGATTTAGTTGGCGTGTTTGGTTATTCCTCGTATTCCAGAAGAAGGACTGATTTTTATATTATTGCTGATTTTGGGAAAGCTCATCCTGATAACCTGTTTTTTTTGGACGAGCTTTCAAGGATTACCGGCAAAAAACACAATCATGACGGCACTGCCATAAGGCACACCACTAAAAAATTATTAGAAACCGGCAGGAAAGACTTGCTTTTGATTCACATAAGTGATGGCGAGCCAGAGACTGTTCCCTTGCAAAAGGATTTATACAGGGATGAGAAAAATCTGCCTGTTTACAAGGGCGAGTATGCTTGGAATGATGTCAGAAAAGCCTTGTCAGAGGCAAGGGCAAGAGGTGTTTTGCCTGTCTGCATCAGGGTTAATGACCAGCGCGCAGATAATCTTGAGCGTGCATACGGAGTTCACTACAAGGTTCTTCCAAATCCTTTTGACTTGCAGAAGGTTCTCTGCACAACTTACAAGGATTTGGTTTCCTAGCCCACAACACAGACTCGCTAATTAAGTAGCTTAATTTCACAGTATTCTTTCGCTTTTCACTTGATTATTACTCACCAAACAGTGACTAAAGAAACAATAGCTTTATAAAGGCAGAAAGCATATATGCACGATATGGGGATGGAAGAAATAATTGAAAGAGAGATATCTGCTGTATTTGGCACTGCAAAGTTTGATAACCTTGACGAGTTCTTAAGCGTAGCCAGAAAATTTAATTTGCCTGTGGATGAATACAGCAATATCATAGACAACTTATCAATAAAAAACAAGGGAAGGAAAAAACCTCGCAAAGAAGATCTGGATGTCAGATCCAAACTGATTAAAGTAGTGAGCAGAAAGGAAATGCCTCATGATGAGCTTGCTGGGCGGGTAAGAGCTGTGGCTTCACTCCTAGGCAGTCCAGAACACTTCCAGAATTACATAAACCATTTCAATTATATCTCAAGCGAAGAATATAAGGAAAACACCAAGATTTTCGGCAAGGATCTTCCGATTGCTGTCATAAAACAGCCAGAACCATTCAAGAAATACCTAAACATATGGAGAAATCTCTCAAAAAATCCAGCCAAGGCAGGCTTGGAGTTAAAATTCAGAGAGGTTTTTCAGGAATTTTTCAGCAAAGAGCGGACTAAACTGGAGTCTTCACTGTATTCAATCTTCTGCGATCAATTCGAAATTTTAAACTCTCCAGACAACCATCTAGGAGGCTGGTGGCTGAAAGAAATGCCTTCTAAAGAAGAGTTATGGCTTTCGCTATACGCTTTAAGAGAAAGCCTATACTTTGAAGAGAAAAAACAAGCACTTCTTTACAAGTTCATATTAGGGGCATGCGATATCGGCAGGAACCGTCCATTGAAACACATATTGATGGAGTATCAATCAAATCTAAGGGCACTCTTCAGGAAAGTGCCTGGAATCGTCCAGGAGATAGGTGAGCTGAGCAAAGAAGAAGCACTGCAATTCCCATTTGACCTTTTCACATATCCGGAAATGCAGGCCAAAATATTAAGATACTTCTCAAAAGTGCTAAACACTGTCAACCAAGAATACAGGCCACATATGTTAAAATTCATGAGAGACATTTATCATCCTAACGATCCCGGTATCGGAAATAATAGACATATCCACGATGAAGACGCATTCACAGCTCCAGTAGACCATAAGAAATGGAATGAATGGAGTAAGAGAATTTTTCTTCGGTTCCTTCATTTGGCAGAGGAATCAAATAATCTTGAATTTGCAGATGTTGCGAGTAGCGCCCAACCTACTGTGCCTAATTGGACAGATTTTAAGGCAAAATATACCGGACTCAAGCATTTTTATATTATCTGCAAAGACTTCTATAAGAACCCAGAACCGCCGGGCAGCCCATTTGGATTTGAGGCAGACACAAGAAAAACCCTGGAATCCCTAGCAGAGAAATGCCTTAACGAAAAAATTGGCTTCACGCGACTAAAGAACCTTCTTGGAAAGAAAGAAGCCAATAAAACTTTTGCTACCTACAAACAAGTATTTAGCACGATTATAGATCAAGTTTTTGTCAGAAAGAACAAAACATTGCACAAATTGGGAAGGTATGGATATGACGAACTCCAAACTATAGAAGGAAGGTATGAATATAACGCACTCCAAACTATAGAAGATGCCAGAAAAGGATATATGCTGGACACAGATAGAGCCATCCAATTCTTCGAGACATTCCCTGAAATATTTGAGCTCTACGCAAAATTGTCTTCGCCAGAACATCCTCGCTACTGGAAGCAACAGAGAAGAATATTAAGGGCTTTCACAAAAACAATCCAAACCATGACACAAATAGACGATCGTATAACACTCCACTTCATATTGAACAGGCCCAATACAGAACATGAGTACTGCTATGCTTACCAGACAAGATCCCTAAGAGAGCTGGCCTTATTCGCAGAAGATGCCGCTCTTGCTTCTCCAGGTTTTAGTGTAAAGATTTTTGATGATTACATGAACCACCTGGAGATGACTGCTGATCCAGCCGAAGGAGAGCTTGCAACTACAATACAGGAAGTCCAAGCATATAGGGATGATAAAACAGAAATCAGGCAGAAAGTGATTGCGCAGATAAAAGAACAGCTAGGAAACCCTGTTATAAAATTAAATATTCCTGACAAGATGTACACTCTCAAATCACAGGTCGAGGCTTGGAGAGAAGTTGCAGGAGATGAAGACTATATCAAAGGACAAGAGCATAACGAGGATGATTTCATAATAAAAGAGGTCTTGCCCAGGCTAACTGAACTTTGGGAAAGGAATCTTGAGATCATAACTCTAGGATGCGGAACAGGCGTTTCAGAGATAAAGGTTGCAAAAGCCATGGCAGACCAGCAAGAAAGAATGGGAAGTCTTGATTTATACTTAACTGATGTAAACGAAAGGATGCTTAATGAAGCGCGACTCAATGCGTACAGATACTATTCCAGAGCTATAATGACCATCGGAAAGCATGCAAGCCCAAATCCCCTTGATAACGATCCGCTGATAAATCCAAGAGCAAGAAAATGTAATTTCCTGGATTCAGAAGAAGTCAAACAAACATCTTTTGGCCTGGACGAAAGAAGAATATTCCTGCTACTGGGAGGAACCGTCGGAAATTTCCCGGCAGAAGTGAGAAAAAAAATTTATAGCAACGTATACAAAGCAATGAAGCCTGGTGATGCATTGATAGTCACCTGTGGAGTAAAACCAGACCCAGAGCACTACAGGGGAAAATCAACTGCACAATTCCTATTCGCGCCATTGAAGGCCGCAGGCCTGCAAGAACATCAGATAGCAGAATTTAAAAAAGGAATGCAAAGATATGAATGTGATGTTGTTGGAAACAGGATCGTGGGCTCAGTATCACTGAACAGGCCAGTAAAAGTAAGCGGAGTCCAGCTTAAGAAGGGCACACTGTTTGAAGTCCTTTACTCAGACAGAATAGATCCAGAATCATTCAAAAAAGAGCTGGACATGTTCGAACTGCACGGTGGAGAGCCGATACTGACAGACGGCTCAAGGGCAATAGCAGTATGCTATAAGAAAGCATCATAATTCCGGAAGGTAGTTTATTTGGTGCACTTCATAATTTAAGATTATGGTATAATCCCTCAGGACATCTGAAAATTCTTTTTTGATTTTGTTTAATAAATCATATAGCTCAAGTATGTCCTTTGCCATTGGCTCAAATTCCAGGTCTGAGATGCCTATTGCTTCTGTGATGTATATTACTTTAGGATTATATCTTAAAAAAGTCAGGAGTTTGCTTTTCTTGTCTTTTGTCAGGTTTTCAAGATAAAGAAATACCTTGAAGTATTGATAGCCTAGTTTTGCTGTATTTAACATTGCTCTGAAGCCTATAAGAATTTTTCTTTTTTGCAGATTTTTTATCCTGTTTCTTGCAGTTGCTGTTGTTATTTCCAGTTTATCTGCAATCTTATACAAAGGAATTCTTGCATTCTTTGCAAGCAGCCCAAGTATCTTTGCATCAGTAAAGTCAATTTCTTCCTGTGCATATGTTTCTATTCTCCATTCTGTATCTTCTTTTTTGTCATAAAGATAATTGTTTTTGTAATGATACACGTTTGTTGCGATGGACACTGCCTTGTTTTGGATGTTTTTGGCAAATTTCAAGTAAATGTCATCAGTTACATTTTTTAATTGGTTAATGTCTTTTGCCCAGATGACCAAAACAAGGTTCCAGGGTCCTTCTATGCTTACTACCCATCCTATGCTTAGATGTTTTTTTACATAATCTATTATTTCCTTTTCTTTTTCAGGCGTGCTGTTCTGAAGTTTAAGCAGGAACCTGCAGTACATGTAGCCTAGTTTTGCAGTGTCTATTACTGTATAATATCCCAGAATTATCTTTTTCTCTTCTAATCTTTTAATTCTGTAATTAACTACTTCTTTGGACAGCCTTACTTTCTTTGCAATCTGTGATATGCTGGCTCTTGCATTCATGTCCAGCTCTGAAAGTATTTTTCTGTCTTTTTTGTCTAGTTTAATAGCCATTTTTATCATATAGTTTATTTTAGCTTATAAAACTTTCGTTTTGATAAAAAAATAAACAAGTATTTTTATTAACATCTTTCACCATTAAACTGTTTGTGATAGTACAAAATCATCTCGGAAAACTTCCGAAAAAACAAAGGATTTTCCGATGGAGGCTAAAAAATGATAATTTGGGGGTTTAAAACAAGGCTCACAGAATCTGGCGATGCTGATGTTATTAGCAATGCCTGTCCTGAATGCAGTGGAAACCTTGTGCTTCATGATCTGAAGAAATGGTTTACTCTATATTTTATTCCTGTATTTCCTTATAGTACAATAGAATCCTGCTACAAATGTATGAATTGTGAAAAGACTTTCAAGCAGGAGATTAAGGAAATGCTTCAGGATTCTAAAAAAAGCAGGGACAAGATAAAGAAAGAGATGCAGAAGATGTTTGCAACCACTCTTGCTGCCTGCATGACACATATGGCTTCTATTGATGGCAGAATCAGTAGGGAAGAAAAAGAAGAACTTGATACCTTAATGAATACCCTTCCTGATTTCAAGGCAGACATTAAGAAAACTATTGAACAGGTCAAGAAAGCTAAGAATAATGATGCTATATTTGCAAAGCTCAATCAAGCAAAGCAGGTTCTTACATCTGAAGGAATAATGCTGATTATTGCACAGCTTGCAAGAGTGCTTCTTGCAGACGGCAAAATCAACAAGAAAGAAGAGGCCTTGATGAAAGAATACCTTCTTGTCTGCGGCATCCCAAGAGATGCATACAGCACAATTATTGAAAGAGCTAAGGAGGCAAAAAAATGAGAAGTATAATTGCAGCCCTAATTATTGCAATGATTATCTGCGTGGCAACAGGCTGCAGCAATAATATACCGAATACGGTTTCAAGCGCAAATGATTCTGCTGTAGAAGAAACTCCTGAAGAAAAAGAAGCAAGGCTTGCAGAGGAAAAAGCTAAGGCAGACGCTGAAAAGATTGCAGAAGAGGAAGAAAAGATCATGCTTGCTAAAATTAAGAAGTCAATCAATAGCTCTGTTGAAGAGTGCAGGGAAATTGAAGATGAATTTAATAACACGTTTTGTTTTGCAGAGCACGGCGTGATGCTGATGAAGCAGGCCAAAACTGATAGCAACCCTCACCCTGTTTTTAGCAAAGAATATCATCCAGTCTATAACTTGTGCGAATATGCAAATAATAGTGATTTATGCTATTTTTATGCTGCAGTTGTGCTTAAAGCACCTGGTTTTTGCGATAAGGTTGAGGACAAGACCGGCTGTGAACTGCTTTCCAGCCATATGTTCTGCAGAAGAATGATTAATCCCAATCAATGCTTGCTGGACAAGGCTACACTGATGCGGTTCATAAGCAAGAGTGCTGCAAAGCAAATATGCAGTCAGATGGATGAATTCAATAAATATCCTGATGCAGAAAAATATAATTGCAGTGAGATAGATTTTGAAGAGGCAGAATACGACAGCGAGCCTTTCAGGGACAGGTTCTTTTTGATGTATTTCATGACAAAGATTATGGGATTTGAAGTGGACAAGACCACTATGCGGGAATATGTAAGAGAAATGGTGGAAGAAAATGAACAAGACTAAGATTATTGTGGAAATAATCTGTATTATCCTTTCAGTTTTTTTTATTTCCTTTGCTATTGAGAATAATATAGGAGGCTTGTTTGGGGTTTCTGTTGCAGGCGCAATTATTTTTTGGTCTGTTGTTCGCATCTGGAAAGAAATAACAGACGGCAAAAAGCTGTATTTGACAAGAAAAAACAGAAAATTCCAGATTCAAAGAAAGTAAGTATCAAATTTAATATTTAGTTTTCCTGGAGAGGTGATTCAATATAGCGTTAGCTCTGGAAAACTAAGGAGGTTAAAAATGGCAGATAAAAATCAAAAGAAAGATGAATTAGAAGTTAGGGTTAAATTATCAGGCAGGGAATTAAGATTGAGAAAGATTGGGCTTATTGATCCTGTAAGGCACAAGGAAGAAGTTGCTGCATACCTGTCAGAGAATGGGCTAGCACTTCCAGAAAAAAGGATAATTAAAAGGCCAAAAAATGTGCCTAATATGACTACAATAAGAAGCCTGGCTGACAGAACAGTTGTGATGCAGTATGAATTTAATAGGTCGCTAAAATGGGTCCATAATAATACATCGCTTAATAGGGTAAAAGAATTCTTTTTGCAAAAAGTGCTTGGAAAAAAGCTTATGAATCCTGATGAAGTCATTGACGCGCAACTGCAAAACATGAGTGATATTAATGCAATCTACAAAGATTTTGTGGATTATTCAATGCATTTGCTGCATAATCACCATAGCTTGATGCTTGACAGGCTGGATGAAAGGGGATATAATCGGGCAATGCTTATTGAAGCAATAAAAGCATGGAAAGAAATCTCTGAAAAGCACAAGACAGCAAGAAAAAGGCTGGCAGAAGAAAAAAAGAACAATTCTTTTGACAAGGTTCTAGCAGATGCTGTAAATGAAAACCAGCCCATGTCAGAATATGGGCCAAGAATTTTGCGTGTTACTAATGCAGAAAAAGCTATGTTAAGGGCTAATCATGATGAACAGGAATCCAGAAGAATAATCAATCTTGTATACAGGCAGGAACAGTACCTTAACACAGAGATGCGGTTCATGCTTGACCTTTACCAGTTGTCTTTTTTCATAGACGCGCATAGAATAGCTGCTTTGCAGCAAAGCCAGAACGTGACAAGAACCATTGAACAGACTAAAGATCTTGTTCATAATCTTGTGCAGGGAGGCAATTACGATGCTGCCTTGCTTGAACAACATGTTGGCTTAAACAAGAGTGTCAAGTACTTGTATGGATTTGTTTCTTCTGTTATGGACAATGTTGTTGCACTGCATAATTCCGGGTATCTGCAGCTGCCAAGCACTGACAAGACGCATATTTTTGGTGGCTTGAAAAGTGGATTCAGGAATTATCTCCTGGAGGATGCAGTCCTGGAAGACCTGGAAGAGCCAGGAATCCTTATCGACAGGATGGCTATTGCATTGCCATCAGAAATTGAAGTGGTTGAGGATGACAGCTAAAAAACCAGTAATAGATTTTCAGTCGCTTGTTGAGGATTCTGCGCAAGGCAGCAGTTGTTTTGCTGAATTGCACAGCGCTTACCAGGTAATTGCAAGCGGTTTGAAAAGCCTGTATGAAAAAACAGTCAAGAATCAGGTTTCTGCAGAAAAAAAGCTGATGAGCCATAAGATTGATTTGTTCAATCTTGAGGCTAAGCTTGCAGACAGTGAACAAGCATATGAAACCTGCCTTAACAACAGCAGTGGTTCTTTGCTGTATCAGGCGTTTACAAATTTCAAGGGAAAAGTATTGCAGGCCAGGCAGAATAGTCATCTTGTTAAGCAGGATTTTTATGCAGGCCGCGTAATTGAAGCACAACAAAAAGCAGCGTCTTTGAATGACGTGGGAGACTTTCTTAAATATGCACTTAAAGAGTTTGAAGAATTATATTTTGTAATATGCGAGACTGACAAGAATCTTGCAATAGCTTCTGCTGCTTTCAATGTTTTTAACGGCACTGAGCTTGAGGAAGGTATTGAAAAAGGCACAGCAAGGTCTGTTTTCTCTCTTTTTGTAGCATGCAGGGACTGGATAGAAGCTGTGGCTGCGAGGGTTCCTTCTTATGATTTCCGGGACAGGGATTTCAGGCATATAAATTCGCTAATTGAAGATGTTCAACAGGCCTGCAGGGAGTATGATCAACAATTAGAACAAAAAGCAAGAGGTTTTTTTGAGGATGACTCTGACTAGTTGGCTTGCAGATTTTTTCAAAAGCAAAAACGAGTATTCAATGTATGAGATAGCTTCAAGAATAGTGAGATATCAGGGCACGTTGTTTTTTGAAAGAAATCAAGAAAACAAGACAGTTTTCAGGAATAATCTTGCAAAGGGCATTGCGGACATGGAGTGTTGCCTTGAAAAAATCATAAGCTGTTTAAAAAGTGAAAAAGACGGCTTGAGGCATAGTTTGAAAGACAGGCATCTGCTTGCTAAAGAAGGTCTTGTTTCTCTGCATGAAGCTGAAATCAATAAGAACTTAAAATATATTAGGAAACAGGGATTGGATTGGTTTGGTGATGCAGACCAGTATAAATACTTGTATGCTTTTTTTAAGAACAAGGATTCTGGCACGCCTGAAAAAAAAGTTATTTCACATATTGTGCAGACAATTGATTTGTTCATAAACTCTCAATATAATGCTGAGCAGATACTGCAGACAACAAGAAATCTCAAAAGGTCTGTTTCAGATTTTCCAGGCCAGATGTTTGATGAATGGCTTTATTATTTCTTTGATAAGATGAAAAAAAGCTTGTTCTGGCACAAGGATTGCAGCAAGTTCATGAACAAAATTTATGGCGAAGAGCTTGTAGAAGAAAGCGGGGTGGAAAAATATGCACTCATTAAATGATTTTAATGACTTCAGCACATCAAGTTATTCTGGAGATAATAATTTAAATGAATACCTGGGTTTTGCAGCAGGCAAAAAGCCAAAAAGCAGGAAATGGCTTCTTGCATTGGCAGGAGCAGCACTTTTGGGCCCTTGTGTTTTGTTCTCTGGAGGAAGTTCCCCAACGCTTGAAGAGACTGCAAACATGGATGTTGCAAAAATAAATCAGAATTATAATCTTACTTTAACTGAAAGAGATGATTCTAACCCTTTTATCATAGATAAAAAACTGGTTGAGATTATAAGAGAAGAAACAGAGGACTGTGATACTGAAATGGAAAAAGCAGAGGCAATCTATGACTGGATGGATGATAATGTTGATTACAGCGAGTCCCGGATTGTGGGATATAGGAATAGTTCTGAAGTTATTAATGACAAGAAGGGTATTTGCGGTGAAATGGCTTTTCTGTATATAACAATGGCCAGAAGTGTTGGGCTTGATGCGAAATATGTGAGTGTTGATAGGGATTTCAGGGGAAAAAGTGTGTTTCACGCCTGTGCTGCTGTAAAAGTGGATGGAAAGTATCTTCTTGTGGACCCTGCTTATCAGACCTTTGATATTGAGCATGAAAAGTTCCTGCTTCTTTCTGACAAGGAAGCTATTGATAGATTCAGAACTTGGAGGAAAAGAAAATGAGCTTAGAAAAGAAGTTAAGATTTCCAGACAAAAATTCTGTTATAGGAAAGCTTAGGTGGGCGCCGATAAAAAAGGCGCTTTGGGGGCTGGGTGTTACTGCGCTTTTGGCAGGTGTTGCTTATGCTTACACCGCAGTCAAGTCTAATGCCAATTTTAATAAAAGCAATGATGTTGTTGCATTTGTTTCCAACAGGGATGGAAACCAGGAGATTTACAAGATGTTTTCTGATGGTTCAAGACAGACAAGGATAACATATAATCATGTTCCTGATGTAAATCCAAGCATTTCTCCTGATGGCCAGTATATTGCTTTTGCCTCGCTAAGAGGAAATGACTGGGATATATATATTATACAAAACAACGGTAAAGAAGAAAGGATAACACTTAAGGGAAGGCAGGACAATCCGCATTGGTTCCCTTCAGGAAATGCGCTTTTCTTTGAGTCAACTGATGAAAGCGGGAAAAAATCATTGATTTGCTATGATTTTTCAAACATAGAAAATAATAAAACTATAACAATATGCAATAGTCTTGAAGATTTTTGCACAAGTTTTTCCCCTGATGCAGTGCACTATACTGCAGAATTTGAGCAGAACGGAAAGAAACAGGTAAGATTTGTTAAAAGAGATGGAAATAATAGTGATTTTGTTTACTCAGGTCTGGATAATATCCAGTTTATTAGCTGGGATCCTTACGGAGTTAAGATTGCTTTGGAATCCAATAACAGGATAACAATTACAAGATACAACCAGGCTCCTGATTGGACAGATACTATTGAAGGCAGGCATCCTTGTTTTTCCCCTGATGCAGAAAGTATAATTTACACTAATCTTGTTGACGGCTCTTGGAAACTGTTCCGTTATGACCTGAAAAAGAAAGAGTCAACACAGCTTACTGATGGGAATTGGGATGATGTTCAGCCAGACTGGAGGTAATATGAAAACTCTTGTCAGCGCCAGTGGAAGGGTAAAGCGCACTGCCAGATGGAAACGCTTGCTGGGCAAGGCAGCATTACTAGCTGGATTAACCTTAGTGCCTTTGTATTTTGGATTGACATTCTATCAGAACCTAAGAATAAAAGCTGCAGAGAAGATTTGCGAAGCGAACAGTGTTTCTGATTTAGAGCAGAGAGTCAGAGAGAATATTGACGGCACTTTGCTTAAAGAAGAGGGTTTAATTGCTTTTGTTTCTAACAGGTCAGGTAATGATGAAATTTACTTGATGAATTACTCTGGTGCAAATCAAAAGAGGCTGACATTCAATACCACTTTTGATGGGGACCCGGCTATTTCTCCTGACAAGAAACAGATAGCGTATGCTTCTTGTGAAAATGGGAATCTGGATATTTTTCTGATGGATTTATACGGCCTGGTGCGCCAGCAGATTACCACAGATGCTTCTAATGAAAAAAATCCTGAATGGTCTCCTTGCGGAACATATCTTCTTTTTGAAACAGACAGAAGGAAAAACTGGGACATCTATAAGATTGATCTTATTGAAAGAAACATTTCCTCGTTTCGGGACAGGGATTGTTCTGAAAATAATCCCAAGATATCTCCTAATGGCTTATTTGTTGCTTATTCAGAATCAAATGAGGGTCGTATTTGCAATAGCAAGGGGCATGAAGCAAGATATCTTGGACATGATCTGTTCAGCCCGTTTTGGGAAAAAGACAGTTCTTTTTGTAATTTTACAAATGACCCAAATGTAATAATGGTGTATACCCCTCTTGGAGACAGGATTGTCTTTAATAAAAAAGTAGGCGGCTTTTGGCAGATATTCATCAAAAATAATCAAACAGGCATTGAAACCCAGCTGACAAATACAAGTTCAAATAATTACATGCCGGATTGCAGATAAAAATGATATGTCAAAAAGACCTTGAAATAATTGCTCACCTCAGGCATAATGCTCGCAAGTCTTTAGTTGATATTTCTGAAATCACAAACATCCCTAAAAGCACGGTTTTTGACAAGATGAAACTGTTCCATGAGGATATTATCAAGAAATACACCACGATTGTTGATTTTCCCAGGATTGGTTTTAATTTAAGGGTTTTTATGCTGTTAAAGGCCGTTGATGAGAATAAATTAAAGGATTTTCTTATGTCTCACAAAAACGTAAATTCTGTTTTTCATGTAAATAACGGCTATACCTTTCTTGTTGACTGCATATTCCGGAATTCCAAGGAGTTATTTTATTTTAAGCAGGAGCTGGAAAAGCAAAAAACATCTCAAAAGCAGTTCTTTAGTATAATTGATGAGATTAAAAGAGAGGACTTCCTTTCCTTTATCAAGTAATTGCCTGTATGCAAAAGGTTTTTAAACCATTACTAGTTTTTCTCCTCTGTTATGCAATATAATAAAGACATAGAGCCAGAAGTATTGAAGTTTTGGGAAGCTAATGATATTTATGAGAAGGTCAAGGCCAGGAACAAGGGAAAAGAAAAGTTCTATTTCCTGCAAGGCCCGCCATATACTTCTGGAAGACTGCATATAGCGCATGCCTGGAACAACAGTGCTAAAGATGTTGTGATGAGATACAAGCGTATGCGTGGTTTTGATGTCTGGGACAGGGCTGGTTATGACATGCACGGCCTTCCTACTGAAAATGCAGTGATGAAAAAGCTTGGCTTGAAGACAAAAGAAGAGATTGCTGCTTATGGTGTTGATAAGTTTGTTAAAGAGTGCATCAAGTTTTCTAGTGATAATGCTTTGTTGATGGACAAGGACTTGTGGAGAGTCGGTGTCTGGATGGATTATGACAAGGCTTACTGGCCGATAAAGAAATATTATATTGAGGGCGAGTGGTGGCTAATAAAGAAAGCTCATGAGGAAAAGAGGTTATATAAGGGCAAGAAGGTCATGACTTGGTGTGCTTCTTGTGAGACTGCTTTGGCAAAGCACGAGCTTGAATATGAAACAGACCAGGATAACTCCATCTTCTTGAAATTCCAGGTTGAAGACAAGCCTAATGAATATCTAATCATCTGGACAACCACTCCCTGGACTATCCCGTATAATTTAGCAGTTATGGTTAATCCAGAATTAGACTACGTAAAAGCAGAAGTTGATGGAGAGACATGGATTGTCTCAAAAGCATTAGTCAATGTTTTAATCAAGGGTTTGACAGATAAAGATTACAAAATCATTGAAGAATTCAAGGGAACTAAGCTTGAAGGCCTGCACTACAAGCATCCTATGATTGATGAAATCAAGAGTCTTCAGGAAGTGAAAAAGAGCCATAAGAATACTCATTCTGTGATTATGAGCACAGAGTATGTTGATGTTACAGCTGGTTCTGGTCTTGTTCACTGTGCTCCTGGCTGTGGTCCAGAAGATTATGAGGTTGGCATGGAGTATGATTTGCCTGCGTACAATAACTTGAATGAGCGCGGTATTTTTGAGGATATGGGCCCGTATGATGGCAAGCAGGCTAAGGTTGATGATAAATTTTTCATTGAAAAGCTTAAAGACATGGGTGTGTTGATTGAAGTCACCCCTGTTGAGCACGAGTATGCGCACTGCTGGCGCTGCCATAAGCCTGTTGTTTTCAGGGCAACTACTCAGTGGTTCATGAAAGTTGAGGATTTAAGAGAAAAATTAATCGATGAAAACAAGGATGTTTTCTGGGTTCCAGGCGATTTCAGCAAGCGTTATGATAATTGGATGGATAATTTAAAAGATAACTCTATCACAAGGCAGAGGTTCTGGGGTTGTCCTGTTCCTATTTGGGAATGTGAGAAATGCGGGAATGTCACAGTCATTGGTTCTGAAGAAGAGCTAAGGTCAAAGTCAGTTGATAACAAGGTTCCAGAAGATTTGCACCGTCCTTGGATTGATGATATAAAAATCAAGTGCAAGTGCGGTGAAGAAGTCTCTAGAATTCCTGATGTCGTTGATGTCTGGATTGATTCTGGCACTGCTTCATGGAACTGTCTTGAATATCCTGCTAACAAGGAGCATTTTGAGAAATGGTGGCCTGCTGATTTTATTTTAGAGGCATCTGAGCAAGTTAGACTATGGTACAGCATGCTTAATATCTGTTCAACAATTGCTTTTGGAAAGAAATCTTATGATGCTGTTTATTCGCATGGAATGATTCTGGACTGGCAGGGAACCAAGATGAGCAAGTCTCTTGGAAATATTGTATCTCCTTATGAAGTGATTGACAAGTATAGCGCTGATATCTTGAGATATTACATGAATGAGACAACTGCAGGAGAAAACATTAATTTCAACTGGGAAAGCGTGAAGATAAAGCAGAGAAACCTTACTGTTTTGTGGAATATTCATAAGTTAGTCATTAATCTTGCTAAAGAATTGGGTGTTGATCCAGAGACTCTTGAGCCTAAGGAGGATTTGCTGGGTATTGAGGAAAAGTTCATGCTCTCAAGGCTGAATAGCACTATCAAACAAGTTACTGATTTATTTGAAGTGTATCAGATTGACAAGACAATCACCTTGATTGAAAAGTTATTCCTGGATTTGAGCAGGATGTACATTCAATTGACAAGAGACAAGGCTTCTGTTGGAACTCCTGAGGAAAAAGAAGTTGTATTGTATACTGTTTATCAGGTCTTATTTGAGACAATTAAGATGTTTAATGTGATTGCTCCTTTTATCAATGAAAAGATGTATTTGAATTTCAAGGAGGTTTTTGATTTGCAGGAAGAGTCTGTAAATCTGTTGTCCTGGCCAGAGGCAGAAGAGGAATTTGTTGACGAAGAGGTTGAGAAGAACATGAATGATGCTTTCCTTGTGGTTCAATCAATATTAAATGCCAGGGAAAAAGCAGGTCTTGGCGTAAGATGGCCAGTCAAGGCAGTTGAGATTGTCACAAAAGATGAAGGCATCAAGCTTGCTTCAGATACAATGGATGCTATTATCATGCGCCAGACTAATGTTAAGGAAATTAACACGCATGAAGAATTTCCTGTGATTAAAAAGACTGCAAAATTGAATATTGCGCCATTAAAAGAAAGTTTTAATGATTTGGCTCCTAAGATTATTGCTAAGTTTGGCACAGAGAGCACAAAGAAGATAGCAGATAATCTTGAGAAAAAAGGAAAAGTTGAGTTGACTGTTGAGGCTCAGAAAGTTACTCTTCTTCCAGAGCATGTGATACTTGACAGGCAGGTTCCTGATAATTTTATTGAAGTTGAGGTAAAGGGCGGCTTCATTTACTTGGACAAGACAAGAACAGATGAATTAGATGCAGAGGGTTATGCAAGAGAATCCATGCGAAGGGTTCAGGCTGCCAGGAAAAAAGCAGGCTTGCAGAAAGTTGACACTATTTCATTATACCTAAAGGTTGATGATACACTAGCTAAAATGCTGGAATCCTGGTCAAAGCAGATAAAGGAAAAGTGTGGTGCTGTAAGCATCAAGATTAGCACAGAGCCTCCTGCTAAAAAGATGGAATTTGAGTCGCAGGATAATATCAAGGGAAAGACTCTTGAGATATTCTTTGATAAGGTGTAAAACCGAATGTTTTTTATGCTCAAAGTTCCAGAAAGGAACTTTGTTGTATAATATATATTTTCCATAATAACAATCCTTAAAAACAAACTGCCTTGTTTTTAAATAATGAGGTGTTCGTGAGTGAATATATCAAATGTATTAGTGTTATTGAGTGTTGCTGTGGATCATGTCAAGATTATTGCATCAAATAAAAAACAGTTAGAAGATAGAATCAAGAAACAACAGCAGGGCATTGGATTCTTGATGGCGATTCTATTATTAGTTGGATTGATTGCCTTGGCAAGCATGCTTTGGATGTTTTAAAGAAGTTCTTTTGTTGTATAATCTGTTATTATCAGGATTACTATCCCTACAAACACAGATATCCATAAGCTGAGTGAAAGATTATTTGGAAAAAGATATATGTCCATCAGCCCCCATATTCCTCTCCAGAAGGAAATCACTGCAAAGCCTATTACAATTGCAAAAAGAAGCTTATGGGACTTTTTCTTTATCTTTCCTACTCTTTTCAGCATATTCTTGCTTCAGCCAGACACATATTTAAACCTTTTGACTCCACTAAAAAATGAAAAAATATATAAACTAGTTCTTAAAACTTTTAAGCTATGAAAAAACAAGTACTGATCTATACTATAATAACAATATTGCTGGCTGTTTTTGCATCAGCAGCTTGCTATGATTCTGATGACGGCCCTCAGAATCTTGACACGCCTGCAAGATATTTGGGCATGGATGGTTTTGTGACAGTTGGAAACACTACGTATTATGATTCTTGTGTCAACAGACAGGGCGGTAATGAAGTTAATGACAGCAACTGGATCAGGGAATATTATTGCGATGATAACGGTGATGTTGCGTATGAGGATTATTTCTGTCCGTCTTATTATTATGTGGAGTGCCTGACGTTTCACAAGGCAGCTGCTTGTGATGATTATTCAGGCCCTTCTGATTACAATGAAACTAATGCCAGCTCTTCAGCAAATACCACTAATGCAACAAACACAACAGCAAATAATCAAACAAACACCACAACAACACCAGTTAATTGCGGAGATAACAAAGTAGAATTTGGCGAGGAATGCGATCCCCCTGGGAAAAATTGCTACACAAAAGCTGCAACAAAAGGCGTGTGTGATTTTAATTGCGCCTGTGATCCTGCCCTGACCCCTGAATTGTTTAAGAGCTTGAACAGGACACTGAATCAAGAAAAAGATACTGAAGTCACTTCTTCAGTTAATTTTGAAATAGAAAACATCACTCAAGAGACTGTTGTTGAAGAAGTAAAGGAAGTTAAAAACACAACACCTGCAATAACAGGAGGCATAACTATTGATCCTATTAATGATTTGATTAAAGAGGCAAAACAGCCTGGCGAGGATTTCAGCGATAGTTTTGGAATCAAGATAACTTCTGCCATAACAAAGGCTGTAATGGGTGTATGGAACATTCTTATGAATTTAATTGGAGGTTGAAAATGAAGAAATTGTTGCTTTTATTGCTGTTTTTGGTTGTTCTTAGTGCAGCTGCCAGTGCGCAGGTTCTTGTCTCTGTTGAAGAGAAGACTGTGTGCGGTGATGGAATCAGGGAAGGTCATGAGATGTGTGAGCCTGACACTGATCAGGATTTATGTGAGGCTGCTGGAAAAGTTATTGGTATTGCAATGGTTTGTGATGAGCGTGACTGCACCTGTCTTCCTAAGAGGATGGATTGCGGCAATGAAATAAGGGAGGGTGCTGAGTTTTGTGATCCTGGCGAAAAAGAAGACAAGGAAGAAAATGATTTTTGCCCTGCTTTAGGAAACTTATTCAATGAAACTTTTACTTGTGATCCAGATACCTGCTTGTGTAAGCCTGAGACCATCTTTGGTGCAGAGCCTCCTGCTATTTGCGGTGATGGCAACATAACTAGGGATGAAGAATGTGAAAAAGACGAAGACTGCAGGGCGGATTATGAATGCAAGAACTGTTCATGCGTTAGAAAAGAGTGGATTAATGAATCTGTTATTACAGAAGTAAAGAAAAATCTCACAAAAAAGCAAGAGCCAGAAAAAAAGCCTAAAGAAGAAGTGAAAAAGACAGACTACCATGATTTTGTTGGCGTGATTCTTCCTGATTATTTGCAGAAGGATTTCCAGAAAGCAAGGGTTAATGTCTATATTGAGTTAGAGAATGGCTCTACACAGGTTGTTGGCGTGACTACACTGCATAATGTTGTCCAGGAGATTGAGGACGAAAAATTAAGCAGTGTTAATTATGATGTTTTTGTTAAAAAAAAGAAAGCAAATGCTATACTCAATGCAGATGACCAGGGTGCTGCTTTAAAGAAAGCATTTGATGATGGCAGCGTTACTTACAAGCCCAAAGGCCTGTTCTCAAGGTTCTGGGCTTGGTTAGTGGGTCTGTTCTCATGAAAAAGCAAACAGTTTCAAAAGAGGTGCCTTTGGCAGAGATAACCTTAAGAAAGTATGAAAAGCCGTATAATCTTAAGGAAAGGGATTTGATTAAGAAGCTCTGCCTCAGTATTGGCCTGCTTCAGCCAGGTGACTCCAGGGATGTTGTTGTTGATGTCTTTCATGTTTTGCTGAAAAACGACAATTTAACCAGTGCAGAGGTTGAGGAAAAGGTTATTGCTGCTAGAAAGACACAGAAGCTTCCGCCTGTTGGCATTGCGTCATCTAATATCAGGAGGCACTTGAAGAGATTAAAAAATCTTTTCTTGATTGAGAACAAGGGCAGCTCTTACAGGATTACTGAAAATGCTAAATTGTCTGAGATTTTCACAGAAAAGATAGAACAATATTATCTGAAAACAATCTCAGAAAGAGTCAAGGAATATTTTGAGGCTCTGGATAAGGAGTGAATGAAGATATGGTATATGCAAAACAGATAGAATCTCATGGCATTGTAGGCAATGTTGAAGTGCCAAGCGAGGCTTATCTTGCTAAAAATGGAGAGTTATTTTATACAAAAAGTGGAGTACATATACCAAAAAATAATTTGACTATAGAAGATATGCTTAGCAGACATAGAATTGCAACAAGAATGCATTCTGCAGAGGGTGAAACAGTTAGGCATCTTGCAACGAGAGCAGTTGAAGGATTAAACATCATGCCAGAGGTTCTTATTGTTGCTCATAACGAATGGCCAGCTCCACTCCCTGCTATTGCAGGCATTGCACAATACCTTTGTGGATATGGTGATGCCCCATTTTGTGACATGATTACTAATGATAATTTACCAGGCACTGTAATTGCAGAAGCTCTTGTTAATTCTGGCAAATACAAGCGTGTTGTTTATGCAAGTTCTACAGAAGTCTCTAAGATGAGGACTGAAGAATTATTTAATGTTGATAAATTTGAAAATGCAGCAAAATTGTTTCAAAAGGGGCAAAAACCAATTGACGTTAAAAACATAGACCCGAAATCAATTGATTATGTCCTTGTTGATCACAAAGATTTTTTTGAGTCTAGGTCTGATTGGGTCAAGGAAGATCTTAAATTAATAGGTGTCCAGACCTTGGATGTTATTGCCTGCTGTCCTGGTTATATACTGGCTGTTGAGATTGCTGACGCCTTGATTAAAACAAGAACATTTGAGACTATTACCTGTGTTGGTGCTGAAACCATGGAAAAGATGGCAGACCCGCGTCATTTAGATCACAGCTTGTATGGGTCTGGTGCTGGTGCCACGACTTATCAAGCAAGCAGTGAGCCAGGGATTATTTGTTTTCACATAAAGGGTTTTGGAAATTTATGGGGGTACCTGAAGTGGGGTCCTGGAGTTCCGCTTGCAGATAATACTCCTACTGGCCCGTATATGATTATGGAAGGTCCGCATTTATATCGTTTTGTTTTGAGAACATTGCCTAAACTTTTGAACGAGCTTATTGAAAAATCAAATAATACTCCTGATTCAAATCTTAATCCAATTGACCTGGAATCAAGCATTCTTTTGCTTCATCAGATGAATGGCAAGTTAATAGAGCATATTATTTGTGACATTCTTGGAATAGATATCACTGTAAAGCAGCTTAGTGAGATGTTTATTCCAGAACGTGTACAGGAAGTTATTGATCAGCAGGTTCCTCTTTCTGTTCACAAGTACGGCAACTCTTCCTCTGCATCTATCCCCGTTCTGGAGGATCATGCAAGAAGAGGTCTTATTCGCAGTAGGTTCTCTGAGAAATCATTTGAAGATAAGCTTAAGATTGGTTCTGGTACTATTGTTTTTAAAGAGGCTGCTGGCGCAGGTTTTATTATAGGAGGTTACAAAGAACGATTGTAAAAAGATGGTGATTTATTATCCGCGGGAGGATTCATACCTCCTTGAAAAGCATGTGAAGCGTCTTGCTATAGGCAGTGTTCTTGATATGGGTACTGGCACAGGTATTCAGGCTCTTGCTGCTGCTAATAGCAAGAGGGTCAGGAAGGTTCTTGCTGTTGATATTGATAAAGGTTCAATAGAATACTGTAAGAAGAATTCAAGGCACAAGAAAATCAAGTATAAGTTAAGTGATTTGTTCAGCAAGATTCCTAAGCAGAGGTTTGATACGATTATCTTTAATCCGCCTTATCTTCCGCAGGAGCAGTCAAGAAGGAATATTTCCATTGAAGGCGGAAAAAAAGGCTATGAAGTTATCCAGAAGTTTATTGACAAAACAAGTGCTTATCTTAAATCAAACGGCAATATTTTGTTGTTGTTTTCTTCCTTGACCAACCGGAAGATGGTTGAGGAGTTTCTTCATAATAAGATGTTGGATTTTAAGATGATTGATTCTATTCATTATTTTTTTGAGGAATTGTATGTTTATAACATAATAAAGTCTCCTTTGTTAAGGGTTTTAGAGAAAAAAGGCGTCAAGGATATTGATTATCTTGCAAAAGGCAAGCGCGGAGTTGTTTATACTGGAAAATACAGGAAAAAGAAGATTGCGATTAAGACAAAGCGAAAGGAAAGCGAGGCTGTTGGCAGGATTAAGAATGAAATTAAGTATCTTAAGATTTTGAACAAGCACAGGATTGGCCCTAAGCTGGTCATGCACAATAAGAACTGGCTTGCTTATGAGTTTGTTCCTGGAGAATTCATAAGAGACTGGATTCCCAAGGCTAAAAAAAAGGATTTAAAGCGTGTTTTTAAGAATGTTTTTAACAAGTGCTTTAAGATGGACCAGTTGGGAATCAATAAAGAAGAGATGCATCACCCTGTAAAGCATGTCATTATCGGAAAATCAGTAAAACTAATTGATTTTGAGCGCGCCAGAAAGACTAAAGACCCTAAGAATGTCTCTCAGTTCTGCCAGTTTGTCATGTCTTTAAAGCCTGTTCTTGAAAAGAAAGGTTTTAAGATAAATAAGAATGAAATTATTTCTTCTGCTAAAGAATACAAACAGGATTTTAAAACCCAAAGATTTAAAAAGGTCTTAAAAACAATAGGACTATAATGGGTGAAGAGCATATTAATAAGTGGTTAGCTAGTATTCCTATCTATGGCCAGTTCTATCTAGCTGAAAAATTAAGGAAAGCTATTGTTGAAAATCATAGGCTGGAGGTTCGCAGGCTTAAGCTTGCAAAGGGAACTGCTGAGATTGAACAGCAAAGAGATTCTCTTGAACAGGCGCTTAAGAGAACTCAGCCTAAGCTGGATGCACTTGAACAGCTCAAGATCCGTATCGAAGCGCAGAAAAGGGACATTGAAGCTACTAAAAAAGAGCGCGGTACTCTTCAGGAAAGACTAAGAGAAGCAAATGATATTGCAAGCAAAAATGCAAATGCAGTTCTTGTAGCTAATGAGAAAAAAGAGCGCTGGAAACAGTGGGCCCATACCCTAAAAGAAGTAATCAAAGATAGCGATGCCAAGGCAGATGATGCTATTCATATTGTTATGCCTGAGATTATTAATATTCTTGGCCTGCGTGTTTTGTTTTTTGATAAAGATGAAAAAATTAGTTTTGCCACTCCTGCTGCTGCAGAAAGATTAAGAATATCTATTTCTGATATTACAAATAAGCAGTTTACAAAAATTTTTGATTGCCCAAGTATTAATTGGCTCTTGACAATAGGGCCAGAGTATCCATTGCTTGTTGCAGAGACTGGCGAGGAAGTTGGTGCTGCAATTGCAGAGGTTCCCTATGATGACAGCAATAAATATAAATATGCTATTGCATTGAGAGAACCTGCCGCAAAGCAGGGGTTAGTGCGCAGATTTGTGCCCAACAGAATTCCTGCACCGCAAAATCTGGTTTTTAGTTATAGAAAAGATATTGCCAGTGCTCTGGCAGCATCTTCTGCCAAAGCAAAATTTAGCAGCGACATATATATTGATTTAAGGAAAACAACAAGTATAGATCATAAGTTTGGTGAGTGGCTTGCAAGTATTATTAAAGAACGTAATCAGCCAGATAATAGGGGCACTGTTTATCTATGCATGCCTTCTGAAAGAGTGTATCGACAGTTGAGATCACTGCAAATCCCGGATAAAAACATAAAACTTCCAAGAAAAACTGGGTCAATGCGTTCTATTAAATATACTCAGCCTGCTGCAATCGCTCTTGTGCGCGGAACATGATAACTGCATTCCAGAAAAAAGTTTATTCTCTTTGCAAAAAAGTCCCTAAAGGCAAAATTACGACCTATAAAGAAATTGGCAGAACCATAGGCAAAAAAGGGCAGGTTTATCGCGCCGTGGGGGCCGCGCTTAATAAAAACCCTTTTGCTCCTGTTGTGCCTTGTCACAGGGTTGTTAAATCAGATGGTTCTGTCGGCGGTTTTGCCTCAGGAACAAGGAAAAAGATAAATTTATTAAGAAAAGAAGGTATTATCATTAAAAACAATAAGATTGTTGACTTCAAAAAGAGGTTTTACAGGTTTAAATGATAAACATAATTTTGCTGGGCATTGTCAGTTTCTTGACAGATGTCAGTTCTGAGATGATTATGCCTATTCTTCCTTTGTTTATCAAGCAGTTAGGCGGGGCAGGCATTGCAGTTGGCTTGATAACAGGTGTTGCCGGCAGTGTTGCTTCTTTATTAAAAGTTTTTTCTGGTTATTTTTCTGATATTTACGGCAAAAGAAAGCAGATGGTTTTTGCAGGTTATTTTGTTTCTGCATTGGCAAAGTTGTTTTTTCCTTTGTCTACTGCATGGCAGCATATTCTGCTGCTTAGGCCTATAGAAAGAATTGGAAAAGGCATAAGGGTTGCTCCAAGAGACGCTATGGTTTCGTTTTATACAAAAAAGAAGACGCGGGGAAAGGGTTTTGGCATCCTGCGTGCAATGGATACTGCTGGTGCTGTGCTTGGTTCATTGCTGGCATTGCTGTTGTTCTGGTATCTTGGTTTTAGTTTTAAGTCAATATTCTTTATTGCTGCATTGGTTGCGTTTTTGGCATTGATTCCTATCTTTTTTGTTAAAGAGCCTAAGGTCAAGCCTGCAAGATTCAGCTTAAAGGTTGGCTTTTCACAACTGTCTGTTCCTTTGCGGTGGCTGATTGCAGCTGCAACTGTTTTTGCTTTGGGTAATTTCAGTTATATGTTTTTTATTCTTAAGACGCAGGAGGCTTTTACAGCTAAGTTTGCTTTTGTTATTCCTATTTTATTGTATGTCTTGTTTAATGTTTTTTATGCCTCTTTTGCGATTCCTGTCGGCATGCTTTCAGACAAGATTGGAAGAAAAAAGATTTTACTTGCAGGTTATTTCTTGTTTGCAGTGACTTGCTTTGGCTTTACTTACTCTGATTCACTTGCATATTTCATTGTTTTGTTCGCATTATACGGCTTGACTTATGCTCTTGTTGATGCCACGCAGAGAGCTTATGTTTCTGATTTAGCTCCAAGAAATATAAGGGGAACTGCTCTGGGAACATTCCACACAGCAATTGGCATAATAACTCTTCCTGCTGGCTTGATTGCAGGTTATCTGTGGGACTTAAGCACAATTTATACTTTTTATTTTGGTGCTGCAACAGCAGTTATTGCAGTTGTTTTGTTGTTCTTTGTCAAGTCTAAATAAAATCCTTCAATATCCAGAAATCTAATCTTCAAAATCCTTTAATAACTCTTCTAAATCCCCTTCATCATCAGGGTATTTTCCGTATCTTAATCTTTCTGCTTGCTTTTCTGGCAGGCCAGCAAGTTTCATTTTTTGTATTGTTTTTTCAAAATCATATGGCAGCCTTCGCCATATTATCTTGTCATCTTCAACTATCACATAGCTTGCTCTGTTGTCCCTGTCTCTTGGCTGTCCTACTGAACCGCAAAAAACTAAACATATCTTGTCTGGTTCTTTTTCAAATGTAAATGTTTCTGGTTCTTTGGGTGTTTTGTCAAGCAGAGGCCTGTGTGCCAGCATTATTTCCGGGACATAATCAAGGTTTTCTTCTGCATAGTCTCCTATGCATCCTGCAACATGCAGATGGCCTGTAAAACAAGTTTGCACTCCTTTTTTGCGCATTACGTCAAATATTGAATTTATTTTTGCTTCATCATAAATCTGCAGGGACATCTGCCTTAGCCCGCCCTCTGTGTATTCAACTCTGCTGCGCCCCACATAATCATCTTTTGATATTATGTAATCATTTATTTTTGCTATATCTATTATTTTAGGGCTTACTATTTTTGGAAGATCTGGTGCAGGATTACCGTGAACAAAAAGGCGTGTTCCTTCCTGAAGCTCTGCTGGAAGGCTTATTAAGAATTTTTTTTGGCTTTTCCAGAGCTTTTTGTTTGCATGTTCAATTCCTTGCTTTGGCCCGTTATGCATAAGGAGTGATTTTCCTTCAAAGACTCTCTGCAGTGCTAATTCGTGGTTTCCTTTTGTTATTCTGCCTTGGCAGTGTTTTCTGACATCTTGTGTGCAAGCATACGGGTCAGGCCCATAGCCTATTATATCCCCTATACAATAAACTTCTGTTATGCCTTTTTCTTGTATATCAGCTAGAACTACTTGTGTTGCTTCCCTGTTTGCGTGCGTGTCGGATATGACGGCATATACCATATGTTTAACCAGCCCACACCTCTTTAATTAGAAATAAAAAAATAATTATCTTTTTCTTTTCTTTGTTTTCTTGATTTCCTTGTCTAGCTTGAGCTTGTCCAAGAGTTCCTTGTACCGGTTTCTTATTGTTACTTCTGTCACTCCTGCAACATCTGCTACTTCTCTCTGTGTTCTTTTTTCTCCGTGTATCAGTGCGGATACATATAGTGATGCTGCTGCTATTCCTGTTGGCCCTCTTCCGCTTGTTAGTTCTGCTTGCTGTGCTTTCTCTAAGATTTCTACTGCTTTGCTCTGCGATTCTGCTGTTAGCTTTAATGAACTTGCGAATCTTGCGATGTAGTCTGCTGGATTGCTTGGCAAAATTGTTATTCCTAATTCTCTTGTCACGAACCTGTATGTTCTTCCTATCTCTTTTTTCTCTATTCCACTTGCTTCTGACAGTTCATCTAGTGTTCTTGGAACCTCGTGTCTTCTGCATGCCGCGTATAATGCTCCTGAGACAACTGATTCCATTGATCGTCCTCTCACTAATCCTCTCTGTACTGCCTGCGTGTAGATCATTGCAGCCTCTTCTTCTACCATTTTTGGTAATTTCAAATAAGAAGACACTCTTTTTAATTCTGCTAATGCCAGTTTTAGGTTTCTTTCGATTGCTGTGGAAATCCTGTATTGCCATTTTCTTAATCTGAAGAATTTGTTTCTGTCCTTGCTTCCTAAGTTGAATAAGTCTGCTTTCCTGCCGACCTCTGTTCCCAGTCCTTGGTCAAACTGGGTGTATGTCATTGGCGCTCCTGTCCGTCTTCCTGACTGCTGTCCGCCGCTGTCTGACTCAAACTCCCTCCATTCTTTTCCAAATTCTACCATCTTATCTTCTATGACAAGACCGCAGTCTTTACAGATGATCTCTCCTTTGTCGCGATTTACAAATAGGTTTATGCCCCCGCATTCAGGGCAGTTTTTTATGTAATACATTTGGCACATCCCCCTAATCTAACTAATACTGTGAGATATTCAAACCCCCACATTCATATCATAAACTATATACCTTACCACAATTAAGTTTATATACAAAAGGGGAAGGTTATATTTAAATGTTTGCCTTTTTCCAGAAGGTTTTTAAGTCTTTTGTAACCACTTGGTGTTATTTTAGCTATGGAAAAGAAGTCTAAGAAGAAATAAGTTTTTTTCTTTCAGTCTCAAGAACAGCAAGTTCAGCCTGAAGTTTGATTTCTTCTTCCTCTAATTGTTTAGAATGCCTCCCGATTTCAGCCAGTTCTGCCCCTATTTTTTCTGACTGTTCTGCAGATTCTTTTATCATTGCATGGTTTTTTCCTTCTTTTATCTGCTCCTGCGCCTGCCCAAGCTTTTGCAGGCCTTTTTTCCTTACCTCTCGCCTGGCATCATCTAAGCGCACTTTTTCACTAGGTATCTGCTCTAGCCTTTCGTGTATCTTATCTATACTCTTAGCAATCTGAGCAAGCCTTGCCTTTTTTTCTTCAGGAGTCATGCTTTTTCTGAATCACGTGTGATATTTAAGTCTTTCTATCAGTAACTTTTAAAAACCCAGGAAGTTTCTTCCTTTATATGCCACCGTCGCATAACCTGGTATTGCGCAGGCCTTGAGAACTCAAATCAAGCCAGCCTGTTTCCTTCGGGGTACAAAAAAATCCGTCATCAATGCCGGCGTGGCACAACCTGGTACTGCGCGGGCCTTGAGAGCCCGTTTCCTTCGGGATATCCCGGTTCAAATCCGGGCGCCGGCGTAAGTATAACACGGATTTTTTTATCGTCCAAAACAATTGTTTTGGACATATCCCTGTTCATCGCAAAAATGCGTTAGCATTTTTGGGAACTTACAAACGCTTTGGCGTTTGAAAGTAATCCGGGCGGTGGCGTATTTTAAAAATATGAAGAAATCTATTCAAAATAATAATCTCTAGTCTCAACTACAACAGGCTCTCCGTTTGTGTAATCAATTACTTCTGCAGTCATTGTGCAACCTTTTTTATCGCATAGCTTCTGTCTTGTTGCAGCTCCAAGATATACATTTCCGTTTTGCTCTCCAAGATTGATGTCATACTTTTTGCCTGTTTCTGTCTCAAATCTCAGCGAATCACCAGGTTTCTTCGCAGAAATTATGTTTGAAAAATCCTGGTTTGATTTAATCAAAACACCGTATTCTGCAGTGACAATTACTTCTCCTTCTGTAAGGCCCGCTAGTTCAGCTGGTGAGCCAGGCATCACCTGCACTACTTCAATTCCGCAGGGCTCTTGAGGGCAGGTTTTTGACATTATCATCAGCACAGCCAATGCAACAAGCAGGATTAATACTCTCTTGCTAAAGCCGTTTAAGAGTATCAAATAAACAAATGCTACTATAATATCTCTTTTGTTTTTCTTGAATCTTTTCTTTCTAAAATATTTGTAAACATTGACTATTGAGCAAACAAATAAGTGTACTGAAAAAAAGTCTATAAATAATGCAACTACTGTGAAAATCGTGAAAAATGCTATTCTTGACCAAGATCCTACAAAAAGAGAAATATCTAACCCGTATGCAATATTAATCGCCAAAACAACCAGATTAATTGAATAAAGAATCAAATCTGCTATGAGTCTTTGCTTGGTAAACTTATGGAATTCTCTTGATGTGATCTTAAAGAATAGTCCATACAGTATTGCCAGCAATAAGTATGTCACAACAACACTTATTCCCCAGCTAGCATAAATTGTGTCCATGAGAACAAATAAATCATGATGTTTTTTAAAGATTGCCTAAAACGATTAATTAAGACAACATTTTTATACTAGTTTATTGTTAATATTGAAAAAAAGAGGATATTATGGACCCGTTAATAGCAGATATAGGAATAATCTTGATAGTAGCGACTGTTCTTGCGATTATTTCCAGGTTTTTCAGGCAGCCTATTGTTCTTGGTTACATGCTTGCAGGCATCATTATTGGTCCTGTTGGTCTTGGCTGGGTAATGAATCAGGATATAATAACAACTTTATCAGAGATAGGCATAGCTTTCTTGTTATTTATTGTTGGTTTAGAACTGGATATCAGGAAACTTAAGCATTTGGGTGCTGTTTCTTTGATTGTTGGCTTGGGCCAGATTGTCTTGACATTTATTGCAGGTTATTTACTGGGTATCTTATTGGGCCTTCCTTCTATTTATGCTTTTTATGTAAGCATTGCTTTGACTTTAAGCAGTACTGTTATCATTGTTAAGCTTTTCTCAGACAAGAATGAGATAAATGCTTTGCACGCAAGGATTTCTTTGGGTGTGTTATTGGTCCAGGACTTTGTTGCTGTTATTATTCTTGCTATGATGGCTAATTCCGGCAGTTTAGATGTTTCTCATGTCTTGAGCAACTTGATTGTTGCAGTTGGTTTTTTTGCAGTTTCCATCTTGATTGGAACTTTTTTCCTGCGATATTTATTCAAGCCTATTGCTAAATCTTCAGAATTGTTGTTTCTTTCAGCAGTTTCTTGGTGTTTTGCTTATGCTATTATTTCGCAAAAGCTGGGTTTCTCTATTGCAATTGGAGCTTTCTTGGCTGGAATCAGTTTAGCACCTCTGCCATACCATATTGAAATAGCTTCAAGAATTAAATCATTGAGAGATTTTTTTGCAACTATTTTCTTTGTGACATTAGGCATGCAGATTGTTTTGACTGGCCTGCAGAATATTATCTGGCCAATTATACTGCTATCTTTGTTTGTTTTGATCTGCAATCCTTTGATTGTTTTAGTATTGATGTGTGCTATGGGCTTTAAGGCAAGGCCTGCTTTCTTGACAGGAATCTCTTTAGCCCAGATAAGTGAATTCTCCTTGATAATGATGGCTACAGGATATTCTTTAGGCATAATTCCGCAGGCTTTAGTGTCTGTCATAGCGATTATCGCTGTTATTACTTTCACTGTTTCATCTTACATGATTACTTATGATGAGAAGTTATATAGATTATTCAAGAAGTTGATAAAGCCTTTTGAGTCTTTGTCAATCAAGGGTTTTGATTTAGAATATGCTCCTGAAAAAGAGGCAGATTATAAGATAATCTTGTGCGGTTGTGACAGGATTGGGCATGCGATTCTTGAGTCTGCTGCAAAAATAAAGAAAAGCCTTCTTGTCATTGATTTTAATCCAGAATTAATTAAAAAATTGATGAAAGAGAAAATTCATTGCATATATGGGGACATCAGTGATATAGAAATAATGGATAGGATAAATTTCAAGAAAGCAGAGCTTATTGTATCAACAATCCCTGATTTTGATGATAATACTATGCTTGTTAAAAAAGCAAAAAACGTGAACAAGAAAGGGGTTGTCATTGTCACTGCAGAAGATGTTGATGATGCTTTAGAGTTATACAAGAGCGGCGCTGATTATGTGATACTTCCGCATATGCTTGGAGGAGAGCATATATCTTTGTTATTGCAGGAAACTGCGAAAGATATTGGTAAGATTATAAAAAACAAGAAGCTAAATATTGAAAAGCTGAAGAAAAGGTGGGCGCATAAGAATGGCCATCATTAAAGAGCAGAGGGCAAAGGCCCAGGTCCTTCAGCCTTCAATGCAGATTGGAAAGTCAGGCATTACAGAGGGGTTGATTAAGGAACTGAAAAGCCAGCTGAAAACCAAAAAATTGATTAAGGTTAAGTTCATGAAATCCTTTATTGAAGGAAAAGACAAAAAACAGGTTGCAATCAATCTGGCCAAGAAGACTGATTCAGTGATTGTGCTTCAGGTAGGGCACACTGTTACCTTGGCCAAAAAAAAGAAAATAAATAAAAAGCCAAAGGTATAATGAATTAAAATGACTTCAGGAAGCAAGCGTATGATCCTTTATGGATTTTACAACAAGAAATTCAAGGCTGCTTACCCTAATTTTGATTCTCTTTCAGACAAGGAGAAAAAAAAGATTGTTGACAAGCTTGATGATAAAAAGGCAGAGGGTTTTGCTGATCATGAGATTTTTGAGGCAGAAAGAGACCAGATGGTTGTGCAGGATTACCCGACGCCTCTTAATAGGTATTTTGTGTGGTATGAGTCTCCGCACGAGTCTATTGAGCCGATTTATTTCTTTTGCTTGAATCAGTTGGCTGAATGGGGTTTTCCAAAGGTTTACAAGATTACTGATATTTTCACTGCTGCAGAGCACAGCTCTTTTTGGGGCGCTGCAACTTCCCGGCTGGGCCTGGCTGCTGATAAGGTATCGCAGTACATGGCTACTATCGGCCAGTTCATTAGAAAAGATTTATTCCAGTTGGTGCGAGATATCCGCTGGATTGATGAGAGGATTAAGTATCATGAGGATGCTAGAAAAGGGAATGTTTCTGCAGAAATCACGTTAAAAGGAATTTGGACAGATCTTGTTGATGGTGTTGTTCAGGGTCAGAGGGTTAGCCCTAATATTTTCCAGCTTGCTACCCAGCTGCAGTACACTACATTGCCTGACTGGTTTTTTCAGATTCATCCTCAAAAAACAGAAGAGATTGATGATAGGGTAAATAATCTTGAGACCACGCGGGTTGTCAAGGATTTGCTGCGAAGAAAATTAGAGCAGTATCTTGTTTGGAGAGAAGAGAATTTTAAGGAGCTTAAGCAGAGAAGGATGTTTGAGATTAAGTATTTAAGGCAGAACTATAATGTTATCAGGATGTATGTGACCTGGCTTAAGCCTTATTTAAAGCATATTGAAAGGTTGGGCGCAGATGTCTCAAAGTTAAGTTCAGCTGATTTGGTTGCTGCTTTTGAGGGCTCTTTGGTTGAGATTGAGGTTTTGGGTGTCAGGATTCCTGAGGGCAATTCCAAATATTACACGTGTATGCTTGAAACATTTTTTTACAGGGCTCGGCCTTCCATGCCTTACACTGCAGAGACTCCTGGCTATCACAGGGGCCCCATCCATGTTGGGCAGGCAAGAATCAGCTGGCGTGCTTATTCCTGGACACTTGATCAGATTCAGAATTTTATCAGCATGAAGGAAAAAGAGGATCTTGATCTTCTGAAGAATATTGATGCTTCTATCAAGCAGACTCTGGATGCTATTGGTGATGACCTGGAAGAGTATCTTACGCAGGCTGGCGAGGAGATGGAGCCTAAGGAAGAAGAGACTGCTGAACCTCCTAAGCCTAGTGTGTTTGAGCCTTTTGAGGCTGTTGGCAAGGGCTTCAAGGATTTATTTGGTTCTTTTGTGCCATTGTCCATAAAGAAAACTGATGTGAAAAAGCCCACAAAAGCAGATTTGGCAAAATGGGCTGCAGAGCAGAAGAAAGCTGGTGGTGAGGCAAAGAAACTGTTGTTCAGCAATTACAAGATTTTCAAGAAAGCACATAAGATGTTGACTTGGTAATTTGCTTTTGCAATGCTGCCTGGCGGAGTTCTCAGATTTATATGCCTTATTTGATAAATCTGAAAAACACGCGATTTTAGAATCATAACGTAGCGCAGCATTGCTTACTTGCAATGCTGCCTGGCGGAGTTCTTAATTCTGCATTACCTTTTTAAACTATCACTGGTTTAATACTTTCAAGACTTTGATTGGGGGTTATGAACATGGCAGAATTAAGAAAATTAGGCGTTTTGTCTTTTGCAAAGATGAATGCTTTATTGAGCGCATTCATGGGCTTTGTACTTGGCATATTTTATGCTGTTCTAGGCACATTTGCTCAGGCAAGCGGTACTGCCCTGTTTCCAGGAATACCTATGTTTATCTTGGGTTTTGGATTGGTTATAATCTTGCCTATATTCTACGGTATCCTTGGATTTATAATGGGCGCGATTCTTGCTGCACTCTACAATCTCTTTGCGTCATGGTTTGGCGGTATTGAGATGAAGTTTAAAGTGCATCAATAAATTTTTATTTTTTTATTCTTTTTTTAAGAATTCAGATAATGTCTGTTTCTTTGAAAGAACGTTTGTCTATTGGTTTCTCTTCAAACTTTTCCTCTTCTTTTAAGGCGTCCTCTTCCAATTTAAGGCAATTTCAGGCTTTTAAGTATATAAATCTTATTATAGAATTTATATATTCGTTAATTTTATAAACTTATTTCAATTAACACCCCTTTAAATGAAACTGAAAATATTGCTTTTCATAATTTTACTTGTTTTTCTTATGGGGTGTGCTGAGGAAAATGTTTGTGGAAACAAGATTTGTGAATATTCTGAAAACTATAAAGAAGAGCACTCAACCTGCTCTAAAGATTGCCCTGACTGTGATGATGGCAATGAATGCACTAAAGATGCATTTGATTATGGTGAACAAGAGTGCAGTCACAATCTTGTAAAGCCTTGCTGCGGAAATGATATCTGTGAATCTTCTGAAATTGATTCATGTAAGGCAGATTGCATTAGTAAATTGAGTATTCTCTCTAAAAAAGTTAAAATAACAAAAGAAAATGAAGATAATCAGTTTGTAGAGTACGCCCCTGGCAAAAAATTTGTTTTTGATGAAGCCCAGGCAGAAGGGTCTAATGTTGCGCAAATTGCTTTGGATCTAAAAAATGAAGGTGACGTGATCATTAAAAATTTGGGGGTTAACTATGAATGTGCTGATGAAACATATCAGGTTCATAGTTATGAGATATGTTACAGGATTCCAGATAAAATGGAAAAATCAGTTTGCCACCATGAATTTCAGGCATATTCTTGGCCAGATAACAGGCCTAATGATGTTGTGCTCAGCAGCTTAAGTGATAATAACGATGTTCTTTTGCTGCCGCAGGACAGCAAGGTTGCTTTAAATTTGTATTTTTCACCTGTTAAATACCTGGATTACTTCTGGAATGCTAAGGAGAAGGATAAATTCCATAATATTTCCTGCAAAATAACACTTTTCAGTGTTGAGAATGAGCTTAAAGAAGAGACAGAAATAAAGAATTACCTGATTAGAGCCAAATAACAAAAGATTTAAAAATTCTGAAATTAATTTCAGTTTTAATGAAAAAAATATTCCTCTTATTAGCGTTACTGCTTCTTATTACTGCTTGCGGCAAGGAAGAGGCTCCTGCACAGCCAGTTCCGCAGAGGCCTCAGACTTTTTATGTTCCTCCGCCAGAACCAGGGCCTGTTTCTCCTGAACCGATTGTTTCGCAGCCAACACCTGCTCCTTCACCACCTGTTCCAGCGCCTGAACCTGTGACTGTTCCAGAGCCTGAGCCATCACCGCCTCCTGCTCCAACACCGCAGCCTGTTCAAACCAACTCCTGCAAGGTCTTGACTAAAACAGGAACACTTTACACTATGGAAGATGTGGATCAAGGAAAGATTTCTATGGCAGATTTCAGTGATTTAAAGAAGTGTTATCCTTATTTTTCTGCAGACCAGGCAAATACAGAAGCGATGTGCTGTATTATTTAAGTTCCATTAATTTGAATTTCTTTGTTGTCTCTATCGCATACCCTAATTCTTCTGCGTTTTGGGAATAGATGGTAAATAATGGGTCTCCTTTTTTTACTTTAGCGCCTTTGTGAACATGAAGGTATACTCCAGAGCCGTGGTCACTTGGTGCTCCTGCTGCTCTTCCCACTTTTGTTGTTATCTTGTTGTCAACGTGAGATATCCTTCCTGATTTCGGTGCTTTTATTGTTTTTGTGAATTTTCCTAATGGTATCTGGTCTGCTTTTTTCTCGCATCCGCCTTGTGCTGTTATTATCTCAACAAATTTCTTGTATGCACTTCCGTCTTCAATAAGTTTCTTTGCAAGTGCAATTCCTTTGCCTTTTTTTGCCTTGCCTGTGAATTCTAGCATTTGCGCAGACATTTTCAGTGATTTTTTCAGCAAATCTTTTGGTGCTTTTGGGTCATTGGTCAGCAGCCATACAACGTCTCTTGCTTCTAAAGCAGGACCTATGCCATTTCCTACTGGTTGTGACCCGTCATCTATGTAAAATGTTATTTTCATTCCTATTCCTTTGCCTATTATGTCAAAATATTTCTTTAGGCGCATTGCTTCTTTTCTGTTTGGCAGTTTTGCGCTTCTGCCTACAGACATCTCTAATAATAAGTGCGTTGCACACACGCTTGCTTTTTTTGCCATTATTGATGCTAGCATCTGTCCTTCTGCATCTATCTCTAGCGGGTGCTCTATTCTTATTATTTTGTCATCTGCTGGTGCAAGGTTTATTTCTTCTGCACCGCCCCACACAATACACCCACCTACTTTCTCTATTATTTTCTGTAGTTTTGCTATTGGCATTCCTACTGGGCAGAAAAGGTCCATTGTATCTGCTGTGCCAGATGGAGAAGTTATTGCTCTTGAGCTTGTTTTCGGCACTTTTAGTCCTGCTGCAACAAGTATTGCGACAACTATTGGTGTTGTCCTGTTTCCAGGAACTCCTCCTATTCCATGCACATCTGCAATTACTTTTCCGCGCACTTTTACTGTTGATCCGGTTACAGTCATTGCTTTTGTAGAATCAAGTATCTCGCGCATTGACATGCCGTAGACATAATTTGCAGTTATGTATGATGCTAATTCAATGTCAGTCAGGTGGTCTTCCACAATATCATATATTATTTGGTGCGTCTCTGGATAGTTTAGCTCTTTGCCGTCTAGTTTTTTCTTTATGTACGTTACGGAGATTGGCTTCTTGCCTGCAGAAAGCTGTATTGTATCATTATGTTTTCCGTGGATGTCATCCAGAACTTCCTCAAACAATCCTATTCTACCTAACGGCACTGCTCTCTCACTCTCTGCAATGTCCAGAATCGCGGTTGTGCGGAGCTTTCCTTTTCTTATGATGACCCTGTCATTATGGTGCAGGTCCAGCTTGTCTGCATCTTTTTCATTTAATAGAACTACTTTCACGCCCCCTGTTGCAATGTCCATGTCTTTTACTTTAAATTTCACTTGATTTTCACCTCAGTATTAAAGTAAAAGGCTTGCAAAATCTTTGATTTGGCAGTGTCTTTTACCTTCAATTTCATATTTTCATGCCTTCTTTCTGGTAGATATCAATGAATGACTTTAATGCGGATAATATCAATGGCCCTATTATGAATCCTGCAAAACCGAATAATTCCAGTCCGCCTATTACGCCTAACAAGACAAAAACAGGGTGCAGTCCTGCCCTGTCTCCAATGAGTTTTGGCTTTAGTATGTTGTCTGCGCTTGAGATTATGAATGTTCCGTATAATAATAACCCCACCCCGTGCCATATCAAGACGGTGTTTCCTTCTGACGAGCCTTTTGCAATCAGGTATAATGCTGCAGGTATCCAGATTATTGCTGTGCCGACAAATGGCACAAGTGCAAAAAGTGCTATTATCATACCCCAGACATAAAAAGTCCCTATTCCAAACAGCCAGAAGCCCAGTGCTCCTAGTGCGCCCTGTATCAGCGCAATGACTATTGAGCCGTACATTACTGCGTGGGTTGTCTCTTTTATTTTATATAATACCCTTGTCTTGTGGCTTCTCTTTAATGGCAAAAGGTCTTTGATTTTTTTAACAATTTCCGGGCCGTCCTTGAATAGATAGAATAGTATAAAGAATGTTATTACGATTTGAAGTATGATTCCTGGAAGAGAAAATATTATCTGGGATGTTTTTTCTATTGCAGTTGTAGTGAATCTTCCCAGCATGTCCTGCAGGTAAAATTTCACTTCCGGGTCCTCTACCCATACTTTCAGGTATTCTGAGGACCTGCACAGCAGGTTGTCCTGGTTTGTGCAGTCTATGTCTATTATGTCGCCTGTAAGTATTTTCTGCTTTGCTCTTATGTACATGTATTGCGCCTCTGATGCAGATGACTGAAGCAGGAATGAAAAAGGAATCGTTATCAGCAGTATGACGAATATTGACACGATTAATGCGCAAATTGTCTTGTTCTTTATTTTCTTGTTTAATAGCTTGAACAATGGATAGAATATGTATGCTATGACTATGCTTGCCAGTATTGAGTTTATGAAAGGCTTGACTACAAGAAAGCTCAGGAACACAAGTAGCAGAAACGCAGCCAAGAAAACATATTTTACTGTATTATTTTGTTTCTCACCCATTTTTTAATTAATATATAGACTTAGTATTTATAAATGTTGTGATGGGCCCGCCCGGAATCGAACCGGGGACCTCCTCGATTTTGAGTTATTTTTCATAACACGTCAACGAGACGTCATGCCGCTAGACCACGGGCCCGTTAAGGCAATAAAATTAGAAGTAATTTATAAGGTTTATGCTACTATTTGCTTTTGTATTCTATTTAAGGCGTACATAAAAATTTAAATGTTTTGCTTGAGCGTGAACAGTATTCCGCCGTTTCTTGCAGTGTCTTTTATTATCTGTGATGCTCCTAACAGCAGGATGTTTTCCTGGTTTTTTTTCTTTAATAGGTTTGGGAGCAGTTTGTTGTTTAGCTCGCCTTTGATGGTAGAAAGCCTGGGTATGTCTTTTATTTTCTTGTTGTAGTATGTGTCGTATAATAGCACGTAAAAATCGTGTGTTTTTTTCATGAATTCAATCTCGCTTTTTGTGATGTTCAGCTTGTTTTTTGCTGAAAGCTGTTCGTAGATGTATTCTATTGTGTTTGCTATGGATATCAGTCTTGTTATTAGAACGTACATTCTTGCTGCTTTGAAGTCGTCAAACATTTTTCTCTTAAAGATTGTTCTTCTGCAGTAATCCCCGAATTGGTGTATGTTTTTTGTTATTCCTCTTATCTGTTCCGTGTTTTGCAGTTTATTTTTTTTGAGGTCTTCGCACAGCATCTCAAGAAGGTTTTTGTTCAGCAGGAAAACTTTTCTTAAAAGAACTGAGAATTCCTCGTTCATTACCGATGATAGGTTTTTAATTAGGCATCCTTTGTCTGACTGCTCGATTACATGAAACCCTATCAGTTCATCCACTGCCTGGTTTATGTATTTTATGCTCTTGCTGTCAAAGAACTTGACATATATCTCATCGTGTCCTCCCAAGTAAACATTTCTTATTATTTGCCGGATGTATATTGAGTTGTTGGACTCCAGCGTTATTTCTACTGCCTGGCCTTTTTTTGCTTTTGAGCCGGATACTATTAATTCATTGCCTGATTCCTCGACGTCAAGTTCGCTCTCTCCTGTCAGGCCCATTTGGTCTGCCCATTTTTTGGGAAGTGTCATAGTAAGGGTTCCGTTACCCTGTTTTATCACTTTTCGTTTCATACGCCTTATAAAACAATCTAAGTATTTAAATTTTTTGATATATCAATATATCATTTATATTGCATAGATATATATTTTTCTTTCACCATATTATTGTAAAATGGCAATAAAAGGAGTTTTTGTCCGGGCAATACCGAATAATGGGCCGACAGCAGGTTATCCTGAGCAGAACACGAAGATTCTTGAGGGTTTGAGGAAAAAATATGAGATAATAACTTATGAAAGTCTTGAGAATGCAGCATATCAAATGACGCATGATGACAAAAAAAGGTGCAGCGATGTTTCTTTCATGATAACAAATATACCTTACACAGTGCAGACGCCGGTTGTTGCAGCAATCAAGGCAGAGAAGATTCGTGAAAGGCTAGAGAACCTTGTTGGAGAGGAAAGAAAGAAGGAATGCAATAGGATATCTGAAGAGAATGAGTTCAATGCATACGAAGAGGCTTTTGAGTGCCTCAGGAAACTTAAGGAAGCCTTTCCTAAGATGAAAATTATTGCATACACTGCTGCCCATGATAATGTCAGAAGAAAGGTGTATGATGACAAATTGGTTTTTCGTGTGCACCAAAGAAACCACAGGTCCGGCCCTGTATGGGAAAAAGTTAATTTAATTCACGGTGTTGAATCAGCTCTTGAGGGCTGGCAGGGGTGTGAATGATGCTTGAAAAAATTGTTAGAGGCGCAAGGAATTTTTTGCTTTTGGGTGCGCTGGCAGTTGCAGGCTGTTCTGCTTATGCGCCGATTGAAGGCACGAACATTCTTGATTCTAAAAAAACAAAAACTCAGGTCTGCATGCGGTCTGGCATTGATTATGTTGGTTGGACTCCGCACACGACCAGCGAGCAAAGAACTGTTCCGGTTCATCCTGCAGACGGCGGGGCATCAAGAGGCAAAATAACAACGCAGAATTATTATGACTGCCCTTTTCGGCCAAGGCTGGGAATTGCTGGCTCTCTTGGAAATGATTCCTGCAGGATAAAGATAGGCCTTGACAACATGTTCAATTTGGGAATCATGAATGGCGAAGAACAGGACCTGCCAAAACCGTATGAATCCTATGGATTCTCTACGTTCCATCCTGACTTGATTACTTTCAAGCCGTTTATTGGATTAGAAACTGAATTTCTTGATACACTGTTAATCAGTTTAGAGACTGGTATTACTTACTCCTCATTCAGGCTTTACAAAGGCCATTACAGATGGGCGGATTATGAGAAAATAGAAAAATATTCTCTTGGTTATGGCCCTGGCATTTTTGCCGGTGCGGCTCTTGCCTTGAAGTTTGATGATGATATGTATTTCGGCGCGCAGTTTGGTTTTGAGAATTATTTTATTGACGGCAGGCCAGATATACAATGCTACTCATTTTCGCTTTTGTTGAGAAAAACTTTCGGGGGATAATATGGGATTGAGATTTAATGTGGAAAATGCGCGTGTTATGCTTGATGTTTTGTATGAGCCAGGTTATACTTTCAGGATTTCAGGCAGTTCTTTTGGCTCCTCAGGTGATGATGAAGAGGGTTTTTGGGTCTATTTCAGCAATGGAAAAGAGTCTATTGACATGATTGTTACTTATAGGGGTGAAGGGATTTATCTTGAGAGAACTCCGGGTTACAGGAGTCATGCAGAAGACCATCCTTTTCAGGAAAATCGTCCTGCGATTACTGGTGATCCGCAGTCTTTGCGGGATTTTTTTGAAAAGATGAAAAAGCTTCCAGGCTCTAGGCCTGGGGAGATTACAGATCTCGTGCATAGGTTTGATTAGCTTTATTAATCAAGAAAGGCTATGAAGGTTAAAATGAAGAAATATGGCTTGTTTGTTCATCCAGATGTGAATGATCCCAGCTTTGGCAATCCTAGTTTTGGAAGGCTTGAGCCTGGCGGCAGGATTGCCTGTTCTGAAGAAGGGCATACTCTTCAAAGATACTTGGATAACAGGAAAATAATTCAGGAACTGGGCAGGACTTGTGAGATGCGGTGGATGAATGATTTCTGGTATGCTGCTTCAAGGATTATCCGGGGCGACCCTCTTGATAGGTTTGATTTTTTGATTACTAATTTTCCTCCGAGAAGGGATGCGCGGGAATTAAGTGTCAGGCGAGGCAATGAAATTAATGCACTCGCTAAAGGCAAGAGTCCTGAGGAAAGAAAAATGATATTTACTGATTTTAGCAGGAGTGATACTGATTTCACAGATATGCTTTACGAGCAGAGTTTTAAGTCTCTTGGCGAAATACAGGCAAACCTGCCTAATCTTTTGGTTATCTTGTATACTGGTGCGCCGGAGTATGTCAGAAGTAAGTGCAGGGATTTGGGTGTAGAGGTCCTGCATAGGGACAGGTATGGCCTTAATGTGGAACTTGGTGAATTAAAAAGGAATATTAGCAAAATACATTCCACACCCGAATTACTTGAAATGCTCCTGCAAAAAAAAGATATTCAATTTGCTGCTGAAGCGCTGGGTAATCGCAAGGATACAGGTGTTGTTCCTGATTTGATTGAATTGCTGAATTCTTCTGGCTTGAGCCCGAAACAAAAGGAATATATTGCTCTTGCTTTGGGTGATATTGGTGATGTTCGTGCTGTTGATCCTCTTTATGCGTTTTTAGATGATCCTGGCGGCTTGTTTATTGATTACAGCAGTGATTTTGGTGTTTGCAGGGCTCTTCGCAGTATTGGCCTGGACAAAGGAAGGGAACAGGTTGTGCAGGGCGCTATTGCTTACTTGAACGAGAGAATAATGATTGACAAAAGGCATTTTAACTGGTATCATGCTGCTTATGTTCTTGGAGAGCTGCGTGCAGAGGAAGGAGTTGATATCCTTGTTGAGCTTATTTGTGAAGACCACCCCCACAGTGCCAAGTTTTTTGCGATAGATGCTCTTGGAAAGATTGCCTCTGATAAGGCAACAGAGGGATTGAGAGAGTGTGTCAAGAAGGGTTTTGGTGATGTTGTAAAGGAGAGAGTCTCTCAATACAAGTATTTGTTAAAAAGAAATCCTGCTCTTCAGGAATTCAGGTAATTTTTAAATCATTACCCTGTTTCCGCTGTTTGATTCTGTTCTGTAGCGGATTATTCTTCTTACATTTGCTCTGGAAATATTTACAGGCAGCTTTGGCTTGTATTTCCTGCAGATATAGCTTCCTTCTGGCCCTTCTCTCTGCATTGGGCAAACTTGTTCTTTTAAACTGCAGGGCAGCTGCTCGCTTTCTCCTATTGTTTTCCTGACTAAGAATTTCTTTTCTTTTCCGTTTATGCAGTTGATTATGTCTTTTGCTAAGTTGATGTCGCCCATTGTAATCACTCGCCCCTAGAAATAGGCTGTCATTCTTTAAAAAGCTGATGACATATTTATAGAACAGCTTACCGGCTGCGCGGCGCAATAAATCGCCAGCTTTGTCGTACAGCTCTTGCAAGTCCTTTGTCTCTTCTTCTGCAGGCTTCAAGAGCTTTTTCTGCAGTGATAGAAGAATATCCTTTTGGTGACAGGCCGTGTTCTTCTCTTATTTCAGCTCCCCATTCATCACACAAGCCCCGGATAGAAGTTTGTTCTATGTGCTGATACACTTCTTCTCCCATGTTTCCAGCAAGTACTCTGCCCATAAGTCCTTGTATCTTGTCTCTTAGTAACTTTTTAGGAATACAGTGCAAATTCTCAACTTTTTTTCTTCTTGCATACAAATCTGCTTCTGTTAGTTTACAGTAAACAGGATCTTCTATCTTTTTATCAGGATTATTTGTCATTTTAGCTCTTTACGGGTTCAATCCTAGCATCAACACCCTTATTAAATAACGTATCATTCATTTTATCCCCCCTCAACCAAACTAACAGGAAAATATGTTGGCTATTTAAATAATTTGCTGAAAAAATAAAATACTTTAAACAAAATTTTATAAACTAAAGCATATTTATAGTGTATATCAGGAGGTTTTTGATGAATTTGCATTAAGAAGGATTTATTGCCTGTTTTCTGATGATTTAAACACGTAATTCAAGCAAATTTTTTTATTTGGCTGGTAAAAATGAAAGAGATAACAATATTGAGCACTGAAATTAAGCCTGCAGGCGGCATGCCTTTTTCAAGTGTAGAGAATAATGATTCTTTTGCGCATCTCTGTCAGATTGGAGAAGCTAATGGGATATATATTGTCGTGACTGGTTTTGAGAGTTATGAATCAGGTGTTGTTTCTGATGCATGGGTGTATGAAACACATGGCTGGAACAGGACCGGCAGAAGACCTGTTGAGTTTATTTGGGACAGGTGCAATATCAGTAATAAACAAAGGCAAAAGCTTAATGAAAACAAGGATATTCCTGTATTTAATCATTTCAGTTTAATGGCTTTGTGCAGGGATAAAAAGGCAAATAGTGATTTGTCTCCTGAATCTGTAATACCGACTGAAACAGTGAATGGGTCTATTGATGAAATTGTAGATAAAATAGAAAAAATCAGGAAAATGTCATTGCACCCGGATTTAGACCCTTGTAAGATTGTTTTAAAACCACGGTTTGAGTATTCAGGAAGAGGAATACTTGGCATCAAGGATGAAAATTATGAAAAATTAAAAGGTATTGAAAATCGAGATTATGTTATTCAGCCGTTTCTTGAAACTTCAACAGGAATCCGAGAGCTTGGAATAGAAGGCAGGCATGATCTGAGGATTATTGTTTTGAATGGCAGACCTTTGCTGTCCTACGCGCGGTTGGCTAGGCAAGGGCATTTTATCAGCGGAGTCAGATATGGCGCAAAAGTAAAGTATGTCAAAATTGCAGATATTGGTTCGCAGTTTATGGATGTTGTCTGCAGTATTGACGGCAAGTTGAATATTTTTAATCCAAGAATGTATTCTGTGGATTTGGGTAAAGGAAAAGAGCGAACCTGGATTTTTGAATTAAATGGTTTTCCTTCTGTTGTGTGGGAGCCTGACGATACAAGGGATATACAAAATACTAAAAAAATGCATGAGAGAATAATCAAGACTCTTGCAGAATATCTTCAATGATGCTTTATTCTAACAGCATTTTTTCTACGCTTCTTATTTTCTGCAGGCAAATTATTTTTTCATTTCTGTTTATGAGAATATGCCTTTTAGAAAAAATTTGTTTAAAATAAATTAATAAAAATTGCTTTGCTTATTCATACAATGCGCGAACAGCATCATCTACAGACAATATTGTGGCTTTTACTTCTTCAATATTATCTTTGTTAAAGTCTCCAGATACAGTTACTCGGTGTTCTTCTGCTCCAAATTTATAAGGAGTTTCTTCGATGCGCTCTGATAATTCTATTGTTGTTTTTGCTCGTCTTTCAAATTCGCAGTCTTCTGGAAACAAGGCTTCAAAATAGAATGTTCCTTTTGCGCACGTGTCTGGGTCAAATTCCAGTGTCACGTTTGTTTCATCATTTTTTTCATTGAAATAAGTTGCTGGATTGTTTCCAACGCCCATAAATGCCCTTTGGTAAGTTGCACTCACGCAGTGCGACCGCAACATTAACGGCAAAATTATATCATCACTTATTTTGCGGAAATTTTCTTTTCTTTCTTTATCATTCATTTTATCCCCCCCTCATAAAAAGGCATCTAACAATATATTCTTTTTAAAGTTTCGCAAGAAATATATACGCCCCAGCTGGACTCTGAGACTTGAAGTATAAAGCCCATCCCTGAGTTCTTATTTTTTAATTAAAATGGTAAAACAAGTATATAAACTTTGTTATTATGAAAAGTAGAGGATTTTAGGAGAAAATGGGGCCAAAAAACTTAAGATTCAAACTTTCTCCTGCACCAGATACAGTAGAATAGGCAGAGCCTCTTTTTTCTTTTCCATATTCTTGATGGCTTTTTTCAGCTCTTCATAAGAGGCATAAAAACTCATTTTATAGCTGAACTTGGTTCTTCTCTGCCTGAGTTGAGGGAATTGCTTGACAAAATTCTTTCTTACTCTAATTGTATTCCAGCATCTAGCATTATTATCATAAGACATAACACCCTTGGCTTCAAGAGTATCATACCAAGGACGCAAGACCAACCCCATACTTACATTATATAAGAACTCCTTAATTAAATACACTCCATAGCCTATAAGAGGCCACGGGCCATGGCCCATAGCTTATAAGAGGACATGGAGAGTGTACGTTTATAAAAAGAACTATTTTGATTAGTATTTTAGGTAATATGGGCCCATTTTCTATTTTTATTTCTATATTTAGGATATTCACTTAAATATTTATCTGCAAGTTTAAAATCATTATCTTTTGAAAAAATAAATTGTGTGGATGAAAATATCTGTAAATTATTTTCATATATCACTCTGCCCTCAATCACATATTCTTTATCGGGCAACAAATCCACCAACCTAAAATTAACTTTTTCATTAATTTTTGAAATCTTGGCACGATAATTTGGGTCTTTTATTGTTTTAGACTTAGATAAATCCCTTATTCTTGTATTGGGATCCAATAAGATTAATAATAACCTATGAGAAAGAGGAAAATGCAATTGAAAACCCTTGCATTTTAAACCCATATTACTTACGAAGGGATCAGATTCTAATTCATTATAAAATACAATTGGATTATCTGATGTCCAGAAAGGCATTTTCGTATTATTAATACATAATTTCCAAGATAATTCTGTTTGTATTATTTTAGATATGTCTTCAATAAAAGAAAATATTGAACTTATATGTAACCGTTTCAGGCTATCCTCTGTAAGAGTAACTTGTCCTTCTTTAAAATCAGCTAATTGAGACTTACCAATCTTATCAAATAATCCATCGCAGATTTGCTTGTATGTTAATCTAAACTGTTTGGTTCTAAATAATTGCGCAGCAATAAAATAAGATAGAACTTTTTTATCTGATTCATTCAATTTATCTAAATCTTCAGCTTGAATAAGTTTTTGCAGAGGTATATTAAATTCGGACTCAATTTTGCTAAATATTTTTTCTGTTATCTGGGTTTCATCAATATCATAAAAATAATTCTCGCAGGCAATTTTTCTAATATTCGCTTGAAAACATTTTTTATTTTCTTTGTTATACACAAATAAATATTTTTCTTTATTCCTTTGCGTAGAAAATCCTTTTAAATATAATTGAGGAACGTAATGTTGTTTTTTTATTTTATGCGACATACAATTTTATAAAAGTACCGGCAGTTATAAAATTATCTAAAGTTAATTAGATCAATTATGTTCCCAGCTCAAATTAAATTTCAATCCGCCAGGAATATTCTGCATTCTCCAGTATAAGAATCTTTGCCCGCCAGAATCATATGATATTGGCTGTAAGCAGAGAAAGTCTTTTGTCAGTGATTTCTTGCCGACTACATCTAACTGAATGCTTTTTTCTATGATCTTGTGATTCAAAGGCAGTTCTATGATGAAAGTAAAGAATTTTATTGGATACGCTTTTGTATCTATGCAATAATCCCATTGCTTGTAAACATTTTTCAGCATTTCTGGCCAGTCATATTCATACCAGAAGTCAACACAATCTCCTTTTTTCAAAGGTTTTCTGAAATTGACTTTGAAATGTTTTTTGGTTGTGTCATCAACAATCATTTCTTTGGATTTTATGTTTTCAGACAATTTTAATCTGAAAGTATTCTGCAAAGGAGTATCGCTTGTAATGTCATAAAAAGCATGAGTCAATGGTTTGTCAGTTGGATTTCTTAGACACCAATTATACCATATTCTGCAAAGGCTTTCTCCATCTACTTTTATTCTGATAAATACGTGTTCATAATAAGGATTTTTCTTGCTGAATACTTTTGGCTTTTCTCCGCTTATTATTTCATTAAAGTTATTCAATGCTTGCCATAATCTTTCACCTTTTTCTGTGATTGCATATTTTCCATAGTCTCTTTTTTCTATCAGGCCTTGATCTATAAATGCAGTAAAGACTTTTTTCCTGCTTGACCTGGAATTACTGAATAATTCATCTAATTCCCGTTTGATATTGTTATCAAGCAGATTAATATTTCTCCAGCACATCAACTTGGAGAAAATCTGAATCCTGAATCCAAGGCCTTCTTTAAGAATTGAGCTTGGGCATAAAGAACTTACGAGCTGATGGAATTCACTAGCATTTTGGCATAATCTTTGGTGTTCTGCACCTAATTGAATCCTTGATTTACGAAGTATTGGCATACTTCACAGCTCCGACCTCCAGGTAATTCTTGGTGGTATCGTAACAAACCTTGCCCTTGTTGACCGTAATGAGGAAAAAACCTTTCTGAAGCTCTCTGAGCGCCTTTAAAGTGGCCTTCCGGTCAAGACTGTGTTGTTTAATCAGATCATTTACCTTCATCTTTTTCTTTAGTAATCCTGCAACGTGGTAAGCCATGGGGCTTATGCGCAGTGAATGCTGTACAGAAATAAAATAATCTGCAATTCTATCAAGTTCAGGAGTCCAGCCACCTTTTTTAATCTTTATTTTATTATATTTTCCTTGTAAACATAATTTTTCAGCTTCCCTGATATGATTTCTTCCTTTTTTAATCAGGTTAATCATTCCTTTGATTCCAATATTCTTGTATAACAGACAAGCCTGGACTAATGCTTCTCTATACAGGTCTAGTAATTCCTGTGTTTTATAATAACTGAATTTGGAGTGATAATTAATGTTCTTTGCTTTGTCAAAGCCTTCAATCAAACCAAATAAATATATTGATCCGACAAAATCACAAATCCCTTCTTCCAGTCCTCTGGAAATTGTGTTATCTTTCTTTGTATACTGATTAATGATTATATGAATCAATTCATGGCACAAATTTTTTGTAATTGCAAAGCTCTGCATAATCTTATCTTTTCTCAGATAAATTCCTGGTGTTATGTCATCATCTTCCTCTTCTTCTTCATCTTTGTCAAAAAAAGCGCATAACCAATTCATTTTATGATATGGTTTTGGAAAAGTGTCTACAATAAAATATTCTGGAAAATTATCTGTCAAACCAAGTTTTTTACAGATTTTTTTCAGCTTGGCATAGTTTGTTTTCAGATCATCCATTGGCTTGGGAATATTCACATTCTTAAGTGTATCCCGAATCTTCTCCAAGTCCCTAGACAATAAAATCCTCTGAGCCTTTTCATTGTCAACAACCCCCTTATTATTTTTATAATCTTTAATCAAAGAATTGATTTTTTTCAAAACTGCCTTTTTGGAATAAGGCAAGGGCTCGAAAAATTTGACAAACCTGTTTCTAAAGAAAACATAGTCACAAAAATCACATCTAGTAATCATCAGTGCAGATTGAAAATAGCTTCCCCCGTTAACCATTTTCCGACCCCCTAAAAGAAAAAAAGGGCGCACCTTTATGGTGCTGAGCCTCCACCTCCGCCGCCAATACTTTCTCTTTGCGAATACGGTCCTGATCCACCGCCTCCGCCACCAATTCTGGCTCTCACGTACATGTCTTGAGGCAAAGCGCTCTCATACAAAGGTTTTAGCTCTTTATCTAGAGCTAAACTTTCCAGACTTTCGTATTTTTTCATACCACACACCCCCACAGTATGTTATGAATTCGGAAGATGTCCAACTATATAAAATGTTCTCCGTGGCCTCTTAGAGGACACGAAGCGTATACGTATATAAATGAAGAGGGAGTATAAAAAATTAGAGATTATAAATTATATAAAAATCGTCTATATTTACAGTTTTGGGAAATCCACCTTAAAACCAATTCCATCTATTCGTTTGTCACATTCGCTGTCAATAACTGAAATTTTTCCAGTATAAAGAGAAAGCATTTCTGATGAAATAAACATGCCCAACCCTCTTCCATGAGTTTTGGCCGTGACAAAAGGCAGCTTAAACAAATTTGATTTAATATTGGATGCAAGTGTTGGCCCATTATTCGCTATTAACAATGAATTTTTCTCTTCATCAAAGAATATAAGGAGATTCCTGTCATCTTTTTGTGATTTGGTAGATAACCAGTACACCGCATTGGATATGATATTATTAAGTATCTGAGCAACAGAATAATCAGGCATTCTTGTAGTAATACCTTTACCTTCTATCTGTATTTGAATGTTTGCTTGTTTTATTTCATCCTGATATATCATCAGAATAAGATTTAAAATTTTCATAACAGACGTCTTTCCTTCCTGAGGAGATCCTTTGATATATCGCATTGCACTCATTAATCTTACTTCGTTCTTTAGAGCTTTAGTGAATAATTCTATTTTAGTTATATCATCATCAGGCCCGTATTTTTTTCTGAGGTTTTGTGCTGCTTCAGACACTGAGAAAACCATTCTTTCAAATTCATGTGAAAATCTTTCTGAAGCAAGACCCATTCCAACAAGATGCAGGAAAACTTCCCGATTTTCGCCTTCGCTTTCAATATATTCTTTGAGAGAACTACATACCGCAGTGTATTTGTCTTCAAAATCATCCAACTTTTCTTTTGGAATAACAACCATTTCCTCTTTTGGTTTCTGTTCAGTAATTTCTTTTTTACTTTCTTCCTCTTCTTTTTGTCTGAATTCCTCATATTTCTTTGAAGTCTCCTGCAAATCCTTGATTTCCTTTTTTAAGTCTTCAATTGTTGACTCCATTTTATCTTTTTTTGTTTGTGTTTTGGTGATTTTTTTTCTTGAAGACATACATTCCTGTTCGAGTTTTGAAACACAACCCAAAACAAGAGATTTCATGTCAAAAAATGCTTGATTTTCCTGAAGCCCTTCTCTGCTTGTCTTATCTATAAGGCAAGAGTTGTCCTGTTGATTTAATTCAACAAAACCTATTATTTGCCGGTTACCTAATCTTGATGCGGGCACATTAATTCTCCGTTGGTCAAGCTGTAACCAATCATCTCCCGGATCTCCATACGGCAGAATTCTAAATCCGTCACGAAATATGCTAACGCCAGATAATTCCTGAAGATGGTCTCTTGTTATTCCAAAATTTTTAAGGTTCTGGGTTTCTCTTAACCAAGCAAACAATCTGATTTTAAATGGGCCACACATAGGATTCCCACTTGATTTTTCCTTGTCTCTGACTTCAGCCCATAAATCACAGGATTTTTTTATTTTTGTTTTTCCATTACTTCCTTTTCGTTCTGTATAAGAATAATTAACAAATCCTTTTTCATCAACAGAGCATTCTATCAAAAATTGAAATCTGTCCAGAATATCTGATCTATTAAGATTCTCTAACTCCGGAGCATCAGGACAAATAAAAGTCAAATCAAACTCTGAATCAACAATCCCTGGCGAACGTAATCTTATCAGACTGGCCTGAAGACGGGCAAGATCTTTCTTGGTCCAGTTTTCTCTGGCCTTTTTTACTCTTATAAAAGTGCCGTGTGGTTCATCCTTAAATTGTTTGACTGGTCTTTTTTCATAAGGTATACTTATCTCATTAATAAATTTTGAATTATCCTCAAAATCCTTCCAGTTAATATTAAGAACAATTTCATAATCCTTCCCTTTCGGTCTTGTAATAAGTTCCAGCTCTTTACCAAGTTTCTGGACTGCAAACCTGCCAACTCCCTTTTCTCCCAAAGGTATTCTTCCCTTTGCCGATTTTTGCATTCTTTTTTTGGAATCGTCTTTTGCACCATGCGCCGGCTCAAACCATCTGCCTTCAATAATATCAGAATCCATCCCAGCACCGTTATCTTTTATCACCACTTGTGTTGTTTCAGGCGATCGTGTACCTTCAATCAACAGTTCAACTTTTTCAGCATCCGCGTCATAGGCATTCTTTATCAATTCCAGAACACCAACAGTATTATCTCTGATAAGATGCTCTCCTAAGATTTTAATTAACCGTGCTCTTGGCTTAAAAATAACTTTATGTTCTTCTTTCATTCAGTCATTCCTCTATTGCTTGTACAGGGTCTGACATCAACCATCAGAGGATGTCGAAATTGTGGTGAAATCATAAGACATCTGCCCTGCCCTATCACAGGTATTTCCGACCACACTGCAGGGTTAACGCCGCCTGCTGAAGCTTTTATTGCATTAAGATTTCTTCCACCAGTAATCTGATGAACTATTTTTGTATTGCATAATTCATAAATTTCAGGAGGCAGGTGTGACGGCTGTTGGCTTATAAAACACAGACTCAACCATCTTTTTCTTCCACGTCTGCTAATATCTCTCAGTACATCAAGTGTTTCGTCCATTGTTTTTGCACGTTCCTTGCTTATGAAACTGTGTGCTTCTTCTATTATAACTATAACCGGCGGGAGATTCGGGTTATCTTTGTTGTCGCGCAATTTTAAATCAAATATTTTGTTTAACAAATTGCTGATTATTATGTTATTTATCCATAGGTTTTGAGAATTGCTCATGTCAAATACACTAACAAGGCCGTTCTTTAGTAAATCACTACAGTCGCCTAAATGTTGTTTAGTGTCAAATACGCGCGTTTTTTTCAATTTTTTTATTTTTCTCAGGACAACTGCATAGGAAGATCTATCGCCAATATTTGAGGCCTTGTCTAATTTACTCCTTATTTTATCTATAAAATCTTGTAGAGTTATGCCTATTACTGCTTCTTTATCTTCAGACAGTGTTTCCACCATGCTTCGGGCTTTCTTAGTTGATGCTGTCTTTTTCTCCTGATCAGAATCAAGTTCAAAGTAAGCTTCCATAAAACGATCACTTTGTGCAGCATTCAGGTCCAGAATTTCTGCGAGCAAATGAGGACTTACATCGGCAAAACGAATTCCAAATTCTTCTGATTTATCAGGTCTATTGCTTTCAGTATGTATCGGGTTGAAGATTCTGAGATTATCTATGCCTTTTGGCTCTACTTTAAATCTTTCCATGAGTTTTTTGATTACTTGCTTAGATTCTGCTTCTTTGGAAGGCTTATCCATTTCAACATATTCCCCTTCAACATCCAAGACAATTATTGCCCAGCCGGCTTTTGATAATTCTTCTATTAAAACCTGGCTTGTATTTGTCTTTCCAGAGCCAACAGTCCCAAAAATGCCTGTATTTCTTGGCAGAACTTTTTTTAGATGCTGTTTAAACTGAACTCTTATTCCTGGATAACCGGAAAGTTCACCCATATAAACATCCCCTTTTATATCCAATAATTTTTCTATATCATCGCCATCAAGAGGCAAAACTGCAGTTTGAGGGAAAGGCCTGTTACTGGACCCAGTTAGGATAAGGTTTTCTTCATCAATAATTTCTCCTAATACTTCCGCAGTACATACGCCATGAAAATCTGGTCTGAACTTTACTTTATCTGCCTCCAGAATAGCGGCTCTTGCGAATGCTGAATCTTTACTGACTGCATCTGGTTGAAAAAAAGGTCCCTTAATTATTCTGGACAGATATAGTCTTGAATCATTTGAAACGTCTGACTGTAAAAGGACATACTGTCCTCTTCTGATGTTGCTCAGTTTTTTATTTGGAATTCTGATTTCGATTTCGTTATTTTCTCCTGTAACGCCATCAAAATTGATAAAACCTATTGGGTTTTTTTGTTTGTTCATTTTTCTCACCTTATTTCAGTCTTAAATCGCGTTCAGGGGCTTCACTAAGGTACTGTCCTGTACGTGACAGCTCCCATTCCATCATTCGCTTAAAATCTCCTGATGAAAAATATTGCGAACATAATGTATCTGCATAATCAATTAAAAGTGGAAATCCTTTTTCTTTTTGAAAAAGAGCATCTCTTGCTATAATTGCTGCTGCCAAATCGAAAATTTCTTCATGCGCATGGAAAACATAAGGTCTTTCGCCTATTCTGATAACTCCTATGAGAATCTTTTCAGCATGGTCTCTTAAAAATTCCTCTATTTTTTTTCTTTCATCAGCCCTCCATTTTTCTTTCCATTTCATAAAATTGCTGGTATTCTGCAAATAATGACCCAGAGTGTATTCTGCAATAGTAAAATATTGAAATGGCTCTATTGCTCTGCCGAATGTGAGAAAATCCTGAAATGATGTGCTTGATATTACTGAAAAGAATCTTTTTTCTCTTATTATTCTGCGCAACACATCCAGCGTTGTATCCAAAGCCCGCAGTCTTCCGAGTCCGCTCATAAGCTCAAAAGGCAGAAGGGGTCCATGAAACATTATATATTTATCTTTGAATCTTGGATCCAAACCTGCTTCTCTCTCCCGATATAACATAAGACCTCTTATTGCCATATCAGATAGATTTTCTTCATGCCGTGCTCTTCCTGAGATTTTTTCTATTATATCTTCTGTCTCTAGTTTCAGACTTGCCTCAGAAATAAAGAAAGAATGTCTGATTTTTTCTCCAACATAATTTACGGCAACAACACCAATCTGACATCTAAGTCCGGATAATAATCTATAATCGGATCTTGTGCCGTCCACACCAACCACGTCTCCTTTGAGGAGAAGTGCTTCCGCTTTAGGCAATTTATCTTTTACACTCTTGATTTTTAGCTTCTTAAAGGTGGGATGTGCTTTTAGCTGTGCTATAAGTTCTTTTTCTTCCTGAATATGTGCTTTAACTTCTGCTTCCAGAATCTCATTAGCTTCTCTAACAAAATCACCATAATCCGTCCACGTTTTCTGATCTATTAAATCAGCAAAAGTTACTGATCTGTTTCTCATATTTATAGGCTTAAATTAACCCCCCATCGATGATAAATGTTCTCAAGGTTTAAAAAACTAGCGGTTTAAAGAAGAAAAAACGGCTTCAGCAACAGCTTTTGCCAACAAAGGCGGAACGGCATTACCTACTTGCCAGAATTTCTTGCTTGGCGGACCTTCAAAAATTATGTAGTCTGGAAAAGATTGCAATCGGGCAGCTTCTCTCGGGGTAATAGTTCTCGCTTGTTTGGGGTGAATAAATCTATTGCCGTCTTTTTGAAGATGTGCAAACAGTGTAGTGCATGGTTCATTCCATTTCTGTTTTCTGTATTTGTCTTTAAAGGCATTCATTTCATATTTTATTTTTATTTTTAAACTCTCAGATCCCTTTTCTATTACATCTTTTGCTGTCCAGCCTTGTTTCATTCCTTTAAACAAGTCTATGTCACTTGATTGTTGACTTCTTGCAACATGGTGGTCAATATATTTATATCCATTTGGTCTTATTTGTTGATGAAACATCTTTCCGGATCTGGACAAGGTGCGAAGAAAGTTTCCGTAAGATTTACTGTTTACATTTATTCTATCTTTGCCATTATTCCTGTGCTTATTAACCCTGTCGATAGTTTTTTTTTGGTTTAGCGGTATGTCTGTATACGTTATTTTTGCCTGTACTTTTGGAAGATCTCCTATTGCTTCGTGAATTGTTACTTGTTTTAATAATCTTTTAGCTGTTTTTTCAGATGAATGTGTTTGTTTAGGCGCAGACATACAGGAATCAGTGAATCTACGATAAAAACCAATAATAAAAACTCTTTCTCTTTTTTGCGGAACACCATAATTCGCTGCATTCAGGACCATATATTTTTGGTTGTTTTTTTCAATGTTAAAATTGTAACCTGCTTTTTCAAAATCTTTGATTATTCTATCAATTATTCTCTTTCCTTTTAAATCTTTTTTTGAAAGAATACCTTTGACATTTTCAATAACAATAATTTTAGGTTTTAGTTCTTTTACAATAGCATAAAATTCTTTGTAAAGAAGATCTCTTTTATCTTTTTTAAACTTGTCCATTCTTTTTCCAAATCCGGATCTTGGACCAATAAGAGAAAAACTCTGGCAGGGAATGCCTCCGATAACAACATCAATTTTTCCCTTACATTGTTTTATAACAGAATTATGAATTTCTTTCTTTGTAAGGTCGCCTTGAATTACTTTATTTGTACCATATCTTTTTTTCAACGTAAGACAGGCATGTTCATCAACTTCAACAGCTCTGTGTAACTTAAAGATTTTTTTACCCTTACTTCTAGCCAACTCGAATCCCAGCGATAAACCTCCTGCACCCGCAAACAAATCAAGTATTTTTAATGGTTTGTGCATGCTTAAAACCTCTTTTTGCCAGTTCATTTAATATTTTTTTAAAACATCTATTTAAATCCTTCTTTATTTCATGCTCATAGAATCGGATGACCTTCCAGCCTTTTTTTCTCAAAGCTTTTCTGACTTTTATATCTCTTTGAACGTTTCCTTTTATTTTCTGCAACCAGAATTGTTTACGTGTTGCTGGTTCAATAAAGCATTTTGGACATTTATGCCAGAAACAACCATCAATAAAAATCGCTAATCGATATTTAGGATAAACCATATCTGGAGAACCTATGAGTTTATAATGGATTCTATAGCCTCGCAGGCCTCTTTTTGTCAGTTCTCTTCTTAGTTTAAGTTCTGGTTTGGTATGTTTACCACGAATTTTTGACATACAATAGCTTCTTTGTTCTTTTGTTAATACATCTGTCATTTAACAAATATGAGATTCAATTATATAAATATTTACTGATTTTTTGAAGTAAAAATAGCACATACCTGGTTTTTCACCACCCCTTCAGACCCTCGGATTTGGGAGTTATGGGGAATATAATGCGATTTCAGGGGGTGGAGAAAAGAAGGTTGTTTAGGCCTTCTTTAGGTATGATTTCACCACCCCTAAAATTTGCTTTCTTGTATATGTTCTTCCTAATTTTTTGTATTTCCAGACATAATCCTTGTTAGTTATTACATAGAACCAGTTTTTTCCAAATTCTTTGTTTAATTTTCTGGCTTTGGCTTTTACTTGTTTTGGCACTTTTTTCATAGCCATTCCGGTTTCTACTTCTATTGCTACTTTTTTGCCAGATGGTGTTTCAAATATTATATCTGGCCTGTGTGTTTCAAATAGCCACACTTTTTTAGTATGTTTATACAGAAAATCTGCGATTCGATATATTAGAAATATATGGCTGTCACTTTCGTTGTATCTTGGCTTTAGCAGATATGTTTCTGTTTTGCCTGTTTCTATATCCCATTGCTGGCTTTCATGATACCCTTTTCTTAATCTGTAATCTATCTCTTCAGGTATCAAGTTTGCTTTTTTGTAACAGCGTTTGTCTTCTGTTACATTTATTTTCACTCTTTTTGTATATTTTCTTTTTGGCTTGACTTCTTTTTTTGGTTCTGGCCTGATTTCGGGCTTTGTTTCAACTTTCACTTCTTTTGGTATTTTTGTTTCTGGTTTTATTTTCTCTTTTTGAGCAATTTTTGCAGAAACAATTTCTAGATTTGGGGTTATATTTTCCATTTTCTTGCCTCCGGATTTTTGTTTTACTAATTCATCTGGATTTGTTGTGATTATTTGGTGCTCTTCTTTTGATGCAACTACTTTGATTTCTGTATGATCATCATCTACCAATAGAATTCCTTCGCCAACATTTGCAGTTAATAGATAATTTTTTTCTACAGGGCTTAGATGGAATGTATTTTTGATTGGATTTATTACAGCAGGTTTTTGTCGCATCAATAAAGTGTATGCAGAATTTGCCAATACTGATTTTCCTGCTTCTGATGTCAATAATCCTTCTACTTCCTGGTTAATCAATAATAGTCCTAGATTGAATTTTCTGCAAGTTTTAACAATTTCAAAAATATATGTTGCATCTGCCGCTCTTGATAATAAACTCCAGGCTTCATCTATAATCAATAGTTTTCTATCTAGGTTTTTGCGCATTTTCATATAGACATAATCCAATACCAAGAACATGATTACAGGTTTTACCTGTTTTGGCATGTTGCCAATGTCAAAACATACAAAATTATTCTTAAAATCAATGTCTGTCTGCCTGTTCAAAAAGCTAAAAACGCCATTTACATACATATTCAAGCGATTAATCAGGCTTCGCAATGTAGTTTTCTCTAAAGTTATTGCTTTTTTCTCCATGCTTTCCAATATTTCAAGAATATCTGCAAGAACTGGCGGTTCTTTATCCCATGTTTCCTTGTTTTTGTGTATTCCTTTTGATTCGTATGCTTCTGTTATTGCTTTGTCAATGAAACTTTTCTGTGGTTCTGTCAGATCTCCCAGCATTACAGGCATTAAATCCATTAATGAAAGTCTTTTTTCTGTGTAATTATGTCCCATAAGGTCTAATGGATTTATCATTGATTTGGAATTCATGCTTAAGTTTACTCTTTGGCCGTTAAAATGGTGGACTAAATCAGAATATTCTCCTTGTGGGTCTATGACCATTACTTTTACACCATTCAATAAGTATCTTGCAATCAATAATTTAGCAAAATAACTTTTTCCACCGCCACTTTGTGCTAAAATTACGCCATTTGGATTACTTAGACTGAAAATATCTCTAATTATAGGAATATTATTTTTGTTCAGGCCAAGCCATACTCCGCTTTCATCGACTTGCAGAAAAGGGCTGGTAAAAGGGAAAAAGGCGCTTAATGCTTCTGTAGTTACGTTTCTATTCATTTTCAGATTGTCTATACCTAAGGGTGCTACGCTTTTCCAGCCCTGCGCCATCCTGTAATTTGCCACTCGGGGAATTATCAGCAAAGAATTCAGCTCTGACTCTACCTTTTTCGTGAGGAGGTCGAGTTCCCTCAGAGTTTTGGCCTTACAATTTATATACAAACCTGCATTAAATAGTTTGTGATGGCCTTTTTGCAAGTCTTCTAGAATTTTTCTTGTGTCTTTATACTTTATTTCCAAGCTCGGGTTTACTAATCCTTTTTGTTGTTGTGAAAATAGGTCTGCTTTTTGTTTTTGAAGTTCTTTATTTAAGTTTACCATCATTGTTTCTATAGGATATGGATTAATGTGCAGACTAATATCAAAATTTCCATGGCTACTGATTATTTTGTCAAGAAATCCTGCTTCTACACGTCTCGGATAGCCGTGAGCATAAATTATTCTGTTATAAACATCATTTATTTTGATATAATCTTTCTGATTTAGCAGTTCATTAGGCAGTATTTTCTTTCCTTTTGCAAAAAAGAATCCGGATAATATCTTTTTGAGCTCTTTTCCCTTTATTCTTTTGTATGAAAAATTCAGATTTTTCTGCTTTTCTTCACATAATTTTATTTGAATGTCAATATTGTGGTGTTCGGGAATAATGATGTAAAAAGAACGATTCATTATTCCCTTATCAGCCACAATACTCTCAAGAAATTTCTTGTGAGAATCAAAAAGAGCAGTATATTGCTTATTTCTGGTAATAA
>JAHWHY010000016.1 GCA_019323015.1 Candidatus Woesearchaeota archaeon
CAGTATTATTAAATGTATTGCTTCTACAAAATATAATTTCCATTTTATTGAAATAATAACGTTAAATATTAAAAAAAATAAAAAACAGAATAAAACAATGTCGAAAAAAAATCTTGGATATTTGATAATAATTGGAATTGCTATTAATGGAAGAAGCAAAACAAATACTTTTTTAAATAGCGTTGTTTTATTAATCAATCCTGCACTGGGCATACCCCTTCCCCAGCGAAATCTTTGCTTTATGTATGAATAAACTGTCTCCGGCATTTTTGCATATACTGGGAAATTTATTATTTCAATAAGCTGTTTGTTTTTTATTAATAAATCCATTGCATATTTATCGCATCTAAATCTTGGTAAATTTTTAAATACCGCTAATTTTTCACAAATCTTTTTGTCATATGCCATGTTAGTTCCAGAAGGCAATTTGAATAATCCTAGCTTGGCTGCAATCTGGTTATATTTATTTTCTAATTTTGTTATTTGATTTTTTGTATTATACCCTAAATAATAGCCGCCAACACAGGCAATATTCTTTTGTCTTTTTGTAAACCCTTTTTTTAATTCTTTAATCCAGTTTTTAGGTGCGAAAGCATCTCCATCAAGATACGCAACAATATCTCCTTTTGCAGTATTAAATCCTTTGCTATATCCCCACGCTCTCCCTTGGTTTATTTTTTTATTGATTATTCTGATTTTATTTTTGAACTTTTTTGCTTTTTTTAAAGTATTGTCTGTACTTCCATCATTAATAAGTATAATTTCAAATGGTTTTTGTGTTTGATGCAATAGAGAATTAATAGTTCTTTTTATGGTTGATTCTTCATTATACGCGAGTATAACAACGCTTACTTTCTTTTCATCGCCATGCATTTTTCAAATTCCTCCCTACTAAGACATATATAAATCCTAAGAAATAACTAAATTCCTGTATAACTGGCAAAAATAGCATTATAGGAAGACTGTTTAAGTAAACATATTTTTTATTTCTTTTAATCCATACCAGACTTAATAGCAAAATTGTAATATGCGGGATGAAAAATAATAGGGCTGTGCTTATTAGCCCAAATGTTGCCACATACTTGCTGATGAATAAGAATATTATTGTAAACGCAATGCTCGAAAGCAGCAAAATAAAATAAACAGGCCGTATAAAAAAACCCAGCTTAAACTTCATTTTGTCTACTGTTTTTGCAAGACCGCCACCCCAATAGAATTTTCTTTTAAGGATTGGCTTCATCTTTTTTGGGTAATTTGTTTTAATAACATTCTTGGAAGATATCTTGATGCTCTTTTTATTTTCATGCATTAACATGTTAAGAAAAGAATCTGCCCCCCACTTTCTTAGAGGGTAGCCGCCTAATTCAATTAGCGTTTCTCTTTTATACGCAGAATTTGCGCCAGGAAGAGCATTAGGAATAAGACCAAAGTCCATAAAAATTCGCTCAAGAAGATTTCCTGCAAGAGAAATAGCGTCTTGTCCTATAGATTCATAAACTCCGCCAACCGCGTCCAATTGCGGATTTTTATCAAATTCTTGTTTTATATTTTGCAGCCAGTTTCTTGGAGCTATACAATCTGCATCAGTAATAACAACTATTTGCCCTTTTGATGCATATATCCCATCGTTAACACTTGCAGGCCTGCCTTTGTTTTGCTTGTTATCAACCAGTATTATTCTTTTATCCTTAAAGTTTCTCAGTATTTTAGCGGTATTATCTGCAGAACCATCATTTACAAAAATCAATTCAAAATCCATAAAAGACTGCTTAAGAATAGACTTTACACAAGGAACAACATTCTTCTCCTCATTATAACAAGGTATTATCACTGAAAAAAATGGTTTTTTCTTCATCTTATTATTTTTCTCCTGCTAAAAAGCTTTCTTGAAATCATTTTTGAAAGTATCTTTAGGGCTCCAAAATAAGAGCCCTCGCCCTGCTTTAATGTCTCTTTAGTGTAAATGATTGTCACTGGAATTTCTTTGTATTTTAATTTGTTTCTTTTAATTTCATCAATTATTTCAGATGCATGTGCCATTCTATTACAGGTTATTCTTATTTTTTGAGCAGCATTTCTGGACAGAGCCCTGAAACCATTGTGTGCATCAGTCATTTTAATTCCATAAAATAACCAAATAACTAAAACAGAACCTTTAAGCAGTATTTTTCTGCGCAATGGAACTTTTGTTTTTCTTAAAAATCGGGAGCCCAAGGTTATATCAACGTCTCCTTCTGCAACAGGCGTAATCATTGCAGGAAGGTCTTCAATACGGTGCTGTCCATCTGCATCAAAAGTAACAATAATCTCTGCACCCTGCTGCAGTGCATACCGGATGCCTGTCCTGAGAGCCGCCCCTTGTCCTTGGTTAAAAGGGTGCTTTAATGAAGTAGCACCTGCTTTTTCAGCTACTTCAAAAGTATTATCTTTGCTTCCATCATCTACTGCGATAACATTATTGTAACCTGCTTTTTTTAGAGAACTAATTACATTAGGAAGGTTCTTTTCTTCATTATACGCAGCAATGACTATAAAGGTATTTTTTCTCACCATAACACCCTCTAGAACCTATCTAGAGGTGCTTTTTAAATCTTATGAATTAGAAGGCCTACTTAATACTCTCAACACGAATCTTAAAATTAAGTGTTTTATTTCCAAGCGGATGCTTTTCTGGATCAGTGCCATACGCATCTTCTGGAGAAATTGTTACTGTCTTAACTTCTCCAGGCTTCATATTAGCTACAGCAGCATCAAAACCCATAATCATCTGCCCTTGCAGGCTTTGAAACTGCAATGGTTTTGTATCAAAATCATCAAAATTACTATCAGATGAAATATTTTTATTTCTCCAATCTGTGATACTTGAGTCAAAAACAGAGCCGTTTTCAAGCCAGCCGATATAATTTACCTGCGCAGTATCTCCAGGAGAGACTGTTGTTTTTTCTTGTAACTCTTTATGTATTCTAGGTTCTGCTCCTTTCCAATTAACTTTCCAAACAATAATATTCTCTCCTGTTGGCTGCATTCTTTCATCAAACAATTCAAAATGCTCTAAACCATGGCCGTCCATAAAGAACAATCTTGTGAACATACTTTTTGCAAGCAAAGGATGGCAGAGAACACCTTGATAGCCTCCATTTTTAGAAGGAACAAGCACGCCGGAAAAATCCAAATCACTCTTAAACTGTTTTTCTTCCACTGTGCCATTCTGGCTAATGTAAACAAGAGATTTAGGCACGCCCTCTCCTTTATTTGACTTAATCTTTGCACTCATATCATTTAGATTAACAATAAGCCCATTATTACAAATAACTTCATTATTTTTAGTTTTACAATTAACTAATTGTGAGTAATAGCTTGGCCACGGAGAAATCCAATTATTCGCTTGTTTTTCATTTTCTATTGATTGAATTTTATAATATAATTCTTCTGCTTTTTTATTAGTATAATTAAACTTTTGTTTCATTTCATTAATTATTGCATCCTTTGGGAGTTTTCTTAAATTAATCCAAATATCTGCTTTTTCAAAATCCCAGCTTCCAAAATGGCCCCAGACACCTGCCTTGCCAATCATATCGCCAGAAGTAATGAAATAATTTTCAGGAGCCTCACAATGAGTATACTTTAAAACCTCGTCTACATTCTTAATGCCTGCAGAATCTAGTTCTTTTGCAGCAGTTTCTTTGTCTAGCACTATTATTTTATACAATAAATCAACGGATTCTTTTGGGTCTCCTTTTTCTTCCATCACTTTTTCAAACGCAGTGTTAGAGCCGCAGTCAAGCATTCTTAAAATACCCACTGCCTCTTTTTCATTATCAGTCAATAACACGTGGCCAATCCAGTGTGCCATAGGCTTATTCTGGCAGCCACCATCAAACGTAACTGCCCTATCTGCGATATATTTAAAATGGTGTCCAAAGTCCCACCAAGAATTAATAATTGCATCTGGCGCAGATTCTTCTTTTATTTTAGTTAAGCTATCCCACCAAGCATCATTTACTAATGGAAGGTCTGCTTTTGTACGCTTGAAATCTGCTTTAGCAGGAGAAATTAATAATATTAGAAACAATGCAATCAAAACAGATCCTGTAATTAACTTGCTCATGTTTAGTTCTCTATCAAACCAACCAGTGAATTTTTGATAAATTATTCCAAGAGCTGCGCCAAATGCAACTGAAAAAGCAGGAGCAAGAAGTAAAGTAAACCGCACACCTTTTGTGGCTGCATAAATAGTTCCAATAAACCAAATTGCCAATAATGCAGAATATTTAATATCATATTTTCCGTATTGGTCTTTCTTTAGAAGAACTAATATTACACCAAGCACTGCAATTGCAAATAAGAATGTTCCACCAACAGAACTAATGATTGCTTTAATAGATGCAGGATTTAGCTCAGCAACTGTGGTATATACATTTGGCCATAATGTCGCTTTTGCTGCAGCCTTAAATACAGTAAACCTGATTGGCTTAAAGACCGTATTTGTAAATGATTTAAATGAACTAAACAGTGAAACAAACAAAGCACAACTAATGAAAAAAAGTATTCCTGAAATAAAGGTTTGTTTTATCACGCGCATATTCACAATATTTTTTGTGCTTTTGAACAATTCTTTTCTGTTAACATAAAGAAGATAGATGAAATAAATACCTATTGCGCCAAGCATAAAATCAAATAAATACCACCAACCCTGCCAGGCAAGAGAATAAATTCCGAGCAATAAGCCAGTGAATGCAAGTAGACCATATTGTTTTTTAGGTGTTTTTGCTGTAAATGCCTCAATAAAAACCCACATAATAATTACTGGAAAAAAGACATTATATGCATCTGTGTCTGCATGGCCCCAAGGGGTCCTTCCAAAAGCAGCAGTGCACAAAGCAAGCATTGAAGCTGTAAAGAAACCACCAACATTACCTGCAAAATGCCTGCCAATAAAAAAAGCAGGAATCAAAGAAAGCAAAATCAGGATTATTGGAAAATAACATGCACCCTGCATTAAAGTAACTTTTGAATTAAAGAAGTTCATTATTTTATAGATGTATGCAAGAACATAATTATGTATTGTTTTGCCTGCTTTATTTCCAAGCGGCGCTAGCATATGATTATCCCAAGGCGCGCCATCTTTTAGTTCATCATATGCATGTCCTTTTTCAACATAATTCCTTGCAAATCTCAAATAATAATACGTGTCAATATCTGGCATGTATGTATACTGCTCTCCATCAGAAGAATACCTGTATTTTTTCTTGAATTCTTCTGCGACTTCTGTGATTTGTGCATTGATGGTTTTGCCTTCTTTTTCTAATAACTCCTGAAAGTTATCATTAACTAGTTTCTTTTTGCTTGCGTCTGGCAAGTGCGGATATTTCTGATTTATTTGCTGTGTAATCTGCAGCTTGTACTGCTGCTCAACAGCATTTTTTGCAGCGGTATCCATTTGAGGAAGCTCCTGAGTCTGCATTCTCATCCAGACACCGCCCCAAGGAAGGTAGCCTCCATTAGGCATGATTTGAAGTAATATGATAATTGCCAATAAGATGGGTATTTGATATTTAATCAAGAATTTTTTTGCCTTGTTGAAACTAACAGAAATATTTTCTTTAGAGAGAGATTTTTTTTCTTTTTCAAGAGTGTGAATTTGCTCTTTATCAATCTTTATTTCCTTATCAATTATTTTCTTTTCTGTTTCCTTTAGCTCTGCAAGCTCTTCTGACTCTTCCTGGATTTTATGCTCTACTTTTTGCCGCTCTTTTTCCAGCTTGTCTTCCTCTTTTTGCTTGCGCTTAAGAAACTTTCCAAACTTGCCAAGATTTATCTTGATTGAATCATCATCAGACATTATAAAATCCCCCTTGAACGCGTGAAAAGACAGAGTGCTTAAAAAGTTTTCTTTTTTCATTAGGTTATCCGCCTGTACATCGTTTATTTCTTTGCCACTCTACAATAGCAACACAAACGAAAGCTTTATATATTATCTTAAATTTCAAACCAGTAAACTATCAATCACATTATATTAGACTTGGTTGGGGGAACAAAAATGAAAGCATGGAAAGCTATCAAAGCTGGAGTAACAGGATTAGCAGTAACTGCACTTTCTTATATCGCTGGCGGATGTACAACAGGCCCAGAATATGCTGATGCACCAAAGCACTTGTTAAAATATGGCGACAGGCCTGCAGCAACAAGCACAGAAAGACCATTAGAAAAAAGAGTTTCTGAAGAATCAAAAAAATCACGATTTGATGTTTCTGACAATGAATTCAGCTTAATCAGGATAAAAAATAAAAGCCCAATAAATGCAGTAGCCTCAGCAGGAGACGCAGGAAGCTGGGACCACAAAAATCGCGAGACAGGAAACAGGGCAAATGCAGGCCTAAGAGTAATCTACAGAAACGGAGCCCTAAGAGGCATTGCAAATTTTCAGGATACATACCAAACAGCAAACGCAAACCCAGACGACCAAGAACAACAAGACATGCATGTAAACATTGCACGCTGGCTATTTGAAGGCGGAGCAACTCTTGGAGAACCAGACGCACAATTTTACGGTGGAGTAAGAGCAGGATATGAAGACGTAAAACTAAGCGGAGTAGTTGACGGCTGGGGTCAAGACATATTAGCAGGCGCAAAAATAGCATTTAGCTCAGAATCTGCAAGGTTTTTAGGAATGCTTAATATAAATACCAACCTAGGTGCACTTGACGGCATGGGTGAGCATAATATCACTGCCACAGACAGGTTTGACATAGAAATAGGAGAAGACGCAATACCTGTTGAAGGAGAATACGGCAGTGCAGATCTGGCAATAACTCTCCAGCAAGGAATCACACTTCCTGCAATAGGAGACCTATACCTAGTTGCAAAAGGAAGCGCGTTATACCAGCATTTTGAGAATTTTGCAAAATTCAACACATACACGCTTGCACTAGGCGTAGACAAGAGACTTTGTCTCAGGGACGGAGATGTTGAAGTACTCGCAGGCATCGAGGCATTTGGAAGACGCAGAATCGAAGACTGGAAAAATCCAAATGCAGAAGACACAGATGCTACAGAATACGGCTTGATAGCAAGACTGCAGGTAGAAATAGCAGGAGGCGTCTATGCAGAAATGTATGGAATGGTAACAAGGCCATATGACAAACGCGAAGGCGGAGAATTCAGATTTGGACATCCAGAGTACGAAGCAGGAGCACAGTTGACCTTGATACCAGGAGACATTATTGAATACTTCACTAAAGACAAGAAGAAAGATTAAAGCTTAAAATTCAAAATTAACAATAAATATGGGGGAATGAAAAAATGAAAAAAAATTATGTTGGAAAAACAGCAAGAACAATAGGTGGATTGGCAGCAGGTGCAGCATTACTTATTGGTTGCGGAACACAGGAAATTAAAAAATTCACACTAGACCAATACCTAAGCCACTCTGGCAATCAGATAATAACAACTGCAGCAGACAAAAAAGTAAATCCTGCAGAAATAAGAGAAATTGCAGAAACATACTGCCTTTTGCACAATAAACTAAAAGACGGCATAGCTGACAAAGCCTTAAGAACTGCAGCAGAAGAAAGGCTTGACCAGCTAGGCGCAATAATAAGTTCATATGTTGAAAAAGGAGAATTTGAAGTATACGCATATGTAGACGCAAAAGTAGACGGTGTTTACAGAAACAGGGGCGGAAATGTTCCAATGCCTGCAAGAGTGAAAAAAGCAGCATTCAGCGAAGCACTGTTAACTGGAGAAGGCAGAGAAAAAACAAGAAAACAAGCAGAATTCCTAAGACGCTTACAGACAGCATGGATGAGTGTACAGGACGGCGAGAAAAAAATAGATAATGAACGATTTCACGCATTCTACCTGGCAGTAACTCAAGAAGAATTTGCAAGCCTAATTGAAGGATCCACAGACCACCAATACGGCGGACGCATAAAGAACGGACAGAGAGAATCAGCATGGACTGCACAAGACCACAAGGAATACTTTGGAGAAGACAGAAGCGATGACAGAAAAGGCCAGATGACTGCATTTGGACTTGTAAGCGAATCAGAACTTCCTGTTGATGCAGAGCTAGAAAAAATCGTGACAGCGCTTAAAGAAGAAAAAGACGAAAAAGCAGAAAAAGACGAAAAAGATAAAGAAGACGCAGAAAGCCCTGCAGTAAAGCCAGGAGCAATAATTGTTGTTGACGGCAAGAAAGTCAAAGTTAAAAAAGTAAATGACGATGGAAGCGTTGAAACAGAACCAGTGAAAGAAGAAGGCGCTGGCGAAGGCGAAGGTCCGAGAGACGAGCGCGGATAAACCATTTTATTTTTTATTTTAAATCTTTAATTTCAAGGGGGAAAATAATGAAAAAATTCATACAAAAAAACCTGCCGTTCTTATCAATACTAATAATTGCAGCCTTATTTCTTGCACCGGCAATCCTAGCAACAGACGGCTGGACTGGTTTTGGGGCTGTTGATAGCTGGACTGGTTTTGGGGCTGTTGATAGCTGGACTGGCATTGGAGCAGTTGACGGCTGGACAAGCTTTGGAGCAGCAGACGGCTGGACAGGCTTATCAGGAGGCACACAAATAACTGATTCAGAAGAAGAAACAGAGCAGCCTGAAGAAACAGAAGAAGACGAGGGATATGACCCTTTTGATCCAGTATTTGACCAAGACCCCTTACCTCCAACAGGAGGCACAGAAATTCCGCCACTAGATGATGCATTTGAGGCAACAATTGACTTGTCATTAAGTGACAGCCCAGACCCGGTACAACCAGGAGACGAGTTAATTTACACAATCACATATTATAATAGAGGAAATGGGGATGCAAGAGACATAATAATAACAATGGATGCAGATTCCTACACGCCAATACAATCCTCAGAACCTTCTGCAACAACAGGAAACGATGAATGGAGAATAGAGGAAGTTGAGGCACACACAGGCGGAGAAATAACAGTCACAACAAAAGTGAAAGATAAAGCAGAGGATGGCCAAACACTAGAAAACACAGTATCAATACAATATTATGATCCAGTATATGGCATTAAAGAAACAAGCGAGATTGAGTACACACAGGTAAAAGAAATTTCAGAAGACACTGGAGATGGCTCTGATACAAGAGACGCTGATGAAATTGGAATAAAAGTATTATCCACAAGATTCCCAATACAATCTGGCATCGGAGAACCACTAATGATATCCCTACGGATAGAAAATGATGGCACAGAGAACCTAGAAGACGTGAAAATCTCTGTCGTAAGCCAGGATCTAGGAATAAGAACAAGTGCAGGACCATTTGACCTAGACAGCAATGATGATATAACAAAGACATTATTGATGGACATTCCTGCAGACACTCCTGAAGGAAATTACTTCCTGAGATTCACGATAACAAGCAATGGAAACACAAGAAGAACAATCTACAGAGACATTGATTTGGTATCTACTCTAGAATAGTTACAAACCGAAAACTTTATATACCATTAACATTTATTCACAAAAAGTTGATTAGGGGGTTAAAAAATGAAAGCAGTAAACGTGATATTACTCGCAATGTTGATTATTATAGCTATGGCAGGAGTTGCAAGCGCAGCACCAATGCCGGTGGTTATTGATGAAGTACAAGTCGATGACGTCGCCTTGTCACCAGACCACACTACAAGACTGGATGTTGAGAGAGGACAGACAGTTGAAGTTGAAGTTCTAGTAACAGCTACAGAAGACGTAGACGATGTAGAAGCAGAAGTCTTCTTATCTGGCTTTGAATACAACAGCTGGGAAAGAGCTGGAGACATCGTAGGACCAAAAAACCTTGATGCAAACACTCAATACAAACTAGAATTCAAGATACCAATCTCAGATGAATTTGAGGAAGATGACTACAAACTAAGAGTTCTATTAACAAACAGGAACAATGAGGAAGTAATCCAGAATTACAACCTGAAAATCGATGTTCCAAGACACAAAGTAAGAATTGACGATGTTGTCTTTTACCCAGAAAACTCTGTAAAAGCAGGATCTGCCTTGCTGGCAACAGTAAGAATTGAGAACAAGGGAGAAATGCAGGAAGACGACGTAAGAGTCAAAATGACAATACCAAACCTGGGTGTAAGCGCAACAGAATACATCAATGAAATCGAAGATGAAGATGATGAAGAAGAAACAGAAGAATTATTCCTAAGAATACCTCAATGCGCAGAACCAGGATTATATGACGTGGAAGTAACAGTATCATTCTCAGAAAACCACTTTTCAGAGAAAATAACCAAAACAATCCAGGTAACTGAAAACCCGCTATGCGCTAAAGAAGATGACGCGCCAAAAACAACAATCACAATCGGCTCACAAATGGAGAGCTTTGAACAAGGCGGAAGCGCAATATACCCAATAACAATAACAAACTCAGGAAGAGAAAGCAAGAGCTACACAGTAACTGTAGACGCTCAAGACTGGGCTGATGTAAGAATGTCACCATCCAGCACAATCGTGCTAGGAAGCGGAAAGACACAAACCATGTACGTCTTTGTAGATGCTGACAAAAAAGCACCACAAGGAGCACAGGTATTCACAGCAGCAATCAGCTCAAGCGGAGAGCAGCTAGAGCAAGTAGCATTGACAGCAAACATAACAAAAGCACCAAGCAATGCTTTAAAGATTGTTCTAGAAGTTGTCTTAATCTTGCTTGTAGTATTGCTAGTCATAATCGGTTTAATAATCGGTTTCACAAAGCTAAGAGGCAACAGCGAGCCTGAAATCGAAGATGACTTCCAGACAGAAGCATACTACTAGATTTTTTTCTTTTTCTCCATTTACTAGAGTTTGCCTCACAGGGGAGCATATACTATGAAACGATTTTTACCAATATTGCTGATAACAATCCTTCTTTTAACTACAGTAAATGCCCAGCAAGAGGACTTTAATGCATTTGGACCAGTAATAATCAAGACACTCCAGTGCACACAATACCAATTTCCTATCACAATAACAAATACAGGAGAGCTTGCAAGCACATACTATCTAGAAGTTGACGGAAGTGCTGCACAGTGGATAAAATTCGCACCAGCAAGCTTTAATCTTCAACCAGGACAATCAATAGTGGTACAGAGCTTCTTAGACACGCCATGCGATGCATCTGGTGATTATACACTAGATATCTACATATTAACTTCTTATGGACTAGAAAAGGTAATAATGCAGGACATTTCAGTTGAAAAACCACTAAACGTGGATATCAAGGCAAATGTGTTCTCACAAACAATCGCGCCCTGCCAAACAGCAGAATATGATCTAACAATAGTAAACCCTGCAACATTCACAGAAACATACACACTAAGCCTAGACCGCTTTGAAAACCAGGCAGAACTAAGCCAAGAACAGGTAACACTACCTGCAAACACCTCAAAAGATATCACAATCAAAATAACCCCTAACAACTGCGAACAAACAGGAGATCATACAATAGTATTCTCTGCAGAAGCTGAAAAAACAGGCACAATAGCAGAAATAGACCTGCAATTAGAGATAGAGGATTCAGGAATACCAATAATTGCAGAAGGAATCAAAACAATAAAATCAAACTTACTAGAAGAAAGCGCAGCAGAAATAAGTATATTTAACAAGGGAGAGACAGCAAAAGAGTATACGATACTAGTAGAAGGACAGAGCTGGGTCACAGCAGATACGGCAAGCCTTGCAATAGAAAAACAAAAAAGCGAGAAATTTAATCTTTATATCCAACCTCCAGAAGGAACAGGGCAAGGAGAATACCCTGTAAAAATAACAGTCACAGATGAAGCAGGATCAGAATACTCTAAAGAAATAGCAATCATACTAAGAAGCCCGACATTCATAGGAAAATTATTTTCTGATTACTTATGGCAGACAATAGTAGGAATAATCATATTTGTTCTGATTGTAGTAGGAATATACTTCCTAGCCAACAAACTGACAAGCGAAGAATACAAACTAGCAAGAGCAAAAAGAAAAAGAGAACGTACAAGAAAAAAAGCAGAACTAAAAAAACAAAAAGAAAAAATAAAAGCAGAAAAAGAAAAAGAAAAGCAAAGAAAAGAAAAAGAACTTGAGAGAGAAAGAGAAAAAGCAATACAAAAATACGAGAAAAAAATAAAATCAGAATATGAACTAATATCAAAAGACGAAATCATAGAAGGAAAGAGAGCACCAGTAAACTGGCTAAGAAACCTGATATTATTCTTTGTAATATTAATATTGCTTGCAATTGCAGTAACCTTCAGAAGCGTTTTATGGGCAAACAAATATTACGTGCTTCTTGGACTGATAATACTAGCAGCACTTCTAATAATAAGACAATTATCAAGATTAGGAAAAACAATAGCTCGCTGGAGAGGAATCATACTAGCAAATGAAGCACTATTGATGCACATTGGCTGGAAAAAAGGACTGCATCAATTAAGCTTTAAACTGGACTCACCAGCAAAAAGAGTGAAAGTTATTTCAAAGAAAGGGAGAACAAGGCATGCCAAATATGTACATCCAAAAGAGATGGTGTACCAATACTTCAGAATAGCATCATCTGTGCAAGACATCGACCTAAAAGAATCAAGATGCAGATTCAAGGTAAGCAAGAAATGGCTAAGAAAAAAAGAAATAAAAGAAGACGATGTTAAATTAGCAGTGCTAAGACACGGAAGCTATTCTAAACTAAAAACAATCCGCGAAGGTGCAGATGAAAAATATGTTTATTACAGGGCAGCAACAGATGTGTTCGGGCAGTTTGCAATAGTCGGAAAAACAAGTGCAAAAGAGAAAAAGAAGTCATACTTAGGATACGTTATTGCATTAATAATCTTAGTAATACTTGGAGCAGGGGTAATTGCATTAATAATGTCAAGTGATGCACCAATAACAGTCAAAGGAATACCTCCACAAATATGGGAACAAGACACGCCACACAGCCTTGAGCTAAACAAATACTTCAGTGATCCTGACGGAGACAAGCTTGATTATCATTTTGAGAGCCCACCAAACATGGATGTTCAAATAAATAATGGAATTGTTTATTTTACACCAGACCAAGGATGGTCAGGACAGAGAGTAATAACATTCACAGCAGACGACTGCAAAGGAGGGGAAGTCAAAAGCAACCCAGTAACACTAGTTGTAAAGAAAAAACTTCTTCCACAATCACTTGTGAGCTATCTGAAATACGTTCTGGCAGGAATAATAATCTTAATATTGATATTCGCAATAATCCTATTAAGAAAACCCGTCATGAAATGGCTTGCAGAAGATTAAAACTTATTTTTCTTAATTCTAAGAGCATAACCCAATATATTCATAAGAGGATGCAGAAGACCGAACAAAACCAAAGCAATTGCAATTTCTGAGACAGATAACGGCACTAAAAGACTTCCTAATACCAATGCACCAATAATCCAATCAAGCTGGTCCCAAGGAGGCAAGGATTTGCCAGGAGCAGTGTTTCTCTGCCTCTTGGCAAAGCTTTCTACAAGATCTCCTAATAAAGCGCCAAAACCAAGCAAAAAGCCAAGCAAAAACACGCTTGTTGCTGAATAATCAACTAAAGAATAATTCTGCATGAAAGGATAAAGCAATTTTTGCAGGTAAACAACAATTATTGCAACTAAAACGCCACAAACAAGGCCCCTCCAGGTTTTGTTTTTTCCAAAAACTGGTTTTTTTCTGAATTTTTTGTTGAAATCAACAGGAGTTTTTAGAATAGGGAGCCACTTAAACAAAACAGGGCCCATGTTTGCTATGCCTGCAGGAAGCAGAAACCAAAAAACACTGACAATTAAATCAAGCATTTTTCCTCCTGTAATATATTATATAATCCAATATACTAATGACTGCTGCAAAAAGTATTGCATACATTCCAATTTTTATTAATAACAGATTTTCCATAACCATAAAAACCAGAGTTAAAAATTGAAGCGCAGTAACAATCTTTCCAGGAAACCTTGCTTTTGCCTCTAATTTTTTCGATTTTCCATTATTTAAAACAAACAACCAAGCAATAACAGTGAAAATATCCCTGATGAAAAAGAAAATAATGTAATAAGCAGGCAGTTCCAGTCTTAAATAAATGAAAACAAAAAGCATTAAAACAAAAATCTTGTCAACTGCAGGATCAATAATGCCGCCTAATTTAGTGACTTGATTAAGTTTCCTTGCAACAAAGCCATCTAACGCATCTAAAAGTATTGCGATTATTAAATAAACATATTTAATGGTTGAGTCAAACTGAAGAATAATTAATGCTCCAAAAACTAACCGCAAAATCGATAGTGTATTAGGGATATTACATATTTTTTTCATATATTTATCTCCAAAAGCACAGGCAAATGATCTGAAAGCTTTTTGTTAATTGTTTTACAGCTCTTAACCTTTATATTTTTTGTGCATAAGAACAGGTCTAATGCTTTTTTAGGATTATGCGCAGGAAATGTGCCTGTTTTATTAATAATCTTTAAATTTGCCTTTTTTAGAAGAGGTTCTATCTCCTGAAGCCCTGCAAAAATATTAAAATCTCCGCAAAGAATTGTTTTATCTTTTATTAATTTCATTATTTCTGCAAATTGTTTTTTCCGAGTGTTTTTTGCGAGTGAAAAATGTGTCATAAGCAAAGTTATTCCTTTTGGCAAAGAAACCTCATAAATCAATTTTTTAGTGCCGTTCTTGAAATAATGCCTTTTTATTGGCAGCTTTTTCTTAGAGAAAACTGCATTACTTTTTGTGCGAAAAGCAGGAAGTCTTGAGAGAACACTTTTAGAACCGTATTTGTTTGTGATGTCATAATATGGCTGGTCTTTATTAAAATAATCTGCATGCGCGCCTTCTATTTCAATAAGACAGCACAGATCTGGGTTTTTACTTTTGATAAGCTGCTTGATTCCTTTGAGAACATTTTCTTTAACACTATTCGGGCAATGCAAATATCTGTACCACTTTAGAGCATAATCTTTTTTAGAACCATCTAGCCCTAAGCCATAACCCATATTGAAAAGAAGAATCTTTAGTTTAGCCATATTTCTGCTTAACATTGACTGGTTTTTAAATTTTGTGTTAAACAAAAATAAATGGGGATAAAGACTTTGCAAAATTTTCGATTTTTATTCGCAAAAAATCACAGGTCACTGGACATTCTATCGTATGATATTTAAATAGAACCTGCTGCGATTAATTCATGAAATTTGATTTATCGCAGATACACTTTAGTGAAAAAGATCTGGAAAAGAAGCTGAGATTGCCAAAAGAACCTTCATTAGAATTGGCAGAAATTATGGGGATTCATTTTGGCGATGGCTCTATGCATAAAGAATATAGATATACATATAGATTGTCTTATACTTCTAATATTTCTGAGAAACAATATTCAGAGCATATTAATAAATTATTCAAAAAAGTATTTAATGTATATTTTAGATCAAAAATAGACACAAATAAAAATTGTGTAGTTTTACGCTTTATTTCAAAAGCGCTATGCGAGTTTTTTAATAAAGTATTGAAAATACCTTATGGTTCAAAAAATAATTTGGTAATACCAAAAGATATTCTTTATAAAAAAGAATATTTAATTGCATTTGTAAGGGGACTTTTTGATACAGATGGATGTATAACTCTGCAAAGACAAGGGAAATATGAATACGTTCTAATTAAAATATGCACAAAACATAAAAATTTAGCAAAAGAACTTGTAGAAATATTAGAATCTCTGGGAATTCCTTCATTTATTTGTACTAAATTCTGGAGGCAAAACAAAGGATTTGACGTGGTAATAAGAAACAAGAATGCAATCAAATTCTTTGAAGTTGTAGGCTCAAGTAATTATAAAAATATAAAAAAATGGGGACGCTGGGAATTTCCTGCCAGCGCTTAGTACCGCCAACATTTTGAATTTCTGAAGAATCACTGTTTTGTGATCCTTTCCCAGATCAGCCGGTGCCTCCATTGTAAAACGCACCAGCGATGTAATCATCGTCTTTCGACTCATCGCTCCATGACTGGAGCCGGCGATAATAGCCAGGTTATACTACGTCCCCAATAGTAGAAGAGAATTCATAGAGGTTATTTAAAGTTTACTAAATCGCCCACAGATGTCCTGGATTTGCTTATAAAACCAGCAGGAAGCTCTAAGACATACATGGCTCTTGCCTTAGGAGTGTAGAATCTATACGGCAGAAGCTGCTCTTTAAGGTCAACAACCTTCATCTGGCGGTCAAGATACACTAAATCAATAGGCTTTCTGACCAAAAGAGTGTGGATTGGGATTATTTTCTCTTTTCTGAAGACGAACATCAAAGGAGTTATATTGTTCTTGAGCATCAAGCCAAATGTTTTTGCCAGAATATTTCTGCGCTTTTTGCAATACTTCGCAATTACTGTCTTCTTTGTAGTGTTTTTGATCACAATTATCCCTTTTTATTATTTCTTAAAAAACAGCCAGTTCTTAGGCGGCTTAAACAGAATTAAACAGTACTCTCCTTTTAATTTTTTCCCCTTGAAGTTAACTATAATCTTGTTCTTTGTTTTCTCGACGAGAGAATATGTTCCCTTGTCCCAAATTTCCACTTTTCCAGCGCCATACTGGCCTTTTGGAATTGTTCCCTCAAACTTTGCATAAGAAAGTGCATGATCTGTGACCTGAACTGCAAGTCTCTTCAAGCCTTTTTTCAAGGGCGGCTGTTTTGGAACTGCCCAAGACTTAAGAACTTTCTTCATTTCCAGACGCAAGTCCCAGTGCAGATGAGATGCATGGTGCTTGTGAACAACAAATATTGGCATTTTTTACAGATATTTTACAAATTTTTTATCAACTAATCTCAAGAAATCTAGTTTCTTTGCAATAGGCCTTAATCTCCGGTTCATGGAGCCATTCTTATTAGCTTTTTTCTTTTCTTTAAAGTCTGTCTTTAGCTTCTCAATATTTGCTTCAAGATATGCTCTTAGAGAAGCAGGGCCTCTAATGTTCTCTTTTTTAATCAATGCAGTAAAAACCTTGAATTCTGGAGTGTCCTGCAGATAGGCAGGAATTTTTTTCTTAACATCGTCTTTGAATACCATGATATCACCTTTGTTAGTCAATTATAAAAGCTTTTCGAACTTTTTCCAGGGTAAAGTATTGATTATGTCTTTTTTCCTGGCCCAGCCTCGCCTGGCAGTAGCAATGCCAAATTCCATATACCTTAATTGATCTGTGCTGTGGCTGTCTGTATCAATAACAAGCTTTGTCCCTTTATCAATTGCAAATTTTGCATTAACATCATTCAAATCAAGTCTCGACGGAAAAGCGTCAATTTCGGGCCAGACATTATTTGCCTTGCAGGCATCAAAAATCTTCCCTAAATTAACAGCATAAGGTTTTCTTGCATTAACCAGCCTGCCAGTAGGGTGAGCAAGAATATGAACATATCTGTTATCCAGAGCCTTAAGAATCCTTTTAGTCATCTCTGCCTCTGAACTCTTGAATCTGGAGTGAACAGCAGCAAGCACAATATCCAATTTTTTAAGATATTTGTCAGAATAATCCAGTGAGCCGTCTTTTAGTATATCCACTTCAGCACCTTT
>JAHWHY010000017.1 GCA_019323015.1 Candidatus Woesearchaeota archaeon
TCCAAGCCCAAAAAATCTTCAAGCATGGCATTTTGTGGTCATTAAAAATAAAAAATTAATTTCAAAAATTATGAACACAAGACTGGCGGCCAGACCAGAAGGACCTACAATGATAGAGAACAAAGACCCTTCAGAACCTAAACAAAATTTGCCTTCTTTACTGATACTTGTATTTTTGGACAGACAAAAATCTGTATTTTTTGATCCCCGATACCATGGAAATACCGACAAAACAGATTATGCAGGAGTTGATGAATTTTCATATAGCGACATAGTTTCGCTTGGCTGTGTGCTGCAAAACATGTCTCTTGCAGCCCAAGAATCGGGCATAGGCTCTTGCATAACTGGCGATATACTAGAAGAAGGGATTAATCCTGAGATTTATGATCTTGTCGGTGTAGATAAACAGATGTATGAGATTATAACTGCAATTAGATTGGGATATCCTTTAAATCCTGATGAAAAATCTTGGGCAAAAAAGAACGAATTAAACGAGCATATTAAAATAATAGAATAACGAAGACTAATTGCCATTGTCTTTCCCAGAACTATCCTTTCCATAATAACAAAACATATAAATAAGCCCTAAAAGCTTATTTATATGGCAAAAAGGGTGCAATCTCCAAGTTCTATCAAGCTGTATCATCAGTGTCCTAGAAAGTATTTTTATCAGTACATAAGAAAGCTTGAGACCCTTCCTAATATTCATCAGGTTAGGGGCAATATTGCTCACACTGTTCTTGAGAAATTCTTTGATATTCCTACAGAAGGTTATGATTTGGATAATTTCAAGCAGAAATTAACTACAGAATTGCAGGAATCGTTATTTAGGGAGTGGGCTGCTGCAAAACCTAAACTAAAAACACTTGAGCTTTCTTCTGATCAGAACCAGTTTTATTTTGAAGAGACTTTATTGATGCTAATTAATTGGCTTGAGCATTTTTCTAATGAAATATTGGCTCAAGAAGGAACTTTTCAGGAGCGTTTCAAGAAATTAACACCTGTTAGAGAAAAGTTTTACTTAAGCAAAGTTTTCAATGTTAGGGGCTATATTGATGCTATTGAGAAATTCAATGACCAGATTAGGATTATGGATTACAAGACAAGCAGTTCTTTTAATCTTGGTGACCACAAGCTGCAGCTGGCAATATACGCTTTGCTTTACCAAGAGCTTCATGGTATTCTGCCTGATTTTGCAGGCATTTACTTCTTGAAAGATAAACCAAAGTTTATTAAAGTAGATGAGCAATTACTGGAGTTTGCTAAGAAGGAAATTGAGTTGATTCATCAAAATACTGAGTCAGATGATATAGCGGATTACCCTAAGAGGCCTTCTGGTCTCTGCAAGTATTCAACAGGGCAATGCGAGTTTTTTGATGTTTGCCAAAAAGAGGAGTAAACCATGACTGTTGTAAAGGATGTTTTTGTTTTTTTAGATAATCTAGGAATGTGGGATGTAGTTATTCCTTTTATTTTTGTTTTCACTGTTGTTTATGCTGTCTTGGAAAAAACAAAGGTTCTTGGTGCAGATGAAGACGGCACTCCAAAGCATCGCTTTAATGCAATGGCTGCTTTTGTTATTGGTTTCTTGACACTGATTGCTGCAGAATCCTTGAATATAATCAATAGGTTTTCGCAGTGGATGGTTATTTTGATACTGATGGCAGTTTTATTGTTGATGCTTATCAGCTTTTTTGGCATTAAAAAGGATATTCGCAAGACAAGGTATGGTATGCTTGTTATTTTCATTGCATTCTGCATTGTTGCCCTGTATGCTCTTGGCTGGCTTGACTTGCTTGACTTGAGCGCCTTGAGAAGATATGAGGGTATTATTATTGGTATCCTTGTTTTCTTTGTAATAATGTGGGTTATCCTGCGGGAGCCTAAGAAAGAGACAGAAGAGGAAAAAAAGAAAAAAGCAGCAGAAGAAAAGAAAAAAGCAGAAGAGAAACCTGCAGAAAATCCAGAAATAAAGACCATAACTCCAGAGGAATTTGAGCAATTGTCTCCAGAAGAGCAAGAGAAGGTTATGGAAACTACAAGGAAATTAATGGGAAGAATTTAAACAGCACAACCTTTATAAACAACCACCTTATATTTATGCACGATGAAAAAGCTTAATTTCAAGTCTACAAAGGAGATTGATGTTCCTGCTAATGTTGCAGAGCAGGTTATTGGCCAGGAAGAGGCTGTTGAGATTGTCAGGAAGGCTGCTCAGCAGAGAAGGCACGTTCTTTTGATTGGAGAGCCTGGTACTGGAAAGTCTATGCTTGGCTTGGCTCTGGCAGAACTTCTTCCTAAAGAGAGCTTGAAAGATGTTGTTTCTTACCCTAATCCTAATGATGAGAACCAGCCTATGATTCGTGTTGTTCCTGCAGGCCATGGGCGAGAAATAGTCCAGCAGTCTAGGATGAAGAATAATTCTTTTTTCAGGTTTCAGAATATCTTGATGTTTGCTTTGCTTATCTTGGCCATGATTATGCCTTGGTGGGCTCGTTCACACTACACTAAGGAGATTGGTCCTACTGGCGGCGCGATCATGTTTACTGCCATGTTCTTGGGTGGAATGTTGTTCTTGGCAGCTTTTGTTATTTTCATGAACTTAGGAAAAAGAGGTCTTGGTGCTAAGGTTAGTTTTCCTAAGGTTATTGTTGATAATTTTGGCAAGAAGAAAGCGCCTTTTTGGGATGCAACAGGTGCTCATGCAGGTGCTTTGTTAGGTGATATTTTGCATGATCCTTTGCAGTCAGGAGGCTTGGGAACTCCTGCTCATGAGAGGGTTGTTGCTGGAATGATTCACAAGGCTAACATGGGTGTTTTGTTTGTGGATGAGATTGCTACTTTAGCTCCTGCTACTCAGCAGGAATTGTTGACGGCCTTGCAAGAAGGCAAGTATTCAATTACAGGGCAGTCTGAGAGAAGCTCTGGGGCAATGGTGAGGACAGAGCCTGTTCCTTGTAATTTTGTTCTTGTTGCTGCAGGCAATGTGGAGACTGTTCAGCACATGCATCCTGCTCTGCGGTCAAGGATTAGGGGTTATGGTTATGAAGTTTATATGAAAGACACAATGCCTGATACAGAGGAGAATAGGGTTAAAGTGGCGCGGTTTGTGGCGCAGGAAATCAAGAAAGACAAGAAAATTCCGCATTTTGACAAAGGGGCTGTTTTAGCGATTGTTGAGGAAGCCAAGCGCATGGCTAATCGTAAAGGGCATCTTACATTGAGATTTAGGGAGCTTGGAGGCCTTATAAGGGCTGCCGGTGACCTGGCTGTCGAGAAAAAGGTTAAGCTTGTCACAAAAGAGCATGTTGAGGCTGCTAAGAAGATTGCAAGGCCTCTTGAGAAGCAGATGGCTGATAAGTTTATTGAGCGAAAGAAAGAGTATGATGTTATTGTTACAGAGGGCGAACAGGTCGGCCGTGTTAATGGCCTTGCTGTTATTGGCGGAGCAAGCACTTTCTCTGGAATTGTTCTTCCTATCGAGGCTGAAGTGACTCCTGGAGGAAAGGAGAAAGAAGTAATTGCCACTGGAAAGCTTGGTACTATTGCTAAGGAGGCTGTCAAGAATGTTACTGCTATTGTCCGTAAGTTTTTTGGTGAAGAGCTTAAGGAATACGACATCTATGTTCAGTTCCTGCAGACTTATGAGGGTGTCGAGGGTGATTCTGCATCTATTGCAGTTGCCACAGCAATCTTGTCTGCTTTAAAGAAGATTCCAGTCAGGCAAAACACTGCAATGACTGGTTCTTTGTCAGTCAGAGGGGAAGTCCTGCCTATTGGCGGAGTCTCTGCAAAAGTTGAAGCAGCCATAGAAGCTGGCATAAAGAAGGTCCTTGTGCCCAAGTCTAACCTGAAGGATATTATCGTCGATAAAGAAAGACTGAAAAAAGTCCAGATTGTTGCAGTCAGTAATATTGTGGAAGTCCTTAAAGAAGCCCTTGACTGGAAAGGCCAGAAAGAACTTTTGAAACAGATTAGTCTGGGTTAATCTGTCTAAGAATAGCTTTTCTAAGAAAATTAAACTCTTTCCATGTTAGTTCAACATTCTTTTTAACTACGCTTGTTAGAGCACTTTTTCTTGAGGCATTTTCTGTAGTTCGGCTGGATTCTACTGGTATGACTTGAGTTCCAACTGCGTGGCAGTTTTTTGTTGGTACTGGTTTTTTTCCGTGATACCCATGCAAAGAACAACCAGCATACGTTCCTTCAAGAATGCGGTTTGTTGCACTAGTTATGTACAGTTCCTGGGAGGCATCTACGTCTTCTGTGATATACACCCTTATTTTTTCATTGCCCTGGCTGAAATATTTGACTTGTGCTTCTCCAAGCATGTGCTCTAAAACTGTTGCTCTGTTTCTTTTTGTTTCCATTTTTCATTCACCTGTTATTTTTAATGTTTCTGCAAGGTTTCTCATATGTTCTCTTGCTTCTGAGAGTGTTCTGAAGTATTTTCTTTCCGGGACTCTGCCAAAACGGTATTGGTAATCCAATTCCTCTGCCGTGTCTTCAAATTCAGTTTTTGCTTCAAAGTCAAGGTCTGCATAACCTGGTTCTGCTATAGTTATGCTGAAAGATGAGTATCTGTCGACAAAACCTTGCGGACATTCATAAAAATCCGCATGTTTTGCGCGAAGCGCGCGTAGAAGGTTTTCCACATGCACTCCTTGTCCTACTAGAGTATCAAAGATTTCTTTGGTTCTTTCTTCAGAAACAAATCGTTCAAGCCAGTTTTTGCGCTGTTTTTGGGTTGGGCCTAGTATCCATCCTATTTCAAATACATCGCTTAAATCTTTCCAGTCTGTTCTTGTATCCACCCACACGCCTTCTTCAGATAACCTGTAAGAAAGGTTGTACCCGCGGATTAGGCTTCCTTTAGGAGTGATAGTGCTGTCTCTTGGTTCTGTGAAGATAAGGCCTGAACCTGTAACTTTAGTGATAAATCCTGAATCATTGTCTTTTTCAGAATAAAGCTTTTTTGCATCATAATTAGCCTGCAGCCCTAATTCTCTTGCTTCTTCAAGAAATGCAGTGTGTGCAGCAATATCTGGGCTTGCGTCTGAAAAAAGCGTTGATATTACATGGCTCCAGTTTTGTATTGCTCCTTTTGAGCAGTCTTTTGGAGCAGAACTGTTTCCCATGCCTAAATTCAACAGTACTTGATGGTCAGGAAGCTGCTCAACAACCAAGGGATTTCTAGGTTCTCCTGCCTGCGCCATTACATGATTGCCATACAAGTTTCCATAATAGATGAATACTTTTCCAAAATCTTCATCAGATTTGTCTGTAATCTGAAGAACATCTCCTGTGTCAGGCAATTGTTCAAGCATTGAGTCAAGTGTTTGTTTTTTCATGGAATTATCCTTCTGAATAATTAGGGTCTGACCAATCAGGGCCTTTATACTTCTTTAGGAATTCAGGCAGGTCTATTACTGTTTCTGGTGTTCTGCGAGTGTGTGCAACTCGTGTTACAAGCAACACATAACAGTCATGTTGTCCTAAAGTGCAGTAGAACAGTCCGTGTGAATCTCTTCTTATTTCAGGAGCCACTCCTTTTTCTTTTAATGTGTCATCTGTTGCTTTCTTGCAAAAATCCTCGCAAGAGCTGATTAATTCATCAGTATTTGTTTCGCCTGTTTCACGTTGTTTTTCTTTCATTTTCATTCACCTTCCAGAGCGCACTGCTCCGCGTCCTGCTTCTTCTCTGCAAGGTCCTGGCTTGTATTTTCTTCCCAGAGGCTGCCTGTAGTTTTCTTCTTGTCTTGCAGGTTCTTCTTCTGATTCAGATGGCTCTTGTTCTTTTTCAGGCATTTGTTCTTTAGGCATTGCTGCTGCTGTCTTAAACGCCCATGGCGCAATTCTGTCTTCTAATACACGCATTTCTGAATCACTTATCACACTGTCATTGTTAGTGTCTGCTTCTTCGCAAAGATTGTATACGCTTTTACCAGCTTCTCTTGAAAGAAATGGCAAATGCATTTTTGCTCTGGTATCATATGTGTATTCTTGTTGTGCAGCACAGCCTCCTGCTATTGTCGCTAGTGTTATTCCTGTTAGTATTTTCGCTGTTTGGTATGCTTCTTTGATTTTCATTTTTGTTCACCTTCCAGGCCAAGTCCCTAGTTTCTTTTCAAGGACAGTTGACTCTTCTCTGGTTATGTACCTGTCATGGTTAGTATCTGCCTGTCTGCATATATCTGCCATAGACGTATTTGTATCTACAGACATGACATGTGTTCTATGGGCTGTACGCAGATCACCAGTGTAAGATTGCCCTTTATCAGTGGCCAGCACGTATATCTGTTCCGCACGCTGGTCGGCTTCAGGCCTTTTCTCTTCCTGAGTAGCACATCCTGCTATTGTCGCTAGTGCTAATCCTGCCAGTATTTTCACTGTTTGGTATGCTTCTTTGATTTTCATTTTTCTTGTTCACCTTCTGAGGATTTCTCTTCTTGTATTTCTTTCAGATAATCAGCTATGCTTTGCCCATATTTTTCTGTTATACAGTAAGCCTTGCAGGAGGTACTATTTGGTCCACACTCCTGTGGTAGGTCTGTATCTATATCTGCAACACCGTGGCTTTCAAACTGCCATTTGCGTGTTTGCGGGTCTGTAGCAATTTGTTCTAATCCTATTTGGCTCATCAGGAAGTCTGCGATTTTTCTTGCTTTTGCTTCGCTGGTTCCTGTCAGCATGATGCTGGTTTCATTTGCATCTGTTTCCTGCGGATCAAATCCGTCTGGCACGATTGGATAATCTCTTTTTTTAGAGATAAAATATGTTGTTTTTCCATCCTTGGTCACTGCTCTTGTGACTTCATAGCATAAAGTGTGTCCAGGTCTTTTTTCTCCTGCGCGAGGCAGGCAAAGCGTGCTTTCTGTTTTGTAGATTGTTTCTGCTTTCATTTTTATTCACCGTCTGTTGTTTGAAACAGGTGTGTCTTTGCACACAAGGCCGCTCAGGTCTCTGCTTACTTTGAGGGCTTCTGCTCCTCTTTTGCCTTCAGCTCTGAATCTGTCGTAACCATTAGTATTTGCTTCACGTCTTGCATACAGTGCTTCACTGGCTCTGCATACAGCTGCTTCATGCTCTTGATCAGCTTGTTCTGCACCTTCAATTTTTGCTATCTGTACTTCAAGCTGCATAAAGTCTTCATCTATTTCATTAAGCAGCTGATCAGCTCGTGCATTTATCGCATTTGCATCATTTTTTATCCTTAGTAACCTCTGGCTCCAATGAGTATCTGCTTTCTTGGCAGTATAATGAAGTACAACTGGCGCCAGCGCTGCCAAGCCCAATCCTCCAGCAGCAACTGTAAGACAGATTATGTCGTCTTTTCGTTTCTGACAATACTCTTTTGCTGCAGTGTATGCTCTTTGTAGTTTTGTTGGTTCTTCACTCATTTTCATTCACCTTTTATTGCTCTCCATGCTTCGTTGATTGCTTTTTCTTCGTGTTCTTCTTTTGCTTGTTCAGCTTGTGCTTTTCTTGCTTCTTCCCTGCTTTCTTGTGATTGCAAGTATGCAGCAACTTTGTCTGTTAGTGCTTCCCACAATCTTTGTCTTTCTGCAATGTTTCTTATTCTTGCTACCGGGTTTATTCCCTGAAGTATTACGCCTGCGTCTATTGAATTGCCGTCAATTGGTGCTGTGTCCATAAGCTGTACTAACATGTCGCCATTGCGATAGCTTATTGCTAGTGCAGGTTCTGTGATTTTTTGTGTTTCTCCGTTTTCTGATCGGTATCTTGTTGCTTCTGGACTGTATAATACTACTATGTGTGCATTTCCGTCCATCATGTTAATGAATCTTGTAGCTGATGTTGGAAAACGATGGCCAGATTCTCCTTGTATTCTCATGTCTATTAAGTTGCTATTTCGGCTATTAGAGATGCTGTTCACTTCGTATGATTCTTCTATGCCTAATCTTTGGCCGTGTTCTTCAATCAGTTTTGCTAATCTGCCTTTTGGCACTGTGTTTGCACTTGGATTTTGTGGTGTTTTTCCTCTGCATCCTGGCAATAGTGCCATTCCTGTCAGTGCCCCGACTAATGCAACTTCTGTTGTTTTGTTCTTGATTGCTTTGTACATTGATTTTATTCTTGCATACATTTTCATTCACCTTTTATTGCGCTCCATGCTTCGTTGATTGCGCTTTCTTCGCGTTCTTGTGCTTCTTGGTCAGCTTCTGTTTTTCTTTCTGCATCCCTGATTCTCTGTGTTTGTGCATATGCAATAAGCCTGCGCCCTAGTGCATCGTATAGTCTTTGTCTTTCTGCGATGCTTGTTATTCTTACCACTTTTTGCAGGCCGCCGTTTCTTTGTAATATTACGCCTGCGTCTATTGACCTGCCGTCAATTGGTGCTGTGTCTATCAGGTGCACTGTTATGTCTTTTCCATGAAAGCTTACTGCTACTGCAGGTTCTATGATTTTTTGTGTTTCTCCGTTTTCTGATCTGTATCTTCTTGCTTCTGGGCTGTAAAATGCAGTTACTTGCTCGTCTCTACCTGTTGTTAAAAGGCAGGTTGTAGATGATGTTGGAAATCGGAAGCCGGATTCGCCTTGTATTCCTGCGTCTACTAAGTTGTTTAGGTTAAAATGGTACCAATCAGAGATAGAGAATTTTTGGCCTAGTTCTTCAATCTGTTTTACCAGTACGCTTGTATGCTCTGCTTCTGCGTCTGGATTTTGTGGTGTTTTTCCTCTGCATCCTGGCAATAGTGCCATTCCTGTCAGTGCTCCGACTAATGCAACTTCTGTTGCTTTGTTCTTGATTGCTTTGTACGTTGATTTTATTTTTTCATACATTTTCACTCACCTTTAGTCTTCACCAAAAATGTCTTCTACCTTTTTTTCTACCTTAACATAATTATCAAGACGTTTTTTTGTTTCTTTATCAGTCTCGATATAGGGAATATGTTCGCCTGTGTATGGGCAACGCTTCCTGCGGTTCCTGTCTCGCTCTGAACAGTCAGTAATAAGGCCATACAGGATTCTGCTTTCTGCCAATGCTGCTGGATTTACTCCAATGCCTGGCACTGCAACTAATGTATAATTTTGATCAATAACTGCGCCGTATTGTTTCAGATGCTCTGTAATGTCAGCAACATCTGTTGCATCTGGTAATCTAACAAGGCGGCCTTTTTCCAGGTCTACTGAGATGTCTTTAAGCCAAAAATTTCTCCGTATTGTTGCTTCTCGTTCAAGTTTCCTTGCTGTTTCTTCGGTCATTCTGTCATCACCCTTTAGTTCTTACTAAGAGGTAATAATAACACCACATAATTAAACTTTTTGTGTAAACTGTATACATATTGTATATTATTTACATATTTCCAAAAGCTTTAAATATTAAGCAAGTTTAAGCATACTTTAGGTGGCTGTTTATGAGACGTAAACTAGTACAGCATGGTGAGAAGACACTGATGGTGAGCCTGCCTGCAAAGTGGCTTCAGACACAGAATCTGAAAAAAGGCGATGAAGTAGTTCTTGCTCCAGAAAACAGCTCTATAACAATAAGCAAGGAAACTCTTCTAGACACAGTCCATAGAATAAAGATATCCATAAAGCTGGAATCCTCGCTTCATGTTCACGCAGTTCTCTCAAACGCCTACAAGCTTGGCTATGATGAGATTGCTGTAGAGTATTCAGGTAAAGCTCAGCTTGCTTTGATCAAGAAAGAGGTTGGGCGCATGATTGGATTTGAGATAGTCAGCCTTACTTCAGATACTTGTAAGATCAAGTCTGTAATCAAGTCTACTGTAGAAGAGTATGAGAACATTAAAAAGCGTTCCTGGTTCTCTATTAAGTCTGCTTTTGATACCTTGGTTGCTGATTTGAAACGTGGAAAAATGGATAATTACTCAGTCATCCTTGAATTATATGATAACACGCTTAAATTCACTGATTTTTGCAGGCGCTTGATTAACAAGCACATGTTCTTGGATGTAAAGAATGCCTGCCTGGAATACAGCGTGCTGCTGAAGCTTTTATACAGCATGCCTTTGATAAAAGAGACATATATTAGCGTTAAAGAAAAAAGAGTAAAGCCAGGAAATGATTTTATTGATTTTGCAAAAAAGTGCGAGACATACTTCAATCTTTGCTATGATGCATATCATAAGAAAGATCCAGAACTGGCTTCTAGAATAGTTACTGAGTGGGATGCTATTGATGCACAGGGAAATAACTTATTGAAAAAATATGGTATTTCTGCAAGCAAGCTTCTGGAGTTGATACGTCTTTGCAGGGGGTTTGGCGGCCACATTATTGCCCAGCATTACTTGACAGAATTCAAGGAATAAGATTATTTTAATCCTTCAACTATTATTTTCTGGACAATATCTTCATCAAGGAATTCATCACTACATTCAGCGTCAGCTTCTTTTAGCTTTTTGTCCTGCATCTCCAGCCACGTGTCTATTGTCTCAAACTGGCCCTCTATTTTTTCAGAATCTTTTAGCAGTTTCTGTCCAGCTGCAGCATACTCTGGGTGTTTTTCCAGATAATTCATGACTTTATAGTGCCCGTATGCTACTGATGCAAGTAATATCAATCCTGCAACTCCTGCTTTAACAGGGGCCAGGTTTCTAAACAATGCTCTTTTCTTGTCATCTAGCCAGACTCTTGCTCTTGACTGGTTTTTTCTTCTCCACTTGTTTGCTGAATTAAGTATTTCTCTTGAGTATTTGTTGTCCTTGTTTGAAAGCATGCCTAATACAGAGTTTCTCTGCTTGTCATCCATCTCGTCAAAAGCGTTGTAAACAAAAGAGTCTAGTCTTGCTGGTGCAATGCCTTTCCTGTTTGGGTCAGAAAGGCAGTCAACATATATTGGCGCCCAGGATAATCCAATCAAGATTTTTGCTGAATTGTATTCTGTCTCAAATTGTTCTCTTGTTTTTCCTATTCTGTCTCCTATCTGTGAGTTCAGTTCATCATAGTATGCATCAACAAATCCTTTTTCATCAAATGCTCCTTCTGCTTTAAGACATAGTGCAAGCTTTGCCGCGTCTGCTGCAAAGTATGCTTTTCCAAGCCACCTGAAGTCTATGAAATTAACATTCTCTCCGTCTGTTATTCCATTCTCTCCTGTCTGGTCTCTGTGTGCAACACACTCTCCGTCAGGAACCTGTGATAATAGTTTTTCTATCTCTTTCTCAAATGAGTATCTTGATGCCTCGCTTGTTAAGCCAGACCAAAGTGCTCTTGCTGCTCTGTAAGCTGCACTTTCTTTTGTTATTCTTCCGAGCTTTTCCTGTGTTCTCTGGCTTTCTGTTCTCTTGTCTATTATTTTTTCTTCCAAGCTGCCTTGATTATTGTAAAGTTTTGAGTGAAATCTTGCAAGATTTCTTGCGATTGTTGCAGGGTCTATATTTCCTGCATAATCTGCTATGTTTTGCATGTCTCTGTATTCAAGAACAAGATAGTCTTGTGTGGCTTCTAGAACTCCTGGTGTGTCTATGCCTGCATCTGAGACTGCTGTTATCAGTCTTGCCTCTGCGCCGGCATCTTCTGTGTATTTGAGGATTACTTGTTTTCCCTTGTCATTTCCGTCTACATAAATGCCTCTGTAGACTTCGTTGATGCAGCCCTCTATTCTGTTGCCGTCATATTCAATTGTTCCGCGTGCTGTTTTTTTCTGTGCCATATAACCCCCAATATGCACTAAAAAGGATTTTCTACTATTTAAATCTTTCGTTTTTTAACCACTTCTTAGTGGCAAATAACACTAACAAACCCCATGTTTATTTTCTATATTTAAAAAAAGCCTTTAATGTCACAACATTTATATACCAGTTTTTTCAGAAAAACACACCATGAGCATAAAGGATATAACCTCATGCCCTGATTGTGGCAGCACAAACATCATTCACGGAACTTTGAGAGAGCAGATTATCTGCAGGGACTGCGGCCTGATTTTCGAGCCATTGGCTCCAGGAGTAGAAGAAAAGATGCCTCTCACAAAGCCTGCAGTTAGAAAGACAGCAAAAGCAAGGCCTAAGAAAAAAGCTGCTAAAAAGAAGAAAGTAAAGAAGAAAAAAGCAAAAAAGAAACCTAAGAAAAAAGCAGTGAAAAAAAAGGCTAAAAAGAAAGCAAAGAAGACCAAGAAAAAAGCCAAGAAAAAAACAAAGAAAAAGTCTTCTGGCATAAAAAAGTTCCTGAAAGGGCTGAGAAAAAAGAAGTGAACAAATAATTTATTTTCTTTCTGTAAGATAGCATGCTCTGTTTTTAGCATAAATTTATATACTCCTTCTCCACTATTTTCAGTATAATGACGCCAGATGACGTCTTGAAGGAAGCGAGAAAAATTGACAAAGAACCGCACAGAGAGCATAAGTCAAGAAAAGGGGTTTGGTTATTTGTTGGAATGTTTATGGTTATGCTATTAATTCTTTACATGTTTCCTTATCAGTGGATTCGCGCTTACGAAGAACCGAAAAGAATCACTACTGTGGGCAAGGCTCTTGCTCACGGCATGGAGCAGGATCTTCCAGAACCAAAGAATTCTGTTAACAAGGAAGACCTCAAGGAGTTGGTTGACCCTTCTGACCAGAAGATTAAGCTCACTGCAAACAAGATTGTGACAGCGTCCTGTAAAGAAGGCCTGCTCTGCTATTCAAAGGCACTGTATTATTTTCTGAGGGATAATTATGAGTATGTTCCAGACCCGCAGGGTGTTGAGTATGTTGAAAGCCCCAAGGAGTTTCTTGTTGCAGGCGGGGGTGATTGCGAGTCTGGCTCTATTGCCCTGGCAGCACTGCAGGAAGCAATTGGTGTTGATGCACAGCTTGTTTTCATAGCGCAGCACGCGTATATTCGTGTCAAGATTGCTGACGCCCCAAGCACGTTAAAGAACGACGACTGGATATATCTTGACTGGACATGCAAAGACTGTGATTTTGGAGAAATACCTTGGACAAATTGGGAGAAGAGAGCTACTTTTGTGGATGTGCCTTAAGTCCAGGTTACTTCTATCGTGTCAGTCCTTTCATAAGGATAGATATCGATAGGAACTTCTTTGCTTTTTCCAAACTCTAGGAGTCCCTGCCAGGCTATCATTGCACCCTGGTCTCCTGCATACTCTAGTGGAACAGCAAAGAACGTAGCATTTCTTTGTTTGCACATCTTATCCAGCATAGAACATAATTTTTTGTTTGCTGCAACTCCTCCAATAAGTAGTAATTCTTTTTTCTCGCAATGAGCAAGTGCTCTTTCAGATACTTCTGTAACCATTGCAAATGCTGTTTCCTGAAAAGCACAACAAACATCTTCTATTTTCTCTCCTTTCTTCAATAACTGCGTTGCTTTTGTGACTAATCCAGCAAATGAAGTGTCCATTCCTTTCACAACATAAGGCATCTCAATGTATTTTCCGTTCTCAGCTAATTTCTCTATCTTTGGTCCTGCTGGAAATCCCAGGCCAGCTTCACGGCCAAATTTATCTAGTGCATTTCCTATTCCAATATCTAGTGTTTCACCAAATATCCTAAACCTGCCTCCAGCTATTGCAATTATTTGTGTATTAACTCCAGAAACATATAGAAATACTGGATCTTTTGCTCCAGTGCATAATTGTCCAATAGTCAAATGCGCAACACAGTGATTAACCCCAATAAGTGGCTTCTTAATTTTCGAGCTTAAGTTTTTTGCAACTTCCATCCCAATTTTTAGTGCAGGTGCTAGTCCAGGCCCGCGTGCATAAGAAATAAGTCCGATATCATCCCAGCTTACTTTTGCGTTTTGCATTGCTTCTTCAACAACACTATCGCAAACTTCTTCGTGGTGTTTTGCAACTTCCTGAGGTATCATTCCCCCAGTCTCTGTTGTAAAAACCTTCTTCACATTAGCAAGAATCCTGCCTTCAGAGCTAACTATTCCTGCTCCAAATGTGTGTGCTGTTGATTCTATTCCTAGGCATATCATAGAAAACAAAATCTTTTGTTGATTTATAAAATTATGCCACAATATACAACTTCTCTCTGTCCGAAGAACTTTCACTTTGTGTTATTACAAAACTTTATATAATATTAATACATGAATAATTTTATAGCGAGGTAAATTACAGTGTCAGTTAAAAGACGTCCTGTTGTTTTGAAAAGCCGTGAAAAAGTTCTTGAAGCTATAGAATTATTTGGCACGATTATGGGGAATAATGGTGCAGTTGTTTCTGTTATAGACACGGATTTTAATCTCCTTTATGTAAATTATCGTGGAAAGGATAATTTCAGGGAATTGCATGAAAAAGGTGCAAACCCTTTGGATATGAAGTGCCATGAATTTTTTAGGAAGAGTGCTGCTGTATGTCCAGAGTGCAGGACTGCAAAAGTCAGGGAAACCTTACGGGCTTCAGGCGCATACACTCACAGCAATACTCTTGTTGACAAGGTTTTTGAGGTTAATGCGTATCCTATCAATGAAAGAATAGGCGGTGTCGTGACTGCCACTGCAATAATTGAAGTGGCAAGAGATATCACAAGCGACTATCTGGCAGGCGGTTTGGTTCACGACGCCAACAATATTCTCACAACTGTCCTGGGGCACGTAAGTCTTGCAAAAAATATTTTTGATAAGACAGGCGACGCATTAAGAAATATCCAGCTGGCTGATGCTGCAGGAGACCGCGTTTATGAGATAATGGCAGACCTGCAGAATGTTTTTTCAGGAAAGAAAAAGTGGAGCCAGCTCACAAGAGGATCCACTGACCTGTATTCTGTTTTAGAGAGCACCCTTGACTTGATGAAGCTGGAGTATGCTAATAGGAATATCGATTTGGTCAGGGAACTGCAGGAGGTTCCTGAGATTTCTGCAAACAGGAAAGGATTGAGGGGTGTTTTTGAGAACATGCTTATTAATGCAAGGGATGCGCTTGTCCACACCCCTAATCCCTGTGTTACAGTGCGCTTGTATCACGAGCCTCTTCCTAAAGGAGGATACATCCACGTCGAATTTGAAGACAACGGCCCAGGTATAAAGCCTGAGCACATAAAAAGGATTTGGGACCCGAAGTTCTCAACAAAGGAAAGCAAAGGTTTTCATTATGGCCTTGCAATATCCAAGATAATAGTGGAAAGGCACAAGGGCCAGATATATGTCGACAGCCAATACGGCCATGGTGCAAGATTTGAAATATTGCTTCCTGATGCGACAAGACTGCTTGAAATTCACGGCATAAAAAAAGACAAGCCTACTTCTGAAAACTGAATCCGCAGGTTTCTTTTGTAATATACTCTTTTTCTGTGCGCGGATATTTCCTGCAGTTCAACGGTCGGATTGGGTGAATCAGGCAGGATGATTTTCCGTTTTTGTCATATCTTAGGAATATGCATTTGTTCGGCAATTTGCAGCACTCTCCACAATTAATGCATTTGCCAGTTCTATTTTTAGAAACAGGAAGTAAGCAGGTCAGAGTTCTTATGAATTTTGACCAGTAATTGTTTTTCATAAAAAGTAAAAAGATAAGAAAATATTAAAGCTTTTCTATGCGATAAATTAATAAAGCAGATTGGCTATGCGTTTCTTATGAAGAAAAAAACCCAGATATTCATAATTCACGGCGGAATGACTTTCAAGAACAAGAAAGATTATCTGCGTTATCTTAAGACAAGAAAAATATCAACTAAAGAAAAAATCAGTTGGCACGGAAGGTATCTGAAGAAAAAACTAGGAAACAGCTTTGAAATAATAAAGCCGCGCATGCCTTTACAGGACAATGCAAAGTATTCTGACTGGAAGATTCATTTTGAAAGGTATTTTCCTCACTTGCGGAACAATGTGATTTTAATCGGCAATTCTCTTGGCGGAATATTCCTTGCAAAGTATCTCTCAGAGAACAAGTTTCCAAAAAAGATTCTATCCACCTACCTGGTCTGCCCGCCGTTTGATAATACCCTGCCTGGCGAAGACCTGGTTGGCGGCTTTAAGCTTAAATCAAGCATCTCAAAAATCGAAAAGCAATCCAAAAATCTTTATTTGATGTTCTCAAAAGACGATAAAACTGTTCCTGTATCGCAGGCCAAAAAATATGCAAAAAAACTAAAGAATGCCAAAATCATTATCTACAAAAGCAAGAACGGGCATTTTAAGATATCTTCTTTTCCAGAGATTGTCAAGATGATAAAGGACGACATGAAAATAAAGTAAAGCACTATGTAACTTTAACACAAAGCACGCATGCTCTCCCTCTTTTTCATGTTATCATCAAAATAATGCTTGTTTTGCCTGTAAAAAAAAGATTTGTCTCTTTTCCTGTCACCAATACTGCCCTCAAGATATTGCATGTAGCGGTAAAGCTTTCTTATGAACCTATCGAGCTTCTCAAAATAAATGCCGAATTTCTGGTCGTCAATGTAGCCGAGGTCTTTGCTAAGGCGCAGGCAGGCCTCGCACTCTAAACAAGACCTGTAACAAAATATCAAAAAATTAAGAAAAATCTTGTTTGAATTTGCTCCAGAGCCCTCTGCGATGTTCAGAGGCAGGCAGGTTGCTGCTCTTCTTAATTGAGAAGTCAAGTTATTATCTTCTGACTTTGGAAAATCCTTTACCAGCTCATAAATGTCGAGGACAAATTGGTGTGCTAAATGATAAATTTCTAAATTACGAAAATTTCTTGTTTTCATGTACAGAAAGCGGATTTTATTCTTTATATGTGTTTACCAAAAAAATCCGGAAAGGTTTCGAATAAAACCATAAGAAAAAATTAAATGAACCGTGATAGACCAAAAATACTGAGAATGAACGTTGGAAATCGCACGCTGAACGCATCGTTACCTTTGCGCTTACACGCCGATCCCATCAAACAGCTCTTTTAGCTATGTTCTAAGATGTCTCTTTTCGAGGAGGGCTTCATCCTTAGATGCTTTCAGGACTTATCCCTCAAGGCGTGGCTGCCCGGCATGATACCTTGTCAGATAACCGGTAAACTAGTGGCCTCGAACGCCAGTTCCTCTCGTACTATGGCGTCCTTCCCCTCAGACATCAAGCATCTCCAGTAGATATTATACCAACTGCCTCACAGCGTTGTGAACCCAGCTAACGATCCCTTTTGATAGGTGAACCCCCTCACCCTTGGCAGCTTATGCACTGCCAGGATAGGAAGAGCCGACATCGATGTAGCAAGCC
>JAHWHY010000018.1 GCA_019323015.1 Candidatus Woesearchaeota archaeon
ACAATATTACTTTCCTTCTTTTCAATCCTAAAATTGATAATGAAACAATTGCCTATGGCAATAATGTGGTTCCGAATATTGAAGTGGAGGATATAAATAAAATGCTGGAACTAATCAAAAGCAAAAATTGTGAAATTGTATTGCCTCTGGAAAAGATTAAAAAATACACTCTTTTTCAAGCAAAGGATTCTGAAGGCAATGTAATAGAATTTTACCAAGAAGACTGATGTTTAAATAATTCTGCCAAAAATTTGCGATAATACTTTTTATAACCCTAAACCTTTTTAAACAACCACCATCTACAATACTCTACAATGAACAGGAGGATAAAAATGGCAAGAGGAAGACCAAAGATTATAATCACCTTGGCGGTTATTGTAATTCTGTTGTTTTTGTTCAGCTTGTGGGCTTTCCCTATGTATAATGTTTGGAGAAAGGAATTAAGAGGTAAAGCCGATCTAAAAGAAGCTGAGTGGGGCAGGCAGATTGCAATAGAGGAAGCAAAGGCAAGGAAAGAGAGCGCAGTTCTTGATGCTGAGGCAGAAATTGAGCGTGCAAAAGGTGTTGCAGAGGCAAATCAGATCATAGGTAATTCATTAAAAGACAACGAAGCCTACTTAAGATACCTCTGGATTCATGGATTGCATGACGGAAGCAGTGAAGTCATATACGTTCCAACAGAAGCTAACCTGCCTATCTTAGAAGCAACAAGACAGGTCCAATAATTTTTTTTATTTATTCTTTTGCAGAATATCCTAGAATTACTATTCCTGCAATCAAGAGTCCGGTATAAACACCTACTCTTAGCAAGTCTCTTTCCACTACATATATTGGAACTCCGCCCAGTCCTGCTATTGCAAGTGCTGCCCCGAATATGGTAATAATTGCTTTGCTAAAATTCATTCGCATTCCTCAATAAACAGTTTTCCTTTGTTTGCTTTTACAATCACGTCTTTATCTTCTTTGAATTTGGCTAATTTTGAGACAAATGCAGGCAGTAAAATCCGTTCTCCCCTGAAGTCTAGTTTTGTCAATATTTCCTGTTCTGGCAAAAGTTCTGTCATTGTTTTTTTCTCTTTTTTCTCCTGCCCAACCTCTTTTCTTAGCTTTGTTTGCTCATAGAGATATTTTGCGATCTTGTCTGCTACATCTACTTTTGTTGCTTTTGTGATTCCTTGCAGTCCTGGTGATAAATTAAACTCAATTACCATCGGGCCTCTTGCACTTTCAAGTATATCTACTGCGCATATCGCGCATCCAGCTGCTTGTGCTGTCTGTATCGCCACTTTCTTTGTCTTTTGGTCTAGTGTGACAGCTTCTCCTTTTGCTCCTGCGTGTATGTTTGCTCTTTTTTCTCCTGTAACAGCTTTCCGCTTCATTGCTGCAACAACCTTGTCTCCTACAACAAACGCTCTTATGTCCACTCCCCCAGTTTCAATATATTCTTGAAGCAAAAACGGTTGTTTAAGCAATAATAAAGTATCAATCATTGTTGATGCGCTTTCTTCTGAGTCTGCGAGCATGACTCCTTTGCCGTGTGTTCCTGCAGGTAATTTCAAGACAACAGGGTAATGTATTTCCTTAAGAACTTTTTTTGCTGCTTCTGCTGTTGAAGCTAAGTATGTTTTGGGCATTGGTATTCCTGCGTCCATTAGTTTGATGTGTGTTAGTAATTTGTCGTGTCCTGTTGAGAATGCGCTTCCTTTTATTGGCATATAACATTGCTTTGATAATATCGTTGTTACAGATCTTAGAAGATTAGCATATCTGTATGATCCTTTTGCATAGATGCAGTCATATTCTTTTAGGGGTTTTCCTTCATAGAGTATGTCTCCTCCTCTGCCGATGCTTACCTCAAGTGCTTTGATGTCTATATGGTCTGCTGACTTGAAGTATTTTTTCATGGCATCAACTGTCCATTTGGAACTGATGCTTCCCATTGATATTAATGCGGCTTTCATTTTTTAATTTTTAGTTATTAGTTTGTAGTTATTGGTTTTTAGTTATTCTGTAACTGGTTATTCGGCAACTACTTACCAACTATTACTAACCACAAACTATTTGTCTGGATCAACAACAAATCCTTCTTTTAGTGTGTTTCTTCCTACTAAAACATCATATTTCATGTGTTTTCTGTCTGCTAGTGTGAATGTCATGTTGTCAAGTGTTTTGCCGGCAATCTTTAATTTTGCCTTAACTATTGGCCTTTTCTTAACTCCATGCGCTGATTTTACAACTTTGTGCTTGATGACTTTTTTTATTCCTAGTTTTTTTGCAAGCTTGTCATCAATGCTGTTTCGAGCAGCACCTGTATCCACTCTTGCAATTACTGTTTTCTGACCTTTAGGCCCATATACAATAACTTTTTCTAAAAAACCAACTCTATTTTTTCTTTTCTTCATGTTCTGGTTTCATGAAAGGGAAGAATATTACATCCCTTATGCTTTGAAGATTCAGGATTATCATGCACATCCTGTCTATTCCTATTCCTATTCCTCCTGTTGGAGGCATGCCGTATTCCATTGCTTGTATAAAGTCTTCATCCATTGGGTGGGATTCCTCGCTGCCCGCCCTTAATTCTTTTGCCTGTTCCTCCAGATACTTACGTTGAAGAACAGGATCATTTAATTCAGAGTATGCATTTGCTATCTCCATTCCTGCAATAAAAGGCTCAAATCTCTCGATAAAGTGTGATTCTGGACTTTTTCTGTCATGCTTGCATAGCGGTGTTGTCTCAACTGGATGGTGGGTTATCAAGGTCGGCTGTATTAGTTTTTCCTCAACTAATTCCTCAAACAAGCCTTGTATTGCCCACCCTCTTGTTCTCTGCGGCATCTCAACATTATATGAATCTGCAAGGTCTAATATATCTTCATCACTCATGTCAGCAACATCAACTTCTCCAAACTTTTTCAGTGCCTCAACCATTGTGTATTCCTGCCATGGTTTCTTGACATCTATCTCCTGCTCTCCGAACTTGAATTTTGTTTTTCCGTGTATTGCTTTTGCAGCTGCAACATAAAGGTCCTGCACTAGTTCTTTCATGTCATTAAAGTCTGCATATGCTTGATAGATTTCAATCTGTAAAAATTCAGGATTGTGTGTCCTGTCTATTCCTTCGTTTCTGAAGTCTTTGCTGAATTCATAGACTTTTCCAAATCCGCCGACTAATAATCTCTTAAGATAAAGCTCATTGCTTATTCTCAAGTAAACAGGCATGTCTAGTTCGTTTAGGTGTGACTTGAATGGTCGTGCAGCTGCTCCGCCGTATATTGGCTGTAAAATAGGGGTATCAACCTCTAAAAACCCTTTTTTATTAAGCGCATTTCTGATAGTGTCAATTATTAGTGTTCTTTTTACAAAAACGTCCCTTACTTCAGGGTTCATTATCAAGTCTAAATAACGTTTTCTATAGCGAATCTCTTTGTCCTGGAGTCCGTGCCATTTTTCTGGCAGCGGCCTTATTGTTTTTGTCAATAATTCAGCTTTTTTTGCTTCTATTGTGACTTCTCCTGTTTTTGTCTTGAAAATTGTGCCTTCTACACCTATCCAGTCTCCTATGTCAAGAAGTTTCAGGAATTTGTATTCGTCTTTTCCCATGTTGTCTACCTGGAAATAGACCTGCACTTTTCCTGTTTTGTCAGCAACATGCGCAAAGGTTGCTTTTCCCATTCTTCTTAAAGCCATTAATCTGCCGGCAACCTGAACTTTGTCCTTGGTATGCTCTTCTTTCTTTAATTTAGCATATTTAGAATTAATGTCAGCTGCAAAATCCTTTTGTTCATAGTTATATGGGTATGGATTTATGCCTAGCTTGCGTATCTCTTCAAGCTTCTTCAATCGTTCTTTTATTAGTTCTTTTTCAGTCGGCATAACATTTAAAGATTCAAGAATGCTTTTTAAATGTTGTGTTTATTTGCTGTATTTTTTTCGCTGATAATTCTCTTTTGCAGCCTGTAAATTGTCAAGTACTGTTCGGGGAACCATAAGCGACCCAAGCTCTGCGTATTCTGGCTGGCTTGGCCCATGATAATCAGAAGCATCTGTCACAATAAGGTCCAGGCTCTGCACCATGTCCCTGAATTCTTGCCTCTCTCTCGCGCACTCAACCCCGATCAAACCATGCTCTCGCAATTCAAAAAGAACTTTTTTCTGTTCCTGCGGCTTGCTTGTTATGGTGAGAAGTGAATTGTCGTTTCTTCTTAGTGCGTGTGCCAGAACAGGTATTGCTCCTGCAAGATTTAGCAGTGCAAACCCTTCCATGTATCCTATTTTTCTTTTAGGAAGATCGAGCTTCTTTAGGTACATATCAAATGCCTGCTCAATATTGTCTACATATCCTTTTTTTACCATTGCTTTTGCTATGTGCATTCTTCCAACACTGCCAAATGCCTGGCCTATGCTTTCCTCTTCAGTTATTTCTTTTTGCTCATTTGCAAGAACAAGATTCAATTGCCTTAGAATTTCAATTGCTCGTCCTTTCCTGTCTTCTTTTATTCTGGCCAGTTCCTGCACAAGCTCTGAATAATTGTGATTTATGTATAATCCTACAACATGAAGGGTGCCGCTCATGCAGCTCATCGTGAGCTCTATGCCGGGTATTACATCTATCCCTTGTCTCGCTCCTGCTCTGATTGCTTCATCCAGTCCTTCTGTGGTATCATGGTCTGTTATTGCCACAGCAGATAATTTTCTCTGTTTTGACATATTAACTATCTCTGTCGGACTCATGTCTCCATCTGACCTGTTTGTATGCACGTGAAGGTCTATTGTTTCTTTTTCATTCATTTTTTCTTTTTAGGTGTTGTTATGATTTTTGCTTTTGATAATCTTCTTATCAGGTTTTTTATTTCGCCATTGTCGCCTGCCTGTAAAAGTGCTGATCTTGCAGCTGCCTGGTGATAGTCTGCGTGTGATTCTTGTGTTGAAACAAAAGTGTTCAAGGTGCATAATTCCTTGAATAAGTCAATATTTTCAGCTGACAGCCTTGGCAGCTCTGCCTGTACTTTTGCTATGCTGTCTATTGTTCTTACAGGGTCATACTTGTCTTTCATCAAGTGCTCTTTATATTCGCGAAGTCTTTTCCTTTGGTAAGCTGCCACTACAATATGCCGTTCAGCATCTGCGATAGGCACCTGGTCAAAGATGGCATCTATATCCCAGCTAAAGTGCATATCAAGGTATTTTCTTGTAATCTTTTCTAGTTTTGACCTTGCATCTCCTATTTCTATTGAGCTTGCATCCAGCATCTCGCCAGGAAGCCAGAGGGCATCCTTGATTTCGCCTGGATCTATCCTTATGGCAGGAAGTTCTGTTAAAAGTATCTCTGCAACTTTTCTTGTGGTCAAGTAGCGCATGGTGCTGGCATAATCTTTTGTATGTGACAATTTACGCAGCCATTCATGACCCCAGGCCATGAATTCATCTGTAAGAAAATGCCTTCTTGCCCCTTTCTCTAAATCTATCCTGTGTAGAATGCCGTGCTCAAGCAGCGCCCTGAGTGTCGGATCCTGGTTCGCGCCCTTTGGAAATGTCACTAGCGTGTTTTCTATTCTGTTGTCAAAAAAAGGCCTGTAAAAAATCTCTAGCGTGTTGCTGAGTCTTTGGTCAATTTCCTGCTGCCATAATTCTGCAAGTATTTTTTTATCATTATCTTTTAAGTTTAATCCTGCAGACTCATAAAATGGCAGCACTTCCTCCACAAAAAGCCTTGTGTAAAATCCTGCTTTGGTTTGATCGCTGGACGGAAGTTCGATTGTGTATTTTGCATCCCTAAAGCTTTCAAGATCCCTGTGCTTTAATGCAGAGTCCTGTATTGCGCTCTCTGCGTCTGTCAAGAGTTCTGCAAGTGCAAGTTGTTCGCTTCTTTGAAGGTCTGGTATTGCAAGTATGTCCATTCCTTTTGCTGGCCTGCCTGTTTCAGGGTCTTTTATCAGCGGCATTATTATGTAGACCATTTCTGCCCCTTCTTTCTCAAGCAGCATTGCATAGTCTGCAAAGTTTAGTTTTTTTCCGTTTAGCATCACTGCTTCCTGCCGGCTGAGGACATTGACATTGTCTGTTTCATTCTTTGCTCTCTCAATGTGTTCTCTTTCATATCTCTTTATGACTATTCTTCCTCTTCCGCGTTTTATCGGCTCGCCTATCCAGAGAGTGTTAAATCCTGTTATTCTTGGAAGCCTCATGCCTACCTGCACTGTTGACCCGCTTGCATAAAAACTGGAGCTTTCTGCTTCCTCTACCAGCTTAAATGCTGTTTCTCTGCTTTCCTGGTCTCCTGTTGCCATGAATTTCTCTGTGTATGCCTCTAGTAAAAGAAGAATGTTGTCAATTGAGCCGCCCTGTCCTATTAATTGTATTGCCCTGTCAGGGTCGCCTGCTGCCAGTTGCTTCCTTGCAATAACCCTTTTCTGTATGTCGCCTAATTTATCCTGGTCGCTTTTTTTCTCAATTGTGCTGGTTAAATCATCTATTTTATCACGATATTGCGCAGGTATTTTATCAGGATGCAGCTGTATCAGTTCAGCAAGTGCTGCTCTGGGATCTTCTTCCACAGATGTTAGAACCTGGTTATTTGGGTCAAACTCAATTGCCGCGAAATAATTCCTTGCTGCAAGGTCCATCAGCCCTTCTCTTGCATAGAACAATCCTGCCTGGAATCTTAGTCTTGGATTTTTTGGGTCTTGTTTAAGCCTGTTTGTTAATTCTGCGTGTGTCAAGGGCATTTTAGATGTGCTGTCGAGTTTAAGATACCCTTGTGAACAAAGCACCTCTCTGACTATCTGTTCCACCTGTTCATGAACTTCTGTTATTCTTGGCTTGCCGTTTTGCGGTCTGCCGTTGTTGATGTATTGTATGTGCAGTCTGCCTGGCTGCTGTGAAAATATGACTGTCATCAAAGGTTTTGTGTTATTGCTTGCGATTTTTTCAAGAGAGGAATATGCCCTGTGCATTTTTTCAGGGGAAGTAAGGCATATCATTGCGTCATATCTTGTTTTGTCCCTGTCTTCTATTGCTCTTACGCCGTCAAAATCGTCTATGTCAACAGCGTCCATCTTAAAGACATTTTCCTGAAAAGCGAGCTGAAGGGGTGTTTTTACAGGCTCATCAACCATCAACAAAATGTATTTGCCAGTGCCTCCACTCTGCCATAGGCTAATTAGATCTAGGCGTCCTGTGCTGTACGCTTTCCTGCGCTTTTCTGTTGAATCTTCTTCCCCCATTCTCTCAGAATGCTAGAAATAGTTATGCTCTCTTAATTTATAAAGCTTCCTGATTTTTATAGTCGTAAAGATTTATGTTGTGCCTTTTTTCATATTCGCGCATCGCACGCATTCTTGTGATTCTGGATGCAATGCCCCCGCTTCCAAGAACTATTCTGCTTTGGCCTCTCCTGCTTTCTTCAATCAGTGTCTCAAAAGAGCCTTTTGCTCCCCGCTCTTCCAGAAGGTTTCTTGATAATTCATCAAGTTCCTGAACATATCTTTTATGCTGTTCCTCTGTCTCCTGCACCTTTTTCTTTGCATTGGTCTTTATCCTGTCGTAGTATTTTGGGTCTGAAATGCATTTGTCAATTTTTGCAGAAACATCTTCTGTGCCGCCTTTTGAATTTATTAGTTCTCGGAAGTATTTAAGCAGCGTGCCTGCATCTTCCAGTGTTCTCTTTTCAGCAGTCAGGAAGTCTGTGGCAATCCAGTTTAGCATCTTATATCCTTTGTTGTCTCCAATATGCTCGTCAAAATGATAGAAATTATTGATGAAAGTCTGCTTGAACATGCTTAATTTCCATCCATGCTCCTGTGCTCGCACAAGCAGAGTGTCGCATAAATCACAGGCAGTTAATCTTAGTTCGCTGTCAAGGCCCTTTGCATATTCTGTAATCAATCTGACTTCTCTTGCGCTTATGCCGTCACTTGCTGCAGAGGCTTTTTTCTCAAGTGCGCGCAGTTTTGCTATTCTCTCTTTTATGCGTTCGTCCTGCCGCGCAAGTGCATCTTGTTCAAGCAGGCCTTTTCTTAATGACTCCACTTCTTGTGTGTGCTTTTTAGCTATTTGCTCTAATCTAGAATCAAATTCTTCAATAGTAGATTTTCTGGCAGTCTCTTCTGCAGCCTGTATTCTTTGAGCTATCTCTTCCTCGGTAGGTACGCCTACATAACTCAATATTTTGCGTATTAAACTCCCCATCATTACTCAAAAGTAGTATATTCTTTTTAAAGCTATTGTTTTATTGCAAGCGCCCTATATTGAAAGTATATCAGAGATATCCTTGTTGATAAATGCGTGCTCTAGTACAGGAATATCAAGATGGAATAAAATGTTCAATATGTTCATGATGTAATCCATTATCTGGCATTCCTGCTTGCCTGTTTTTGAAATCTGTTTCTTTACTGCCTTTTCTACAGCTGCAACATCTTCATAGAATTTAGCCATCTTTCCAAGATCAAACTTATAGAACAAGTCCTGCAGCATCTCAAGAAGCCTTGTTGTGTCTTTGTAAAGCTTCTTTGTGTCATTGTTTATCTTTATCTTGTTATTGACTATGAAACCGCACATTTTTTTGTATTCATCACCCATCCTCTCAAGCTCTTCCATTATGTGATACATGATGATGTGTTTTTCCTGTGTTTGTTTTCTCAGCACTCTTCCGCAGAAATCTGTGAATTTTGTTATGTTCTTGTCCATGACTTTTATGCTGTCTAGCGCAGATTTATCAAGCTTTTCTGCAACATCAAAACTCTCTTTAGAAATAGAAATAAGAAACAAGAAGCACCGTCTGAACATGGAGTCCAGTTCATTATAAAGGGCATCTGACACTTTCCTGACAACACAGTAATTCCTGCCTTGTTCAACCATCTCAAAGCCTATGCAGCCCCCTCTTAATATGTCCTGCACGTGCTGGATGTCGTCTGATTTTGCAAATTTTATGTGTATCTCGTCATATCCTCCTCTATAAAGAGCCCCAATCACTCTTTTGGATGTCCTTCCCATGTTGCCAATGTTCAGCTCTGCACGCAGTGGTTTGTCTTTTATCTCCTGCAGTGAAACAACAACTGCAGACCCTTTCTCCTTGACATCAAGCTCGTCTCCTTTCTTTATGCCGTATTTCTGGGCCCACTTCCTTGGAAGAGAGACTAATTGAGTAGAATTTGCAATTTGTATAACCTTTCGTTTCATTTTAAACCCCCTTAAAGCACAATATAATATTCATAAGACTTAACAACTATTTAAAGTTTTCTAAAATATTTATAAAAATTTAAATTTATATAATCTTTATAAAATATAAGAAGAAACTATATAAAAACCCTTTGACATACTGATTTGTATCGGATATAATCCGAACACGGGGGGATATAAAATGAGAATAAAACAATTTGCACCTGAAGAGCATTTTGAGGAAAATCCCTTTACCAAGAAAAGAATCAGAATCAACGAAGAGAATGACATTGATGAAATGACTGCAGAAGAGGAAATCCTCGAGGAAATGCAGCCTTGGGAGCACGCATTTGAGCGCGGCTGCCAGATGGCAAACGAGGAGTTTGACTGATGGCTCCAAGAACTGTTATCAAGGATATTGAACAGTTAAGAGAATTCATCAAGCTTGAATTAAGAAAAGAGGATTACTTCAACAAAGTCATGGACAAAGCAGCAAAGAAAAGGTGATTGCCTCATGAAAAAACGAAGATGCGTTTCATGCGGTGTAATCATCAGCAAGAGTGCTGTGAATGATCCTTATCTTTGCCGCGAATGCGAGAATGATCACGGCATTGAGATTGACAGGTATTTGTGGCTCGACTGCCCAAATTGATTGTCTTCACTCACGAATCTAAGGGCCTGCTGGCTCGCGCTGGCAGGCCTCTAGTTCTATTTTGACAATAAACTTTAAATAATTCTGGCTATTCTCTGATACAAGGGGGATTAATATGAGTGAAGAGCAAGCGCAAATTGTTTTCATTAAAAAGCACCCAGAATTAGAGCCAATACTGGATGAAATGGGCCCGATTCTTTCTGCAGAAGAGGTCTTGCAGATTGATGAGCATGCTATTTTATTTGCAGGCGTTACAGGGCCATTGACGCGCACCTGTGAAAAAGGCGACAGAATGTACGCTGAACTAAAGAAAGATGATGCATTTGTTGAAAAAGTTTACAGGTTTTAACCGAAGTTTTTAAATACTTCTTCATTTTTCTCGTCCCTAGAAGACACTGAAGACCAGAGGATAACATGAGAAAAGAGCTTAAAGAGATTTACAGGGTCCAGAAAGAGCTTGCTATGCTGGACGGTATCAACAGCCTCTTGAATTGGGACCAGAAAACACTTATGCCTCCTAAAGGCTATCTTGACCGTGCAGAGCAGATTTCTGTCATCTCAAGGATGGCGCATAATAAGTTCATTGCTCCTGCTTTTCAAAAACTGGTTAATGATACTATAAAGACAAGGCTTAGGAAAAAAGACAGGGCTGTTCTTGAAAGGCTGAAAAAGGATTTAGACAAGGCAAAAAAACTGCCTGCTTCTTTTGTTGAGGAAGAGTCAAAGACAACTGCTCTTGCTTATGCTGCCTGGCAGGATGCAAAAGCTGAAAATAATTTCCGGATGTTCAAGCCGCATCTAGAGGCAATTGTTGCATTAAAAAGAAAAGAGTGCAGGCTAAAGAACCTTCCAGGCCACCCTTACAACAGCTTGCTTGACTCTTTTGAAGAGGGAATGACTACTGACAGGCTTAAAAAGACTTTTGCTTATCTCAAGGTTGAATTAATCAAGCTATTGAATGAGATTAAGACCAGCCCAAAATACAAGAGAAATCCTGTGCTTCCAGAGTGTTCTTTGGACAGCAAGGAACAGCTCTGCCAATTTATCAGGAAACGAATGGGTGTTAATAACGGCAGGTCAAGACTTGATAATACAGAGCATCCGTTCACTACATCTATTGATCCTGATGATGTCAGGATTACAACTAATTACAACTCAAATATCCAGAAATGCTTTTTTTCTACTGTTCACGAGGCAGGGCATGCGCTTTATAACCTGAATATTCCAAAGAAATTCAGGCATACTGTTCTTTGGGGAGGCACAAGCCTTGGAATGCATGAGTCTCAGTCAAGGTTCTGGGAAAACGTGATTGCTAGAAATCCTGCTTTCTGGAAGTATATGTTTCCTGTGTTTCAAAAGACCTGCAAGGTAGGTATTTCTGAGGATGAATGGGTTTTTGAGATTAACAGGGTCAAGCCAAGCTTGATTAGGACTGCTGCTGATGAAATCACGTATAATCTTCATGTTATTATTAGATTTGAATTAGAACTTGAGTTAATTGAAGGAAAATTAAAAGTCAGGCAGGTTCCAAAGGCGTGGAAGCAGAAGATGAAAGAGTATCTTGGTGTTGTTCCTAGGAGCAACAGGGAAGGATGTCTTCAGGACGTGCATTGGTCTATGGGAATATTTGGTTATTTTCCTACTTACACTCTTGGAAACATCTATGCAGCGCAGTTATACTATACTCTGCTTAAGGACAAGCCGGATATAATGTCTGACTTGAGAAGAGGCAAGTATGACCGGGTTTTGAAGTGGCTCAGAAAGCACGTTCATAAGTATGGCAGGTCTTTGTCTGCTGAAGAGATTGTTGAAAAAGCAACAGGAGAAGGCTTGAACCCAAGTATTCTTATCAAGTATCTAAGGGAGAAATACTCTCAAATCTACGATCTACCACAATAATATATATTTTAGAGCATATAAAACTATAAAAATCTTTCTCAACTACTACATATTGTGGGTGGATTGTTTTTGGGTTAGAGCCCTTATATTGATTCTCAAAAAACAAAAGATTGTGAAGGCTATGATACAAAAAGGAACAGTACGCATTCCCAGGACATATGATGCAAAATTAGATGCAATGGCTAGAGTCATCAGGAGATGGCACAGGAGAATGCTTAAGCAGAATCCGCACAATCCTTTGGCAAGAAGGCCTAGAATGGAATTCTTGGCACTCACTGCTACTGATTCTTATAATGATTGGGCTATTGCCAGAAAAGGAACAATAACTACTCAACACGTCAAGCTCACAAATCCTGCCTCTTCTCTTTATTGCGAGTGCAGGCCAGGAACCTATCCTGACGGAACAGGGATTGCCTTTTTAACCAGGGACTGCACCCAGAAAACAGCTACAAGATTGGAGGATATTGCTGAAGAATTGATTGAAGAATCACTTTACGGAAAAGGAAAAGGCATAGAAGATTATTATACAAGGCTGGCTAAAATGGAAAAAGGAAGCCTAAGAAAACTAAAGTCAGTTCTTCCTGAGCAGGACTATAATACTGCTTGGAAAAGAGGCAATCATAATGTAGACCACCTGCATGACATAATCAAGAGATGCTCTGCAATAATTGATGATTCTGCACGCATAACCAACAGCAAGGTAAATCTAGAGGTTATTGATGAATTTAGGCGCTATGTTAATACAGAAAGCTCTGTTATTTTTGATTACAGGTATGGAATTCACATAAGATTTTCAGCAACAGTAAAGCACGAGAATGGCATGAGCTGGCCCCTGTACTGGTCTTTTTATTTTGGAGACCACAGGGAGATTGATTTAGATGCAATGGAAAAGCAGGCAAAGAATTTCAGGAAAATGCTAGTTGACAGGTCTACATGCGAGATTGCAAAACCATACTCCGGCCCTGTCCTGTTAGAACCTACTATTTTTGCGAGTGAAATTCATGAATCACTTGTTCATTTATTGGCGTCTGATGCTATTCTTGAAGACAAGTCAACTGCTCTTGGCATAGAGAGTTTTGGAACACAAGTTGGACCAGAGGAATTGTCTATTTTTTCAGATCCGAGCTTGAAAAATTGGTCTTGGGGTTTTTACAAGTATGACCAGGAAGGTGTTGCTGCACCCAGGACTCCTTTAATTGAAAATGGAAGACATGCAGGCTTTTTGGCTGACAGGCATGGGGCATATGTCTTGTCAAAGCTTGTTAAAGAAGATATTCCTGCAGGAAATTCCTTGACATCTGTTGTAGACAGCTTGAGCGAAGAGGACGGCTTTGTTCTTTTTAATCCGCAACCAAGAATTGGTGTTTTTGATGTGGTTTGGAATGGAAAAACGCATTCTAAAAAAGAGCTAAAGAAGTTGTTCATCAGGATGCTTCGTGAACAAGGCTTGAAAGAAGGTTTAGTTGTTACAACATGCGGGTGTCCTGGCTACTCTTTTGCAGAAGAAGGCCTTATTTACGTTACATACCAGGCTCCTTTTATGATGGATTTGAAAGGAAGAAAAAGACCTGTCACGCCGATGTTTAGCAGCGGTGATGCAAGGCATAATTTAAGAAACATAGTTGCAATGACCACAAGAAAAGATTATGTTGCTCATAGATGCGGTGATGGGGAGGGCATGGCAGAAGTGCGTGCTGCAATTAACTGCGGGCACGGCATTATGGACAATATGAGTGTCAAGCCCATCAGGAAAGATAGGAAAGAAAAAGAAAGGCCGCAGTATCAGCACTGGTAACCGCCACCTTTAAATATTCTCTGAATTTCCTGGTTTTCATGTGTGAAAATTGTTATGATTACTGCCAGAATTGCGGCAGGCTGATGGTTGGGGAGGATTCTTCTTTTTGCAAACACTGCAGGGAGAACAGGAAAGCTTGGTCAAGATGGTTTGTGGCGAGTTAAGATGAGAAGTTTAGATGAATTAAAAGAAGCTGTTGAAAATCCCAGGCTTAAGTCAGATTCAAGATTCTTTCGTGATGTCTTGGGAGAGATGCTTAACAGGCTTGGTTTTTTTCTGGAAGGAGATGAATTCCTGTCATTTATTAGCGCAGGCGGTTTTATTTCAACTAATTCCTTGAAGGGCGCAAGAAATATTGAAAGAGATTTTGAAATTATTGATTATATTTTTTGCCAAAGATATGCAAATAATGATGGCAGAGTTTCTGTTGCAACACATTATGATAGTTGGGATCATTTTGAGAAAAGCGCGCTTCGCGCTTATGCCATATCCTCAACATCTGCTGCAGGAATCAAAAAAAAGCCTAAACAATTACAGGATGTTTTCAAGCAAGATGAAGTAGATCCAGAAGCGGTATTTAATGCAGAATTTAAAGACGGTTTCTTGGTAGAGAGTATTAATCCTGCAAATGGGGAAAAAATGTATTTTTTCACCCCAAAAATGTTATACGAAGCTGTTGCTCAAGAAACAGCTAAGCAAGATTCTTAAGTTTTCCAAAATCATACACTTTCTTGTCTACTACAAACACTTCAAAGTTACTCAAGTCTTGGTCCAAAAATGGGCTTAATAAGGCTTCAGAATTAACATCAGTGCCTTCTAAAAGTAAATTAAATGATGGCTGCACAATCAGTGTTTTTCCTTTGTATTTTCCTTTCAGATAACATTTGTATTTCTCTGTGCGAACATCTGATTTTATTTTTATAGCAGGGTGTTCATGTGCAATTATGATGACATCAGCCAATCTCTCTGGTATTTTATGGCCGTGTGTTATCAGGATGTCATCAACAAGCAGTTCATCAACCACTTTTATCTCTTTTTTCTCTGCAATCGGGCCTAATATTGTATCATGATTGCCTTTAATCAAAACTAATTTTCCTTTTCTTTCAAGATAATCAATTAATCGCATTGTTTCTTTCCATTCTTGTTTTGATATTGCTCCGAATTCATGCTTTAAGTCGCCATTTATTACAATAAGTTCTGGTTTTACTTTAGAAAAAATCAACTCCAATCGATCAATCACATCCTTATACTGCACTCTAGGAACTAAAACGCCTTTTTTGTTCAGCTCTTCCTCATATCCTATGTGAAAGTCAGATAATACAAGAATCTTGTGTTTAGTTAGATAAAGCCCTAAATCTATTATTTCTATGCCTTGTGCTATTTTCATAATAAAAGAAAAATAAGAAGAAGTTAAAAAGCTTAGCTATTCTGCATTGCTTTCAAGTCACTCTGAGCATCAGTCAGAAGCAGTATTCCTGCTGTCTGTCCTCCAGCTGACACTGCTACTTGTGGTGCTGCTTGTGCTCCGCTGCTGAATATGTTCAGGTTGTCTGGTTTTCTTGCTGTATCCAGCACAAACATGTTTCCAAACTGGTCAGAGCCGCGTTCTCTTCCTTCTACTGAAATGTCATCAAGCATGTTTGGTGATGTCACTTGTATTGTTGCGTCTTTTAGCAGCTTGAAGTTGTCTATTAATGGCACGAATTGCTCTTGCCTCAGCTCTGCAGGAACCTCTAGCTGCACGTCTCCTGGTGCTGGCCCGAATTTAAGAAGCAGCCTGTTGCTTGTCCTTAACTCTACTGTTCCGCCCCCTCCAAGGTTTTGGTCAACTTTTATTCTTTTGTTAGCTTCATCTACATCAAAATCAAAGCTGTATCCTCCTATGTTCATGCTGCCTTTTTTTGTTCCTGCATCATATCTTGCTTCTTTGTTTCCGCCGCCTGCCATGTCTCTCCAGTAGACTTTTTTGTTTTGAGTGTCTATTTTGCTTAGCATGTAAATCCAGCTTGGGTCATTTAGTCCGTTTCCTGCGCTTAGTGCAAAGTAATCTTGTACATTTATCCAGTTGCCTTCTGTTACAACAAATGTCCTGTCACCGTCTCCCCAGTTGTATGGGCTGTTGCTTAAGAGGTCTATCTTGTATCTTCCTCCTCTTAGTAATGAAAACTGCGCCCTCCACTGTTTTCGTGTTCCGTCAAACACGATGTCTCCTCCTCCAGATGGTGCTGAGCTTGTTGCTGCTCCTCCTCCTGAGCCGACTTGTGCCAGGAATAAGTTGAATTCAGGAGACAATAATGCTTCTGGATACAGCATGTATTCTTGTATGCCGTGTTTTGGCAATACATCAAAGTCATTTGTTATTGCTGCAGCTGCTGTTGCCAATGGCCTGTATTCTATGCTTTCTATTCGTACAATATTATTTATTTGCGAGCAGAGAATTCTTAGGTGTGCATCAACTGATTTTCCATTTACTCTCACTCCGCCTGTTGTGAATTGATTGTCACAGACATCTGTAAAATCAATTGTTCCATATCCACCCATTAATCTTAGTGATATCCTGTTTGTGCCAGGGTTGTATGTGCTCTGTCCTGACAAGAATGTGAATATTGTTCCTAGTATTCTTAGTTTTCTGTCTCTTAAATCTTCTAAGACATTATTATTATCTAGCTTGCTCTGCAATCCAGAGCTGAATACGATTTTGTATTGTAACAAAGGAGTGTTTAATGGCCAAGTTAATGCTGCATTTGCAGTGTATGTTGGCATTTTTATCTGCTTGAACACAAGTCTTCCGCCGTTGAATTCCCCTGGAACCCAGAACTGAAGTGATGGATATACGTCTGTTCTTCCTTCATTTGTCTGCACCACGCTCTGTACAGCTCCATTCCATACTGCACCATCCACTCCCTGCACTTGTTTTCCTATGTAATCTGCAAAGAATAGCTGTATTCCAAGATGGTCCTGTGCCTGAGACAGCGGCCTGTATGCTATTGCAGCCCCTGTCCTGTAAAACTCGCCCATGATAACCAGTGAAGCAACAATCGCTACAAGAACAACTATGAAAAAAACTCTCTTAGGAGTTGACATACCTAATGACATCGAATATCACCTTTTTTGATTATATGTTGATTTTGTTATATATAGTATATAAATGTTACTGTGATTTAGAATTATCAAGCACTAATGAAAACTCCTGCTTTACTTATTTATCAGTATTGGCTAACCAATTGAGAATAAAACCACCTGCTATCCCACAAAGAACACTTAAAAAACCATTAATTTCTTGAGCATCTTTTCCTGGATCTGCCTGATTTAATGCAAATAGCACAGCACTGCTACTTAACAAGCCGCCTATTGCCCCAACAGAAAAAGAATACACTCCATGCATGAAATTTCTCAATCCTCTTGTCTCTTTTAGCATTGCTAAAGGGCCAAGACCTCCTAAAGCTGTGCCTAAA
>JAHWHY010000009.1 GCA_019323015.1 Candidatus Woesearchaeota archaeon
CTTTACTTGTTCCATATTAAAGCCCGCATTAACAGCATAAGAAAAAGAAGCAATACCAAAAACACAAGCCAAACAATCACAAGGATCATCTGCAACAACAAGAATCCTGCCCATTAAACGCGTTATATTTTTGTAATTAATATTATTTTTATCAAGACACGCCTGAATATTCCGCATCAAAGCTTTTTCAAAGAAAATCCTATTCTTGCCCTTAAGACCAATCTCAGCAAAACGAATAATAATCATTTTTTCTTTTCTTTATAATCCTTTATAGCAGCATGCAAGGCATCAATAGCAAGCAGAGAACAATGCACCTTAACAGGAGGAAGACCCTCTAACTCCTCAACAATATTGTCCTTAGTTATTTTCAAAGCCTCTTCAATAGTCTTGCCTTTAGCTAAATCTGTTATCATAGAACTTGTTGCAATAGCAGCTGCACAACCCATTGTCTCAAACTTAATATCAACAATCTTATTATTCTCTACCTTAATGTAAAGCTTCATGACATCACCGCAAGCCCTATTACCTACTGTTCCGATGCCATCTGCATCTTCTATCTTACCAACATTATGCGGTTTCTTGAAATGCTCTAATACTTTTTTTGAATACATCTTAGCTACCCAAAGGAGAAATCTTTCTTAAACTCTCCACAACCTCCTTAATAGAATTTATTGTGTAATCAATCTCTTCCTTTGTTGTGTATTTGCTTAAAGACAAACGAACACTGCCATGCGCTTCCTCTGGCTTAATACCCAAGGCAAGCAAAACATGACTAGGCTCAAGCTTCTTAGATGTACAGGCAGAACCAGTGGAAACTGCAACACCCTTATCATCAAGACCCAATAAAATAGACTCTCCCTCAATATGAGAAAAAGAGACATTAACATTATTACAGAGCCTATTCTCCCTAGAACCATTAAGACAAGCTTCTGGAATCTCAAGCAACTTCTCAATCAAGTAATCTCTTAATTCAGTCATTCTCTTGACATCTGTCTCAGAAAGCATATCAACTGCCTTTGCAAAACCAACTGCACCAGAAACATTCTCAGTGCCGGGTCTCAAGCTAAACTCCTGAGCACCGCCATGCAACAATGGCTGCAATTGCTTTTTATTTTTAACAAACAAAACGCCAATACCTTTAGGACCATGAATCTTATGAGATGAAAAAGAAATCAAGTCAACTGGAAAATCCTTAACATCTATAGGAACCTTTCCCAGAGACTGAACAGCATCTGTGTGAAAAACAATCTCTTTCTCACCACAAATCTTTCCAATCTTCTCAACATCCTGAATAGTACCAATCTCATTATTAGCATGCATTATTGTAACTAAAACAGTATCATCACGAATAGCTTTCCTTAATTCCTCTGCATTAACAAAACCATCCTTGCTAATCCCAAGATAAGTAACCTCAAAACCCTCTTTTTCAAGAGCCTGGCAGCACTCAAGAACAGCAGGATGCTCAAACTTACTGGTTATGATGTGCTTCCCCTTCTTCTTCAAAGCATAAGCAGTGCCCTTTATAGCAATATTATCACTCTCTGTACCGCCAGAAGTAAAAATAACCTGCTCTGGCTCTGCATTAATATAATTAGCAATCAACTGGCGCGCATTCTCAAGAGCATCTTTAGCTTCTTCACCAAAAGAATGGATGCTAGAGGCATTGCCATATTTTTCAGTAAAAAAAGGCTGCATAGCTTCAGCTACTTCAGGAGCAGTTTTAGTGGTAGCAGCATTATCTAGGTATACTTTCATACAAAATTTTAACCCTTATCTGTTTATAAAGTTTCTCTTTGTGTTCTTACTTCTTCAAGGTCGCTCTGCTGATTACCCCGACTTAGCGAAGTTTTCCATAAGCTTTATATTCTGCAGAATATAGGTTCTTTTCAGAGGGTAGTGTATGAGTAAAGAACAGAATAGAAAAGGAATAATATCTCGAAGGAATTTACTAAAAATTAGCTGTGGCATGTTGGCTACTGCAACAATAGGATCTGCATTTTGGTTCGGTCGACCAAGAACACTTACAAATTGTAAAAATCTTGGTGAATTGCCTGTGCGTTACCGAAGCGGAGAAGGCAGACCCATAATCTTTCTCGCCAATAGACATCCAGTAAGTAGATGGGGAAGTGATATTCATGTGAGTAAAAAGAATATAGATATTTTGTCTAAGGCGGCTATTGACGCGTATGATCGTTATGGAGTGCGATCAATCTTGATAGAAGGTTTTTATGAAGAATTTGCACACGCTTACAATTCTAATAAAAAAATTGAAATTGAAGGCAACTTTGCAGATACACCCCAATTAAAACACGAGCTCGCCATAGTTACTTTGCTTAATGCGCGCACCTGGACATCAATTGGTGATGCAGGCAAAGAATACCGACAATTGAAAAGTGTTTTGCTTCCTGTTGAGCAAGCATACAAAATTTACTACAAAGCATTCATAGATGCCATTGACCAAGCGAATTCAAATCCTGCCAAAAATCGCAAAGAATTAGAAGCACAGCGCAGACAGCTTGAATCGTTACGAGCTAAACTGCAGGAAAAAATTAACATTGTTGTTTCACCCCACATTGATACTATTGTTGAGCATATGTTTATTAGGCGCGAGAATGTTGTTTATTCCAGGGCAAAAGATGTCCTCCAAAAGGAACCCCTTGTTGTTTTGTACGGGTCCAATCATGCTCGAGGAATCAAGCAGCGCGCAGAAGCTGAAAATGCAGGGTATATGCTTGTGACAAATCTTGGGCGCGATTATGTATTGCACAAGCATTCGCTGGAAGAGTTGGTGGTAGGTGAATACAGTCTTCCGGAATTAGGGCGCAGTTTTTAAAAATCAAGGCAGGTAAGCCTCTACAGGATCTGCATGCGCGACCTCCGCGCCCGCACCATCTTTAAAGGATACAAAAGCTTTTTAAAGGACTTATAATTCTTGAGAGGTATGGTCGAAGGCAGAAAGAAATCAAGGACATTCAGGAGAGTCAAGGTAAAGACTCCTGGAGGAAATACTAAAGTCCAGTACAAGAGGCGCAAGCCATCAAAAGCAAAATGCGCTGGATGCGGCGCAGTCTTGGCAGGGGTAGCAAGAGCGCTGCCTAGAAAGATGCAGAACATGCCAAAGACCAAGAAAAGGCCTACAAGGGCATATGCAGGAGTGCTTTGCACAAAGTGCACCCGCAAAAAAATAACTCAAAAAGCAAGACAATATATCTCCAGTAGTTAAGGCGACTGCTACAAGGGATTGGAGGCAAAAAAAATGATTGAAATCGGAAGATTATGCATAAAAACAGCTGGCAGGGATGCTGGCAAAAAATGCGTCATTGTTGAAATTCTTGATGAAAGATTTGTTCTAATAGACGGCGAGACAAGAAGAAAAAAATGCAACCAGCTGCACCTAGAACCACTGAAAGACAAAATAGACATCAAAAAAGGTGCCAGCCATGCAGATGTAACAGCTGAATTCAAAAAACTAGGCTTGACAGCAAGAGAAACAAAACCAAAAGCAAAGAAAATCAGGCCAAGAAGACTAAGAAGAAGCAAGCTTGCAACACAAGCAACTGCAAAGCCTGAAGAAAAAAAGACTAAAAAAGCTGTCAAGAAAAAAGCAAAAAAAGCTGTTAAGAAAGAAGAAAAACCTAAGGAAGAAAAGAAATAATTTCTTTTTTTATTCTTCTAATATATCAGAAAGCTCTACTTTATCTACATCAGGATATGACAGGTGTCTTGTACGCATTATTGCGCGCTCGATAAATTCTGTATTAACTCCTGCAAATGCACCAATGTATTTACCATTTGTATTTTTTAGGGTGCGCGAAAGTCTTGCAACAGAGGTATACAATTCATATTGGCAGAGGCCATCAGGCATCTTAAAAAACGCAATAATTTGATCTCCTTTATACTCTTCAGGAATATCAGGCAGTTCATCTCTATGCTCAGCCAACTCTGCAGCCAAATCCTCTGCTTCTTCAGGCAAAGGCGCATTAAGGCGCACACAATAAGATTGCAGACTCTTAAGAGTGGCAAGTGCCAACCTATAATCTTCTCTCTCAAAAAGAGCTTGTGCCTGTGCAGTAAGAGCTGGAAGAGCAAGCGCTCTAACACTCTGGACTAATTGATTATACTTATCAGGAAGTGGAATTCCCTGCTCTTTATGAAATTGTTCAAGTTTATGTAACGCTTCTTCTGCATCATAAAAATCGGCATTGGAAATACCAAATTCTATTTTCTCGAAATTTCTTGCTGCCTCTTGCCCAAAAATAAATTCGTGTTCTGCATCACTCATAAAAAAACATAAACAAAGAAAACTTAAAAAGATTGCGAATTATTTCAGAGCTGAAAATAATTCAGAAAGATTAAGCTCAAAAGCAGCTGCAGGCATATCAACGCCAAAAGAATTCAAAACAATAGGATTAATCTCGCCTATAAAGGCGACCTTTTTCCCCTTGACAGATACTCTCGCAGCGCGGCCAGCAATAAAAGAGCCATGATCAGTGTCTTCAATGTCATAGTCAACCCCCAACATCCTAAATAAATAATCAATAGCCTGCCTTACCTCAGTATAATCTGCTTTGGCATGGCAAGACAAGGCAGCAATTCTTTCATAATCATTAATCTTGCCATCCTTATTGACAGTAACAATTCCCTGCTCAAACATCTTCTGAGGATAATCCATATGCTTATTTCTCATGAGAACATCCATTAATTCAGGAATAATCCACGGCCTGACAATGGAATAAGTCAAGGACTCATAATTTTTTATCTCAACACACCCAAAATCCTTTATGTTCATCTTATTAAACAACAGTTCCTTATTAGACAATATCGGACTTGCAACCTCTTGATAGCCCATGCCAACAAAAATCTCGCGCACCTTATCCACAAAACGCTGAAGCGCAAAAGTGTCTCCTTTAGTGTATGTTTTTAGAGGCAAGGATCCAATATTATCATAACCATACATGATAGCAACATCCTCAACAACATCAACAGGATGCATGATATCTCCCCTGATTGCAGGAATAGTCACATTGTAATTTGAGAAATCATAACGAGCCATCTCAATAAACTTCTTTACATCAGAATCTTTTAATTCAATTCCAAGAACCTTTGTGACATCATCTTTCTTTATCTTAATCGTATCTGTCTTAAAATCTGGGGTCGTAATTGGCTTCCTGGAGTAACCAATATTAACAGAGAAAACCTCAAAGCCGCGCTCATAAAACAACTGCGCAAAAATATTTGCAGCAATATTAACTGAATCAAGATCAATTCCAGTTGCTTCAAAGAAAATCTCCTCATCATCAAGCTCAAGCTTGCCCATCTTATCAGAATTAATAATCGGAGGAAAACTAAGAACCTCTTTCTGGTAATCAATCAACAAAGGAAACTTCTTAACACCTTTCAGTATCCATGCATATTCTTTGCCAGTAGGGTGCTGGTCAAGAATCTGCAAAAGATCCAGCTCTTTCATAAATTCCAGAGGAACAAACTTAATGCTTCTCGGAGGAACTGCCTTGTATGTAACAGGAAAAGATATCTTCTTAGCAGGATAGACACCAATTGCAATCTTTTCTCTTCTCCTACCATAAGCTTCACAGAATTTTTCCTGCATCTGAATCAGCTGCTTCAAGAAATGATCTGAAACTTTTTTTCCTTTAGCAACAAAAGCAGCAATATGCGGCCGAACAGCCTTAACAGAGGAATCAACATTAATCTTATAATCAGACTTATTGACTTTCATCTTAGGAATGCCTTTTTCTTTTCCAAGAACGCCGCGCAAGAAAATCGCAAGACCCTCCACAGACCACAAATAAGGAAGATTAGTGTCATTAAACTGAACAGTAATCTCATCTCCATCCGCCTTATCAAGTTCTGCCTTTGCATAAGCCAGCAAATCCTTTAAGTCAGACTCCTTTATATTTTTCTTAACCAATGAATTCAAATCCTTTAATGAAAAAGTACATGTTGGCATTAAATCACCTTTGCATTCCTTAAATAATCAAGATCATGTGAAAACAACTGCCGGATATCAGTAATACCCAGCTTAAACATCGCAATCCTGTCAATACCAATACCCCAGGCAAGAACAGGAACATCTTTGCCAAGCAGAGGAACAACAACCTCTGGCCTGAAAATACCTGCGCCCCCAAGCTCTATCCAGCCCATCTCAGGATGCTTTGCAAACAACTCAACACTAGGCTCTGTAAAAGGAAAATAACCAGGAACAAGCTTAACCTCTTCTGCACCTGCAAACTCCTTTGCAAACATCTTAAGCAAAGAAAACAAATGCCTAATGTTCAAGCCTTCCTCAATAATAATTCCCTCTGTCTGGTAAAAATCCACTGCGTGAGTTGCATCAACAACATCAGGCCTAAAACAACGCGCAATACCAAAATACTTTCCAGGAATCTTTAAATCAGGAGAGGCAAGCATACGCGCAGAGCAAGCAGTGCCTTGCGTCCTTAAAACAAGATTCTGCGTCCTCTTAACATCAAACTCATAATCCCAACCCTTGCTTCCAGTATTACCACCATTCTCATGAACAGCCTTGACTCTCTTGACAAGCTTGTCATCAAGCTTAGCAGGCTTTGCATCAACATAATAAGCATCGTGAATAGCCCTAGCAGAATGAAACTGCGGCATGTACAAAGCATCCATATCCCAAAACTCAGACTCAACAAGCGGCCCCTTCATCTCAGTAAAACCAAGCTCAACAAACTTCTCACGAACACCATCAAGAAAACGCCTGTAATTCTGCTTCTTGCCACAATAAATCTTAGGAACCTTGCTCTTGACATCATAATGCCTGAACTTTTTCTCACGCCAGGAACCTGTACGAAGCATCTGCGGTGTCAAGGCATCAATAACTTTCTCATCCTGAACACCAAGCTGAATCAACTGCTTGCCAACAGGCAATAATTCAGCCTTCATAATCTTCTGCAGTTCAACCTTAACAATACTCTTTCTTTTCTTTAGGTTCTCAAGAGCATGCTTTTCCTCAGGAGCAAGATTCTTTATCTCAATAGGAAATGCCTTCTTAAGAAAAATCTCCTCAGGAAACTCTTTTGAAAGAAACTTCTTGCCTTGATCAGTCAGCTTGACACGCAATTCCTTGTTCTTAACAATAAGAATCATTGCCTTTTTCCTGAGAGTGCCTAAGCAAGTATTAAGTTCTTCTTTGTTCAAGCCATTTTTCTCTAAACGAGAAATAGATATTTCTTTGTCCTTTACCTTTTCAATAAAACGCCTTTCAGGAAGCTGCTCTTCAAGATACTTCTCACCATTTTTGTCAAGAGTTACAACTTCCTTAAGCTCGGTATCAATATTAATTGCCTTCTTGTTCTGAAGCCACTGCAAGGCACGCATAACTTCAATATCTTTCAAACCAGTGGCAGAAACAATCTGAGGCAAAGTCTTGAATTTATTAAGAACAGGCAAAACCCTCCGTTCCAGAGGATGCAATTTTTCAGCTAGTTTCTTTACGTCCATGTTACCACAAAAAGAGAAAAAAGAAAATTTTTATTTTGCTTTCATGGTTTTCCATGCGGTATCAAACAATGATTCCATGGCTTTTGCATAAAACGGAGAATTCACCCAGATACCCACGTCATAGGTTGGGTGAACCTCTTTATCATCCAATACCATAAACACAATCTCTTTACCATCTACAATACAGAACCTTGCTTTAGAATCTGTATTGCGCACATCTGCAACAGAGCTTATTTCAGAGACTGTTTTCTTTGTTTCTCTTGTCAAAGGCGCAGCGATTTTTATTTTAACTCCTTTTTTCTTAAGTTTTTCAAATACCGGCTTTAAACCTTCCACTTTTCTCATCAAACCCTGGGATGTTGTAAGAATAGTAACTGATTTTTGTGCATTCTTTATTGTGAGCTCAAGATGATTATAGAGATTATGCCTTCCTTTAATGCTTCCGCTCAAATCAGTAGGCTCAATAACCTCAATGCCCTGCTTGTGAAGAGACTGAAGTTCATTAAGAACATCTGTATTTTTCAAGTCCTCTAACCTTTTTACTTTCATTAAGGCTTCTTCATGCATATTTTTCTTGACTCTCTCAATAACTTCTGAAGGAGGAACAGCAATATACTTAATAGGCTTACCAAGCTTCATAACAACAAAACCCTTCTTCTCAAGACTCTCTAAAACATCATAACTCCTAGACCTAGGAACATTAGCAATGTCAGAAAGCTCACCAGCAGTCGCAACACCCCTAGACAACAATGACGCCCAAATCTTAACTTCATACAAGTTCAAAGAAAAATACCGACGTAACTTGCTTAAAAATTCTTCTTTTACTATCATTTATACCTCCCCCCTTTTTTGTTATTAACCTGAGGTAAATCTCAACCACTATTTATATGTTACGGTTTTGATGCACTACAAAGAGGGGATAATAGTGCAGGCAAAACCTTTTGTTTTTTTCGTTGCTACTCCAGAATAGAAAAATAGGGAGCACATATATAAACATTTATGTCATCGAGAATAGATTTTGAAAATCATATACAAAATTTAGTAGGCCAACTTAAATCTCAGCAAAGCAGCAATGCCTCCCAGACCATCTAATTTCTTGCCACCAGAATGCTCTATAGAAATAATATGAACCTTTGCCTTGCTTTTATCAGCAAGCTTCATCAGCTTATCCAGCTTCTCAAACTTGTCTTCTTCCCTTAATTTCATTATCAAGGCATCTGTCACAAGAAGATCCTGCACAGCACCTGCAGTAACCGCCTCTTCAACCTCTTTCATACCATAAGCAGCATTGCCCTGCTTTGAAATTTCTGCGAGAACTTTTTCAACAAGAACCATCTCCTCACTAACCTGCTCTTGTTTCAGGGCTTTCTGAACCTCCCCCCTCTTAAGAACCTCACTGATAGCAGACTCATCAGCAGAAGAGCATGTTGCCTGAATGATCTTGCTTTTCAAATCCTGATTCTGCAAAACCTTAAGCAATTCTTCTTTCCAAAAAGCAGGACTTGCCAAAATTATCTTATCTAATTTGTAACGCACATCATACTCTTCTAATTGCTTGATAATTTCAGCATAAAAAGTAGACTTAACAGGAGCATCAGCTCCTTTCTTTGCAACCTCTCCATGAATGTTGGCCAGCAATTCATAACCAGCACGCTTCATCAAAGCAAAAAAAGCATCCTCCCTGTCAAAAACACAAATCAAAATCTTTAGCGCTCTTGCTTCTGCAGCCTCTTTTAATCTCTTGACCTGGTAAGCAGGCCATTCCTCTTTTAAAATTGTGATTATTGTGCCTTCCTCAACATTAAATGTATGATGACTGCCTTTTTGCACGTCCTCTGGCCCCTCAAGAATTGTCCCAAGAATTCTAAGCCTTGCAGTTGTCTTAGAGAACTCCACCTTCTCAACTTTCAAAGCAATAAAAACAGACTTTCTTACGGCCTCTTTCTCAGTAGAACCAACCTTTATCTTACGAAGAGTCTTGCCTTTAACAACATCTCCGGCATCAATAACTTGACTCAGATACCAAAGATCATCAAGTGTTTCAATCTTTACTTTTGCTTCACCTTTCTTGAAATTTGAGCTAATTATCTTCATGATGTGTTTAAAAACGCTTTAGCATTTAAAATTTGCCTTCTGAAAAGAAAAACATTTATATATACTCTTGTTAGTAATAATATAAAAAAAACAAAAAAAGGGTGATTAGATGAAAAAACGAGCCCAACAAACAAGTGCAACTGCTGCAACGCTCATTGGCATCATTACCATACTGCTTATCTTTTACATATTATTTTTACCGCCTGCAGAAAGACAGGCACTTCTCTCTGATGAAAACCTGTCTGAAACAGGAGAAGTCATAAAAAAACAAGCACTTCTACAGGCACCAATAGGATTGCTTGATTATGTCGGGGAGAATGAATTTGATCATTACCTGCCGAATCTTTACTTGTACGAATCACGCACTGCAGAAATTCTGGCAGACATAAACCGGTTTGAACTCAAAAAAACAATATACAAAACAGACAGAAAAGAACACACATTCAAGATATCAGACCCTGCAAACACACAAAATGTTTTCCTGAGCATAACAACACCAAAGCACGAAGGCATACTAAACGTAGAATTCAACGGGCTGGACTTATTTGAAGGCGAAATAAGGCAAACAAATCCTCCGCCAATACCAATCAAAACAGACTATCTGCAAGAAACAAACACGATTGCATTCCAGCTAGAAGGATTTGGCATACCAACAAGAGAATATGAATTTACTGAAGCAAAAATAATAGGAGACGTGCTTGACGTAAGCAGGCTTGCAGGAAAAAGCACAATACCAATAGGAAACGCAGAATACAATAATCTAGACAGGGCATGGATAGACTTCTACCCATTATGCGACCAGTTTAATGTCGGCGTAATGGACATACTATTAAACAACCGAAAAATATTCTCAGGAGTACCAGAGTGCGAGAGCCTAAACAGAAAAGACATATACAAAGAAGATTTAATGCCGGGAAAAAATGAAATAGAAATAATATTATCATCTGGAAGCGCGTCAGTAGAACAGATAAGAATCAAGACCCTGCTTGGTGAGACCAGAAGCTTCATGGATTACTTCAATGTAAACAGCAAAATGTATGACCAAATATTCCGCGGAATGAGAGACGTAATGCTATCTGTTAAATTCGTAGATGACAACAGACTAAAAAACGCAAGGCTAAACATCAACGGACGGCTGTACATGATAGACCAAAGAACACCGAATTACAAAGTAGACATAACAGATGACATAGAGGAAGGAAACAACTACATAGAATTAACACCGCTGACAGAACTCAACATCATAAAACTAGAAATTACCACGGATTGAAATGGCGCTATTAGACAAGTTCAAGATAGAAGTTTTAGAAAAAAAAGAAGAAAGAAAAGGTCCTGGGACACGAACAGAAAAAGCAGGAGGCTTGGCCTGGCTTCTTCTGGTATTTATAATACAGTGGATAGATGTTTTTGTAAGATACCGCGGAGGAACAACAAATTTCTACATGTGGACCGTGTTCTTTGTAATCTACGCAATCATAGCACTTAGATTCCAGAGAAAATTCGGGGATAAGTACTGGATAATTGTAATATATTTCTTGACTGCATTCTTTCTTCCCTTCCTATATCCAAGAGTGCTTCCATACTTGGGAGGCTCTGTAGGAGCAATGATCATAACATTCAACCCATTATGGGTGATATATCTTTTAATACTGCACTCAGAATATTATCCAAGACTAAGCTTTGTATACATGGTATTCTGGATTGCCTTGCTTACTTTTTCATTCATGCCACAGGTACAGGTTTATGCACAGGAACAAGGATACTCTTCTGCAATGTATTCTCCTGCAATAGCAGTAAGATACATGGCGCGAACTATTGCAACTGCATGGGATGCAATGTGGAGAGGATTAGAAACAATACAAGTAGAAGTCGCAAAGGAAACAAAAAGAACAAAAAAAGTTTTGGCAGGGGACTATTATACAGGCAAAGTAGATGAAAGCACGGAAAAACCATTGGGGGTATTCCTGCAGCCGCTAAAATCAACACAGCAAACCTTTACAGCAGGCAAGCCTGCAACAGTATACACAACATTAAAAGCAGAGACAATAGCAGAACCACTAAACATAAAATTAACATGCACTGCAGACAAGATTCCGGCAGACAGAATAATACCGCAGCCAGCATTCAAGGTTTCTACAAGCGAAGAGCAGTCAATTGACTGCATATTTGAAAATCTACAGCCAAAAAACTATAATTTCCAGATAACCGCAGACTTTGACTTTACAACAAGATCATACCAACTAGTGTATACCATGAACAAAGAAAAAGCCAGACAAGCACTGAAAGACATTGCAGAAGGCGTGCCTGGCACAGTTGACCCGCTTTCAATATTCCCAGAAAGAAATCCCGCAACAAAATACACCTCAGGACCAGTAATGATAGGAATAGGCGGAGACATCGGCACAGGAAAACAGCCATACGGAGTAACAGATCCTGCATCAGGCGACAGCAGAGGACCGACAATAGGGGTAACAATAGACAATGTATGGACAGGCAAACTTAAAAAAATATATTACATCATACTCATAACACCAAAGGGCGTTGAAGTAGAAGACATAAACGGCATGCCTGCAGTCCAAATAGAATCCTGCGAAGACCTTCCCACAGAAGAAGACCAGAAAAGATGCGATGATGAAGTTGACAACCTGTACTATGTACCGCAAAAAGAGATTGACAGGGTAAACAAAGAAAAAGACATATTCGCATATACTTTCCGAGCACACACAACAGTAACAGATTATGACCTACTGGTTGGAGCAGAGCCACTGCAGAAAAACTTCAAAGCCACAGTAAAATACGATTACAGTTATTCAACAAAACGCGCAATAACAGTAGCAAAAACTAAAACATGAAGAAAATAATCTTTTGCCTTATAATAGCATTATTCTTAACTAGCTGCGGGCTTGTACAGCAAAAAAAAGAAGAAATCAAGATTCCTGGTGTGCACGAAGGAACAAAAGGCATTGTCCTTGAATTCCTCACAAATTCTCCTCCTGCAGAGATTTATGAAGAAAGAGTATTTCAGATACTGGTAGATGTACAAAATAAAGGAGCCGCAGATGTAAGCAACGGAATGCTGGTACTAGGAACAGAAGAACAGCAAATAAGCATTGAAAGTGAAAAAGATACACGATTTGACCTTGATGGCAAATCAGTATTCAACCCAGAAGGAAGCAAAGACATAAAAGAATTCAGGGCAAAATCAAAACTGCTGATTACAGGAATAGAGTCACATGAAACAGCAATAACCGCAACTGCATGCTATCCTTACAAGACAGAAGCAACAGCATTAGTGTGCATAGACACAGACCTTGCAGGAATGGTAAAAACAAAGCCCTGCAAAACACAAAGAATAAGCATGGCAGGAGGGCAGGGCGCGCCAGTGGCAATAACATCTGTAGAGCCAAAAATGATGACACACGAAGACATAGAAAAAATCCAGCCAGAATTCCTAATAAAAGTACAAAACCTCGGCGCAGGCCAGGCGTTATTGAAAGAAAAAACATACGATGCATGCACAGGCAAAGCATTAGGATCAGAAACATGGAACAGGGTGCAAGTAAGGGCCACCTTATCAGAAACACCTTTAACCTGCAAGCCAGAAACAGTAAAATTATCAGGAGATACCACCGTGCTATGTGTATTAGAGCAAGGCATAGAAAAAACAAAAGGCACTTACACAGCACCGCTATCTATAGAAGTTGAATACGGCTACCTGGACAGGGCAGTTAAAAAAGTAAATATAAAAAAGCTATCATCAAAATAATAAAAATATTTAAAAACAAAGCAAACAAACATAAAGAAAAATGAAAAAAACCACACTTATTTTACTGATTCTCCTTATTTTACTCAGCTCCTGCACAATGCAGCAAAAAACAAAAGAACAAGTAACGACAACAACATACAGAACAGGAACACAAGGATTAAGCCTGCAATTCCTCTCATACCTGCCCCCAAGCAGGCTTTTTGACACAGACACATTCAGTGCAGTCGTTGAAATAGAAAACAAAGGAGCATACACTGCAGGGGGGCCAGGAGACAAAGTATACTTGTCCGGCTTTGACTCAAGCATAATAACAGGAGTGCTTGAATGGGGAGAAGACATACCTCCAATAGAAGGAAAAACACAATTTGTCACACAAGGCGGAGTAGACGTGGTGTCTTTCAAAGGAAGCATTGCCCCACTAAAGCCAAGAAACATAGACAAATACCCAGTAAGGCTTCTTGCAACAGCCTGCTATGAATATGAAACAATAGCAGCAGCACCAATCTGCATCGATCCAGACCCGTATGCGCCAACAACAAGGCCAAAGATTTGCACACCAGCGCCAGCATCCCTTGGAGGAGGGCAAGGAGGGCCTGTAGCTGTCACACAAATAGAAGTAGACCCTGCACCAGGAAGAACACGATTCAAGATACACATACAAAATGTGGGCGGAGGAGAAGTATTCAGGTCAGGCGCAGACTACTTACAAAAATGCAGCCCACACACAGCACCACTAGCATTTGATGAAATAGACTATGTTGAATTAAGAGACGTTGCAATAGGGGGAGTATCTATAAAACCAACCTGCAAACCACTAGACAGCAACCACATAAGACTAACAAACGGCCAAGGAACAGCATTCTGCGAGATGATGACAACAGGACAGGACGCATACTCAACACCAATGGTTGTCACACTAAATTATGGATACAGAACCAGCGTATTCAAAGACCTTGAAATAGTATCTGTTTATTAAGTATCAAGCGAAAATTGGAAATACGCGACATTTCCAAATTCGTTAAAAAAAATCTTTTTTAACGAAAAATTTATATAATCTACTGCCAGAAGAATTCTATATCACACAAGAGGATGATAAAATGAAAAAAAGCTTTTTTGTAATAATTGCAGTAATGATTTTCTTAATGGGTTGCACAGGAGAAGGAGAACAAATAGAAATAACATCCCCATTTATAGGAGGAACAACAGGAGTCGTGGCAGACTTTGTTGACTTAAGGCCAGAGATATTTGACGGCGGCAGAGACCCCTTTGACATTGTAATAAAACTAGAAAACACAGGAGAAGCAGAGGTAGCAAAAGATAGTGTTCGAGTGAAACTTTCTGGAATAAACCCTGCAGAATTCAACAAACTAGAAGAAGACCTGACAGCAAGCCCTAATGACGATTTAATTGCAAAAATGAAAGACAGCGCAGGAAATATCATACCAGGGGCACCTGTTTTCATAGAGTTCACGGAACTAAACCACGTATCACCAATAACCGGAGGACAGATAGACCTTCCTTTAAGAGCAGACATCTGCTATTTATACAACACAAAAGCAGCAAGCAAGATATGTGTTCGCGAGAACATACTGAATCCTTCACCAGAAGGAATCTGTGAAATAACAGAATCAAAACCAATATTTAATTCAGGAGCACCAATACAATTTGCAGACTTCAAAGAGAGTGCTCGATCAAGAGACAAGATAGGATTCAGCTTTGTTGTAAGAAACGCAGGAACAGGAGACGTATACGGAAAAAATACACTATGCTCAAAAGATGAAAGAAAAAACAAGGATGCAGTATTTATCAGGGTCGACAGCAACTTACCAGGACTAAGCTGCACAGGATTGGAATCAAAAGGCAGAACAGCAGAAGGATATGTAACATTATTCAGCGGAAGCAAAATAGTAACATGCACGCAAACAATAGCAACAAGAACAGACTATGAACAGCTAGTCACACTAGAAGCAGAATATGACTACGAAGAATTCAAACAAACTTCAATAACAGTAAAAAGCTCTGGAGAAACTTCAGAGTAAACTTCTTTTTCTATATTTTTCTTTCACAATCTTTAAATAGACTCTGGTATTCAAACAAAATATGCATAAACTTAATTTTTGCAAGTCGTTATGCCTGCCAAAACCATTTCAAGGATATGACTGCTTTGGACTTGACATAATACATGAGTTTCCTGAGGCAGTGCTGGTTCCAATGGCAGGAATTGCAACACCAGCACATATTCTATATGCATCAAGACCTGTAATGTATAAAAACGGAGAAGCGCAAATACTTCAGACACAAGAACTGGATTCTAAAAAAAAACTAGATGCCTTATGCAGTGATCCTGAAGCAATATTATTAGCACCCGACCATGCACTTGACCTAGACCCAAGAGCAGATATTGTTTTTGAAAACAGAGAAAACAGCATAAAACATGTTATTGAAAGATTATTCAGTGCAGGATATCAAAGAGTTGCTATATGGGCAAACAACGGAATAGGAAGAGATGCACACGCTGAAGAAGATGGGGTTGTGCGCACTGACGATGGTATTGCAGCTGAAACAAGACTAAATGGAAAAGTGCAGCCATTTTATCAAAGAGGAATACCAGAGAGCTATCAAAACACAGCACACCAACACATACACATAGCACCAGTCACAAAAAAAATGTTCTCATTTGATGGTGTCCTGCTGAATGCATTAGAAGCACTGCACGACTGGCAGGAATTCAAAACACTAGAGGAACAAAGAAATACTATTCGCGAAAACACTGTAAGAGAACACCTTCCTGGCATGTCCCTGTGTATACTGGACTCAGAACAGGACAAATTAAGCGAGCCGCTGCTTTTCACACACTATCCTGCGTCTGCAAATGTATTATTTCCCCAGTATGTAATGTCCGGCCTAATAAGAACCATTATCGTTAACTGCACAAAAAGACATCAAGGACTAGACATGAATAACCCTGAAACAAAAAAAGAACACATACAAGAAACAAAAGAATATTATCAAGAACTTCTTAATTCTTAACAGCACAAATCTGTGCAAGTAATGCCTCTAACTGCAGATATTCATCAGAGCCTTCAACTAACCTGAACTCAATCTCACCACACTTATCAATCAATGCAACTTTCTGCCTCGCGCCAATATCCAAGTCCCAAACCTCTTTCTGAATCTGCTTAATAACATCCAGGCCTGATAGGCCATAACGAAGCATTATGTCCAGCAGCTGCTTTCTTGCAACAAGAAAGTCGCCTTTAATCGCAATGTCTAGTAGATCTTTTATTTCCTGCGGCTGCGCAGTTGAAGCCATGGAATAAACAACATCCTGCGTAATATTATCTGTAATAGAAGCGCAGCTCTGCATCACATTCTCCAGCTTTCTGCAATCACCACCAGAAACCTCAATCAAGGCAAACTTAGCAACCTCATCAAGCTTCAAACTTTCTTTTTGCCCTATAACATTAACAATCTCCAGCATATGCTCTTTTGCAAGAGGCCTGAAACGAAACATCGCACACCTAGATTGAATAGGATCAATAATCTTTGAAGAATAATTACAAGCAAGAATAAACCTGCATGTGGCTGCATAATTCTCCATAGTCCTTCTCAAAGCCTGCTGAGCATCCCTAGTCAAAGCATCACACTCATCAAGAAAAATAATCTTAAAAGGAACATCACCAATAGCCTTTGTCCTTGCAAAATCCTTAACCTTAACACGAACAACATCAATACCCCGCTCATCAGAGGCATTAAGCTCAAGAAAATTCTGCCTCCACTCAGAACCAAACATCTGTTTAGCTGTGACTAAAGCAAGAGTGCTCTTACCAATGCCTGCAGGACCTGCAAACAACAAATGAGGCAGATTCTTCTGCTCAACAAAAGCCTTAACCTTAGAGACAATCTCCTGCTGCCCCTTAATCTCATCAAAACTAGAAGGACGATATTTCTCAGTCCAGATAACACTCTGATTATTCAATATAAATTACCCCCTGTAAAAAACACTAGTGCAAACTGATTTAAATAGTTTTGGTTTAGTGCTTATAAAATATCTTCCTCAGAAACAACCATGAAATCACCCATGGCAATAACTGCAGAAAAAGGGACTAACAGCTTTCCTTCTTTGTCTTTTTCAAGCTCCAGCTTTTCAGTGTAACTAGTAGGATTCTTGAGTACAAGATTAATCAACTCACCTGATTTAGTCTCAAAAATAACATCCCCCACTTCTCCAAAACGCTTTCCTGCCTTGCTCACTACTGTTTTACCGACTATTTTCTTTGAGAATTGTTTATCAGCTTCAGCCATAGTTTTTCACCCTCAAACTTTCTTTTTATGTATTTTGATTAGGCGCAATTCTATTTAAATGTTGCGCTTTTTCAGTGATTTCTTCACTGTAACATATGTTTCTCAGACCACATTTCTCGCATTTATTCGGATTATCTGCTTTTTTAGGAAGCTGCCTTGACTTAAGCATAAAATTAACACTTTTAACTAACTCCTTAACCTGATCTTTCAAGAAAGCATTGATTTCAATGCGCCTAGAGACACTTTCATCAACATACTTAACATAACCAGCAGGTATTGAAATCTTGAAAGCATTTTCCAGAAGCAAAGCATATGCAGCAAGCTGAACCTTGTGATTTTCCCAAGCACCTTCTTTAGGAGCCTTTCCAGACTTAATCTCAATAGGAACAACACTATCTGGATAAACAAGAACCTGATCCACTTTTCCAGAGATACCAATATCTTCAGCAGAAATCTTATACTCAGACTTAATCTTAGGAGTTAAACTCTCCCACAATTCAACACCAAAAACATTTTTTTCCTTAATAAAATTAAAAATAGTCTCTGCACGAGTCTCTGACTCCTGCTTGAAAATAGGCTGAAACTGCTTGAAAGCAGAAATCGGCAAGAGCTTAGCCAATCTCAGCTGCTTTCTGCTGTTCAAGATAGCTCTTCTTAAAATATCTGAGTAAAGTGCAAAATACTTATCAAAAATCTGTTCTTTGGTTATTCCTTTCTCAAAAGATGAAACAAGATTTGCCTCATAAGTATTCATCTCATCAAAAACCTTGTGCTTAATCAGGCCCTTGACCAGCAAAGCCCTGGGTATTTCCTCATAACCCATGACTTTCTCAAGAAACAATTTTCTAGGACAAAACATATATGCAGTAAGAGATGTTACATCAAGCATAAAGCAGCATAAGATTCTGTAGTTTATATACTTTCTCAGAAAACTTTTTATACTAATACAGAGAAGCGAATACTTATGAATGCCGAAGAAAAGCTGAAACTAATCAAAAGAAACACGCAGGAGATTGTAACAGAGAAAGAACTAAAAGAATTACTAGAGAAAAAGAAAAAACCAGCAGTATACCTAGGAACAGCAATAACAGGAAAACCACACATAGCATACTTTCTGCCAATGCTAAAACTATCAGATTTTCTAAAAGCCGGATTCAAGGTAAAATTACTACTAGCAGACCTCCACGGAGCACTAGATGGCACACCCTGGGATATCCTTGAAAAAAGATACAAATATTATGCAAAAGTCATGCCATTAATGCTCAAAGCAATAGGAGCAGACATATCAAATTTTGAGATAGTTAAAGGATCTGACTTTCAGATGGACAAGAAATTCTTTTATGACGTACTAAAAGTATCAACAGAAGCAAGTGTAAATGACTGCAAAAGAGCAGCAGCAGAAGTAGTCAAATTTGGAGACAATCCAAAACTCTGCGGGATGATTTATCCAATAATGCAGGCACTAGATGAAGAATACCTCAAAGTAGATGTGCAGTACGGTGGAGTAGACCAAAGAAAAATACTGATGTTTGCAAGAGAATTCCTTCCAAAAGCAGGATACAAAGCAAGAATAGAAGTAATGACACCAATGATACCTGGATTAATGGGGCAAAAGATGAGCGCATCTGACCCAAAAAGCAAGATAGACCTAGCAGATGATGAAAAAACAGTGATGAATAAATTAAAAAGCGCATACTGCGAACCAGGAGTTGTAGCAGATAATGGCGTGTTGGCATTTTTGAAATATGTAATAATGGTTATCAAAGGAGATAAAGAAGAATCTTTTGTTATAGAACGCCCTGAAAAATTCGGGGGCAATAAAGAATTCAAGACATACGAAGAAATAGAAAAAGCATATGCTGCAAAAGAACTACACCCACTAGATTTAAAGAATGCAGTTGCAAAAGAAATAAACAAATTATTAGAACCATTTAGAAAAGAGAAAAAAGAGATAGAAAAACTAGCAAAAGAAGCATACTAAACCTTTCTAAACCTGCCATTTTTCTGAAACAGTTTTCCATCAAGATAAATTGTCCCGTTTCTTCGCAAGTCCTTAACAAGATCCCAGTGCAGTGCAGAACGAATCCTTGCATTGCATTCTTTGTATCCATGGCCGAGAGCAAAATGAACAGTCCCCCCTATTTTCTCATCAAATAAAGTGTTTTTTGTGAACTGCTTTATATTATAATTACAGCCAATACCCCACTCTCCAACATATCTTGAGCCAGAATCGAGATTAAGCATTGCCTTCAGAAAATCAAGGCCAGAGGTTGCATCTTCCTCGATTACTTTTCCTTTCTTGAGTTTAAGCTGAACACCGCGAACCTCATTGCTACGATAGATTGCAGGATAATTAAAAGTGATGTGACCATTAACAGAATACTTATCAGGAGCAGTAAACACTTCGCCACCAGGCATGTTATTAGTACCGTCACCTAAAACAGCTCTTGTTGACTTAACTGTAAACTTCAAATCAGTGCCAGGACCAATGACATGAACTTTTTCAGAACTATTAACAGCATCAGCAATCTTCTGTAATCTGGTTCTTAATTTAGTCCAGTTAAGATTTATGGCATTAAATGCAAAATCCTGGTAATCATGCAAAGACATGCTTGCATTCTGTGCATACGCGGTTGTAGGGTAATCAAAAGCAACCCACTTAGTCTTCTGCAAACGCCATTTGGATATAGGACTGAGAATCTTGGACCTCATCGCAATCTTAGTAGGATCAACACTTGCAAACTCATTAGTGTTTAATGGAGCGCGAATCGCAATATACGCATCTGTATTCTTCATCTCAAACATTGCAGTCTTAGGAAAACGCATCAATTGATTATCTTTTGCATACTTGTAGAAAACATAAGCTGCTCCTGGAAGCGGAGTCCTGATAACAGGATGTGCTCCGCGCTGCAGGCACATTTTGTAAACCTCAAGAACAAGAGGCTGTGCAACAGGAGGTGCTGTTATAACAACTCTTTCACCTTCCTGAACCTTTGTGCTATAATCAACAAGGACCTTTGCAATCTTTGTAATACGCTTATTCGTCATTAAAGATAGATTTTATAATAATTATATATAAATGTTTTGACCATAAAGTTTATAAACCTTCCACATCTAGAAAACGCAATGACAAGCAAAGACGAAGAAATTAAAAAAATAGTATACGGCTACTCTACAGATAACAGTTATCTAGAGGAGGAAAACAAGGCACTACAGGAAAGAATCCTTAACCTAGAGCAGCAATTAAACAAGTTCATGGGAACACCGCTTATTTCTTGCGAAGTAAAAGAACTACTAGATGACAAAGTAATTGTCAGGCTGCCAAACAGCAATGAATTTCTCGTAGACATGGCAGAAGACTGTGAAAATTTAATGCCAGGAGATACTGTGCTTGCAGAACAAAAAAACCTTACAGTTGTAAAAAAAATCCAGAAAAACAAAAGATTTGATGTTGAAAAATTCGTGATAGTAGAAAAACCAAACACTCAATGGACAGACATCGGCGGATTAAAAGAACAGGAAAGAGAGCTGAAAGAAGTAATAGAGCTTCCATTAATGAAACCAAAACTATTCACAAAAGTAGGAATAAGCCCCCCAAAAGGATTATTACTGCACGGGCCGCCAGGAACAGGAAAAACATTATTGGCAAAAGCAGTCGCAGCATCAACAAACTCAACATTCATAGAAGTCGTAGGCTCTGAACTAGTGCAGAAATTCATTGGAGAGGGTGCAAAGCTAGTGAAAGAAATCTTTGAACTAGCAAGAGAAAAAGCACCATCAATCATATTCATAGATGAACTAGATGCAATAGCAGCAACAAGAATGGATGTAGGAACCTCTGGAGAAAGAGAGGTGCAAAGGACATTCATGCAGCTATTATCTGAAATAGACGGCTTCAAGCCTTTAGACAATGTAAAAATAATAGGGTGCACAAACAGGATAGACATACTAGATCCTGCAATAACAAGACCAGGCAGACTAGACAGGCTGACCGGAGTGCCGCTGCCAACAGAAGAGGCAATAAAAGAAATATTCAAGATACACATATCGCAGATGAATGTAGGAAAAATAAACAGCGACAACATAGCAAAAGCAATGCTAGGCTTTAGCGGAGCACAGATAAAATCCGCTGTGACAGAAGCAGGATATTTTGCTATCAGAGAAAACAGAACAAAAGTAAAAGAAGAAGATTTCTTTAATGCGATTGAAAAAGTTGCTGAAAAAGAAGATACAGAGTTCAAAGAAATGTTTGGTTAGAAGATTTGTGCGCGCTCGGTCTTCCAAAATATCTCACTGACCTATTTCTAGGCCTCGATTGGGATTCACCTCGTCATTGCGCTTTGCACTAAGATACAATATAGAATAAGAGTATTTAAAGTAATCGGAAATCAATGCACACACGGTATACACCAGGGGCATAGTGGCCTGCTTTTACTGTTCTAATAATTCTGCACTTCTTTTTATGCTGCTTACATTCTTCCTTAACTGCATCACGAATCAATTGAAACTCATCTTCTTCACGACCAAATGCATAGAAATGAATAATAGTTCCTTTCTTAGCTGCCTTGAATGCGGTTTCAAGAAAAGTCCTAGATGTCTTAGGCATTGGCATCAAGATTCTATCAAATTTCTTCTTTAACTTAGGCACAACATCACGAACATCACCTTTAAACAATTTTATTTTATCCTGCATTTTGTTAAGAACTACATTATGCTCTGCGTATTCATGAGCAACAGGATTCATTTCAACAGCATAAATAATCCCAGGCTTGCTGTTCTTAGCTATAACCAAAGGAAAAGGGGCAACACCAGAAAACATCACAAGAACTTTTTCCTTGGGCTTGACACGCTTTGCAATACGCAAGCGCTCTGTGCCTAATCTTGAACTAAAATACGCTTTCTCAAGATCAACCTTTATCCTAACACCAGATTCTTTGTATTCTGCAACTTTTGTTTTTTCACCAGCAATAACATCCAGCTTCTGGCGCCGGTACTTTCCATAATGAATGCCGCTCTTCTTGACAACAGTCTTAACAGGCTTGAATAATTTAATCATAGTCTCTGCAATGATTTTTTCCTTTTTCTTTAATTCAGGAGGAATATCAATAATCGCTATGCTTCCAACTACGTCAAAACTAGAAGGCACATTCTCTAATTCTTTCTTAGTAAGCATATTTTTCAGGGCTTGTTTTAAAGTTGTCATATTGCAATCACAAAAACACCTGCAAGCATTATACAGCAAGCAAGTGCCTTATGAAAAATCCTCTCTTCCTTAAAAAATCTGCCGCTTAAAACAACAGTAAACAACGTGGATAATTTTTTAACAGGAGCAGCAAGGCTCACAAAAGTAAAAGATATAGCAAAAAAATAAGCAAGATTTGAAAGATTTGCAAATATTGCATTGCCAAGAATCCACTTTCCAGAGGTCTTGTATGCATGAATAATGTCCTTAAATCCACCATAAAAAAACACTGTTATTGCAATAAAGAAAAACGTCTGAAAACTATAATGATAAAAAAGAAGAGTAAAAGGAGAAATTGAATCAATAATGAACTTCTCACCCATCGCTATAACAGCAGACAAAAAAAAACCAAAAAACAGAAAACCAATATTTTTTGTCTTAAACAAGTTGGTTACTGGAGATAACCAATGCCCTGCATGATGCTCTGCTTCAAGATAATAAGTTCCAAAAAGCAAAAGCCCAATTCCCATCAAATGCTTTGAAGAAACATGCTCTCCAAGCAAAAAAAATGCAAGTATAACCAAAAACAAAGGGGTCAAGTTACTTAAGGGCGCAACAACAGACAAATCCGTATGCCTGTAAGACCGCGCAATATAGGTAAGAGCAACCGCTGTTGTGAGAGATATCAAAAAAATAAATGCAACAATCTGTATCGGAATCTTAAAAACAATAAATGGCGCGAAAACCAGCATAAAAGACAGTTCTAGAATCTTAAAAGCAGACAGGTATTCAGAGGTATGCTCTTTCTTAAGCGCTTTCTTCTTGAACAACAAACCTATAGAACCCAGCACTGCAGATATCAAAATAAAGATCAACCACAATTCCATAATCAAAAATCACCTAACTTTTTTTGCTGTTTTTTCTCCCGCTCTTTCAATACAGGCTGAAGAGTCTTCTCAACCCGCTCTACATTAAAATCATGCTTATCAACTAATAATTTAATTATTTTTTGCTTATCAGGAGTCTTAAACTTAATATCATACTTGTCTGTAACCTTCATTTTCTTAATCAAATAAAAAATATCTGTCCAAGGCACATCATTATGCTCATCCCACTTGACAGCCTCAAACAATTCATCAAAATCGTCATGCTCTTTCACAAGCTTAATCGCAGTCTTAGGACCAATGCCTTTAATGCCAGCAGGATTATAATCAGTACCGACAAGCATTGCAAGAGCAATCAACTTATCCTGGTCAATACCTAAATTATTAAGATTCTTAGCAAGGTCAATAAACTCTGGCTTGATAGTGGTGTAAGCCATAGCACCAAGCTTTTTTCTCCTGCCTGCAATAGACAGATTCCTAACAAGACGATCAGCACCATGAACCAAAGAATCAAAATCCTGTGAAACAACTGCCCAGGCCTTGTTCTGACTGACAATATGCGCTGCCTGCGCCTCTCCCTCAGAAGGAGCCTGAACAACAGGAAGACCAAGCGCCTTAACCAAATCCTTAGCCTGATCAACCATATCTTTAGTTAGGTAAGCAAACCTGCCACCATATTTTTTCATAGCAGCAAGATCTTTTTGAGCCACAGCCTTCTTGTACTTCATCTTAGCCTCTATCTTAAGCTTCTTACGCTTCTCAAGCTCAGCAGTCTTAAGCTCTGGCTTCTCTCCATCAAAAACAAAAACAGGCTTTATACCCTTGGCCATAAACTTCGTTGTCCTATTGAACAATCCTATAAGATGAGAAGTAACATTGTTCTTACTATCTGTGAGAGGCTTGCCATCAGGAGTCCTGATAGTAGTAAGAAACTGATAAAGCATGTTAAAACTATCAACTGCAACAATCCTTCCTTTTAAATCATCCAAGCCAATAGTCTCTCGAACCAAGAGATCCTTAAGATTAACACCCATTATAATTTCCTAACAGCAACGCCTTTAAAATCTTTACTAATTTTTTCAGCGCCTTTGGTAAGATTTCCAGTGGTCAAGAACAAGACAGGAAGCTTAATCAACTGGCCCTGCACAAAAGCATTACTCAAATCAGCCTCCCCAACCCGTTTTTTATCCTTTGCATGACAATAATAAGTAAGAGGACCAACAGAAGAACCAATCTCAACAACAAACTCAAACTCAGACTTTCTCTTCTGCTCTAAAGTCTGCATAATAGTTATGTCATTATCATCAAAATACTTTTTTAATGTCTCTAAGAATGCACTAGAACCTTTAATAGGTTTAGCAGCAGGAACAATCATCTCCTTAATCTTATCAACAATCCTTTTCTGAGTCTCAACTTTTTTCTTCTTAACTCTCTTCTTAGTTTTTTTAGGCTTTTTCTCCTCTGGCTCTGGTTCAGGCCCAGGAGCAGGAGGCTGAGGTTCTGGAGCAGGTGGCTGAGGAACTGGCTCAGGAGGCTGGGGCTGCGGCTCAGGAGTCGGAGGAGCAGGAGCTGGTTCAGGTGGAGGGGCTTGACCAGAAAGCATTTCACGAATAATCGGCTCTGCCTCTGAATCAGGAAGCAAATACCACTTCCAAAAAATCTCCTTCGTGCCGTTAAAAGAAACCTCTAAAGGACGTGAAAAATCCTTAATATTCTTAACACAAACCCTGGACAAAGGATCAAGCGCGTTTTCTCTCAACACTTTTCTTTCCTTTAGAAGCTCATAAGCTCTCCTGTCTTTTTCATTTAAATAAGAAGCATAATTCTGCAATTGTTCTGCTTGATTAGGATCATAATACAACGGGGTAGAGCCAACCTTGACAGCAGAAATCTTAAGCAAACCCTTTTCAACCATAGCAGAAAGCATTGCAGAAGAAATCAAAGAATCCTTGCCAACAGCCTTAGCTACCATCGTAGGTGTCAAAGGAGCATTCCTAGCCATAGCAAGAATCTTATCAGTGTAATCCATAATCAAACAAAAAGACAAATTTGTATAAATAGATTATTGTGATACAGAATTATGGTCTCAACCATCTAACTTCCCAATAAGAAACATCACCTTCATCATCAACAACACCAATCATCAAGCGCTTTTTAGTGCTGTGAGCTACACGATTCTTTGCAGCAAACTCGTGCCAGGTCAAGGAATTAACCTCATGAACAGGAAAAACAACCCACTTAGCATGATCTTCTCCAGGCTTTACACCACGCTCATAAACCCTGAAATCAGCCCCAAACTTAAGAGCAGTCTTGACAATATAACCCCTATTCCTCAAGTCCTTAAAAACAACATACCTAACCCAAAAATTAGACTCAATCTTCTCAGCTTTCTTCAAAAACTTATCAAAAGGAATAGGCTTGTTCCTACCATCCAGAATCTCCAAACGCTTCTTGTCAAGCAAATACAAGGATTCTAGCAAAGAGAGTTGAACCCTGCCAGTATCCAGGATACTACCAAACCTGCTGGTGTTATATATATCTCTAGCTTGATCAGAATTCTCAGTCAATACCCTTTCCTTAGCAAACTCTGCCTGAATAAGCTGCTTTGCCATAATCGCCTTTAAAAAGAGCAGGTTTAAAAAGGTTTTTATATTTATTGAGCATAAGTGATTAAAAAATGCAGTTAACAGTACTGGGGACGTCAGCAACAGTCCCAACAAAAAACAGGAATCATGTAGGCGCTCTTCTTACTTACAAGTCTGAAGGACTGTTGTTTGACTGCGGAGAGGGAATGCAGAGGCAGATGAAGCAGGCCGGAGTAAGCTTCTCAAAAATAACAAGAATCTTTTTATCACACTGGCACGGAGACCACATGCTGGGACTGCCAGGACTATTACAAAGCATGGCAATGCAGGAATACACAAAAGAGCTTAAAATCTATGGCCCCCCTGGATCAAAACAAAAATTCAAAAAATTACTAGAGGCATTTGAGAGCTCATACCCCATAGATGCAACCATGCACGAAATAAAAGAAGGCAAATTCTTAGACACAAAAGACTTCTATGTAGAAGCATATCCTTTAATGCACAGAACAAAGTGCTATGGCTATAGATTTGTTGAGAAAGATAGAAGAAAAATAAAGAAAAGCGCACTAAAGAAGCTAGGAATACCAGAAGGGCCTTTAGTGGGAAAACTGCAGGAAGGCAAGCCAGTAACATTCAAGGCAAGAAAAATAAGACCAGAAGAGGTATCAACAATAGTAAAAGGAAGAATATTTTCGTATATTGCAGACACAAGGCCAAACAAGAACTGCAAAAAAATAGCAAAAGACGCAGACATATTACTTTGTGAGTCTACGTATAGTTATGAACATAAAAACAAGGCAGAGGAGTACTTTCACATGACTGCAGTTGAGGCTGCACAAATAGCATCACAAAGCAATGTAAAGAAATTAGTGTTAACACACTTCAGCGCAAGATACAAAGATGAAAGTGTGCTAGAAAAAGATGCAAGAACAGTGTTTGACAATACCTTAGCTGCGAGAGACTTCATGAAAATTACTTTTTAAGAGCCAGCTTAATGTCTCCTGCCTTTATTGTCTTTCTACCAGCATGATTAGCAAAACGAATAGCATCACGAGCTATCTTTTCAACATGCTCTTCAAGAACATCTCTTAAAGCAACCTTTGCCTTATCACTCACTCTTGGAGCTCCTGCCTGTTTCAGGATCTTCTCCATGGCTGCCAATGGAATTGAACGCTTTGCCATACACAAAGGAAACAAAGAAGCTCTTTTAAATGTTTCGTTAATAGACAAAAGAAATATAAAATCCAAAACAAAACTAACAATAATGAGCAGGAAAAGCAAGGGAATCAATGCTGAACGGGAAATAATACATTCATTCTGGAAAATGCCGGGATGGACTGCGTGCAGAGTTGCAGGAAGTGGATCAATGAAATATCCTGCGCCAGATGTTATAGCTGGAAATGCAACAAGAAAACTTGCAATAGAGTGCAAGAGCACAAAAAGCAAGTACCAATATTTTGAGAAAGAGGAAATAAAACAGCTTTTGCAGTATGCTGAGATGTTTGGGGCAGAGCCTTGGATAGCGATACGATTCGATAGGAACAAATTTTATTTTTTGCGACCAAAAGACCTTAAAGAAACAGAAAAAAGATATGTGGCTGATTTAGATTTAAGCAAAGATAAAGGCTTTTTATTTGAACATATTATTTAATTCTAAGCTTTAATTGTTTAATTAGGTTAAATAATTTATCAGAAAACTTTAAATACACAAAAACCCCTAAATTATGTTGTTCTTCAATTTTTTGGAGTTCGTGAGCAGAGGATGTCAAGCAAAATTACCGAAGAGGTAGCCAGCAGAGTCGCAGGAGAAGATGTTATAACTTTAGTGAGAGCTCTAAGAAACAGGAGGGATGTCTCTGAATTCACATTGGCAAATGAAACCAAGACCGAAATAAACCTTGTAAGAAACAGGCTATACCGCCTTTACAATGCAAACCTTGTGACATCTATAAAGAAGAAAGACAAAAAGAAAGGATGGTATATCTATTACTGGACATTAAACATACCGAGAGTACAATACCTTGCAAAAGATCTCATAAAAAATAGAATAACACAATTAAGAGAGCGCTTAGAGAGAGAAAAAAGCTCTAATTTCTTTATGTGCAAACAAAACTGCATAAGACTAAATTTTGAGCAGGCAACAGACTTTGAGTTCAAATGCCCTGAATGCGGCGAATTACTGCACCAGGACGACAACACTAAAAAAATAAAAGAGATAGAAAAAGAGATCAAAACACTTGAAAAAGAATTCAAGAGAAAGCTTCCTGCAATAAAAGAGCCAAAAGCAGTTGTTAAAAAAGAAAAACCAAAAAAGAAAACTAAAAAAGCAAAAAAGAAGAGCAAGAAAAAACTCAAAAAAACGAAGAAAAAATCCTCTAAAAAAGCAAAAAATAAATCTAAAAAAACAGCCAAGAAAAAACCAATCAAAAAGAAAATCAAGAAAAAGACTAAGAAAAAGAAAAAATAATCACTTTTTCTTCTTTTTACGAGCTGTTCTCTTGCCCAGCATTTTTTCAATCTTCATTTCTTCTCTAAAAACTTTGTTAACAATGTTATCAATGTGCGCTTCAATACGCGCTATCCTGCGCTCCATTAAAACAAGAACTCTCAGACTGTAGACAATAGCTGCCAGTGTGCCTATAACAACTGCAAGAGTAATTCTTAAGACTGTATCAACCATATAAAACACCTCTTTAAATGCTTATAGCCTTTAAAAAGAGAAAGGTAGTATAAAAATGTTTGCCCTATTTCTTATTCCAGAGCATACTAAAAATGTTGTCAAAGGCCTTTGCGAAGAACTCTGTGTTCACCCACACACCAAAATCATAGTTCTTATGAGTTTTATTATCATCCATAGCCATAACAACAACAGATTTATTGTCAATAATACAGAATCTTGCCTTGACAGCATCAACCTTTTTGACTTGTCCAAAAGCAGAAAGTGTTTTTTGTGCTGTTTTATTGCTTTTTGCAAAAGGTGCTGCAATCCTTATTTTTACACCCTTATTTTTTGCTTTATTCAAAGCATTCTTAAGAACAGAGCTTTTCCTTGTCAGACCAGTCTCTGTAGTCAATATAGATACAGATTTTTCAGCATTTCTTATAGCAGAACTAAGATGAGAATAAAGATTTGTGCTGCCTTTAACAGCTCCGGTCAAATCAGCAGGATCAACATGATTTATTCCTTTTTTATGCAGAGCAGTCAGTTCACCCAAAACCTCTGAATTTCGGAGGTCTTCCATGATTTTAGACTGTTTTTCAGCATCTTCAAGTATGGATTTTTTAACTCTTTCAATAACTTCTGACGGAGGCACAGCAATGTACTTAATAGGCTTACCAAGCTTCATAACAACAAAACCCTTCTTTTCAAGACTCTCTAAAACATCATAGCTCCTAGACCTAGGTACATTAGCAATGTCAGAAAGCTCACCAGCAGTCGCAACACCCCTAGATAGCAGTGCAGTCCAGAGTTTTGCTTCATAGCTGTTTAAACCAAAGTCTTTAAGTCGATTCAAAAAGTCTGATTGTACTATCATTGATAACCCCTCCTAATAACACGCTGTTATCCTCGTTATTCCTTATTAAAATGTGGTTGATTTATAAAGCTTTCTATTATTTGTTATTCAAAAGTGGCAACAAATATTGCTTTGGTCTGAGACCTTGATTTCGTATGGAAGTGTGTATTATGGATTTTGTGATATTAATATTTGTTTTTAGAATATATATTTAATAATATATATTTTGAATTGTCTTTTAAAAAAGTGTTACATACAAAGTAAATCATAATGTATATATATTATTTTTTTATATAAAAATAAATAAATAAATAAAAAAACAAAAAACAAAAAAAACACAAACAACAAATATGATGTTTCCATGCGAAATAATGGGGTGGTGCTAAAAACAAAAAATATAAATACCCCCCTTTCGTTTGGAACAAATCATGAAAGAAAAGGGGTTGGTTGATTATTTTGAGAAATTTCTGAATAAAAAATCAGTATTTAGAAATAAGAATTCACTGCAAGCAAACTATACGCCAGAGCATATTCTTCATAGGGATGATCAGATACAGCAGCTGGCAAATGTATTAGCACCCTGTCTAAAAGGAGACAAGCCATCAAATATATTTATATACGGAAAAACAGGCACTGGAAAAACGCTAGTGGCAAAATATGTATCAAGCCAATTAATGAAAATATCAGAAGAAAGAGGCCTGCCCCTAAAAATAGTTTATATCAACTGCAAACTAAAAAAAATATCTGATACAGAATACCGACTAATAGCACAATTAGCAAGGGAATTTGGCACAGCAATCCCACCAACAGGGCTGCCAACAGATGAAGTATACAATATATTCTATAGAATTCTAGAAAAAGAAAAAAGAAATGTTGTTCTAATACTAGATGAAATAGACCAATTAACAGGAAAAGCAGGAAATGACATATTATACAATCTAACAAGAATAAATGCAGAACTAAAGAACTCTCAGATAACACTGGTGGGAATATCCAATGACTTGATGTTCACAGATAATCTGGATCCAAGAGTGAAAAGTTCACTATCTGAAGAAGAACTCGTGTTTCCACCATACAATGCATTGCAGATACAAAAAATACTCAAGCAGAGATCACAAGAAGCTTTCAGAGATGAAAGCTTAATACAAGGAGTAATAGAAAAATGCGCTGCATTTGCTGCAAGAGAGCACGGCGATGCAAGAAGAGCACTAGAGCTTCTAAGGGTTGCAGGGGAGCTTGCAGAGAGACAGAATGAAGAATCAATACAACTAAAACACCTTGACGAAGCAGAAGAAAAAATAGAAAAAGACAGAATACTAGACATAATCACAACACAACCAAAACAATACCATGCAACACTATATTCTGTATTTCACATTGCACAAAACAAAAAAGACCAAATATTCACAGGAGAGGTCTATGAACTATACAAAAAACTATGCACGCGAACAGATCTTAGGCCGCTCACACAAAGAAGAGTATCAGACATCTTGGCTGAGATGGACATGCTGGGAATAATAAATGCAAAAGTAATATCAAAAGGAAGATATGGGAGAACAAGGGAGATTTCTTTAGGAACAACAGGAGCAATAAACCAAAGAATAAAGAAAATACTAGAAGAACAGCTCGGCTTTACATAGGTTCTAAAAAAATGTCTATAGAACTAGACCAGAAAAAGAAAGAAATAGTAGGGTTCTTAGTAGGCAGAGGGGTGCTAGTTAATGCAGAATTCCTTGAAAAACTAAAAGAGCCAGGAACAGTTGAAGAGATACACTCTAAATTAGGGCAGAACCCAGAACCCCAGCAAATACTTGGATTCAAAAAAACAGAGACAGCTGAACAAAAAACAACAGATGCAAAAGTAAAAGTGCTCTGGGAATATGAAACAGAATATAACAAAAGAAAAATACAAGATTTTGTCAACTACTTTAATGCAAGATACAAGCTGCTCGAAAAAATGCTGATACAGAGACCAGAAATGCAAAATATAACCTCCATAGCACGCCTGCTGAACAAGCAAGATAAAGAAACAGTGTCTGTCATAGGAATGGTCACAGAAAAAAGACTGACAAAAAATGAAAACCTGATAATCAAAATCGAAGACACTTCTGGGCAGATAAGTGTGGTATTCAGCAAAAACAAGCAAGACGTGTTTGCCCTTGCAAAAGACCTGGTGCTAGATGAAGTAATAGGCCTGGTCTGCTCAACAGGAGAAAATATACTCTTTGCAAATAACCTGCTTTTTCCAGATATACCACTGCAGACAGAACTAAAAAAAGCACCAGACGAAGCATATGCTCTAATTTTGTCAGACCTGCACGTAGGATCAATCTGGTTTGAACGCGAAAGATTCGAGAGATTCCTTAAATGGATAAGAGGAGAAGCAGGCAATGAAGAACAAAAAGCGGCGGCAAGCAAAGTAAAATACATATTCATACCAGGAGACATAGTAGATGGAATAGGAATATACCAAGGAATGGAGGAACACTTAAACATACCAGACATATACAAACAATACCAAGAAGCTGCAAAACTAGTAAAACAAATACCGCAGCACATCTGGCTGATAATCTCACCAGGAAACCATGACGTAGGAAGAATGGCAGAACCACAACCAGCATTATCCCCTGATTACACAAAAGAACTGCAGGACATGCCAAACGTAATAATGACCTGCAACCCATCATTAATAAACATACACGCATCAAAGGATTTTCCAGGATTCAACTTCTTGATTTATCACGGCTATAGCTATGATTATTATGCAGAAGCAGTAGAATCCATCAAGACAAGCGGAAGGCACTTATCAGAAAGAGTAGACTTAGTGATGAAATTCATGCTCCAGAGAAGGCATTTAGCGCCATCACACGCAACAACACTTTACATACCAGATGCAAAAACAGATCCGTTAGTCATAGAGACAGTGCCTGACTTTTTCGTGTCAGGACATGTACACAAAGCAGCAGTATCAAGCTATAGAGGAGTATCAATAGTATGTGGAAGCTGCTGGCAAGGACAGACAGCATTCCAAGACAAAGTCGGACACATTGCAGACCCAGGAAAAGTCCCAGTAATAAACCTAAAAACAAGACAAATAAAAATCATGAGGTTTTAAAATGCAGGCAAGCCCAGAGATGCAAAAATACTTTGACCACATACAAGCAAATGTAATAGCCCTGCATGGCCTAGCCACTAAAGCAAGAAAAAAAGGATTTGACCCAACTGAACAAGTAGAGGTACAGCTAGCAAAAAACATGGCAGAGCGAGTAGTAGGCCTGATATCTGTCATAGCACCACAGATAGTAGACAGTGGAGTAGTAGAAAGAATCATAGAGCTAGAGAAAGAATACGGCGCACTAGACTGGAGAGTGGCCTTAAAAATCGCAGGAGAGATTGCTGAAGAAAAATTCTGCAAATTCAAGGACCGAGAAGATGCAATGAGCGTAGGAATACGCGCAGGATTTGCATATGTAACAGTAGGGGTAGTATCTGCACCACTAGAAGGCATAGCAACAATAGACTTCAAAGACAGAATGGACAAACGCGGAAAATACATGAGCCTCAGCTTTGCAGGACCAATAAGAAACGCAGGAGGAACAGCAGCAGCAGTGTCCATGCTAATAGCAGACTATGTAAGAAAAAAATTCAAGTACGATGTTTACGATGCGCAGGAAGATGAGATAAAAAGAACATATACAGAAATGCAGGACTATAGAGACAGAGTCGCACCAAGACAGTATTTTCCTGACTATAAAGAAATAGAATTCATAATGAAAAACCTGCCAATAGAAGTAGCAGGAGAACCGTCTGAAAAATTTGAGGTATCAAACTACAAAGACCTTCCAAGAGTCCCAACAAACAACCTAAGAAGCGGATTCTGCCTAATGATGACTGAATGCATCCCGTTAAAAGCACCAAAATTATGGAAACAGCTTGCAAAATGGGGAAAAGACTTTGACATGGAACAATGGAACTTCATTGATGAGTTCCTTAAGATGCAAAAAGAGATAAAATCAAAAGGAAAAGTTGAAACAGAGAAAAAAGATGATTCAAAAATAAAACCAGACTTCAGCTACATAAAAGATTTGGTAGCAGGAAGACCAATATTCACACACCCGCTGAGAACAGGAGGATTCAGATTAAGGTACGGCAGATGCAGAACATCAGGATACTCTGCATGCGCAGTGCATCCAGCAACAATGGCAGTGACAAATGATTACTTAGCCACAGGAACACAACTAAAACTAGAGAGGCCATCAAAAGGTACAGCAGTCACTTCCTGCAACACAATAGAGGGGCCAATTGTAAAACTAAAAGACGGCAAAGTACTAAAGCTAGACAGTATAAAACAAGTAAAAGAAGTCAAGAAAGACATAGAAGAAATACTTTTCTTAGGAGACTTTCTCGCAAGCTATGGAGACTTCTTAGACAGAGCACATTCCTTAATTCCAGCAGGATACTGCGAGGAGTGGTGGGTGCAGGAGCTAGAGAAAGCAACAATAGAAAGATTCGGCACAATAGACATAGAGAAACTAGCAGACCTTGCAGAGGAACCAGCAGACATGCTAGAGAAAGTAATTTTTAACCCATTAACTGCAAAAATTAATGCAAAAGCAGCAGTAAGCCTTGCAAAAAAATTATCAATACCACTGCATCCGGCATACACATATCATTGGTCAACAATAAATCTAAAACAACTAACAGAATTAATATCCCTCATAAAAAATGTAAGAATTGCAAAAGACAGCAATAATCGGGTTGAAAAAATAATAATGCCTCTTGTGCAGGAACCAAAAAGAGTGATGGAACTTCTAGGATTGCCTCATGAAGTAGCAAACAACGAATACATTGTTGTGCAAAAAAATCATGCACTAGCATTAATAACCACACTTAGTGTGGAAAATAAAAGCATAGAAGAACTGAATAAGCTATTAGAAGAAAACAAAGAAAAAAACATTCTTGAAATCATTAACATGCTTTCTGAAGTAAAAATAAGAGACAAATCAGGAATATTCATCGGAGCAAGGATGGGGAGGCCTGAAAAAGCAAAAATGCGAAAACTAACAGGATCGCCCCACGGTCTTTTTCCAATAGGAAAACAAGGGGGAAAATTCCGATGCTTCCAGAGTGCACTAGAAGCAGGAAAAATAAACTCAGACCTGCCAGTATATTATTGCTTAAAATGCAAAAAAGAAACAGTATTTTCAGTATGCGAGGAATGTGAAAGAAAAACAAAAAGAAGATATTACTGCAAAGAGTGCAAGCAATGGCAATTTGAACCAGAGTGCAAGACACACGGAGAAAACATAGGATTCAAGAGACAAGACATTGACATCAAGAAATACTTTAATTGCTGCCTTAAAAAACTAGGAATGAGAACATACCCTGATTTAATAAAAGGGGTAAGAGGCACAAGCAACAGAGACCACACACCAGAACACCTTGCAAAAGGAATACTAAGATCAAAACACGATGTTTTTGTGAATAAAGACGGCACAGTAAGATATGACATGACACAACTGCCAATAACACACTTTAAGCCAGTAGAGATAGGAACACCAATAGAAAAACTAAAAGAATTAGGGTATGAAAAAGATATACATGGAAAAGAGATAACAGATGAAAACCAAGTGCTAGAACTAAAACCACAAGATGTCATACTTCCTGCATGCGACCAATCACCAGACCAAGGAGCAGACGACGTTCTGTTCAAGACAGCAAACTTCATAGATGACTTATTAGTAAACCTGTACGGATTGCCGCCTTTCTACAAACTAACATCTCCAGCAGGAATAGTAGGACACCTGATAATAGGGCTTGCGCCGCACACATCCGCAGGAATGGCAGGAAGAATAATAGGATTCTCAAAAACACAAGGATTCTTTGCACACCCATACATGCATGCAGCAACAAGAAGAGACTGCGACGGTGACGAGGCCTGCTTTGTATTGTTGTTGGATGCGTTCCTCAATTTTTCCAGAAGATACCTTCCATCAAGCAGAGGAGCAACAATGGACGCACCGCTTGTATTGACATCACTCTTATTGCCAAGTGAAGTGGATGACATGGCATTTCAGGTAGACATACCCTGGAAATATCCCCTGGACTTTTACGAGACAACACTGCAATACAAAATGCCATGGGACTTTAAAATAAAAACAATAAACGACACACTCGGAAAACCAGAACAATATGAAAAAATGGGATTTACACACGACTTTGACAACATGAACAACGCAGTAAGATGCTCTGCATACAAAATACTTCCATCCATGCACGAAAAACTAGCAGGACAGATGGACCTAGCAGAAAAAATAAGAGCAGTAGACCAAGCAGACGTAGCAAGACTAGTCATAGAGAAACACTTTTTGAAAGACACAAAAGGAAATTTGCGTAAATTCTCAATGCAGGTATTCAGATGCGTTAACTGCAATGAAAAATACCGAAGACCCCCCTTAGTAGGAAAATGCCTAAAATGCAACGGCAAAATAATATTTACCATATCAGAAGGAAGCATCATAAAGTACATGGAAGCAACAACAAATCTCATTAACAACTACAATGTATCAACTTACCTTAAACAAACAATAGAATTACTGCAGAAAAGGATAGACGACGTGTTTGGAAAAGAAAAAGAGAAACAGACAGGAATAGGGGATTGGTGTTGATAAGAATGCAGGATGTTAATTCAGTCAAATCTGTCATAGAAAAAATAAACATTCGATATCTTTGCAATAATTTTAATTTAAATGAAATTCCTTATGATGTAATGCTCTCAGAGGGTTTTCAGCCAGATTTATTCGGGCCGGATTCAAACGGCGGGATGGAGTGCATCTTTGAGCTGAAATCAAGAACATATCCCATAAGACAAGCAACAAAAAGAAAACGGCCGAAGACAGATTATGAATGGTGGAGAGCAGATCCGCGACAGATTTCAGATTATGAACAATACGCAGGAAAACTAGAAAGCGGATTATTCTGGATATTTTTGCTGGCACACACAAACAAGCAATTAACCAGAACAGCAAGCATAACAGAAAGAACAGTCAGAAAAAGAGAAATCTATGTTGTTCCCTGGGAAGTACACCTGCCAAGCCCAGTAACGGACAGAGGCTGTGTAAAAAACATCGGGTTGGCAAGAATAAAACAAAATTACGCCTTTACACGGCATGCAGCCAAAAAAGGCGAATTATTCATTGCAGAAAATATAGCAGAACAAGTAAATGAATTCTTTGTTTAAACGCGAATCATTCCTCATGAACAATGACGGCCTGAGCATGAGGTATACCATCAATTTCCATAATGTGATCTTTCTCAATAACACCTTCCTCAAGGCCGAGCTTGATAGAATTCTTGCCAACAAGATTGACAATATCTGCATTCCTCATTAAATCACCAGCTTCTTTCTCATCCATCTCATCGCCTTTATAAAAATCAGAAGTTAAATCAAGCTGAAGTTCGCCTTGCTCGAATTTCTTACCCAATAAATCATTATCACAAACTGCAACAACAGTTCTTTCGTCTTTTTTATGCACTTTAACAATCATTTTGCTTCTTATATCTTGCTTTTGACTGGCTTTTTAGCACCGCAAGCAGCGCATTTGACAAACATAAATTCTCCTTCTTTTAAAAATTCTGTGTCTGGCTTGCCGCATTCCTGGCAAAGCACAAACTCATAAGCATACTGCTTTATTTTTTCATTAATACGAGAAGCAGGCATCTTTGTACCAATAATCAAGATATTGCCTTTCAGCTCACCAGGAGCTGCCAACTCACGCAGGATATATTTCAGCAAATGATCAACAGGCCTTCTAAGAACCTGCGCAATCTGCTTGAAATTACTAATAACAGTCTTATTTCCTTCAATATGTCCCTTAACCTTAGGGATCTCAAAGCGCTCTTTCTCAAAAACAGATTCAGGAAGGTTGTCCCGCCCACGCTTAAGCATCTCTTTATACTCCATACTAAAATAAATTCTGTTCTCATTTATAAAATTAATGTTTTCGAAAAAACAAAAAGTATAAATACTCAATTAATTCCTATTTAAAAAAAATGGTGCTAGAATCAGTATTAAATCCTTTTACAGCGGCAAAGAGACCATGGGAACTGCTTGTAGCAGGCATATTCTACGGATCTGCAGCATTATTCCTTAGCATATGGATATTTGAGGAATACTCAAGCTTAGTTATGGTATTTTTGACGGTATTGGCTTGTATTCCATTATTTTATAAAACAATAAGGTCAGAAGAGGCAAAGGACCTTCTTATAAAATCAGAATCCAAATTGCTTAGGGAGCATGGCAAAGCAATAATGCTACTGGTGCTTCTGTTTATCGGGCTAACAATCGCGTTTTCCTTTTGGTACGTTGCACTGCCAGCAGAAACATCAAGCAACGTATTCAAGATACAGACCCAAACAATAGCATCATTGAACCAGCAAGTCACAGCATCAATAGCAAAATTCAACCTATTAAACAGAATATTCCTGAATAACATTAAAGTATTGATATTCTGCATACTGTTCTCATTCATTTACGGCTCAGGAGCAATATTTATCCTCTCCTGGAACGCATCTGTAATAGGGGCAGCAGCAGGAAACTTCATAAGAACACATCTTGCGCAATATGCAGGTGCAGTAGGATTCAGCAAAGTAGCGGCATACTTTTATGCATCCTCCTTGAGCATTTTAAGATACTCTACGCACGGAATACCAGAGATACTTGCTTATTTTGTTGCAGGATTAGCAGGCGGAATATTATCAGTAGCAATAATCAAAAGAGACTTTGGAACAAAAAGCTTTGAAAGAATACTGCTGGATTCCTCTGACTTAATACTAATATCTGTGTTTATCCTTTTTATTGCAGCATTAATAGAAGTGTTTGTGACACCACTATTTTTCTAGATCACTCTAATAATTTTAATTTACCAGGACTAACCTCAAAAGCATCCCCATTCTTCAATAAGTTAGAAATAATCTTCTCAGCATCAGGACCGGTTTTCTTGATAATATCCTCATAATCTGCACCAGAACCAGAATCAAGAGACTTGATGGCCTCTTTCACAGCACCAGTACCCTTGTCTTCAACAATCTCTTCAGCATCCTCTTCCTCAGGAATATCTATATCCTCAGGCATATCCTGGTTTGATGGAACAATCTTGTTTTTATTCAGCTCTAACTGCCGAACCTCGAGCCACTTCATATTTTCAATTTTTTTAATTATTTCTGGAAGAACATAAATCTCCTTGCCATATTCCCTCGGACGGCCAATAATAAAAACAGTATCACCAATACTTAATGCATCCATAGAGGGCATCTGCTCAAAAGCGCGAACAGAAATCTTAGCAGAACCATCATCCACACAAACATCCCTGTATCCCATATCATTATTATTTGAAACAACAGTACCTACAAGATTAACACGCGATACTTTATGGTTATTTTTCAAAAGAACATAATTAGGCCTAAGACCTTCCTCTTTAATATACTGGCCTGCTTTTAAGTCAGCAATCCAGTGCTTTTCAGCAACCTGTCTCTTTATCTGCTGTGCCAATAAACCACCCAATACAAGCATTTGCAACAGCATTTATATACTTTTGTATTCTTGACTACAAACATTTAAATACACAAAACAAATATTTTTAATAAAAAAATGGTGCAACAAAGCTTAACAGAATACATAAACAAATTGCTAAAAGCAGGATATACTCCTGGTGCGATACGATCTAATCTCATAAATTCAGGGTATTCGCCTGCAGAAATCAACCAAGCATTTACTTACCTAAAGAAACCAAAAAGAAAAATATCCCTCACCCTAAAAGTCCTGATAATAGCAGCAATTTCCCTGACATTATTAATATTAATAATACTTGGAGCAGTATGGCTCTTTACACCAGAACCAAAAGAAATAAGCATAACAATAACACCATTAAAAACAGAATCATACCCAGGAGATACAGTATCTTTCTTAGCTGAATTAACAAGCAATGTTGAAAGAATAGAGCAAGTACTCTTAAGTCATGAACTAATAGACATAAAAGAAGAAAAAATAATAACCGCAAAACAAGACAGGCCAGAAATAGGAAGAAAAAGAAGCCTGACAATACAAATGAATCTTCCTTCAGACCTAAAACCAGGAACATATGAAATCAAAACAATAATGAGCTACAAGCTAGGAACAAAACAAAAGAAATTCAACTTCAATATATTAGAAGCGTCAGAAGAAGAGAAACTGCCTGAAGAATATATAGAAGAATTTATTGAAGAAGAAGAACCACAAGAAGTAATGTGCCCCAAAAGCTGCGACGATTTTAACCCATGCACAGCAGATTCTTGTGAAAAAGGGCTTTGCGTGCACACACCAATAATACCCTGCTGCGGAAATGGAATATGCGAAGAAGGAGAAAATATGGTAAATTGTGCAGAGGACTGCGCAAAAACAACAAAAACACCGCAAGAAATAATAACACAAGCAAACACCGTAGCAAAAACAGACCCTGAAGCAGCAGCAATGCTTTGCAACAAACTAACAAGACAAAATGATATAAACCTCTGCTTTTCAGAAGTTGCCAAGACATCAGGAAAAAGCATAATCTGCGACAACATACAAACGCAAGACAGCAAAGACAGCTGTTACATGGAGTTTGCAATAGACGGCGATTATTCAGTATGCAGCAAAATAAAAAACAGCTATCTTTCAAAATCATGCAACTCACTAGAAAGATCAAGCATAATGCTTGCACAAGCAGAAAAAATCTCTGAAGAATTCAAACAATCGCCTGAATAAAATCAAAAATCAAGCCTAAAAACAAGAAAAGAGTCACTATTGCCAAAATAACACCCAAAACAGTGTGCTTTCTAATACCAACTGCAATCATATCCCAGCAAGACAAGAAACACAAGAAGATGGCAATCAAACCAGCAATAAAAGTCAAGAAAGGAATACTAGTATTGCTCTCCAACAAAACAATAGTCAAAAACAAAATTGAAGAACAAATAAAATAAACTACATACAACATGCCAATTGAAAACTCCTTGAAAACTGTTTCCATAACAAACACCAAATGCCTTGAATATATTAATTTTTTGCTTATAGCTTGCTGATAAAGCCCCTCCTAGGCTCAAAAATATCGCCAGAACGCTTAAGCTTCTGAATCATCTCCTCAGCCTCTGCCTCTGAAATACCTTTCTCAGAAGCAGCACTTACAACATCCTCTAAAGGAATAGTCTTGCCTAACTTGTTCTCAAGATCAGATATAATCTCCTTAATCTGAATAATCTTGTTTCTTTGCGAAGCAGGAACAGAGGTTGCAATCCTATCAATATCAATAGTGCCAGTCTCTTCATCAAGCGCAACCTGCCGCAAGCAGTAATCAAGAATCTCAATAGCTTTCTGAGCATCTTTCTTTGAAACCTTGCTCTTTAACCTTAACCTAGCATAAGCCTCTGATAACCTAACAAGACCCTCTAACTGCCTTGCGGATATAGGAACAGAACGCATGTCCCCGCCAGAACCACGCATCTTAATAAAGTAGTTTTTCAACTCCTCAACAGCAGAATCAGTCAGCTTAGGAAAAACATTCTGGCGAGCATAAACCAAGAACTTTCTCAAAAGCCTGGTATCTACATCAGGATCAGCAAGATCATTCTGATGCAAATTAAGAATAAATTTTGCGAGCTTCTCATCTTTAGCAGCATCTGGTAAATCTTTTATAGGAAAAATCAAATCAAAACGGTTAATCAAAGCAGGAGGAAGATTAATCTGGCGAGCAACAGTATCATAAGGATCAAAACGACCAAACTTAGGATTAGCAGCAGCAAGAACAGTAGTTTCGCATCTTAAAGTCGCCTGAATATTTGCTTTAGAGATAGTGATAGTCTGACCTTCAAGAGCCTCATGCATAGCAGAACGATCGTCCTGAGACATCTTATCCAACTCATCAATACAGATAACACCCTTATTAGCAAGAACCAAAGCACCTGCCTCCAGGCTCCAGCCCTGTAAAAACTCATCCTTAACAACAGTAGCAGTCAAACCAGCTCCACTAACCCCCTTGCCACTAACAAAACGACCTTTAGGAGCAACATTACCAATCCTCTTAAGCATCTGAGACTTACCACCACCAGGATCACCGACCAAAAGAATATGAATATCTCCTCTTGTGATGCCGCCGTCATCACGGACCTTTCTCACGCCACCAACCATCTGCAGCAACAAAGCTTCTTTAATCTTTTCATGACCATAAATAGAAGGAACAATGCTTCCAATTAATTTTTTCATTAAGTTTTTTTCATCAGAAACCAAGGCTTCAATAGCCTCCTTTTCTTTCTTATTAATCTTAATATCTGAAAAATCCTCTTCAACAGCAAATACAGAATTTGATTCAAACAAAATATCAAAACGTGTGCTTTGGCTGCCGGATCTTGTGAAAATAGGAATTTCCTTAATACTTCCAGCAATAACAATCCTAGAACCAGGATTAGTTTTTCTCTCAGACAAAGGACTAACTAAATCATTTTTCAAAAAAACATTAACTCGCTTAGGCTGAACACCGCCTTCTAACTGCTCTGGAACTTCCTCTAAAACAAGCATCTGAGCATCAACCAAAGACTTTTCCAGCAACTTAAACCTGCCTTTTCTGCCACAAGAGCACCGTGTAGGCTCCTTAAATTTATTATCTAACTGCAAAACAGAGATAGCATTGCCGCAAGAAGGACACTCAAAACGAGCAGCAGTAACCTGCGGGCGAACATCTGACTTCTGCCTAACAACACCCTCTGTAAACAAGAATCTTCCCAGGTGCTTGCTTCGAATGTTTCTAATCATAATCCTAGAAGACTCTGGAAGATTAATAACTCGCATGGCAAAGCCCTTGCCATTCTTAGAATCAATTTGTTCAATTGCTAATTCAGCAGCCTTAATCACTTCTTCTGGATTGTCAAGCAAAAGATCTGCAACTTCTGGATCAAAAGAAGAAAGCTTGCTAAAATCAATATGAATGAACTTCTCGTTCTTCCTAATCTTTTCAAGAAGTTCTGCGTAATAATTCTTCTCAAAAAAATCCTGTATTTTTCTTATCAAATCTGTTGCATCCATTTTTCTTGAATATAGTTCACACTAATTTATATAGTCTGTGAGCGTTTGTCCAGTGCCTATTTCTTAACTTTCTTAAGGTTCTCAATCAGGATATCCAAAACCCTGTGAACCTCTTCTTCGCTCTTTGTTCCAGTACAAACTACCTTTCCATTTGAGAAAAGAAGGAAAGTAGCTCTTTGGTCAGGAAGCTTGTAAACCAATCCTGGAAACTGCTCTGGCTCATACTCGGTGTTATCCAAGCGCATAGCCAGCATGTTTAGATTTAAATCCATGCCAACAGAACCTGCAGCCACAATGTTCTGTATCTTAACGTCAGGCACGTCCTTGATCTTGACCTTAATCTTTTCCAGACTCTTTATGATTTTCTTGATACTCTCATGGACCTTATCCATTGACCTAGCTCCTGTACAAACAATCTTTCCAGAGCTGAAAATCAATGCAGATGTCTTAGGCTCCTTGATCCTGATAACAAGTCCAGGAAACTGTTCTGGATTATATTCAGTATTGCTCAAAGTAGCAGCCATCTTTTCCAAAGGAATATCCTGGCCTAGAGAAGCAGAAACAACTATGTTTACAACTTTAATCTCTTTAGCATCCTTGCTAGGCTTTACAGGCTTTAACTTCACCACCTTTTTCTTAGCTTTCTTTTTCTTGGTGCTTTTCTTTGCCTTTTTCTTTTTAGCCATTGGTTCCACCCCAAATGTTATTTAAATAGTATTTAAATGAGTTATAATGGGGTAATATTTAAATACTTTTGTATTTAAAAATGGAGATTCCAGCTTTAGTGCCTGCTCCACTTCTTATGGAAACCCTGAGAATTCTGAATTTATAAGCTTTGTGGCTTAAGAATCGGAATAATTCCGGCAGAACACCCCTTCATTTCCGATGGAATAATTGTTTTGTATATAAAAAACAATAATTCAAAAAATAAATTTTAGATTTTAATACACCTTCATTAATTTTCTTAATACCAAACTAAAAATCAAAGCAAAAATAATGTAACTGCCAAGCCAGCCAAGTTTCCAGCCAAACAAATTCAAGACAATATTCTTTTCATTGCTAGTTGTAATTGAAGTAATGTCTCTTTTAGAGAACCTCTTTAAAGGCTCAACATAATTTTTTTCAGAAGTAATGATGATTTCCTTGTCATATTTCTCATCATCAAAAGAAAACTCAATAGGAGGCGAATCATAAACACCTTCCTTGCCCCTGAAACCAAAAATAACCTGGCCATCTTCAACAGTCCTTGATTTATCCCCAATAACTTCAATGCCATCTGGAACAGAAACAGAAACATTTCCTTTAGCACCCTCTTCAAAATCAAGAGTCATTGTAAAATCCTGATTAGGAAGAATAGGCACAAACGCAAAATGACCCTGCAACCAACCAAAAATAATGATGATTGGAATAAAAGTAAACAAAGTAGCTTTCATAGACTGCATCATGTACTTCATATTAGTCTGCATAGCTTTTTTCTGCACAGCCATAGCTTTCTCAGGCTCGTGCTTAAGCTCTTTAGCCTGCTTCTGAAGCTCCTTAATCTCATCCTTAAGCTGCTTCATCAAGCTTTGATTAGTAGCAAACTTGTAAATCAAAACAATAATCAATGAAATCAAGAAAGACATAATTAGAATAGCCCAAAATGGAGAAATATGAAGCAAAGGACCAAATATAAGATTCAAGACAGGATCAAGAAAACTGAAAAAACCCATTATTCATCCTCCTCAGTCCGGTAGACAATCCTTATACGCATCATGAACCTCCCATAAATTTCCTAAGCATAGGATTCATATCCATCATGTGCTGCTTAGCAATTTCTTCATATAACCTATAGATTATCATAACAGTAAGCAAAAGACCAGTACCAGAAGTCAAAGCTCCTGAAACGTCCGCAGCTGCAGCAAGAATACCAACAGCAATAGCACCCATTATGGTCAATGGCCCAATATATCTCTGCAATAATCTCTCCAAAACTCTTTCATCTTTCCTAAAACCAGGAATCTGAAGGCCAGAACTCATAATTTGCTTTGCCTGAGACTTTGCATCCATACCAGAAGTCTGAACCCAAAACCATGAAAAAATAACACAACCAACGAGCATAATCAAAGTATAAATACCTGCATGACCAATATCAGCAAAAGTCAAGCTGCCTCTAATTGCCTTACCAACAATATCAGGAGAATAAACCCAAGCAACAAGACCAGTAGCAGGATTATTACCAACAAACGTGCCAAAAATAGGAAAGCCCCAATTCTGAAACAACCTGGCCCACAATTGAATATTAGCCAAAAGAGCTGCAACTAAAATAACAGGAATATTAGAAGTATAAATAAAATGCAGAGGCCACCTAATACCATGACCACGAACCCTTCCAAAACTCAAAGGAATCTCAACCTTCATAGCCTGAGAATAAACAGCCATAACAAAAACAACAATAGTAGAGACAACACCTGCAAACATCAACAAAGCAGTCTGCGGGTCACCAGCAGCCAAACTCTGAACAAGTGCAGGAATAGCACCAGTAGCAATAGCAGGATTAGTAGGAGAAGGCAAAGGACTCAAAGCACGAATAAAAACACTCTGAGAAACACCAGCTGCAATAAACAAGCTTACACCCTGGCCAAAACCCCACTTGCTGACAACCTCATCCATAAACAAAATCAAAATTCCGCCAAGGAATAACTGAAAAACAAGCAATAATTCAAGCTGAAAATAAAGAGCAGTTCCTGCAAGCTCTGCAGGAGGAGCCAAGCCACTCATAAAAACATAAATACACGCCTCAAAAATAATGAAGAATACTGCAGATATTTTTTGAACACCCTGAAAAGTCTTCCTGCCTTCATGGGAAGTAAGATCAAATTTCAATATACCAGAACCATTCAACAACTGCAAAACAATAGATGCAGTAACAATAGGGCCAATACCCAAAGAAATAATTGAACCAAAACTCGCCCCAAGAATAACAGACAATAACTCAAACCTCTGCAAAGCGTTCTGGCCCAATCCAAACAAAGGAACCATGCCCAAAACAAAAAATAACACAAGAATTATCCCAGTCCATTTCAGTTTCTCCTTGAAAGAGAGCCTTTTTTGAGTAGGGCCTTTGACTTCAGGAAGATTATACAGCAAGTTCTTGAAAAAACTCATTCTTCTTTACCTTTTTCCTCTGTTTCAGGCATTTTCTTTGCTTTTTTTTCTAGCAAAACAACTTCCCCGCCAGCTGCCTTAACCTTTTCAACAGCAGCTTTTGAAGCAAAAGCAACATTAATCTTGAACTTCTTTGAAACCTTGCCAGCTGAAAGCAACTTATCAATGCCTAAATCAGTAAGATTAACAACATAAACATCCTTTTCAAGAACAGCAAACTTCTCCTTCACAAAATTATCAAGCAATTCCTCTAACTGCCTTAAATTAATAGTATAATGCTTAGCATAACGCAAGCCTTTAGACTTAAAACCAGTCTTTCCAAAGTACTGAATAGTCCACTTGCCCTTGACAGGCATCTTACACTTGCCCTTCTTGCCTGTTCCAGCTCTTCCGCGGCCACCACGCTCACCAGCACCACGGTGAGACACACCATAACCGCACGTCCTAGAACCATGACTTCTTGTGCTTTTTCGTCTACGCTTAATAGTCATTATAACATCCTCTTGATAAGATCATTAATCTTTTCCTTACGATAGCCATATGCTCCCCCTAACTTAAAAGGCATCTTTGTTCCTTTTCTTTCAAAACCACCTTTCGGCGGGTGAAGCGCGAAATATTTCCCTTTTTTTCTTTTCTCAAGAAGCTTGATTGTTTCTTCAGAAACCTCTCCCCAGGTTATCAAGTGCTCAACTTTCTTAAGCATACCCTTATAAGAAGGATTGTCCTCTACAATAACACAATTAAATTTCTTATTAAGATTAAGCATCTTCATAGTATCCTTTACAGCAGCAGTAGTCTGCAACGGCCCCTTAATCCTAATAATAGCAATCTTACTCATTCTTCTCTTCCTCTTGCATTCTTGTTGTAGCCCTGCCCTCTGCAATACCAAGAGCAGCATACTTATTTGGATTAACCTTAACTTTCATAAGCTGTTTTAACGCATCCATGCATGCCTTGACAAGATTTGTCTTGACCTTAGTCTGGCCAAATGTCTTGCTCCAGACATCCCTAATACCTGCAAGCTTCAAAATCTTTGCACACTCCGGCTCAATACAAAGGCCCTTTCCCTTTGGAGCAGGAATAAGCCGTATACATACAGAGCCGCATTTTCCAGAAACCTCAAAAGGTATTGAGTGCGGAGTCTTGCAGCCACATTCCCAACTGCCACAACCACGTCTAATCTTGAAAACATTCAATTTAGCATTTCTTGTTGCCTTTTCACGAGCAGGAACAGTATCTTTTGACTTTCCAAAACCACCGCCAACATATCCATCCTCATTTCCAACAACAGCAAAACAAGCAAAACTTGGGTTATTGCCCTCTGGTGTTTTCTTTTGAGTCTGCTTGAAAATTCTCCTAGAACCGCCGCCAAACTTTCCCTTTGACTGGCCAACCAGCAATAATTCTTTCTGCAACCCAGGCAAAAGAGCATCAGCAATCTGGGGCTCAAGAATTCTTTTGCCAGAATCAAGTATCACATCAATATCAGTAATTTCACCAGACTGCACCTGCTTGCCAACACTAGTCTTAGGCTTCCAGCCTTCAAGCTCAGCAGAAATCGGCTTTTCCTCAACAAAATCTTCTGATTCAGGAACCTCCATCGTTTCTTTCTCTACATCTAACTTTTCTTCTTCCTCAACAGATTCTTCTTCTACAGGTTCTTGAACCGTTTTTTCTTCTTCTTCAGTCATTTTTTAGCACCAATCTTAGCTTTAATTTCATCAAAATGAGCAGGCAACTTCTCAGGATCAAAACCCTGCTTTAAGCAGGCAGCAAACTGTTTTTCATATTTTTCCTTGTTTTCTTTAAGTGACTTAGCATAATCTGCAATATGCTCTCCTTTAATCCTTTTTTCCTCAGGAAACACATTTTCAGAGTGCGGAACATTAAGGCCAGCATCAACAACACCTTTTAAAGCTGCAAACAACACACCCTTTTTAACACTGCTCTGCATTCCAAGATCTAAAATACAATCCTTTATCTTCTTTGCAAGAGCTTTTGTACCAAGCAAGTAACCGCAAAGATATGCTGCAGGCAAATTATTCGAATTAGCCTTCCATCCAAGCTTCTGAATATCATGCGAATTTACAGACAATACTACCTTATCACCGGCAGGAGCAAACTCAACAACCTGCAAAGACAAGTTCTTAAGACTCTTACGAATAATCAACCTATGCTTCTTAGACATCAAAAGATTTAACCGTTTCTTGTAATCTGTCTTTCCTTCTCTTTTCCTTCTCTTAGCTACTGTAAACCTACTCATTTTTCCTTAACCATTCCTTTTTCTTTAATAAACAACTTAATGTGACGCACACTCCTGAAAAAACCACCCTTAGACTTGCGGTACAAATCCCAAAAACTGCCAGGAGTCAGCAGGTCCTTGTCCTTAAGCTCTTTCAAAAACTTTCTTTGAGCACGGACTGCATTCATCCAAACATCTTTAGGCTTTGCGCGAGCAGAAAACTTGCCTTTTCTTGAACCGCTTCCTTTCTGGCGGCCCTTTCTTTTCTGAAGCTTGATTTTTCGGGCACGAACCCTTGAGATTCCTATAACCGGTCTCTCTTTGATAACGCCCTGCTTGATAAGTCCGCGAATATCTGCCTTAGTTATAGCTTCCTTTATATCAGAGAGCCTTTCAGGAACAAAGTGCACTCTATTAGGAGAACACTTCAACATTTCTGCTGCCAATCTTTTCTGAAGTTTCAATTTTTTCATCGTTCCCTCTTGGTCAAGACCTTCTCAAGCTCTTTTGTTTCTTTTTTCTTAGAATCTTCAGGAGCTTCTGCTGCCTTTTTTGCCTTTTCTTCAGCTTTTTTCTCTTTCTCTTTCTTCTTAGCTGCCTTGTCTTTAGCAGCGGTCTCTTTCTTCTCTTTCTTTGCCTTTAATTGATCATCAATCTTTTTCAGGAAAGCAGTAATATCCTTAACATTAATAATCTTCAAGCCAAGCTCCTTAGCTTTGTTAACAAGCACGACCTTTTTCTTGTTTCCTACCCTGCATGAAATAACAGCTGCCTGCCGTGACTTATCTAGTGCAGACAACTCAGCAATATTACAAACAACAACAGGCAACAAACCAGAGCTATGCAAGTGCCTTGCCTCTCTAGGAGAACCATAGCCAACCTCTAAAGTTGCTCTGTGACCCTGGAAACCATGCCGCATCTTGCTGTGTCTTCCTCGAGGACCTCTCCAAGACTTTTTGTTAACAGCCTTCTTTTTATGATGTTCCTCTCTAAGATACTTCGGCTTCTTGCTCTTGATTTTTTTCCTCAAATCCAAGCTTTCTTTAACACTCATTTTATTGGTTTACCTGCCTTTTCAGTAATGTAAATGCCGTCCTGGAAAACCCTCAGGTCCCTGCCCCTAACAACAGTCAATAATTCAATTTCTGAAGCAGTATTTCCTGCCAGTTCCTTATCAATTGACTCAACAAGGACATCTTTTCCATCAACTTTCACTGTGACTCCTTCCTTGATCAATATCTTTCTCGGAACCTTCTCTCCAAGAAAGTTTTTTACAATAAACTCCTTGCCACTAACACTAACATTCATTGGAAAATGGCTTGCACAAACCTTCAGCTTGTAAACCCAAGGCTCTTGAACACCCTGAAGCATATTTGCTAAATGTGCTTTGTAAGTAAAAATCAATTTTTTCTCACGTTTTGTGGCATTTTTTGAAGTTATCTTGATTTCTTTGCCTTCAACCTTGATATATATACCTGGATAAATGAAGCTTCTCTTAAGCTCACCTTTCGGACCCATTACAACTACTTCTTTATCTGCAGTCACCTGAATTCCATCAGGAATTTCAATAACTTCATCAAAATCCTGCTTCATTTTAGTAACAATAAGCTATTAACTTTCCTCCAATCTGCTTTTCCCGTGCCTCATCAAGAGTCATCAAACCCTTATTTGTTGAGATTATAATAATACCCATGCCTTTTGCAGGAAGGTACCGCTTCTCAAACTTATCAAAATCCTGCCATCCAACACTAAACCGCGGCTTGATAACACCACATTTGTTAAGATTTCCAAGCAAATGCAGTTTTATATAACCGCCCCTAGCATCTGTAATCGTCTCAAACTGCCCAACATACTGATGAGCATTTAATATCTTTAAAACCCCTAATATCACCTTAGAGGTAGGGCTAATCATAATTTCTTTCTTTCCCGCAAGCTCATAATTCAGAGTTGCGGACAATGCATTTGCTAATGGATCATTGTTCATTTTAACACCTTAATTGTATTTTTTAAAACCTATTTTCGGAGCGATTTCCCTAAAGCAATGCCTGCACAGCGCAAGTCCATACTTACTGACATGACCGCCATATCTTCCGCACTGGCTGCACTTAATCTTTCTCCTACCAACAGCCCTGTCTTTAGGGGCATTATGCTTGATATATTTCTTCATCTTGGCAGGCTTTGGCTTTAACTGCTTCAAGACCTTTCTCCAATCGCTTATAGTCATGCAACATCACCTACAACAACATTAAAATTATCCTGAATAAACTTAATAGCCTCTTCCCTGCTAATCTGATGCTTTTTCGGAATCTTCTTAGGCTCAAGACGCCTGCGCTTAATCCTGAAACCAGGCCTTTCAAGAGAGATACACACCTGAAGACCCATAATCCCAATCTTAGGATCATATGCGACACCAGGGATGTCTATATATTCATGAATACCAAATGAAATATTTCCCTGCTCATCAAACTGGGACTCAGCAAGCTTCTTATCCTTTGCTTCAAGCAATCTTTTCAAAATTTCCACAGCTTTCTGCTTTCTTAAAGTCAACTTACAGCCAATAGGAAGACCAGGTCTCAAGCCCCAGCCAGGAATCCTTTTACTAGTAACAGTCTTAACAGGCTCAATACCTGTAATAGCCTTGATCAAAACAATTCCTTTATCTAGCTTGGTCTGATCCTTACCAGCGCCAATATTCAATGTCACTTTCTCTATCCTTAACTGCTGCATTTGATTCATTCTAACTTGATAGCCTCTTTGCCTTTACCAATAACAAAAGCATATTTTTTCAAGGACTCGTGCTTTTTCCTTGCCTCTGAATAAATCAGCTTATTACCTTCAATACTATCCACAGTTCCCTTGTGTCCAATACGCTTACCACCAATCAAGTAAATCACAGCACCATTCTCAAGCGGCAAATGCTCCTTGATTTCCTGGAAAGGAACTGTAATCAAGACAGAATCCCCTGCCTTAACAGCAGACTTGTCTGTCAAGATATTCCTGTTATCAGAAAGATTAAGCTGGATCTTTCCTTTCTTTAAAGCAGTCTTTTTCTTGACTCTGCATAACTTAAGTTGAGTTTCCTCTTTATCAGCAGGAACAACCTTCAGCCTGCCTTTTTTATCAAGCACTATCCTCAGAGCATCATTTGTATCTTTAATTGTGATAACATCCATCAAACCGACAGGAAACTTGTGCTCTTTAACACGTTTCCCATCAACAAGCACTTCTTTTGTGTTCAGAATCTTCTTGACTTCTGCAGTTGTTGATGCATAACCCAAGCTCTTAAACAATAAAGTAATAGGCATGCTAAGTTTTGCAGGATGAGCACCAGGCCTAGGCCTGACTACAAACTTCTCTTCCTTCTTAAGCAGTGTCCAGCTTTTTGGAATAACTAATCTTTTTAGATGTGATTTCATTTTGCTTTCTTTATTCTCCTCTTATCGCTTAAATCAATATCTTGAATCATCAAATTAGACGGCTTCACAGGATAAAGGGCCTTACTTCCGTCTTTTTTCAATATCTCAATACCTGAAACAAAGATTCTTTGCTTTTTAGTGTCAATGCGGTCAACCTTGCCTGTCTTTCCCTTGAAAGTACCGACCATAACCTTAACCTTGTCACCTTTTCTCACGCGCATAGCACGCTTGTTGTGCTTTTTCCTTAATTCAGGAGAGAGGTGACTACCTAACTGCGCGCCCTGAACATGCTTTGGGGCGTTCCTCACATACTTTCTTTGTTTTTTCGGTTTTTTACTTGACTTCCAAGCACTTGACCAATCCATTTTTTACCTCTCTAAACAACATTGCTTGCTATCTTGGCAACATTAGGCCATCTTTCACAAGCCTCTTTAGCAACAGGGCCCTTAATCATGGTTCCCTTAGGATTGCCTAAATCATCTTTTAGTATAACAGCGGCATTATCCTCAAACCGTATCCTTGTGCCGTCTTTTCTCAGATATTCTTTTTTCTGCCTAACAATAACAGCTGTCACGACCTGCTTTCTCATATCCGGCTTTCCAACAACAACAGATGCCTTTATCTTATCACCAACACCTGCTGCAGAGTATCTTCCTTTCCTGGTCTTATGACCAAATACACTAATAACTTTCAAAATCCTGGCACCGGAATTATCACAAGCAAGAATCTTTGCATTGTGGGGCAATACCCTCCCAATTGATGCCTTAACTGCCTTCATCTTTTGCTTCCTCTACTTTTTCTTTTTCAGGAACCTCTTCTATTTTCTCAGGCTCTTCAGCTGGAACTTCTGCTGGTTTTTCTTCAACAGGCTCTTCAGCTTTTTTCTGCTTGACCTTGGACTCTTCAAGAGACTTTTCACGCTCTTTGAATAATCTCTCCTCGCCAAGCTTCTTAATAACAACAAAATTCTTTGTCTTGCTCAAAGGCCTACACTCCCTTATCTCAACAAGATCGCCTTTTTTAGCGTTAATTTTTTCAGGATTATGAGCTTTAACACGAGTCCTCTTTTTCTCGTATCTTTCATACTTTGTATTATGCTTTCTTCTCTCCCACTCTACTGTGACAGTCTTCTGCATAACATCATTGATAACAACCCCTCTAAAAGTACGTCCTCTAAGGCTCAAGCTATCAAAACCCGGTTGTTTATTGTCCTTAGCTTCTGTTTTCATTTTTCACCTTTGATTTGATTCTTTCTTCAGGCGCACCATACAACAGCTCGCCTTTGAGCGTGACTTTATCTTCCAGATATGATATCTGGAAGGTATTTGTTTTCTTAAGGACCTTTTTCAGCCCTTTCAAGGTCTCGATGACCAGCAAATTTTTGGTCTCATCCACGATCCTGCCGCAAATGCCTACATTTGCCTTGTTGGCAGAGCCAATGATTTCAACAGTCCTACCAATCAACTCATCCTTGACGAGCTTCTTGACCTTTTGCATTGTTCACTTAATCAATATTGTTTCCGGAGCAAAGCCATTCTCAACTAAAATCTGCTTTACCTCGCCAAGGTGCCTCTGCTCTGCAGCAGGAGACTTTCCACCGCCGCCCTGCAGCTCAATAATGCCGCTCTTGACAGTGCCTCCGCAAGCAAATTTTGCTTTCAGTTGTTTAGCCAGCTTATCGAGGTCGATCTCTTTTGGGTCGATCCCGTGTATTGTCGTGTATTTTTTGCCATACTTTTTCTTAATTATCTTCACGATAATCTTCTGGCTTTCTTTTGCTATGCTCTCACAAACGCAAAGGTCTTGTGGTAGACCGCATCTTGGACATGCTGTCATGCTTTTTTCTTAACCTCCTGGTTTGCAAGTATAGTATTTATCCTTGCGATAGTCCTTCTAGCAAGCTTAATCTTGCTTGGATTTTTCGGGACAGTGCCAGTAGCAACCTGAGCTTTTTCCTTGATAAGCTCATTCAAGAGCTCAATTTTCTTAACCTTGAGCTCCTCTGCCGGCATTGCTTTAAGATCCTTAAGCTTCATTTTTCCTTGACTTCCTCAACTTCTTGTGTTGGCTCTTCTGTAATCTCGATATCGTCAGGCAGCTTAACATCAGGAGGCATAATCTTAACACGAATACCCACTGTGCCTGACTTTAACTGAGCACTAGCATAAGCAGTTTTTACACCAGTTAATGCAATGTCTCCGCATTTCTTCAGGTAACCTGAATAAAATCTCCAGCTCCTTGCTCTTGTGCTTGGAATTTTTCCAGACATAACAATCTCGATACCAATTGCTCCAGCACTCATGACATCACTAAGTGTCTTGTGGCCGGTTGCCTTGAACCTCTTAAGACCGAAACGCTCAAGAGTTGAAGCAATCTTTTCAGCAACAATCTGCGCATCAAGATTAGGATTCTCAACCTCAGAGATTTCAATCTGAGGATTCTCAAACTTGAATTTTCTCTTTAAAGTATTAGTTAACTTCTTGATATTCTCTCCCTTACGGCCAACAACAATGCCAGGCCTTGAAGCAAAGATAATGATCTTCTCGCCAAGAGGAGTCCTGACAAGCTTTGTGTGAGAGTGACCAGCATTCTGAAGAGTCTTTGCTATGTAATCCTCAACCTGGAATTCCTTCATCTTTGACTTAAGCAATTTTCTTTCAATCATTTCTTCTTAACCTCTTCTTTTGCAGCTTGATTTTTTTCTTGAGACTTTGACTCTTCTTTTTTAGCTTCAGGCTTTGACTCTTCTTTTGATTGTTCTTTATTAACTTCAGGTTTTTTCTCTTCTTTAACAACAGGCTTTACTTCTTTTTTAGGAGCTTCAGCTGATTTTGTCTCCTTTGGCTTTGCTTTTTCCTGTTTTTTCTCTTTCTTAGCAGTCTTTCTCTCCTCAAGCACAATCTCAATATGAGTTCTCTTAGCTTGCCTCCTGATGTGCCGTCCATACCGCCAGGAATCAGGACCTTTCTGAGCACTGGCATGCATGACAACCAAGTCAGCAGTGCTCAAACCCTTGAACTGCGCATTAGCCTCAGCAGACTCAAGCAGAGCCAATATATTTTGGCAAGCCTTAATAGGGTATCTTCCTGCAGCCATGCCTGCCTTATGACCCATATCATCATTGAATCTTGTGAAAGGAACTGCGCGCTTTTTCAAAATAACCTCTGAAAGATGTTGTTTTGCAAGCTGAACATTCTTGTTTCGAATGAACTTACAAATCATTATTGACTGCTTACGTGAGATTGGCAGAGCCAAGCCTACTGCTTTAGCACAATTTTCCCCGATATTTGTTGAATACTTATAGCTCATGTTTACCTCACTGACAAGCTCGCGCTTGATCTAGTAGCACCAATACCTGGGCTAGAGTGCGCAACTTTCTTCCGAGTAACTGCAAACTCCCCAAGCCTGTGACCAAGCATCTCTTCATTAATCTTAATCATGACAAACTCCTTGCCATTATGAACCCTGACTGACTTACCCATCATCTCAGGAATGATAATCATGTCCCTGCAGTGCGTCTTGTAATCCCTCTTATCTTTTTTCAGAGCCTCAAGCAGCTTTTTTTGCGCAGGTGTAAAGCCTCTTTTCAAAGATCTTCTCTCTCTTGATGTCAAAAGCTCTGCAAACTCTGTAAGAGACATCTTCTTTAATTCCTCAACTTTCTTTCCACGAAATAAAAATATCTTTGCCATGTTTATTTCCTCTTACCAGTCCTCTTAGCTGCAAGCTTACCAACCTTTCTTCCAGGAGGCGCAAACCTTGAAACCGGCTTCTGCTTTGCCTTACGAGCTGAACGCTTGTTACCAAATGGATGATCAATAGCATTCATCTTTGAACCGCCTGTCCTTGGATACAGCTTGTTCTTTGCCTTTTTCTTGTAATGCATGATTCCTGCCTTCAATATAGGCTTCTCATGCCTTCCGCCGCCAGCAATAATACCAACCATTGCACGGCACTTTAAGTTGAATTTCTTCTGCTTTTTTGAAGGAAGCATAACAGTAGCATATTTATCTGATTTTGTGAGCAATCTTGCAGTGTTTCCAGAAGCCCTGCAAAACTTGCCGCCATCACCTGGCTGGCTCTCTATATTAAAGATGAAAGTTCCATCAGGAACCTCTGCAAGTGAAAGAATATTTCCAGGCTCAGCAACTGCGCCCTGACCAGCTGAAAGAGTGTCTCCAACACGGATACCTTCAGGAGCAATCATCAACCGTGTCTCACCATCATCATACTTAACCTTGATAACAGGAGCAGAGTGGCCCTGACAATTCAAGATATCAAGAATCTTTCCATTAATACATTCAGTCCTAGGGGATCTTAGCCTTCCATCTGTCTTAAACCGGAAGCTTGGAACCTTGTATCTTGGGCTTCCTGTTCCCCGTGCTTGTTGTATCAGATTCTTTCCCATATTATCACATTAATCCAAGATTAGTTGCAATGTCAATTGCAGGAAATTCTTTTGCAAACTTGACATACGCCCTTTTCTTGCCTTTCATTATGTAAGTATTAACCTTGTCAACCTTGACCTTGAAAACCTCTTCAACAGCTTTTTTTACATCATTGCAGTTTGCTTTATCATCAACTACAAAAATCAACTTGTTTTCTGCCTCCATCAGCCTGATTGATTTCTCAGTCGCCAATGGATATTTGATTACTCTTAGTGATTCCATTTTTACATGAACAGTTTTTCTTTCTCAAGTATCTCAATTGCAGAGTCTGTGAATAAAGTAAGCCTTCCTGGCTGAGCACCAGGAGCCAAAAGCTCTGCATTGATATTTTTTATCTCAACAACATCCACCCCAGGAATATTATCTGCAGCCTTCAAAAGCTTGCATTTTCCTGAGACAACAATCAAAGCACCCTTGCTTTTCTTGTATTTTCTTCCTCTAGATTTTCCTCTTCCAGCACGAACTTTTTTCTTTGAAGCACGCGCAAGATCCTTTTCAAGACCTAATTTTTTCAAGCTGTCAAGAACCGCCTTTGTCTTTTCAAGCTTTTCAAAATCTTTTGAGACAAGGAATGGGAATTTTTCAGGCAAAACATGCCCTCTCTCTGCAACAAGCTCTTTATTTAATGTAGCAGCAATTGCAGAACGAATTGCTTTTCTTCTTTCCCTGTCATTAATCTTTTTAGCATAAACTTTCTCAGCCTTAGGAGGGTGTGCTCTTCGTCCGCCAACAACACCAGGAACAATCGCAGCAGTCCAATTAAACTGCGTACCTCTTCTGGATGTTATCTTTCTAGGAACCCTGGAGATTCCGTGACCATAAGAAGCCCTATACTCCCTACGCTTCTTGCTCAAGGTAGCACTATGCTTCAGTCCTGCACGGAAATCAGCACCATACTGCTGCCTGTTATGAGACTGAATAGCTTCAACAGCCCGCTTAATAAGATCCAGCCTAACAGGCTCGCTAAACTGTTTCGGCAGCTTCTTCTTGCCAGATTCTGTGTTTTGTGCTGTTAAAACTTTTAATTCCATTTTACTGCTTTGCCTCTAGAGACACATATGAAATAGCTGGCGCCTCTTTAGGAACTTTTGGATCAGGCCGGACAGCCTGTATAAGCTTGATCATTCTTTTAGCTGGTCCCTGGATAGAGCCTTTGACAAGAATATAGTTGTTTTTTACATCACCATAATGAAGAAAACCGCCTTTTGGATTAATTTCCTCAGGCTTATTGCCGATCTTTAGAAGCCACTTATTATAATCGACACGCTGATGATAGCCCATCTGGCCAGCATTAGAGACTGTCCAGTTAAGCTTGCCGTGCCATGGACCTAAAGAACCAGGGCCTCTTTTTGTCTTCTCAGACTTGTGCTGTCTTATTGCAACACCAAATCTCTTGACAGGACCTTGAAAGCCTTTGCCCCTAGTTACTGCATGAGAATCAAGCAGCATGCCTTCCTGCAAAACATCCTCGACCTTAAGCTCTTTTCCAAGATTATTCTTAACAAAATCAAATTTAGCATTCAGGTCACCGCCAATACCCAGCTCAAAAATCTCTGGCTTTTTCTTGCCAATACCTGTAAGCTTTGGCTGTGTCTGAACCAGAAGCATCAAGTCTGCATACTCTTCAATCTTTACGTCGCTAACTTTTTTCTTTGATTTTTTAGGCAAAGGAAACTTCTTTGCAAGCTCTTTGTCCAGTTTGTCAGCGAGAATTTGAGAAGAAGCATGAAGACCATAAGCGTCTTTTTTATAGAGTGTGAAGCCAATCAGTTTGATCGGCGGACACTCAATCACTGTCACAGGGAATCTTATGTCTTCTCCTTTTGTGATGGAGTTTGCCCGGTTGTCTGTTATGAGAATGTGAGTCATGCCAGCCTTGTATCCTGGAAAACCAAGAGGCTTTGCATCTTTTGACTTAGCCCAAGACCTAACTCTGACTGTCTCTGACTTGGCCCTTTTCCTCGGCCAAACCTGCATACTTCCTTTTCTTGGACTTCTTTTTGTAGGCATTTTTAAACAAGATAGTGTACCTTAGTACACACCCCTCAATACCGACAGAACCTTTGAAGCATTTCGTAGAAGTAAAAGAGTTAATCTCCACCTCCGACGTTTGTACTGAAATGCTTCTTTCCAGGCTAGTCAGATTTGTGAAAGAAACACAAGTTTGTTTATAAAGGTTGCTATTGGTCAATAGGTACCTTGTTAGTCTTTTTAACCTTTTTCTTTTTTTTCTTTGTTTTTGTTAAATAAACTAACTTTTGTTTTAGAATAGCGTAATTCACAGGATTCTTAATCCTAGGGCAGAAATTATCAGGATTGCAGACATGCATATCAAGATAATATGACTTATTACTGCAATTCGGGGGAAGAACTTTTTTCTTGTTAGCTTTATGATATCTTACCTGGCCCTTGATTATTACTTCTCTTAACTTTTCTGGATTTTTCTTATTCCAATTTTCCAGCAATTCCTCAATCTTGTCATACTCCCAGCCGCAGGAATGCAGGAAATTCATTAGAACAAACAAAGAACGCTTCTTGCCGTCTTGCAAACCCTTAAGAATACTATTTATGCACGGCGGAAAATACTCCACTGGAACAGCATTCTCAGGAGAAGAGAAATCACCCTTGGTCTGCTTTATCTTAATCTCCTGCTCTTTAACCTCAAAATCAAAAGCCTGGAGTATGAGTTTCTTTGCTTCATTAGGCTCTGGCTTTTGGTCAAGAAAATGCATGTTAACCTTTACGTTTTCAGGCTTTGCGTCTTCTTTCTTAAACTTTAAGATATCCTCTGATTTTATAGGAATGCTGATTAAACCAGACTTTTCATTAAAAGCATAAGGCATCCTGTAGAGATGTCTTGTTGCTATCAATACAGTGTCTATCTGCAATACCTCAAAGGGATCAAACCTGCCATTTTTTACAACCTCTTTGAAATCCTTGCCAATATTTTTACAGATAGTCTTTATATTCTCGTATTCAACTAATTTTCTCGCAAGATGAGGGCGGATCATCTCACCAAGATAACCTGCAATCTTTCTCGGACCTTCTGGAAACAATAATCTCGTTGGCTTGCCATGAACAGTCCTAGGGAACGCCTTAAAAGGAACAGCAATATGAAAACCATGATTACCAGAAAACTTAACAGAAATCGTGTTGACGCCGTGATATTTCATGGCCTGCACTAACAAGTCAGCTGCAATAGCAGAATACTCCCAGACAGGACAGTCAATATCTAATACCAAGTCCCAGCCTTTTCTTAATTCATCCATATCTTTTCTTGATAAAGTAGGGTTTAGCTGCAATGGATTAACCCACAATTCTTCTGAACAATGGAAAGAAGTGGCGCCTTTCTTAGCAAACTCAAGAACATCCTTAGGGTATTTTAGAACGTCAGGCCTCTTGCCAAAGCCTTTATCCCCAAACTTAATAGCAATTTCCTTGTCATCAGCAGCCTGTATGATAGCATCACAGATATCTTTTCTCTTGTAAAACTTCAATAAAGTGCTGAGATGGATAGCCATAATACCCCCAAACAAATGAATATTATGCTAGTATATATTTGTTGCGATAGAGTGTCCAGTGGTTAGATTAATAAGCTTTAAATAGTAAAACAGTGTTTTATAGATTGGGGTGTAATTATGTGGAACCAAATAAAGACAGTACTCTTACTCGGAATATTAACAGGATTAATGCTGGTTGCAGGACAATTAATAGGAGGAACAACAGGACTAAGCATTGCACTGGCAATAGCAGTGATAATGAACTTTGGAAGCTATTTTTACTCTGACAAAATTGTATTGAGGTTATACAGAGCGCAACCTGCAAAAAAATCAGAGTATCCCCAACTGCATAAAATAGTTTCAGAGGTTTCTAAAAGCGCAGGAATCCCTAAACCAAAAGTTTACATAGTGCCTACAGACAATGCAAATGCATTTGCAACAGGAAGAAACCCAAAAAATGCAGTAGTTGCATGCACACAAGGAATACTAAAGATTCTCGACGAAAAAGAACTAAAAGGAGTAATTGCTCATGAAGTTGCGCATGTAAAGAATAGAGATATTCTTGTGTCTACTATTGCTGCAACAATTGCAGCAGTGATATCTTATCTAGCATTCATGGCAAGATTTGCAGCAATATTCGGAGGAATGCGAGATGACAGAGGAGGAAATGGTTTAAGTTTGTTGTTCTTGGCAATACTAACACCAATAATCGCAGTAATAATACAATTAGCAATATCTCGTTCAAGAGAGTATCTGGCAGACTCAACAGGAGCACAATTTACAAAAGAACCAAAAGCACTGGCAAGTGCACTGCATAAACTAGAGCAGGCAAACAAAAACAATCCTATCAGGTTTGGAAACACTGCAACAAGCAGCTTGTTTATCACAAACCCATTTTCTGCACGAGGGCTGGTTAGCTTGTTCAGCACACACCCTGCAATGCAGGAAAGAATCAAAAGATTAAACTCAATGAAGGTGTAAAATGGAGTGCCAAAAAGAAAAAAACCTCAAAGAATGCACCTGCACATACCCAGGATGCCCAAACAAAGGAATCTGCTGCGAATGCATACGAGAACACAGAGAAAGAGGAGAATTGCCTGGCTGCTTGTTCCCGCCAGAAGTTGAAAAAACATTTGACAGAAGCATCAAAGCATTTGTTAATGCACACAAGGATTTGATTGAATAAATTTATTTTTTATATGCAGATATCATATATTTAGGCACATCTTTATGCTTAATCATTTTTTTAACTTTATCTTCTACAGTTAGAAATTTTTTAGCACCAAAATGATGCTTAGCCGCTTCTTTGATGCACGCTTTCAGTGTTTTTGAAGGATTGTGGAATCCAAAAAACTCTCCTTTTGATTGTAATCTACGAATTTTTGTAAAATCCTTATCATTCTCCATAATTATCGCAGGAATCAGTTTGTGTGCTAATGCAGCTGCAGATGTCTTATGCCCGCCATCTATCAGAAAATACTTTGCTCTAGGATTTTTCTCTAGGTAACTTGACAACATCTTATTGTATCTCTTAGATTTAGCATCTTTTCCTTTAACATAAGGAATTCCAGATGAGATATGAAAAACAGGAACAGGAGGCAGTATTTTTCCAAACCCTTTACTGAAAACCCTAAAGAATATCACTAATATATGCTTATTATATACTGGATAATCCTGTGTGGTTATTATCTGATCTGATCTCAAGAGTTTCTTTTTCATAAAACAACAACAGAACAAAGCGCTTATAAATCTTTCTTAATTTTCATAATCCTTCTCAACAACATCCTTTATGCCTTTAGCAATCTTATCGCCGACTTTATTGACTTGCTTTAAGTCTTTTTCATCTGCATTGATGATGTTCTTTACTGTTTTCATGTGCTTTAATAATTCCTTTGCAGCAGAAGGACCGACAAAAGGAAGAGAAGAAACAATATACTCCTGCTGTTCTTTCAGGGTTAAAGGCTTTTTACAGGAATGCAAACTAAATTCCTTGCTGCCATTCTCCTGCTCACGACGAGCCATGGCTAATAAAGTATGCGCAGTATCCTTGAAATCTTTAGTCTGGATTACAGGAATGCCATAACTAACAGCAATAGTGGCAAGCATGCCACGGATAGCATTAGGGTGAACATTACGCATAGAAAACATATCCTCAGAACCTTCAATAATCACAACAGGACGCTCAAACTTCTCTTTCAAAACCTTCAATTGGCCAAGTAACCTGCCGTCAACAATAGAATCAACAAAATCCTTGACATTCTTTATCTCAACACCAACACGAGAGCTTAAAACATAATCAGCAGAATCAAGCATCTCTAATTTCAAATCAACATTCAAGTCGCACAATTCTTTTATTGTTCCAGAGCCTTTCTCCCGATAATCTGCAAAAATCTTAATCTTCTGAACATCATCACAAAACTTAGCAAGCTTTGGCTGGGCCTCTTTCTTTAACTGCAATTTACTCTTTAAATCCTTCAAGACACGATGCATTCTTTTCTCCTTATGAAAAGAAGACCAACGATAACCTTCATCACGCGTGTTTTTCGCAAGAAAAACAACAACACGGCCTTTATC
>JAHWHY010000019.1 GCA_019323015.1 Candidatus Woesearchaeota archaeon
CCTATCTCTGGAGCTTTACAGCTGATTGCCAATAATGCTAAACATATTAGAACAGATATTAATGCAAATTTTCTCACTCTTATCACCTTTTTTTGTTTTACAAAAAAAGACCAGCCGAGACTTTGCTTCGGCGCTGCCTTTTTTTGTTTTTTTAATTATAGATTGGATTACTTAACAATATTTACTCTTTTAGAGGAAATCAGACTTAATAGTATTTAAATTTTACTGAAGAAAAAATTTACTCTTTAATAAGCCCTTGTATTTGATGGATTATTTCAAGCAGCCTGTAATATTCTGCTTCTATATCTTCACAATTTTCTTTTGTTCTACTGATTAATTTCTGGCATTCCTGTCTTGCATTTGCAATTAATTCTTCACAATCTGCTTTAATCTTTGCTGCTTCTTCTGGAGAGCAGACTATTGCTTTTGGCTCCTCTGGTTTTGGTGGTTCAGTCCAGTCTGCAGTTTGAGGCAGGAAGCCTATTGAGCTAATTCTTCTGTAGTTTGGCCTGCCATAGCAATTCTCGTCTTTGGAAAGGAAATTATAACCAGCGTGTGGTTCTCTGCAGATGTATACTTCTTCTGTTCCGGATTCTTGTGTTTTAAGTGAGTACCCTACAACTTCTGAGACAAGCGGGGTTTCTCCTGGCAGTGTGCTTGGGCATTTTTCAACTGCCCAGAGCGCGTCGGCATTCCAGATGGTTCCAGAGCCGCCGCCGGAACTGGTGCACCGGAGTATTTTGTTTGCATACAATTTATTTGCTTTAACATATTCCTCGCTTAATAAGTAGCCAGGTTTTGGCTCATAAGAATCCTCAAACATATTCGATGTGGTATAAGGGTATTGGAACCAAGGAGGCAGTGGTAAAAGTTGCCCTCCTTTGTACATATACTGCCTGATTAATAGCATTGGGCTTTTTTCATACAGTTTCTTTAGCTCAGCAGCAGATTGTTCAAAACGCTGTTCAGCACTTATTCCGCCAGTTATGTAATTGGAGTATTTTCTGTCTGTTTTCTGCAGGTTTTCAAGGTATATTTTCAGTCCTCTGAGTTTTTCATTCATCGCTTGGCAGTCTTCTTCAATTTGTATTGCTTCTGCACTGCATTTTGCATTTTCAAAGCTGACATCCCAAGAGCACTGCTCTTTAAGCTGGTCACAGGTAGGATAATCCACTCCGCCAGGGCACTCACTTTTTTGAAGGATTTCGCTGCCTTCAAGTTCAAGGCATGCAGCCCTTGTTTGCAGAGTCCTTGTTCTCATCCAATAACAGCAGAGTATCTCATTGCGTACTGCGGTATTTTCCATAAGCAGCTCTGCTTCTGTAATTGGCAATTTTGGCTCTGTTAAGAAATAACCTAAAAACTGGGCATCATTGTATTTTGTGCCTTGATAGACAAGTACTTTGCTTGTATAAAGAACATGCCCCCACTGGCCGTTACTCCAATCATCAGCATGTAATTGATATATTGGTCTGGTATATCCAGGGAAATTCTTAGTGAATATGTAGCCTAATTCTCTTTCCTTGTTATATCCTACTGGGCAGGCATATTCCTTTGCTGCAAAAACCAAGTGATCGCGGTAAAAATGCTTTGACCTTGCCTGCTCTGGAACAAACATCCATCTTGCTACTTCCTCTGGCACAGTCCCATAAAATAATCCAGGCTCAATTCTTTCTTCTTCATGATAACAAGATGTCAAAGCAACCATATCATATCCAGGCAAGGGCTTTTCAAGTGCATATCCAACAACAGCAAAAGGAGTAAATGCAGTGTCGCCTTCGCAACTGTCTCTAACAGACAAAAAATCTTTTTTTGCTGACCTGAAAATTATATCCTGCCCATGCCAATCAGAATTAATGCATTGATAAACCCTAAGGAAAACCGGCGTAGACGCAGTTGCTTTTCCTGCGCTTATCTGCGGCTTGCAACCTATCAGCACCACTGTTAAAACAAGCAGCAGGATTATTATTTTTTTCAATGCTTCACCTTTTTTTTTAAAACGAATCAGTATGCAGACTCTTTTAAAGAAAATTAGACTGTACCATATATAAATTTTACTATACCTTATTTGTTTTTCACAGTATGGGAAATGCTTTCAACTTCAACTGCATACTGGTCATACCATTTTGCTTTTTCTTCCATGTCCCGCGCATCAGCCCTGATTTCCTGAGAAATTATTTTCAGTTTTGATATTTCTGCTTTGCGCAGATTTGCATTAGGATAAAACTGTTCATCATTTCCCAGGGTTTCTTGTACAATAACTGGCAGGTATGCGTCATACCCTGTTTCAGGTATGTCTGTGAAACCCGGTTCTTGCATCTGCCCAGCGACAACGCCCCCTGTAAGCGAAATACTACTTTGCTCTAACCTCGTTGCCAGATTATCAAGATTGTCTGCAAATGCAAAAAGGAAATTTGCCTTTTCCCTGAACTCAAATGCAATCATCCTAAGTTCGTATGCTTTGTCGTATAGTTCCTGATACTCTGAAAGGACTTCATAGGGAAGTGGTGCAACCCTGTCTGGAGGCATTATGTATGCATCTGATTTTTCAGCACCATAAAGCCTGCTGACTGCTTTTCCTCCTCCTTGACACCCGACTATAAGCACAGCAAGCATTATCAAAAAAACAGCAATGTTAGTTATTTTTTTCAATGCGGCACCTTTTTTTTTTCTCTGAACAACATCACTGCAGAATGTTCATTGTTTTAATAGAACTCAAGTTATTTAGTATTTAAATTTTACTGAAGAAAAAGAAAAATTATTTTCTGTTGTAGGCGCAGATTTTTGCTTTTGTGCCGTTGTCCCGCTGTGAAAGGCACTTTGCTTTAAGCAGGCAGATGCGCTGTCCGTTTAATTCCAGACAATATTGCAAGCCGCCTGTCCTGTTCTTGCAGTACCAGGCATTTGAATCTTCTTCTAAAACAGGGGCGCTTGCCACTTTTGTTGTAATTCCGTCGTGCGCCGCTGGTTCCCCCATTAACTTTATTGCTTCTTCAATTGTTAGGTTTAAATAAGCTGCTGTTTTTTCAGTATCGTTCATGATATTACCTCACTCACTTTTTTAACTACTTGCTTTAGACGAATACATGAAATTTATTTATACTAAACGACACATTTTCATGAAAACATAGAATTATGACCTATTTGTTAAAAAATTGACAAATTACGAAAGATTTATTAAGTATGTCATTTTAATATAGAATATGGCAAACAAGGCAAATATCAATCAAGACGTATGGCAGATACTAAAAAGCGATCTAGCAATACAGAAAGACATTCAAAGAAAATTAATCAACACAAGAGCACTGGCAAAATACATACTGCAAAAATATCCTCTAAGAGCCTCTTTAGATTCAGTCATATCAGCAATAAGAAGATTCCAGAGCCAGGAAAAATTCAAGGAAGAGGAAAAATCCTTGATAGGCTGCTTCAAGGGAGCAGTTGTATCGACGAAAAATAATGTTGCATGTATCACGCTCAACATGCGGCCTTCTGAATTCTTCAAGAAGTTCTGCACAGTTCAGAAGCCAGCCTCAATAAGAATCACTACAGGAAGCAAAGAAGTAAAGATAATAGTAGAGCAGCCAAAGCTCAGTGACATCAAAAAACTGTTTGACAAGGAAAACACAAGCAAGATACAAGATGAACTAAGTGAAATAAATGTAAAGCTAAGTGCAAAATCACTGGAGAAAAGAGGGGTATTGGCAAGAATAGCAAGTGAAATTGCACTGGCAAATATCAATTTACAAGAAATGGTTGTATGCCCTCCAGAATTTCTAATATACGTAAAAGAAAAAGACATAGTCAAGGCACACGAAGCAATTCTTAAATTAATCACCAACAAGTAACAAAAGCTTTAAATAGTTTTGGGTGCTATATGTTAAATATGGGGATGAGTCAAAAGGTTTTTAAGGAAAGAATGCATACTCCTTCATTGATGGGGGAGAAAACACCAGTTACAATTCTAGGAAATATTGTTACTTATAGAAACAGAACTGACTTAGAGACTGTGGCTGATGAGACTGCAAGAAGCATGGGTGTCATGCTGTCAAATACAAACGACGATATGCAGCCAGGAAGCTGGATGTACTGTTATTCTAAAGAAGGCAAAGCAGATAACAAAGAAATTAACTACAATCTTTATTGTTTTGCTGAACAAGAAGGAGCAGACATTCCTGTTGACCAAGCAATAGAAACTGTCAAGAAAAAGATGGCTGCAGGAGAGTTCTCAGAAGAGCTTTGGGCATTTGACGGCCAAAAAAGATTATTTGTACACCAAGACCCTAAATTAGTAGAACCAGGAAAGTATCTTGCAACTGAAAACGGCAAGGCACTTGGCGGAGACTGGGATATTAAAAAAATAAGAATTCTTATTTCACAAATCTTTTAATGTTTTGTTAGCTTCATCTATCTCAATTTCTCTGAAATCTTCAAAAAAAGTGCGGTCTATTTTATGATTAGGAAGCTTAGTTATTATGCACCAATACAAATTGCCAGGTCTTTGTTGACCAGAATTCAGCGCATCCAGAGCAGTATTATGGGTTCCTGAATCAATAAAAGCGCATAATCGTATCACTGTGCCGTTGTCATCTGGATACATGTAAAAAACCAAACGCTTGTCACTTCCAAGAACAACGCTGTTGAGATGATTCGGGGCCCTGCCATAACAGTGCGGTTCTCCTGCCTGCGGCGTGCGGGGTATCTGACCCCCATCTGCGAAACCTTTAATTTTATCAAGACCAATACACACTGACTTAAAACCATTGCCAAAGTACGCATTCTTTTGGTCGCGAAAATAACTTGAAGCTTCAATCCTGTATTGTCTTCCTGGCGCAGGCCTCCTCCTGTTATAAAGCACTTCAAGATTATCAACCAAATCGCGCACCCCGATTTCAAGTGCCTGAAAAAAAGCAAAAATATCGTCAAAATTTTTCTTCGGATCTTTAGTAGGTTGTGCACTTATATTAAGCAACAGAGTGCATATCTGTATCACATTTGCTTTTATTTGCCTTTGAAATATGTTTGATATTGTAGGATCACCAACAGCAGCATCTGCCTTATTAATTATGTTGTGCCTTTGTCTTTTATCAGTAAGTTTAGTGTACTTTTTAACAACAGTAGGAATTGCTTCTTTTATTTTGTCCAGTTCATAAATTTTGTTCTTAACTTCTAACCCTAAAGCAACAGATTCTTCAGAACCCTTTGCTTCGTCAAGAGACCTTTTCAAATCTTGCAGTGTCTGGTAAGTGCCGGTAAAATATGTCATAAACAGAGAAACTTCCTTAAAGAACTGCTTGAGAATCGCAATGAATTCTTTTATTTCATCATGTGTTCGTGCTTGAGTAATAACCTCTCTTGTCATGTACTCTTGCAAAACATCAAGATCTGAAATAATTTTTTCAGTATCCATTATTGTTTATTTTGCGTAACAAATATAAAAGCTTTTTGTGCTTAAGTAGAAAAATATATATACGCCAACAAGTAACTTGACCCTAAAGAGGCAGCGCAGATCCCTGAGGGGCTCTGCTGGTCTCAATTTTCGGAAAAAATTGAGGTGAAAATATGACTCGCTTTGCTATAAACGGGTTCGGCAGGATAGGCCGGCAAATATTTGAAATTGCTATCCAGCAAAAACTTAACATCGTCGCAATCAATGATTTAACAGACACAAAAACACTGGCGCATCTTCTGAAATATGATTCTGTATACAGGAAATACAAGAAGAAAGTATCTTACGACAAAGACCACATCATTGTTGACAACAAAAAAATAAAAGTGTATGCAGAAAAAGACCCTCTAAAACTGCCTTGGAAAAAACTAGGCGTTGACGTTGTTGCAGAGTGCACAGGATTCTTCACAGACAGGCAGGGGGCGATGAAGCACATAAAAGCAGGAGCAAAAAAAGTCCTGATAAGCGCGCCAGCAAAACAACCGGATGTAACAGTTGTTTTAGGGGTAAACTTTGAGATGTATGACAAGAAAAAACACAAAATTATCTCTAATGCTTCCTGCACAACCAACTGCATAGCACCGATAGTAAAAATACTGAATGATGAATTCGGCATAATAAGCGGATTCATGACAACAGTGCATGCATACACTGCCACGCAAAAACTGGTGGATGCACCTCACAAAAAAGACATAAGAAGAGGAAGAGCAGCTGCAGTGAACATAGTGCCAACAACAACAGGAGCAGCAAAAGCAGTTGTGAAAACAATCCCAGAACTAAAAGACAAGCTAAACGGAATGGCAATAAGAGTGCCTGTTGTTTGCGGATCAATATGCCAGTTCTCAGCAGTGCTGAAGAAGACTGCCACACCAGAGGCAGTGAATAAAGCATTCCAGAAAGCTGCAAAAAAACTAAAAGGCATAGTAGAATACTCAGAAGAGCCATTAGTGAGCACAGACATAATCCAGAATTCTCATTCCTGCATATTTGACTCACTTTCTACACAAGTAGTGGGAAAAAACCAAGTCAATGTCTGCGGATGGTATGACAATGAGTGGGGATATTCTGCACGAATGGTAGATGTGATGAAAAAATTATGAAATTCAACACACTAAAAAACATGGACCTAGAAGGCAAAAGAGTCTTAGTCAGGGTTGACTTTAATGTTCCACTGGACAAAAAAGGCAAGATACTGGATGACAGAAGAATAAAAGCAGTCATACCAACAATAGATTATCTGCTAAAGAAAAAAGCATTAGTGATATTAATGTCGCATTTAGGGCGGCCAAAAAAAGTAGATGACAAGCTAAGAATGGATGTTGTTGCCAAGAGATTAGGTAAATTACTGAAAACAAATATCATAAAACTAGATGACTGCATAGGAGCAAGTGTGGAAGACCAGATAAATGAGATGCAGACAGGAGAGGTCTGCTTGTTAGAGAATCTCAGGTTTTATACAGAAGAAACAAAGAACAACAAGTTTTTTGCACAGAGCCTTGCAGAACTGGCAGACGTGTATGTAAATGACGCATTTGCAACACTGCACAGAAAACACGCTTCAGTGTATGGAATACCATACTTTTTACCAAGCTGCGCAGGATTATTAGTTGTGAAAGAGCTGAAGCAATTAGACAAGGCGCGCAAGCCAAGAAAACCCTTTTTTGCAATAATCTGCGGAATGAAAGAAGACAAGCTAAAAGCAGCTGAAAAAATGTTCACAAAAGCAAGCAATTTATTCATCGGAGGGGTATTGGGAAACATATTATTGAAAGCAAGAGGCCATAAAATAGGAAAATCTAAAATCGAGAAACTCAAATTAGACAAGAAGTTTATTTCAAGCAAAAAAGTAATAACACCAGAAGACGTGATTGTTGCTAATAAAATAACAGCAGGTGCAAAGACAAAAACAGTAACTGTTGATAAGATACCTGCAAACTGGTATGTTGTAGACATAGGCCCAAAAACACTAAAAAGAATACAGGAGATAGTTAAGAACAGCAGAACAGTATTCTGGTCAGGCCCGCCAGGAATGTTTGAAATCACAAAGTTCTCAAAAGGCACAAGAGCACTAGCCAAATTGTTATCAAAAGCAGATGCAGTCACAATAGCAGGAGGAGGAGACACTGCAGAAGCCATTGATAAATTCAAATTAGCCCGCGACTTTACACACGTAAGCACAGGCGGAGGAGCGTCTGTAGTGTATGTAGAAGGTGAAGAACTTGCAGGAATAAAAGCTTTAATTGAGAGCAAGAAAAGATTTGGATGATTTTTCTTATAGAAAGTTTTATAGCCAAGGCAGTGAACAAGGAGCTAATAAAGGAAGCAATCAAAAAGGGGAGTAAAATAAAACAGACAGATGGCCTGCTGGCAGTTTATGGGTATATTGAAGTTGCCTATAAAAAAATAGGGCCAGACACATATAAAATCAAAACGGTGAAATTAAGATGAAAAGAACAAAATGCGAAGAATGCGGAGGAAAAATAACCAGGAAACTTATTCCATTTAAAATGTATGGAATCAAGCTGGGTGATTTTCCTGCTGAAATCTGTGCTAAATGCAATGAAGAAGTATACGACGAAGAAACAGTAGAAAAGATCAATGCGATTGCCAAGAAAAAGGGACTCTGGGGCCTTGAATCAAGAACAAAAGTAGGAGAGGTTGGAAATTCAATAGACATAAGAATAAGCAAGAAAATAGCAGACTTCATAGGACTAGAAAAAGGCAAAGACATACTAGTGCATCCAGAGAACAAAAAAAGAATAATTATTGATGTTGTGTAAGATGGCTAAAAAAATAAAGGATTTACTTGGCGCACTTAAAATGAGTGATGAAGAAGCTGAAGAGATAAAGAAGCGCAGGAAAAGTATTTATTAAAAGACTATATAAGCAAAGCTTATTTGTTTATCATAAACAGGATAAAGGCTGAGTGGGTTGAATTCGAGGGTTTTAAGGGTTTTAAGGGTTAATAACCATCAGCTTTATAAAGGAAGACTAGCTAATTAGTCATTATTCGGTGGTAAAAAATGGTGGCTTGGAGTGTTTCCAAACTAGAAAAGGCATTTGTGAATTACGTTCTAGACGCAGGACTTCTAGACAAAGAAGAAATAAGAAGAATCTGCATAGCCAAAAAAAGAATAACAAGCCAGGGAAAAGAAGTGCACCTTGCACAATTAGCAGTAAATGCAAACTACCTAACAAGAGAACAAGCACAAGGAATACTAAAAGAAGTAAAACGCGAGATAAAAGAAACAGACCCAAAAGAATATGAAGAATCAATAAACGGCACACTAGATTTTTACGGCATAGACCTAGAACAAATACTTCTAGAACAAAAACTTGATTTCTCAAAACCAGAAAACAGATACGTCCCAATAAAAGAAATGGGAAGAGGAGCAATGGGAGTAGTTGAAAAAGTATGGGACAATGTGTTACTAAGAGAAGTAGCAAGAAAAACAATCCTGCTGCCGGAAACAGCACAAGATGATGAAAGCAAGCAAAAAGAAGTCATAAGAAGAACCCAAAGAGCAAAAAACGAAGCAAGACTTACAGGAAAACTAAGCCACCCATTTATCATGAAAGTGCATGATTCAGGAAGAGACGCAGATAATAATTACTTCTACGTAATGGAACTAGTAGAAAACGGAAAAGAACTTGCAGACGTCATAGACGAAATCGCAGACATCAAAAGAAAAAACAAGATGCAACCAGACAGGTTTGCAATAGACAGCGTGCTTGAAATGATAGCACAAGTATGCGATGCAATGGACTATTCACACAAAAAAGGAATAATTCACCGAGACCTAAAGCCAGCAAACATAATGGTATACGGCAGCGCAAGCAGGCTATTCATGTACGTAGTAGACTGGGGACTGGCAAAAGACGTAGAAAGAAGAGAGTTTGTTTTGCCAGAAGAAATAAGCGATGAAGACCTAAAAACAAAACTAAAAACAGCAATGAAAGGCAAATCACAGGAAATCAGAACACAAGACGGACAAGTCATGGGCACTTTGAAATACATGGCTCCTGAACAGGCATTAGGAGCAGAAAAAACAGATGAAAAATCAGACATATTCTCACTAGGAGCGATATTATATGAAGTTTTGACAGGACAAACAGCAAGAGACCTGCAAGGAAAAAACGTTTTTCAAATGCTTGATACAATAGCACACGATGAAATAGAAGACGCGAGAAATGTTAAAGATCCTTTATACAATATTACTCCCGGACTAGCAGCAATCTGCGCAAAAGCAATGCACATAGAACCTAAAAAAAGATACAAAACAGCAGGACACATGGCAAAAGATATCAGGAATTACCTAGAACACAAAGAATTAATTGCAAAACCAGACGGATTCTTTGAAAAATGGTACAAAAAAGCAATAAGAAATCCCTTGAAAGCAGGAATGGCAGTAACAGCAGCAATATTATTACCTTTGGCACTGGGTGGTGTTGGTGTAGTTAGAGGAATAAGCGCGCAAAATGAGTTAAGATTAGAGAAGGATAAAACTGTTGCAGAAAGAGTTGCAAAAAAAGAAGCACAAGAAAGAGCAAAAGCAGAAGCAGAAGCAAAAGACAAAGCACAAGAAGCAGCAAAAAGCGAAAAAGCAAGAGCAGACGCAGAAGCAAAAGCAGCAGACAATCTAGAAGACAAGTTAGAAGCAGAAAGAGATTTGAGAGAGTTGAGTGAGAAGAAAAGGAAGGCGATGCAGTTAAACCTAGAAGGAGTACAGCGTGCTCAATATGCTTTAAATATTGTAGATCCTGAGAAAAAAAGACAAACAATAGAAGAAGCAATTGCGTTGTATAGACAAGCAATAGAGTTTGATAGCACTTTAGCACAAGTGTATAATAATCTCGCAGTATCTTATAGGCATTTAGGCAAAACAGAAGAAGCTTTAGAAAATTTTGATCGCGCAATAGAATTAGATCCAAAGTTAGGTAAAGCGTATCATGCAAGAGGAACTACAAGAGCACTGTCTGGTGATTTGAGTGGGGCGATAGCAGATTATGAAAAAGCAAAAGCACTAATGCCGTTATATGTAAATATATATACTAATCTTAGTGTATGTTATATGAGAGACAATAATTTTCAAAAGGCAGTGGCTGTATGTGATGAAGCATTAAGAATAAGTCCACAAAATGCTTTGGTACATAGAAACAAAGGAGAAAGCCTGATGTATTTAGGCAGGTACAGACAAGCTGAACAATCGCTATCGGCAGCAACTGTTCATGGAGAATATGATGCTCATTTGATTTTAGCAGACAATCTTGTCAGAGCAGCACAGTCAGGAAACCCCCTTTATGAAAACTGGCGGGAAAGAGCAAAAGAGCACTGTGCAAGAGCAGTCAAAATAGATCCAAGACTTGCAGAAGAAGCTAAAGGAATTCTAGAAAAAATAAGATAAAAAAATTAAGTTGTTGCTTTGCAATTAAATGCAGCCGCACCACTACAACCCGCTCCTACAACATTTTTGAAACTTCCAGTTATAAATCCTGGCGCAGTTATTTCAAAGTCAAAATCATGCAAGAAACAATCCGGTGCATTGGTATAGATGCCTGCAAGAGTGCAACTTGTAGCGCCAGCAGGTATCGCAACTGAGAAACCTCCGCTTGCATCAACTACTTCTACATAATTGTCTATTTCAACTAAAAAGTCATTTGTGTTTTCATCTTTTGTAGTTCCTGCGGTTATCGTGATTGTATCTGCGCCATTATTTAACCCAATACTTGTTACGCCACCAGTTATTGTTGATGTTCCTGCAGTTCCATCTGCATCCATTCCATAAGTTCCGGCTGTAGCATCCACTGCAATAAAAGAGCCTTTTCCTGCGCCTGTATTATCTCCTTCTAAATTCATTGTGAAAATATCTGCTCCGCTGACGCTGTCAAACAAAACTATGCTAAAATCAGGATCTGTTGTTGCTGCCTCTTGGCCTTCTTGAGTAATAATAACAGCATCGTCTCCTGCTCCAGTAGGACCATAAGTAGTTGTTCTACTTTGACCAGCGCCAACACCATCTACAAATTGTTCGGTAAAACCAACGCTTACTCCTGCAACGCTAGTTATTTCTGTGGTAGATGTGCCGCCATTTGCATCTGTTCCAAGCGAAGAGCTAGACCACTTTGTGCCTCCTACTTCAATTGTAGCGGCTATTTCATCATTTTCAAGTTCAAATTTGCCTACATTCCCTGCACCATCCTCTACTTTATCGGTTTTACCAGTAGGGGTGAGAGTAGTAGTTCCTGTGTTTCCTCCTGCGTCTGATGTTGTATCTTTAATTTCACCTTCATTAACAGTCACAGTACTGCCAGCTCCTCCGCCTGCATCATCGCCAGCGCTTATTTCTACTGTGTGACCAGTTGCTGTGTTTGATTGTGAAATTGATCCAGTAGAGCTGCTAACACCATCTGTTGTTGTGAATGTTGTTCCTGTTGGAGTTGAGCTTTGCTCATTTTTATCCCCTGTTGCAGGGTTTTGAAAGCCTTGGAAGAGTTCTCCGCCGTTTGCTCCTGCGCCGATAATTGTTTTTTCAACCCAGTCGTCGTCTTTCTTTATAGTATCATTCTTTGTAAAATTTGTTCCGTTCCAGTAATATGAATTATACAAGGACATGTTAGAATTATTATTAAAGCAATTCATGTATATTCCTGATGGGTGGACTTGGAGTGCGCACCAGTCTCCGGATGAGTTTTGGGCTGCGAGGGTTTCTGCGTTGAGTGTTGCGAGCCAGAAGACGTTTGATTTAAGGCCAGAAGGTCCAGAGTATTGGTCTTCATATCCAGACTCAAAAGCATTCCAGTCTCTGAAAGGAGCATAAGGAGAGCTTCCAGAGCCAATCTCTTCAACACCATGGCCTGGATTTGTCATTGCTGCTGCATAAACAACAGCTGAAAGAGAAACAACAATAGTTAGAATAGTAACAAGCAACACTTCTTTTTTCATAACATCACCCGACCTCTTTTAATAACTGAATAAACAGAATACCTATATTTAAACTTTTCTTTTTATTTTGCGCTTTTTTGGCAGTGCAAATTTATTGCGTGAGCATAGTCAATTCTTTTCTTGCTTTTTCAATGTCTTCATTATTAAGGTTTTTAATAAACAGCGTCATCTTTAGAATAAAATCCTCTGCAATACCCAATAATTCCCTAGTAGATTCTTTTGTTATTTCATCAGCGGTAACATAATATTGCGAGTCTATTCTTTCTTTTTTTGCATCAGAAATTGTTTTGAACAAACCATTCTGATTAAATATAACTTTAAGCAGCAGAATAGAACCAGAATGGTTTTCACATTTGATTCCCGCCTTAAACAGTAAGCCAATTAACAGATCATACATCGCATAATAAGCCATGCCTACAGAATTTTCAAATAAACTGTTTGCTAATAAAAGTTTTGCAGATTTCAAGCAATTTGCGGATTTTTCTGTATAAGACTCACAGATTTCCTCGGAAGGCTCGATTAATTCCAGTTTTTCTTCTTTTTTCAGCTTAATCAAAAATTTGTTTCCCATAAAATTCCTCTATTCCTTTAATGATTATGTGGTCTTTAATAATTTCTTTTATTAAAAAGGATTTTACATCAAAAGGTCCTATTTTAACTTTGATTTTGGAATTTATCTCTTCAACTATTTTTTTGGTGTTTCTGTCTTTTGTTTCAATGTAAATGTCTATGTCACTGCTTTTCTTAGCAATGCCTTTTGCATAGCTGCCAAAAAGAATAATTAGCTTTTCATCTGTTTTCTTTATTATTTCTTCAAAGATAATGCTTAACTCAGGATATTTTTTCAGTAATTTTATGAGTTTATTTAATTCTGCTTCAAAGACATAACTTTTTGCAATAAGATTTTTTTTCAGAAAAAATGTTTTATTTTTGCCTTCTTTTTTATAATCAATCACGTTCTCTTTTTTAAGCCTGTTCAGCTTTCTGGACACAGTGGAGTGAGATTTATTCAACTTCTTGGCAATCCCTCTGACATGGTTCTCTTTTGTTATTAACAGTCCGATTATGTCTAACTTAATATTGTTTCTTTTTTGCACCATATGTTCCAATAATGAACCAATATATATAAAACTTTTGTTTTTAATTAAAAAAATCCTGCCTTTTTCAGCAGGTTATTATCTTGGATGAAAATTACTCTTGCCAATCGAATGTTTTATCATCTCTATTGCGTTCAAGTTCAATAAGCCAAGCAAGATCAGACATTGTCAGTGGGTCTTCTATTTTGCCATTCTGCTGAGCAGCTTTCAATAAAATAGCTGACCACTTGCCAGAGTGCTTAAGTCTACCATTAAGCTCCATATTCTTCTTGACATTTTCATATGCCTGTCTTGTACTGCTACTGTCATAGTCATATGGCTCATCACTTCCGCAACCACTTACGGCCAATGCTAGAGTTAAAACTCCTGCATAAATTGCGCGCATAGGTTGCATATATCCCTTGTTCTCTTTCATTTTCTGTTCCTCCAAAAGTTTTCTCTGCAAATCTCCTTTTTAAGCCTGATTTTCCGGACAAAATTAACCGGAAAGGCTTGCACTAAATGTGATAAAAATGCCTTTACCTCATTTTCACTCTTAGACACTATTTCAAAAATAAAATCAAATTCAATACTTGTGTGAAGATTATTAACTAAATAACAATTCGAAAGATACTGCCCAATCTTTTGTTTTTTGTTATCTGCGTTTATTAAAACTAAATATTGTCTAGTAAAACCCAGTTTTTCAAAATTTAACAAGCAGACAAACTTTATTAACTCCCTTTTATGTAATCGAACTATTCTATCAAATACTGTTGATTTGGGAATGTTGGTTACTGCACTGATTTTTACAAGGCTTATTTTGCTATTCTTCCGCAACACCTGCAGTATTTTGCTTTCTTTTTTGGATATCATTTTGTATTTGTTATCACTAAATCGTGTAAACTCCACTCTAATAAGTATTTTATGTATATATTTTTTATATGATATACATAAAATACATAAATCTTAAATACTAGTTCAACAATCAATCTGCATATGAAGCGCAAAATCATTGAACATGGAACATCCAATGCAATAATTCTGCCCAAAAAATGGTTTGATAAATACGGCCTGAAAAGAGGGGAAGAAGTGGATATAGAACAGGCAGGGCCTATGCTGATAGTGAATGCAGAAAAAATAAGATCTAAACAAGAACTCATACAGATAGAACAGCAATATTTTGTCCCTTATGTGCATAGAGTTATCGGCAAATTGTTTCAAGCAGGGTATGATCATATAGCTGTGAAAATATCAGACGCAAAAGATATGGAAGAAGCAGAAAAAGAAGCATTAAAAAACGTGATGGGACTTGAAGTAATCAAAAAAACCGATAAAGAAATCGCTTTTGATATAATCATATCAGATACCCCTGAGCAGTATGCAAAATATGAACGCAAGGTGTTTCAGACAGCAATAGAGTATTCTAAGTTTATTTTAGATTTAATCGAAAAAAAGGAATATGCTAAACTAGGTGATAGGGCGGTAGAGATGTTAAAT
>JAHWHY010000010.1 GCA_019323015.1 Candidatus Woesearchaeota archaeon
TTTGAGATTTTTATCTCTGAAATATTTCACAACTGTTTCTAGAATTGATAATTTGGGTGTTCCAAATTCAGACAGTGGTATGTAGAATTTTGTTTTCTTTATGGTGAATTTTTTGTTTTTTGAGTTTTTGTATGCTCTTGATATTGCAGATGGTTTTTTGTTGAGCAGTTTTGCGATTTCAGTAATTTTTTTGTTTTTTTGTTTGAGGTATCTTGTTATTGCCTCCAGAGGGTTTAGTTTTGTTTTGAATATAGAAGCAGGAACACCCTCTTTTTGTTTTAGAAGAAGTTTGGTTAGTTCTTCATCAGAAAGCCTGTTTAGGCTTTTTTTGCTTGTTTTGAGCCTTTTTTGAAGAAATTCTCTAACCAAACCTTGTTCAGAAATCTTGTTTATTGCTCTCACTAGAGCTTTTTCGTTTTTTGGATCCAAAACAAGTGTTTTTCAGCTTATTTCATATATAAATGTTACCATTTGTAGGGTTTTTTGTTAACTTTTGTAAGGTTTATATGAAAACGCGGTATTTTTATTGAAAATATAGATAAAATGCTTTCTTAAGAAAAAAATCTGCTCAGAATACGATTTTAACTTTTGTTTCTGTTCCTGCTTCTATCTCTCCTTTTCCAAACTCTATTGTTTGGGCTTTTGTTACTGCTTTTAGGTCTTCTATTGATTCTTCTATTTGTTTTTGCATTTCTTTTTTGCACTCTATTGTTATTTGCTTTACAGGAGAGCCTAGTGACTGCTGTTTTTTTGTTTTCTCTCTTCTGACAGCCCCGATTATTTCTACCATTGCATCTCCTGCTTCCTCTGTCTTGTCATCAATCATTTTTTTGTCAAACTCTGGCCATTTTGAGATGTGTATACTCTTGTCTTTCTCTGTTTTCTTGAAAAAGTCTTGGTATATCTCTTCTGTTATGAATGGCAGTATTGGTGCAAGCATCTTTATTGTTGATAACAACGAATTATAAAGTGCATATTGTGCGCTTTCTCTTGCTTCTTTTCCTCTTTTGTCAGGATTATATAATCTGTCTTTGACAATCTCTAGATAATTATCACAAAGAGTCTGCCAGAAAAATTTCTCAACATCCAGCCTTGTTCTTGAGTATTCGTATTTCATGAATGCCTCTGTTGAGCCTTTGATTATTTTATTCAATTTAGAAAGTATCCAGTAATCAAAAAATTCCAGTTTCTTTGGTTTTGCTGATTTGTAGTCTTCCAGGTGCATGAATGTAAATTTGCTTGCATTCCATAGTTTTGTTATTGTTTTCATGCCTGTGACAACATCTTTTTCTTGGTATGGCAGGTCTTCTCCTAATTTTGTTCCTGCTGCCATGAACCTAAGAGCATCTGCGCAGTAATTCTCTATGACTGTGGTAGGCTCTATGACATTTCCTTTTGATTTGCTCATCTTTTTTCCTTTTGGATCCAGAAGCCATCCTGATATCATCACGTCTTTGAATGGATTTTTCTTGTAATGCAGGTTTGATTTGACTACTGTATTGAATAGCCAGAATGTGATTATGTCGTGTGCTTGCGGCCTGAGATTCATGGGATATACTTTTTTTTGTATTGCTTCAGGCATCAGTTCTATTGCAAGCCTTGGTGTTAATGATGATGTTGCCCAGGTATCTAGGACATCTTTTTCTGGTATGAACTTGCTTGTCCCGCATTTTGGGCATTTGTCTACAGGAGGTTTATCTTTCAAAGGATCTACTGGAAGATCTTCTTTTTTTGCGATTATCGGCTCATCGCATGCCTGGCAGTACCATACTGGAAATGGAATTCCAAAGTATCTTTGTCTGGATATTAGCCAGTCCCACTGAAGTCCCTCTACCCAATTGTTGTATCTTGAGATGAAGTGTTTTGGAAACCAATTGAGTTTCTCTCCCCATTTAAGCATGTCTTTTTTGAGATCTAGATATTTGATGAACCATTGTTTTGATTTCAATATTTCTATTTCTGTTCCGCATCTTTCATGTACATTCACTGCATGTGTTATTGGTTTCTGCGAGACGAGCAGCCCTTCTTTTTTCATGTCATCCATTATTGCTTTTCTTGCGTCTTTTATGTCCATTCCTGCGTATTTTTCTGCAAGTTCTGTCATCTTGCCGTCTTTTGTTATTGCTTCTTTTATCTCTAGGTTGTGTGCTTTCTGCCATTCCATGTCTGTCTGATCCCCAAAGGTACAGCACATCACGATTCCTGTTCCTTTTTCAGGGTCTGCTCTTTCGTCAGGCATTATTGGTACTTCAATATCGAATAATGGGACTTTTGCTAGTTTTCCTTTTAGCGGTTGATATCTTTTATCATCTGGGTGATAGAATACTGCTACGCATGCAGGCAATAGTTCTGGTCTTGTTGTTGCTATGACAAGGTCTTTGTCATCTACTTTGAATATGATATCATTGAATGTTGACGGGATTTCTTTGTCAACGCATTCTACCTGGCTTATTCCTGTTTCGCATTCAGGGCACCACATTGCAGGAGCATCTTTCCTGTATTCCCTGCCCATCTCATAGAGTTCTATGAAGCTTCTTTGTGATATTTTTTGGCAGTGTTCATCTATTGTTGTGTAGAATATATCAAAATCACAGCTTAGTCCTAGCCTTTTCATGTCATTTATGTATGTAGGAATGAGATTTTTTTTAAGCTCGTCAAGGCATATTTTTACAAAGTCTTCTCTTGGCATGTCTCTTGCTTTTACTTTTCTTATTTTCTCGATCAGTCTTTCTGTTGCTACGCCGTTATTATCTGTGCCAAATGGATAGAATACATTCTTGCCGAGCATTCTTTGGAATCTTATAACAAAATCCTGCTGAGAAAAAGAAAAAGCATGACCAACATGAACCTTACCTGAAACAGTAAGGGGGGGCGTATCTACTGAATATATCTCTGCTTTAGATTTAGGATCAAACGCATAGATTTTTTCTTTTTCCCAGTATTTTGACCATTTTTTTTCAGCTTCTTGCGGCTCGTATTTTTTCGGAAGGGTCATTTTTATCCAAAGTATTGTTTTGCTTCTGGTTTTTCTTCCTCAAGCCATGCTTTTGCCTGTGTGGTCAGGTATTTTTTCATTACTGGCTTGACTTCTTTGGTGTAGAAAGGGTATAGTTTTTTTATTTCCTTTAGCCTTGCGTCTCTTCCATCAAACATGGATGCATGCACTTCATGAACCATTGATAATACTTTTTTGTAGAAGTCAAATAGTTCTTTTTTCTCTTCTTCACTATGGAATTTTGATTCTATTGCATCTGCCATTCTTCCTGGTTGGAAGATTATTTCTATGTGGCTTGCACACTGCCCTAGCCTGTCCATCAATACTCCTATTACTGCAGGTATTGCAGGTGCCTGTAATCTGTACTCAAATTCTTTCTCAAACTCCTCTAATGTAGGGAGCCCTGCTTTTTCGCGTATTTCGTTGTATTGTTTGATGCCTTCCTCACGTTGTTCTTTTGTCATGGTATTGTTCTTGATTAGTGGTGTGTTTAAATAAGTTTCGGGTTAAATATATAAAATAGGTAATCTTACTGGCTTAAATGATTCCTTGGATTAAGAAATATGCTCCTGTAAAGATTTGTGATATTCCGCAGGTTAATGCTGTCAAGCTTAAGAAGTTTGTTCAGGGTTTTAAGAGTGAGAAAAAGAACGCTGCTTTATTGTATGGGCCTGCTGGAAGCTGCAAGTCTTGTGTTGTTTATGCTTTGGCTAAGGAGTTGAATCTTGAGGTTGTGGAGGTTAATGCTTCTGATGTTCGTAATGCTGATCAGATTAATGAAAAGTTGGGTAATGCCTTGAAGCAGCAGTCTTTGTTTTTTAGGGGAAAGGTTGTTCTTGTTGATGAGGTTGACGGCATTTCTGGTAATCAGGATAGGGGGGGCATTCCTGCTTTAGTCAAGTTGTTGGTTAAGAGTGCTTTTCCAGTTGTCTTGACTGCTAATGATCCTTGGAACAAGAAGTTCAATAAGATTCGCTCTAGCTCTGTCATGCTTGAGTTTGCTGCTCCTGATCACTTGGCTGTTTATGATATTCTTAAGAATATTTGTGAAAAAGAGAAAGTTCCTTTTGATGAGTCTGCCCTGAAGATGCTTGCAAGGCGTTCTGGTGGTGACTTGCGCGGCGCAATTAATGATTTGCAGTCTTTGAGTCAGGGCAATAAGAAGATTACAAATGATATTCTTGATTCTCTTGGTGAGAGAAATAAGGAGGAAAGTATTTCTCAGGCTTTGATAAAGGTTTTTAAGAGTACTGATCCTGCTGTTGCGCGTGGTGCTTTTGATTCTGTTAACTTGAATGTGGATGATGTTATGTTTTGGGTTGAATATAATTGTCCTCGTGAATACAAGAACCCGCAGGATATTGCTCGTGCTTTTGATGCTTTGAGCAGGGCTGATGTTTATCGCGGCAGGATTAGAAGAAGACAGCACTGGAGGTTTCTTGCTTATGTTTTTGCTTTGATATCTGCTGGTGTTGCTGTTGCAAAGGATGCTAAGTATGCGGGGGCTATTAAGTATATGCAGACCACGAGGTTGCTAAAGATGTGGCAGGCTAAGATGAAGTATGGCTTGAGAAAGTCTATTGCGTCTAAGATTGCTGAGAAGACTCACTGCAGCACAAAAAGAGCGCTGGATTCAACTTTGCCTTACTTGCAGCAGGTTTTTAAGAATGATTCAAATACTGCTCTTAAGCTTGCTTTTGAGCTTGACCTTGATGAGAAAGAGGTTGAGTGGCTTAAAAAGTAAGTTTATTATACTGCTTGTTCTTTTTTAATGACTGAGGTGATATTTGTGGCAAAAGCAGCTGTATCAGCATCAGGAACAGCAACAAAGAAAGGCTGGATTAAGTGGGTTGTTATTGTTTTGATTATCCTTGCTGTGCTGTGGTATCTTAACAGTGCAGGTTATATAAACTTGCCTTTCTTGTAATACTGAAAAAGCAAAGTATATAAATAAAGGATTTATTCTTTTTTTATTATGGTATCTATTGATGAGATGTTCACATTTTGCAAGAGAAAAGGCTTTGTTTTTCCTAATTCAGAGATTTACGGTGGTTTGGCAGGATTCTTTGATTACGGTCCATTAGGTGTTGAGCTTAATAATAATATAAAGCAGTCTTGGTGGAAAACTTTTGTTCAGGATAGGGAAGATGTTGTTGGTATTGATGGGTGTATTATTACAAATCCTAAGGTTTGGGAAGCTTCTGGTCATGTTGAGGGGTTTGAGGATGTTCTTGTTGAGTGTAAGAAGTGTCATGAGAGGTTCAGGGCTGATTTGTTGATTGAGGATGTCTTGAAGATTGCTGCTGATGGCCTGAAAGCTGTTGCTATTGATAAGTTGATTAAAGAGAATAATATTCGCTGTACTAAATGTAAAGGCGAATTGGATAAGGCTTCTCGTTTTAATTTGATGTTTCAGACTCAGGTTGGTCCTAAACCAACTAAAGAATCTATTGCTTACTTAAGGCCAGAGACTGCTCAGTTGATTTTTGCTAATTTTAAGTCTGTTATGGACGTATCCCGTTTGAAACTTCCGTTTGGTATTGCTCAGGTTGGCAAGGCTTTCCGGAATGAGATTTCTCCAAGGAATTTCTTGTTTAGGTGCAGGGAGTTTGAGCAGATGGAGATTGAGTATTTTATCAAGCCTAAACAGGCCTGCCCTTATGTTAAGAGTGTTGAAAATTATAAGCTTTTGATTTATTCTGCTGAGATGCAGGTGAAGAAGAAAGAGCCTGAGCAGAGGAGTATGAAAGATGCTCTTGCTGATAAGATTATTAAGAATGATTGGCATGCGTATTGGCTTGCTACCTGTCACAAATGGTTTGTTGACTTGGGTGTTAATCCTAAGAATCTTCGTGCTCGTCAGCATAAGAAAGATGAGCTGGCTCATTATAGTACTGATTGCTGGGATTTAGAGTATAATTTTCCTTTTGGCTGGAAAGAGTTAGAAGGTATTGCTGACAGGTCTGATTTTGATTTGCAGCAGCATGCAAAGCACTCTAAGAAGGATATGTCTATTTTTGATGAAGAGTCTAAGGAAAAAATTGTTCCTCATGTTGTCGCAGAGCCTTCTCTTGGTGTTGGAAGGTCTTTCCTTGTTTTCATGTATGATGCTTATACTTATGATAAGGATAGAGATAACATTGTATTAAAATTAAACCCTAAGTTAGCTCCTGTTAATGTTGCTGTTCTTCCTTTGTTATCAAATAAGCCGGAATTGCTGAAGAAATCTCAGGAATTGTATGACTCAATCAAGTGCTGTTTTAAGTCTGTTTATGATAAGTCTGGCTCTATTGGTAAGCGTTATGCTAGGAATGACGAAATAGGAACACCTTACTGTGTGACTATTGATTTTGATTCTCTTGATAACGATGATGTGACAATTAGAGACAGGGATTCCACAGACCAGAAGCGTGTCAAGATAAAGGATTTAAGCAATGTTTTGTTCCAGCTTTTGACAGGCATGGTTAAGTTTAAGGACGTTAAGTAAGCGATTTACTTCTCGGAAATCTTTCGGAATCTTTGCCACTGGACAAGTGTGCGTGAGATATATAAAGGGGAATTAGTTTTAAAATAAAGATGAATTGCATCAAAACAGCATACGGTAAGATCCCTGTTAAAGAAGTGAAGATTGAAAAAATTGCAGAATATCCAAGAATAAGCTTACCAAATTATTTGTCTACTTTTAGAAATAACGCAATTGATAAAAAAAGCCAGCCAATTCTTGTTAAATTAAAAAACAAATCTTGTGAATCTGAACTGCAAGAACTTCAGAAAACAAAGAACGGCAAGTATATTTTACTAACTGCTGAATATTTTCGTGTAAGATGTTCTCCACATAGAATAACTTTGCCACGTTATTTAAATCCCAAGTTAGCATACTTAATTGGTTATTTATATGGTGACGGTGGCTTAAAAGATATTCGTAGAAGCTATAAAACGACGGGGGTATTCGAGCATAAACTAATTGTTGGCGATGAATTTCAGTTACAAATAGAAAGAATAAAATCTTTATTTAAAGAATTGTTTAATTTGCACACTACTTTACGAACAGAACGCATTGATAAAGGGGAGAATATGTATTATTTAAATCCCACTTGTAAATTAATTTATCGTTTATTGGTTAAAGTTTTTGATTTTCCAGAAGGGCCAAAAAGAAATCTTGCTGTGCCAAAACTAATAAGAAAAGCCCCAAAACGCATTCGGCAGTGGTTCTTAAGAGGATTTATTGACGCAGATGGAGATACAAGGGCTACAGAATATTACTTAACTAGCGCATTACCATCGCCCAGAATAAAAATTAAACTTGCTGACAAGCGATTAGTACTTTATTTAAAAAATATGCTGAATGAGGATTTTAATTTAGGGTTTACTGGTCCATATAGTGATACTAAAAAAGATTATTATATCCAAACCGCAAAAGCAGGAACCATCAGAGCAAATAAGCGAAACCTTTTTAAACATCCAATAAAGAAATGGAGACTGGAGAAGTTTGTTTCTCTAATGGGACGATAGCTCAGACAACGCTAATAACGTTGGAGTAACCTGGGAGAGCACACGGCTGAAGTAAGGACTCCACCTGAAAGTTCGCTTTCAGTTACCGTGGTGAAAAATGCACAGTTCGGCTGTGGTTTTCCACAATCGAGGGTTCAAAACTTCTTTCAGAAGAGGGTGAAAGTCCCTCTCGTCCCACTTTTTTTTAAATTTCTTTTCACAAGATATTTATACTCGCTTGTTTTTATCCTTGGTATGGATTTAGAAAATATGTTATTGGGTGCAGCGGTTATAGAAGGCGCGTGGTATTTTATAAAATTTAATTCAGTTATGGGTCCGGATTTTCCAGATCATCCGGATCCAGGAACAGATAACTACAAGAAATTTAACAGATTGGTGCTTTTACCAGCGCCATTAGATGTACTTTCTCTTGGTTACGAGATAGCAAAATATTATCTTAAAAAAGAGAATACGGTTACAGATTAATCTATTTTTTTGGCAGATTATTTTTTAGAATTCTACCCCCCAATAACTCCTGTCACATCTACTATTCTTGATGCTATCATGTTGAATATCAACATCACTACTGCTGCAATCAAGCAATACAGTACAGTACTTCTTATCAAATTATGTCCTAAAGCATTCTTCTCCCCTAATTTATCTGCACCATTTTCTATTCCATTGGATAATTGTGTCAAAAGATAAACTATTTGGAACACATAGATTCCGATTACTGCCTGGAAATAATACGTTGGGATGCCATCCCCGAATAAAGAAGCTATGTCTGTTATCTTTCCTCCTATCTCTGATGACCCTAAGTTCTGGATATTTCCAGATAAAGCACCTAAAATATAAGTTATCATTGATGTTATTCCTATCACAACCCCAGAAATAGCAGGTGTCAAGAAATGTATTTGTGATTTCATGTCAGATATGACATCTGCCATTAAGTCTTTTAGTCTTTCATTTACTTTGTGTATCTCTTTGATATAACGAGATATGTTCATCAACGCTTGTGCAGCTATTATTGGTCCTTTTCTTATGCTTTGTATCAATACCTGCATAGAGCTCTGTATGATATTTGATGGAAAATACACTAGTGCTCCTGTTTTTGGGTTGAATATTGCTTCTTTGACACTCATTCCTAGCTTTGCTATGTTGTCAGACACGAGTTTAAAGAAGTTTCCGCTTGTTGTGTCTCCCATTACATTTGCTACTTTCTGGAATGCTATTTCCGCAGGAAGCCCGTCCCCTAGTCTATTTCCTAATTGGAATAATGCAGATGCAAATTCATCTTCTAGTTTTTTAGTCTGCTCTCTTATTTTGATTATGTTTTTGCTCCGCAGTCTATAGTACAAGCCAATGCTGAATGCTAGTGCTAGTGGAAAGCATAAGCTTAGCAGGGCTGCTCCTAATCCAAATGGCCCTATTATTTTTCCAGGAATTGTGTTACTCTCTCTATATTCCAGTAGTTTTATTCCAAAAGGTAAATTAATGTCAAATCCTGGTGAAGGGTTTAGTGTATGCAATACCAGTGGTGTTAAGGCTATTAATGCAAAGAATGCTCCTATGATAATACATATGAATATTGGTTGTATCTGCAGCTCAAAACCGCCGATATTCAAAATTATGTTTTTATATTTCTTTAGTTCAGGATTTATTTCAGAGATGTCTGTATCTCCATAGCCTGTTGGCCTTTTAGACAGTATGCTTTTTCCTAGATAATAAACAACAACAGGCAGTATAACATTATACAGTGTTGCTATGTGCCACCATTTTACATTTTCCATGAAACTTACAATCAAAGGCAATATTACTAATCCTAATATTGGTAAGATTACGCCCATCATGTGCAGCATTGTGATTGGTGATTTCAAATTCTGTGCATAGTGAAGCATTTTTTCATATGTTTCTGTTAAAATTACATCTAAAGACTTATCAAGCATCGCAAGTCTTCTTTCATCTGATGTTTCATAGAGTGAGCTCTCTACTAAGTGGAATGCTTCTACAAATTCATTGTTCCATTTTTTCCAGGTTTCTAGATATGCATCTAGTGATGCTTTTACAGATTCGTATTTTCCTGCTTCTACATCCCATATGACTTTTTTTAAGTCAAGTGATAATGGTGGAGAAAGGTGGTCTGACGCAAATTCTATTGCATTCTCTAGGTTGGATGTGTGCCTCATGAAGGTAACAACGTAAAAAATACATAATACCATTTGGTTGCTTGCTTTCATCCGCCAATTGTTTGCTAAGAAATCTGGCATTCTGTTCAATACTACAATTAATGCTAAGCCAAATAACAGAAAAATCAGTACAAAGAAAAGTGATCCTATAAGTAAACTGAATGCTGCGCCTAGTAACATTATTGCGATAGGCAGTAAATATGCAAGTGCCTGCACTCCTGTTGGTGTTATGCTTAGATGGCATATTTCTATTGATTCCTGCATTGTTGCTGCTTTTTCTGGTTTTACTTTTATTTTTAGTATTTTTTCGCAGAAATTACATGCTTTTTCATATAAGGTCAATGTTTTTGGCATTGCTTCTTTCTTGAACTCTTTGTATTCTCTTGTGAATGTTCTTTCAGATGGCCCTAGTTCTTTTAGTTCTAGTTCTGACTGTAGTTTTTGTTTGTATCTTGCTACTAGGTCCTTTACATCTGTTTGATTTGCCATCTTAGAACTTCATTTTTTTGATGTGTCTTTTTAGCCATTCATTCCACCTGAAGAGTATCTGCTTGCTGTCCAGGCTTCCTACCTCTTGTTTTACTTCGTCTGATATTCTGTGGAATTGGTCATTTGCTAGCACTGCAAAGTCTGCCTCTAGTATTCCATCATTTTTTGCTTTGTCAGCTGCCTCTACCATTGCTTGTTTTATTTTTGCTCTTAGTTCTATGTTGTCCCATACTGCATCCCAGTTTCCTGCCCATTCTCTTACATTTCCTGCAATTGATTTTATTACTTCAGAATCTCCGTTAAGAAGGTCTCTTGTTGCGATTAGCTTGTCTGTTGGCGCGTCATATTTCAATAAGTCAACAAATCCTCCCTCGCGAAGCGGGTCTTCTTCCCAGTGTTTTCTTACTTCTGTTATCTGTGTTATTCTTCTCATCCTGTGCAAGCCGTCAGGGCTTCGAACTGGATTTGCAACGCATATAACATCTGTTGCTTTGAAGCTTGTTCTTGGAACCTGCAGGTCATTCACTACTCTGTCAAATACTCCGTATGGTGAATCGCCATGGATTGTTCCTGCAACTACATTTGCCAGGGCGCCTACTCTCATTGCTTCGTATAGTGCTTTTGCTTCTGTGCTTCTTACCTCTCCGACTATTAGGCTGGAGTCTCCTAGACGAAGTGTTGTTCTGATTCCTTCGTCTGCGCTAACTTCTGTTGTTCCTCTTGTCATTGCACTTGCTACTTTCATTGATTGGATGTTATAATTAAGATCACGTAGAGCCTTAACAGGCAATTCCAAAGTATCTTCTATTGTGATTATTCTTCCTTTTCTCATTATCTCTACCATCACTGATCCTAGGAAGGATGTTTTTCCTGCGCTTCTTGTTCCTGCTACAAGCATTGTTCTTGCTCCGTCTATCAAGAAGCTCATCACTCCTGCTGCTTGTGCAGTTATCATTCCTGTTCTGATAAATAAAGGCAGGGTCCAGGGCTTATCACGGTGTCTTCTCAGAGCAAATGCAATCCCATGAGGATCCAGTGGCTCTGTGATGGCCGCGACTCTAGCTCTTGCTCCTGGCAGCACTAGTTCTGTGTCTAGTATTGGATTTGCTTCATCCAATGGTCTGCCAGAGATCATTCTGAGCTTAGACGCCCAGGACTCTGCTTCTGTGGGGGTTGGAATTATGTTTGTGTAGCAGTCGCCGTATTCTCCGTGGTTGATGAATATCGGTGTTCTGCCCATTGGGCTGTTGATTGTGATGTCTTGCACTTTTTGATCTTGCAGCAGGACCTCTATTAATCCAAAGCCTACTGTGTATCTTACCAGCATTCTTGTGAGTTCTTCTCTGTCTTTTTTTCTTAGTGTGTAGTTTCTGTATCCTGAGAGTTCTTCCAGCAGGTCTGACCCTACGTTGTTGAAGACCTCTCGCATTCTTTCTGGATCTACAAATTCACTTCTTTTTGGCTTGTGTTCTGCCATTATTTTTCTTGCAGCATCAAGCAGCTCGTATTTTTCTTCTGTTAGCCTGAATTCTGGAGGGATTATGTGGTACAAATTTTGCACAGTGTTTGGCATTGTGAATATTGTTACCTCTGTGCCGTCTACTTCATAAGAATCAATTTCTTCTGCATCTGTTGGGTATGAAGACATTAATTTTGTGTACATGAAGTCTGGCTTCACCATTGGTGCAAAAAGTAATCTGTATACCTCTCTGTCCCCTATTTTAAATCCTGCAAGGTGTGGTGCTGCTAATTGTATTATTTTTGTTTTTTCCAGGCTTGAAATTATGTCGTGCATTAATGCAAAGTATTGCTGCAGACAGTCAACACCTTCTTTAGGTATTATTTTTCTCTCTACAAGGCTGTGTTCATGCCGTTGCGTTCTTTTTAGCTGTACATAAGTGCCTATTGGGTCTGATTTTAGGTGCTGGAAAATCAGGTTCTGCATCGCGATGTATCTTGGGTCTACATATCTCCTGCATTTTGGTGATGCTAATAGTCCTTTTTTGAGTTTGTGTTTGAGTATGTCTTTGTATAATCGTGCTATTTCAACTAGCATTGCTGTCTGGTCATAGCCGTATTCATAGTCTCTTTTTTGTGTGATGATTATTCTTGTTGCATTGCCTGCTTCTGCAAGTATGTCAACTACCATGCCCATTGTTTTTGGAGAATCCTCTATTGATGGGAAAAAGGTGCATTCCTCGCAGTTTATCCTGATTGTTATTTCTTCTCCTTCCCTGACGATTTCATACTCTCCGCAGGCCATTCTAGTCTTTTTCCTCCTCTTTTAGTTTTTCAAGCGCGATTTCAATTAAGTGAGATTTATTTCTGTATTTTCTTCGCTCCTTAGAAACCTTTTTTTCAAGCCATTTGATTAGGTCTTCATCTATTGTTGCAGATATTGGTTTTTTCATCTTTTTGCTTGTTAAAAACCTATTATTTTATATATTTTCTGTTTTTTTTTAATATATAATACATTTTATATGATACTTTATTAGTTTTGTCAACCACTCTCGTATGGTTACACAAGTTTATTATTTGAGTAGTAATTAAGTATGAAAATGGCAGATATCCACGCGCCAAAGCCTGGCGCAGCACCAAAAACAGGAATGTTCGGTGCCAAACCAGCAGTTCCAGAGCCAATGGCTGGTGGAGCTGGTGATGATGTGACTAAATTAGCTGCCAGGCTAAAGATATCTGAAGAAAGATATAGTGAATTAAGGAAAAAACTGCTTTTGATAGAGCAGAATATGCTTTCACATCACAAGAAAGCAATGAATGAGATAAAGGTTCTGCATTCAGAGATTACAGATATTAATTCCAAGATTAATGAGATTCAGGATAGGATTTTGTTGATTATCAAGGAATTGCGTCTCACTGCAAAAAGAGAGGATATTGATGTTATGAAGAAATATGTTGAATTATGGAATCCTATGCGTTTTGTTACAAAAGAGCAGGTTGAAAATATTGTTCAAGAAATTCTTGATCAAGGAAATACTGCATCTGTTAAAAGAGAAAAAACACCAAAAGATTTATAAAACAAATTACTAATTAAATTTTAAAAAAGAGGTATAATATGGCATTTATGGATATGTTCAAGGGAAAGAAGAAAGCGCCTCCTTCTCCACCGCCGCCTTATCCTGGCACTCCTCCTGGGGCTCCGCCTCCAGCATCTCCTGGACTGCCTATTGACCAAGTTCAATCACTTAAGGATAGGGGAATGCCTGATGATCAGATTATTAATACTTTGCAGGCGCAGGGTTATGATCCTGTCTCAATTAATAATGCTATTGCGCAGGTAGGTGCAGGCCCTCCTGCAGGTCCTATGGCAGATATTCCTGGCATGCCTCCTCCAGAGCCAGAGTTGCCTGGTTTTGGGAGAAAGTCTTCTGCTAAGGAAGTTCCTTCTGAGAATGTTGAGGAGATTGCTGAGTCAATTGTTGAGGAAAAATGGGGCGAGCTTACAAAAGAGCTTGCTAAGTTTACTGAGTGGAAAGACAAGGCAGAGTCTCGTGTTGCAAAGGTTGAGCAGGAATTGCAGGATTTAAAAGATGATGTTGAAAATCTTCATAAAGCTATTGTTGCCAAGATTGGGGAGTATGACAAGAACCTTCTTGATGTTGGCACAGAGATAAAGGCCATGGAGAAAGTGTTTCAAAAGGTTCTTCCAGAGCTTACTGGCAGTGTTTCTGAGCTTAGCAGGATAACTAAAGGCATTAGGGGAAAAAAGAAATCTGCAGAATAAGCTAGCTTTTTGCAGCAAGTCGCTGTATTGTAAATAATGCAATTAGTAGTATTAGTACAAGGCCAAGTACTTTTGGGTGGAATAATGTTTCCCAGAATCCTGCTTCTTCTGTTCCTGCTCCTTCTGGTGAATATGTTGCATTTTCTCCTGTTGTTAATGGAGTGAATCCTTTTTCTTCTGAAATGACTGTTGATAATGAGCCAAGGCCTATTATTAGCACGATTGCCAGAATCCAGTATCCAAAGTCTTTTCCATATTCGCCTGATGTTACTGTTTCTAGTATTGTCTCTTCTTTTATGCCAAATGCAACATATGCCATGAATACTAAGAGCATGAATACAAATAATAGCACAAACCATGGTGCCATCATGTTAATTGTTTTTACAACAACTGTGTTGAACATTGCAAGTACTGCTAGTGCAAATGATATTATGAAGCAGATTCCTTGGTTTTCCTTGAACCAAGAGATTCTTGTCAAGACTACATAGCCTAGCACAAGCACTAACAAGAAAGGAAAAATTACATCAAACTTCTGCAGTAATCCAATATCTAATGGTGTTGCCATTTTTATGGTTTAGGTGGCGGTGGATATTTTTTGTACAAATAAGGTACCCAAGGCACATAGTCGGGTGATCCTCGTTTAGGTCCACTGTCGTCTTTTTCCCAGGTTACGTATAGGAATATCAAGCCAAATACTATGAGCACTATAATCAATGTCTGTACTTCTGGTGATATCCAGCTTAGTATTGGTATCTCTACTAGGTTTGATACAAATATGCCCACCAGGATTAGCCCTGCAATAATTGCTGCTATTCCAGAGATAGTAGAGTATTCTGGCCACTCTCCCCAGATTAATCCTAGCATGACCATTAGTAAGACAACTGCTACTATCAGCAATACTGTTTCTGGTAATGATGCATTCATTATTGCTATCACATCCATTCCAGGGGGGTATGTTCCTAGTATGTGCGGCACTATTGCTGTGAGTGTTATTGCCAGTGCGATTACTGCATTATATCTTTTTTCTCCAAATAAGCTTATTTTCTGCAGCACTGCAAAGATTATTGTGAATATTAGTACAAAGGGCACTAGCACGTCTAGTATTCCCCATTGCTGTAAGTAGTAAAATGTGTCTTGAAACATGCCTCCGCCGTATTGGAATAACATTTTTTTACACCTCTAGGATTTTCCTTTGCCTTTTTCTTCTTCTTCTTCTTTGCCCCATTTTGGTGGGTTTACCATTAGCCAAACAAATACTATTATTCCTATTATTAGGATTATTGATGCTACTGCTGCGCTTGTCCAGAACATGCTTATCCAGTTTAGTATGACTTGCAGCCAGCTTATTCCTGCATCTGTTTTTATTGCAGACAAGAATATTGCCACTATTCCTACAAACATCACTATCATGAATACGTATCTCCAAAATCCTTCTAGTGCCACATCTTCATCTTTTTTGAAAAATGTTCCTACAAGCATCAGGAAGAATACAGATAATAGCAATAGTATTATTATGTTTGCAGACACTGTTGTTATTGCTTCCACTAGTTTTCCAGATGCTATTACAAGAAATCCTATGACAAATGCGACCATTGCATTGAGGTTTTTCTTTGTGTATTTCTTTCCCTCTATCTCTTCTGAGCCGAGAATTTTTGTTTTTTCTAGTATTGCAAATACTATTGTGAAAGTTAGTAAGAATGGCAGAACAACGTCATAAATCCCTATTTTCTGCAAAAAACCGATTACATTACCTAATACTGATGCCATATTCATCCCTTTTTTTCTTTACTGAAAAAATTCTCTTTAGTATATATAAACTTTTCGCCTAAAGCAAAAGGTTTATATTGTTTCGCTTTATAAATGCCCTTATGATAAATAAAAAATCTTTTGCAGCTATGCGCAGGGAGCTTGAGGAATTTGATGAGCTTAGGGAGAATTTGATTAAGACCTCTAGGGATTTGCTTAAGCTTTCCAAGGCCACTATCTACAATATTCACAGGCACAAGCTTTCAGATGCTTCTAAACAATTGACAAAGGCCAAGTCAATAATCAAGAAGATGAAGTCTTTGATTAAGAAGAATGCTTTGCTTGCTCAGGTTGGTGCTTATTCAGAGGCTCTGGAGGAGTATGTTGAGGCTGCTTGTTATTTTGGCTTTATCAGGAAGAATAAGCTGCCTACTGCTAAAGAGCTTGGTGTTGATACTGTTCTTTATATTCAGGGCGTGTGTGATTTGGTTGGGGAGTTAGTGAGAAAGGCGATTAATTCCAGTATAAAGGGTGATTTCAAGACTGCTCTGAAGATTCGTGATTTTGTCTCTGATATTTATGGAGAATTAATGATGTTTGATTTCAGGAACAGTCCTGTTAGAAGAAAGTTTGATTCTATCAAGTATGGCTTGGACAAGCTTGAGAACTTGATTCTTGAGCTTAAGTTAAAGAAGAAGATAAAATGAAGATTTTTGATGCGCATAGTCATATCGGGAAATTTGGTATGCAGCATATGAAAGAAAGGGATGTTGCGCCTTTTCAAGACAGAGAGATTACTAACGCAGAAGAGCAGAAAGCATATATGAAACGTAATAAGATAACTAAAGCGATTGTTATGCCGCATTATGTCCCTGACCAGAAAGTTCCTTTTGAGGTATATAATCTAATTGTGCTGGATGTTATTTCTAAATTAGATAATGTTTATGGTGCTTTGTGGGTTAGTCCTTTGCCTGAAAATAGGGAATATACAAAAAAGGTGTTAGACAGTTTACCAATTGATAAAATCAAAGCCTTGAAATTAAGTGCAGATTCCTGGCCTAAAGGAATCGGGCAAAATCCTGCAACTTGGGATGAAAAATTCAAGGAAAGCATGGATTTAATATTAGCTGCCTGCAGAAAGCATGATTTAGTTCTGCATGTTCATACTGGTTCAGGTGATTCTGATTTCAAGACGCAAATTTATCCTTTTATTGAATATGCCGGCAAGAAAATCAAGCTGCAGATTGTTCATATGGGTTCTAGTGCAGGAGGTATTTTTGCTTTTGTTCCAAGATTTATTGATTTGCTGAAAGAAGGATATGATATCTATTGCGATACCTCTTTTGCAAGGACTTTTGGCCCAACTTGGCTAATAAAGGAATTAGAAAAAAAGTATCCAGAAGGATTAAATAGGGTTTTGTTTGGTTCTGATAATCCGTGGGGTTTGTTTCCCTGTGAACTGTGTAAGATAACAGAGATTGATTGCAGTGATGAAATAAAGAATAAAATTCTATATGAAAATGCTAGTGCTCTATATGGTGGTGCAAAATGAAAAGAGCTGCGCGTATTGCCCTTACTCAGTGTTTGGGCGTAAAAAAGAAGGATACTGTTCTGATCATAACAGATAAGCCTAAGAAAAAAATTGCAGAGGCTTTTTTCTATGAAGCAATGTCTCTTGCAAGGCACGTTCTTTTAGTTACTATCCCTGTTGGGAAGATACACGGTGAAGAGCCTCCTAAGCTTGTTGCAGAGGTTATGAGAAAGTATGATGTTCTTTTGCTGATAACCACAAAATCTCTTACTCATACTAACGCAACAAAGCTTGCAAAGAAAAAAGGGTCAAGAGTTGCTTCTATGCCTGGTATTACTGAGGATATGGCAAAGCGTTGTCTTCCTGTTGATTACAAGAAGATGGCTGCTCTGAATAAGAAACTTATAAAATATCTTAAAAAGACAAACAAAGTTTATATCACAACATCTAAAGGAACTGCCATGACTCTTGTTGTTAAAGGAAGAAAATTGCTTGATGATAACGGAATCTATACAAAAAAAGGAACTGTTGGTAATCTTCCTGCAGGCGAGGTGTGTTTTGCTCCTAAAGAAGGCGCTTCAGAAGGTGTTTTTGTTGTTGATGCCTCTATGTTTGATGAGAAGATGAAAAAGCCAATTACAATAAAAGTCAAAAAAGGCTATGCTTATGATATCCAGGGCGGTGCACAGGCAAAAAAATTATTGAAGATGATTAAGCCTTTGGGAAAGTCTGCTTTTAATATTGCAGAGCTTGGTATTGGCACGAATCCTAAGGCAAAGGTGACTGGCAAGGTATTGGAAGATGAGAAAGTTAAAGGCACTTGTCACATAGCTCTTGGAAACAGCACTGCTTTAGGTGGCAAGATCTATGCTAAATGTCATCTTGATGGTGTCATGAAAAAGCCTACTATTTTCTTTGACAAGAAATGCATAATGAAAAACGGAAAGTTTTTAATATAGTTTTTATTATGTCTTTTTGAGGTGGTTTTATGAGAAAACTTGTTTTTCTTGTGCTGATTTTTTTAGTTGGTTGTGCAGTACAGCCGCCTACAATATCTACTAATGTTGAGGTGAATAGCATGTCTAAAGTTTTGTTTGTTGTTGCTCATGATGGTTTTCGTGATGAAGAGTGTTTTGAGCCAAAAGAAGTCTTGAAAGATCATGAAGTGATTGTTGCCAGTACAGATACAAGCCCTGCAAAAGGTGCATTAGGAGGTACAATAACCCCTGATATGACTATTGATGATGCCCTGAACATGATTAATGAGTTTGATGCAGTTGTCTTTATTGGGGGTCCTGGTGCAAATGTTTATTTTGATAACCCTACTGCCCACAAGATTGCGCAAAATGCAAAGAATGTTCTTGCAGCTATCTGCATTGCTCCTGTTACTCTTGCAAAAGCAGGGGTTTTAGAAGGAAAGAAAGCAACTGTTTGGGATGATGGCCAGGGAACGCAGGCAAATATTCTTAAGGAAAACGGCGCTAATTATGTTGCAGAAGATGTTGTTGTTGACGGCAATCTTATAACTGCAAATGGTCCTAAGGCTGCTACAAAGTTTGGCGAGGCAATCCTCAAGAAATTGTCCTGATATGGAAAAGACTTAAATACTTCTGCCTGTTTTTTCAGGGTTATGTATAGGACAAATACTTGCGGGGAATTGAACAAGGATTTTATTGGTAAAGAAGTCACTCTTGCTGGCTGGATTGATTCTCTTAGGATTCAAGGCAAGATTGGTTTTCTTTTGCTAAGAGACCGATATGGCGTAACTCAGTTTTTTCTTAATCCAAAATTAGCCAAAGAGTTTGGTCACCTGAAAAAAGAGTCTGTTCTTCAGGTTAAGGGAAAGGTTAATGCGCGGCCTGAGAAGCAAATCAATAAAGAAATGCCTACTGGTGACGTCGAGGTAGAAGCACAGGAGATAATTGTTCTTAATGAAGCAGAGCCTTTGCCTCTAGATGTTGAAGAGACAACAGAGGAAACAAGATTAAAGTATCGCTATCTAGACTTAAGAAGGCCCGAGATGCAGAATAATCTTATTGTAAGGTATAAATTAATCAAGGCTATGCGTGATTTTCTTGACAAAGAGGATTTTGTTGAGATTGAAACACCTATTTTGTCAAAATCAACTCCAGAAGGCGCGCGTGATTATTTGGTTCCTAGCAGGGTGCATGCTAAAAAGTTCTATGCACTTCCGCAATCCCCGCAGCAATACAAGCAGTTGTTGATGGTTTCTGGTTTTGATAAGTATTTTCAGATTGCAAGATGTTTTAGGGATGAGGATTTAAGGGCAGACAGGCAGCCAGAGTTTACTCAGCTTGATATGGAGATGAGTTTTATTGAGGAAAAAGACATCTATCCGTTGATTGAAAATTTGGTTAAGTATATCTGGAAGACTGTTCTTGGAAAGAATCTTAAGACTCCTTTTCCAAAATTGTCTTATGCAGAGGCTATGAAGAAATACAAGACAGATGCTCCTGATTTAAGAAAGAAAAAAGATTCAGATGAATATGCTTTTGTCTGGGTGACAGATATGCCTTTGCTTGAATATAATAAAGAAGACAAGAGGTATTATGCAGTGCATCATCCTTTCACTAGTCCTATGGCAGAAGATGTTGATCTGCTTGAGAAAAACCCTGAAAAAGTCCGTGCTCATGCTTATGATCTTGTTTTAAATGGAACTGAGATTGCAGGCGGTTCTATTAGGATGCACAGGGCAGACTGGCAGCAAAAGGTTTTCAAAGCCTTGAATATGAAAGAAAAAGAGTTTAATGAAAAGTTTGGTCATTTGTTGAATGCTTTCAAGTATGGTGCTCCTCCTCACGGTGGTATTGCTTTTGGTCTTGACAGGCTGGCTGCAATTATAACTAATAATGAGTCTATCAGAGAAGTCATCGCCTTCCCAAAAACAAAGACTGCTGAGTCTTTGATGGAAGAAAGCCCTTCTGATGTTTCTGAAGAGCAGTTAGACGAACTTCATATTAAGACTAAGTAAATTTTTCTAAAAATTCCTTCTTAAACTCCTCAAATTTTCCTTCTTTGATTGATTCTCTTATTCTTCTCATTAATTCCTGCATCCAAGAAACATTATGAATCGTCTTCAGTGTATGCCCAGTCGGCTCATTCAATCGAGTAAGATGATGCAGATAAGCTCGAGTAAAATTCTTGCATGTAAAACAGGAACATTCTGGATCAATTGGTTTTTCGTCTAGCTCAAATTCTTTTTTATCGATATTGATTTGCCCTTTCCATGTGAACATTGTTCCATTGCGCGCTGTCATTGTTGGATATCTTGAGTCAAAACAATCCACGCCCATTGAAACAGCTTCTAAAATTAAATCAGGAGTTCCTACGCCCATCAAATATCTTGGTTTTTCTTTTGGAACAAATTTAATTGCAGCTTCAACGGCCTTGAATGTCTCTTCAGGCGGTTCACCAATGGCTAGGCCCCCAAAAGCATACCCGGCAAAGTCTAAAGCAACTATTCCTCTTGCACAAAACTCCCTTAAATCTGGATATGTTCCTCCTTGTATTATTCCAAATAGTAATTGTCTGTCTTTGATTTTGTCGTGATGTTCTTTGCATCTTTTTGCCCAATCAATTGTCTTGAGCACAGATTCTTGTATTCTTTCTTTGTCAGAGCCATATACTGGCATGTCATCAAGGCACATTGCAACATCTGAGCCGATTGTGTTTTGCATGTCCATATCTTTTTCAGGTGTTATCAATAATTTTGATCCATGAAATGGTTCTTTAAAGTGTATTCCTTCCTCTGTTGTCTTCTCTAACAGCTTATCACTATACATCTGGAATCCTCCAGAGTCTGTAAAGATTATTCCTTTGTAATTTATGAACTTATGAATTCCTCCCATTTTTCTGAGGACATTCAGTCCTGGTTTCAAAGATAGAATAAATCCATTGCAGATTATTGCATCACTCCCAACCTGCTCAAGCTCTTTGTTGTTTATGAATTTTGCAGCCCCTTTTGTGACTACAGGCATAAAAAAAGGAGTCTCTACTTCTTTGTTGTTTATTTTTAGTTTTCCTGCTCTTGTATTGCCTTGTTCTGCGGTTATTTCAAACATAAAATCATAGAAGGCATATTTCCTTAAAAAGGTAACGTAATAAAGACTACTTTATTCATTTCTCAAGTGTTTTCCACACATCTTCTACTTCTTTTTCGCTTGTTGCACTCAACTGGCTTAATATTATTTTCAGTATTTCTGTAGCCTCTATTTTTTCTTTGATGTTTCTCTTAAAGTCTAGTATTACTTTTGCATACGGGAAAAAGACTTTAGCAATATTCTCAACTTTTCCTTCGTAATCTCCTTTTAAGTTTATTAATTCATTATGTGCAAGATCTAGCTCGCGAGCAGTATTATTAAGGCGGTCTATTTGCATTGAACATAGTTTTGCAAAATCTCTTGTTTTTTCTTTAGGTATGCTTATTTTTCCTGTTTTCTGAAATGTTTCAACAACTCCTGGAAAAAATTTTTGAAATAGTTGTGCTGCAGCACCATATGATATGTATTCGCTTTTTGTATTGTCTAGGTGGTTTTTTATGGTTCCTGTTCTTTTTATGAATGCACTGTAATCTTCATTCAGTGTATCCTTGATCTTTTGTATTGCTTCCTTGCTTATTGTTTGCTGTCGTAAAAATTGATTGGCGTCAGAAACCTCTTGACTTACTTCTTCTTCAATAGTCATTCCAGGAGCTTCTGTTAGTGCTTGTATTGCTCTTGCTATTGGTAAGAGTGCAGCAAGAAATGCCGCTGCAATTGTGCCGCCGATAAGCCACTTTTTTTTCATATGCCTGCTTAAAATAATACAGATATAAATTATTTTCTGTTCTGCAGTATTTTATTTCGCAACATATATAAATACCAGACTTTTCTTAGAGGGTATGGCAAAGTTCCTTACAGTCAAGGAAGCTATGGATAAAGGCAAGGGCAAGATAGCTTTGAGAGGCTGGGTCTGGAGAGAGCGTAAATCTAATGCTTATGCTTTTATTGTTCTGAGGGATCATACTGATGTTATTCAGTGTGTTATTGAGAAAGACAAGGTAAGCAAGAAAATCTGGGAAGATACTGAAAAATTATCCATTGAATCAAGCATAGAATTAGAAGGAACAATAAAAGAGGATAAAAGAGCCCCTACTGGTTATGAGGTTCACGTTGATAAGTTAAATGTTGTTCAGTTTGCAGAAAGATTTCCTATAGTCAAGGATCAAAGTCCTGAGTTTTTGCTGGACAACAGGCATCTCTGGATTAGGTCAAGAAAGATGGTTGCAATAATGAAGATTCGTTCAACCATCTTGGGTGCCATCCATGAATTCTTCAGAGATAAAGGATACATTGAATTCACTCCTCCTATTTTTCAGCCTACTCAGTCAGAGGGTGGCTCAACTTTATTTGAAGTGAAATACTTCAAGGAAAAAACTTATCTTTCTCAGACCTGGCAGTTGTATGCAGAGGCTGCTGTTTTTGCTTTAGGAAAAATATATGATGTTTCTCCTACTTTTCGTGCTGAAAAATCAAAGACTTCAAGGCATTTAACAGAGTTTTGGATGGCTGAGATGGAAGCTGCCTGGATGAAGCTGGAAGAATGCACAGAGATTGCTAAAGAAGAGATCAAGTTTATCATAAAAGAAGTTCTGAAAAATAATAAAGAGGAATTAAAGCTATTGAAAAGAGACATTAAGCTTCTTGAGCATTATGCTAAGACAAAGTATCCTACTATCACTTATGATGAAGCTTTGAATCTTTTGAAGGACAAGTACAAGACAAAGATTCCTTGGGGAAAGGACTTGAGGACTTTAGAAGAAGACAAGATCACAAAGCATTATGGTGTTCCTGTTGTTGTTACTCATTATCCTACTGAGACTATGGCTTTCTATAAGCCTCCTGAAAAAGATAATCCTAAGACTGCAAGGTGTTTTGACATGCTTGCTCCCGAAGGTTATGTTGAGATTATGGGTGGCTCTGAGAGAAGTCTCGATGTAAAAGACATGACTAAGCGCCTGAAGGCAATGGGCGAAGATCCTAAGAATTATTCATGGTATTTTGATTTGCGTAAATTTGGTTCAGTTCCTCATTCAGGCTATGGGGTGGGAGTTGAAAGGGTCGTTGCATGGATATGCGGTTTAGATAATATCAAGGATGCAATTCCCTTTCCTAGGACTATGCTGAGAAAAAGTCCTTAAATACACACAATGATAGAAGAATTATTAGCAGTCTACTTGATACACCTATCTTACTTTGCTCTAGTTTTTATTCCAGTGATTTCAAGTATGGGTTTTCCTTTTTCAGAAGAACTGGTTTTGCTGGGTGCAGGCTACTTGATTTCAATTGGTTTTATACGATGGGACCTGGGCATTATCCTGTGTTTTATTGGTATTATTGCTGGAGATAACTCTGGTTATTTTATTGGATGGCAGGGCGGCAAGTTATTTGATTATATTGTGTCTGAAAGAAAGTTAAAGAAAGCCAAGAAGTTTGCTAATAAGCACGGCCCTAAGGCAGTCTTTATTGCGAGGTTTGTTCCTGGCTTGAGATTTTTTATGCCTTTGATTTCCGGCGCGTCTAGACTAAAATACAGAAAGTTCTTTTTTTACAATACTCTTGGTGCCTTGATTGTTGTTCCTTTGGGAATGGGTGCTGGTTATTATATTGGCATGAGCCTGGATCAGATTATCCTTTTTACTCAGGATCTTAATGTAATTATTATTGTGTCTGCGTTGCTTTTACTGTCAATTGCTGCGATTTTTGTGTGCTTTTATAGAAAGTATATCAGGACAAAAATTCGGGAAAGTAATTTTTATGACAGGTGGCTCAAGAAAGGTGAAGAGCCTTATCAGGTTGTTACTTTGGGTAATCCTAATTCTTCTGCAAGGCAGCTTCTTGCCAAGATTCGTACTTGTGATGGACGAGTCAGCTGCATGATTAGTGATGTAAAGCAGGGTTCTGTGAAAAGATTTATAAAGTTAAAGCCTTGGTTCTCTCTTAGGGCTTATCAGCGCTTTGTGAAGGATTTTGCAAAAAAGCGCAGGCACAAGATTGAACAATGGGAGTAAAGAAGATTATTGGTTTTGATTTTGATGGTTCTGTTATTCGTTCTATTGCTAGTGATGAGGCTCATTATGAGTGGTTTAAGGTGATGAGTGTTCTCTTGAAAGATCCTAAAGTCAAGAAGCTTGCAGGCAAGAGAGATTATTTTCCTGATGTGTATCGCTTGATGAAAAAATACACTGGCTTGAGCACTAAAAATGCTTTTGAGAAAGAGGTAAGCACAAGGCTTGCAAGAAATCTTTATCAGCTTGCCATGCTTGGTCCTGCAAACAAATATAAAAAGAAATTGCTGTTCAAGGATGTTGCTAAATTAATCCTGAAGTTGAAAAAGAAATACAAAGTTGCTTTAATTACGACTGTTCCTGGTGATATTGTCTTGCCTATGCTTAAGTTAATTAATTTTGAGAAGTTTGATATTGTCCATACAACACCTATCAATGAAAAGCCTTCTAAGCTCATAGCACTAAAACGCTTCTCTAAAAAATATAAAAAGCCTGCTTTATACATTGGCAATACTCTGGAAGACATGGAAGCCTGTAAAAAACTAAAAATAAAGTCTGTTCTTGTTACCTGGGGAAAATATGATAAAAAAGCAGTCAATGTGGCAGATTATGTTGCACAGAATGCAGAAGAGCTTAAGAAAATAATTAAGCACCTAAATCTCTAGTAATATATCCATATCTGTTTTGATTCTTTGCTCAAAGTCCGCGCTTTTTTCTCCTTCTTCTTTTTCTACAGATAATAGTCTTATCAGTTCTGCTGTGAGTTCTTTCTCTTTTTCTGTCTCAAACACCCCTAATTGTCCTGAGTGCTCATTGATTGCTGCTTCCTCTATTTCTTCTACAGAGCTCTTGCTTGTTTTTATTTCTTCAAATTCTTTTGACACTAGTTTGTTTGTGTTTTTCATAACAAAGTATGCTCCTTCTGAGTATGCTTTGCTGAAGAATTCCTTGAATTTTATGTCTGAAGGTTTTCCTGTTCTCAAGCAGCCTTTTATTCTTACTGTTATTATTGTGTCTTTTAATTCTCCTTTCAATAATTCCATTAATTCTTCATTTGCTTCTTCAGGTGTCTTGTTCTCTGCATTTAATTCAAAACTCACCACTTTGTGCGGCTCTATCTTCAGGTGCTGCACGTGGCCGTTGTCTACTATTACAAAGCTTCCTTTTTTCAGTTTCTCTAGTTCTGAGAATGAGTTGGGATAAATCGGTCCAGGATAAACTATGTTTTCATATCCTGCTATGTTCACTTTGTCAATGACATGCACATGCCCTCCTGCATAATAATTAAAGTTCTTTGGCAGTAGTGATACAGGCATTGCATCCATTTTCTCTAGTTCTTTTGGTTTTAGTTCAGAGAGTGCAGAGTGGAACAAGAAGATTTTGTATCTTGTTTCTTTTTCTTCAAGGTGTTTTCTTTCCAAATTATAGAAGTAATTTTTTTCCAGTCCTCCCTTTTTCCCGAGCAGGCCCGTTATTTTTATTTTTGTCTTGGGGTCTACTACAAAATCTAGTTTTAATTTTCCATCTACTTCTTGTCCCGTGCACACGTTTTGCGTAAGTCCTGCACTCTCAAGCACGTCTAATATTGTTTTGCCAGAAGAGCTGAAGTCATGGCTTCCAGGAATTGCATATACTGGGATGTTTTTGTCAGCCAGTTGTTTTAGCTTCTCTACAACCACTCTTAAGCAATCCATCGGCGGCATTGCTGTGTTGAACAAATCCCCTGATAAAAGCACAAAGTCCACTCCTGCTTTTAGGCAGTAGTCTATTACAGAAATAAATGATTTAGTATTGACTGTCCTTAGCTTTGGTTCACGCCACCCGCCTACATGACAGTCTGCTATGTGTGCAAACTTCATATATGATTAAATACCTTAGAACTTTTTAAGTTTTTATTGTCTGGAAAATACTCAATGCAGTTTAACTCCTGAGAAGTCTTGTTTTGTCTCTTGTTTTTTCTGGACAATGTCGTTAAAGAAAGGTATTGTTACAGGTATTGCGAATTTTGCAAAATTAGAGCTCACTATTGCCTCTCCTATATCCAGGGAAGCTATGTTTCTTTCATCAGAGCTGAGGTCTTGTGCAGCGCTCTCTATTAGTGCCTGTCTCTCTGGCTTTAGTTCTACGCCGAGTATTATCTTGGTGTTCATGTTTGCCAGTATCTCTCGTGGTATCAAGCTGGGCAATTGTGTTATTGCTGTCAAGCCTATCTTGAATTTTCTTCCTTCTCTTGCTATTGTTGAAAATACGTTTGCTCCTTTCTCTAGCGCCTCTTTTCCTAAAACACGGGGAGCTTCTTCTAACACGATGGATATCACTGGTTTTTGTTTTAGCTCATCTGATTTTGAATTCTTGTGCTTGTCTAGTGCATTTGTTGCGATTATGCTTCCGATTAGTATCTCTACAGAGCCTGCAAACTCTGAGGTGTCTATTACTACTGTTTTTCTCTGCTCCAGTTCAGTTGTTATGTCTGTTATTGTGGTTTGCCCTGCTTCTGTGTCAAATATTCCTTTGCATATTATTTCTTCATTCTCTACATTCAAATTTAATATCTGCAGCAGTCTTCGCCTGACAACATCTGTTGTTGCTTCTATGAATTTTACCTCTAATGGTTTCTCTAAGACGATAGAGGATATCCATTCCTCGCCGTATTTTCTGTAATATGCAGATAATGCTTGTTTTTGTGCATCGCTCCAGTATGCTACACCATTAAAGTGATTTGGTTTTAATGTTCGTAAGTTTATCTTGAGTGTCTTGCATCCTGCTGGCGGGTTGCGCGGTGTGTAATACACTAACTTATCTTTTGCCTGCGGATGGTCTTTAAGCCCGAGTTTGTTTCTTCCATAGTATTCGTCGTGTGGATCCAGCACAAGGAAACTGCAGTAATCCTGGTCTATGGTATGCCATAATAAATTGCTCATCAATACGCTTTTTCCTCTCCCTGTTGTTCCTGATATCAATATATGGTGGCTTAGCACTTTGTTTCCGTCTAGATGTATTGGCAGCTCTAGTGTTTTTGTTCCGCTTCGCAAGTTCCCGATAAAGAATTGGTTATTTGTTTTTGTCAAGAGAAAATTAAAGTCATTTGCATTTACCTCTCTGACTGATGAGAAAAAGCTTGGAAGGGTTTTTGGGGCAATTGCCTTGTTGTTTTGTATAGTTACTAAGCTTTTGATTTTCGCGAGGGTATAGTTTCGCAGGTTTGCGTCCATTATTTCCATGTCAGAGTCTTCCTCAAGCCTGAGGCCAGAGACTAGCTCGAGGTTTTGCTGGCTTAGCTGCGATCCATATACGAGGTCAAATACCTGGAAAAGTATTTTTTGGTTTCCTGCGTCTGCAATCAGCAGCTCTCCTAGCTCAAGCTTCTTGCCTGCTTTTTCCCTCACAACAATGCTTCCAAATTCTCCCGATATAACCAGGCCTTTAGTCATCAAGCAGAGGGTTGTTTCGGATTTTATAAATATTTATGTGGTGCAGAGTAAAGTTTATATATCTGTCAAGTTAAAATGCTGTTATGGGAAAATATACTGAGAAAAAAGAGGTCAAAGAGGCGCTTAAGAAAGCAAAGGAGCTTGAGAAAGAGCACATCATGACTCCTAAAGAAGAGACCGGTGTTCAAAAAGAAGCATCAACTCTTTCTGAAAAATTAAGAAAACTTCTGAAGCCAGAATGGTTTATCAGGGACATGCATAAGAAAAAAACTGTAAAAAAGGCAAAGAAGAAGATTCGCAAGAAAGCCGTTACAAAGACCAGGAAACAGACGAAAAAGAAGAAGAAATAGTCGAAAAGTTTATAAACTAGAAGTCTTTTAATACCATAATTCAGGTGATTTATCGTCTGAAAAGGGTTAGGGGTTTCATACTCCGAATTCAAAAAAACAAAAAGAGGAGGGTAACTAAAATGGCAGAAAAAGTAGCAAAAGTTGGTGTAAGAAAAGCTACTGGATATCTATATTTTGTTGATAAGAAAGGAGATGTATCCAGAGCAAAAATGGCTAGAGGCCGCAAGAAAGGAGCTAAGAAAATAGAGAAAGTAGCTAAAGTTGGTGTCAAGAAAGCAAAAGGATACCTATACTTTATCGACGGAAAAGGAGACGTCTCAAGAGCAAAGATGGCTCGCGGCGGAAGAAAAAAGAAGAAAAAGGCTAAAAAGAAGAAAGTAAAAAAGAAAAAAGCCAAGAAGAAAAAAGCTAAAAAGAAAAAGAGATAAATTTTTTCTTTCTAATTCTTTTTTTTATGATTTTTCTATATTCCCTGTAATAGAAAAGTATATAAACTAATTCATTAATCAGGAGATATAGTAATAAAATAGGTGGTTTGAGTGATTAGCATACTAAAAAAGGTATTGAACTTGTTCCTTACAGACTGGTTTAAGTCTAAAAAAGATATTAAATTAGGCCTATACGGCCCGCCTAATTCTGGCAAGACTACTTTGGCTAATCGGATTTGTAAAGACTGGTTGGGAGAAGAGATGGGTTCTACTAGTAATGTGCCTCACGAGACAAGGGAGATTCATGTAAAAGAGCAGATAACTCTTAAGTCAAAGGATGGCAAAAAAGAATTATTGTTTAATCTGGTTGACACTCCTGGCATTGCAACGAGGATTGATTACGAGGATTTCCTTAAGGCAGGCATGACTGAGAAAAAAGCAAAAAAGCGTGCTAAAGAGGCAACAAAAGGGGTTATTGAGGCTATCAAGTGGCTTGATGAGATGGATACTGTTCTTGTTGTTCTTGATGCAACGAAAGATCCGTATTCCCAGGTGAATATAACGATAATTGGTAATCTTGCTGCACGGGACATTCCTGTTCTGGTCGTGGCAAATAAAGTTGATTTAAAGAAGGCAAATATGAAGAAAGTGCAGGCAGCATTCCCGCAGTACCCTATTGTGGGGATATCTGCAAAATATGGAAGAAAGGTAAAGGACCTTTACGAGAATATATTTGATTTGATAAAATAGGTGAAAAAAAAGATGGTAACACTGCAATTTATGCCGTACACAGAAATCGCAAGTCTTAGTTCAATTGGCAGGATTAGAAAGCTTTTGAACATTGCAAAACAGAACAAGATTGTTCTTTTGCAGGGAAGGCTTAAGAAAGACGAGGAAGCTGAGTTGATAAAGGCGACAATGGAGGAGATAAACAAGGAGTTCAAGGGCATAGAGCTTGCTGTAATTAATCCTAAGCAGGAGGATATAGGCGGTTTTGAGAGGATAAAAACAGATTTTGTTGAGATGCTTCTTGGAGACCGGTCTGGCATGACCATCATTGGCCCTGCAAATGTTGTCAAGTCTATAAAGAAGGATCCTAATAAGATAGAGCTTCTTACCAAAGAAAGCAGGAAAAAGAAGAGGAAGAAATAATGCCGCACCAATGTGTTAGATGTGATGCTCTGTATGATGATGGTGCTCAGGAGATTCTAAAAGGCTGCCCTTGCGGCGGCAAGTTGTTTTTCTACATAAAGAAAGAAAGATTAGAGAAGGTAAAAGCTGAAGAGAAGATTGCGCTTTCTCCTGTGCAAAAAGAGCAGATTGAAAAGGATATTTATGACATGACTGGTATTGATGACCGCGACAGGCCTGTTGTTCTTGATCTTGAGTCTATTAAAGTTCTTAAGCCTGGTAAGTTTGAGCTTGATCTTGTCAAGCTCTTTAAGGGAGATCCTTTGATTTTCAAGCTTGCTTCTGGCAAGTACATAATTGATGTTGCTGAGACCTTTCGGCAAATGAGGAAAAACAAGTAAAATAAGTAGTGTTATAGAACAAAAGATTTATATATAAGAAATAAATTTATATACGTAGGAAGTTCATAATAAAAAACTTGAGGTGATTATATGGCTGAACCTAAGAATATCGCTTTGGTGATTCTAGGAGTTGTTGCGATTATCGCAGTTGTTGGATTAGTTCTGTTATTCACTAGGACAGGTACAACTGGTGGAATAGTTACTATGGCAGGATGTGATTCTCCAGCTACACCAGTTCTTGCAGAACCAGGTGTTAACCCAGCATTTTTGACAATGTGGCAGGAAGCAGGATACGCCTGTGTAAAAGCTCCTGGACAAGATGAATACACTCTGCAGACATGGTGTTGTACACCACCAGCAGGAGTTCCAGTTGACCCGCATTACAAGCCCGGATACGCACCAATTACTCCAATATCATATGATATTGAAGAGAGACCTGGATACCCTGGTTACAGAAGTACATTCACATAAATTTATTTTTTTCTTTTAACTTATTACAATGGTGCGGCATTCTACTCTTGTGTTTTTCTTTGTTTCTATAGTTGCTATATTCAGCCTTGCCTTGTTTTTTGATGCGGTTAACACGGGCAGTGTTATTTCTAAGAGGGATTGTGCTGGTTATGCTTATGAGCATGACATTATTTTCAGTGATACTATTTTTAAGGCGCAGGGCAAGGAAGGTTATTTCAGGGATTCTGTGACTCTTTTTGATCCTTGTGTTAATAAAGAAGTTAATGGCACTTTTGAGGCGTTTGTGCAAAATCCGCCTTTACTGGGTTATGGTCGTTTTGTATTAGCTTCTGGCTCTATTTTTGCTTTTCAGGGTGATCCTGAGCCAAGCAAGGGCAGTATATTGTATTGGATATGCCCTCCTGATGAAACTGGTTTTCAGCGTGGAAGAGTTGTAATGTATGACAAAGAAGTCTGCAATACATTTGGCGATACTTTTATTTTTGAAGATGCTGTGACTCCTAGAGGAACTCTTTAATTATTCTTTGTCTAGCACTATTCTTGCTATGTTGCTTATCAAGGTTGTTCCTGTTTTGATATTTTCCACAAGCTCTACTGTTTCTGCTGCTGTGTTTTTTGTTATTAGGCTGGTGCATTGTTTCACAAGCTCTATTCTTTTTCTTGCAACTTCATCTGCTAGTTTTTTGTCGTCTGAGTGAAGCGCTTTCATCACTTTTGTGTATTGTGAATCTAAGTCAACAAGGATTGGTTTTATTTTTGAGAGTTCTTTTTTGTCTATTTTTCCTGCAGTTGTGCACATGTGCTTGACACAGTCTGCCAGGTTTTCCAGGTTCATTGACAAGTACCAGCTTGGCAGTATCTGTATTTTTTCTATTCCTATGTCTTCTGCTAGCTGATTGTCTGTTACTGCGCTTTTCAATAGTCTTGAAAGAAGAAAATACAGTCGATTTACGTCATAGTCTCTGAACACTATTGTTTCATAATTGAATTTTTTGTCTTCTATGCCTTCTGCTATGTCTTTTAGCATTGTTCTTACTATCATGTCCATTCTTTTGATTGTCTTGTCTACTGATATTTCTTTCAGGTTCAAAAGATCTTTTGCAATTATGCTTTTTGCTGTCTGTTCAGATATTTCTAGTGCCACAAAGTCGTGCAGCATTTTTCTTATTTGTTTTACTTTTTCAGACAAACTGTCTCCAAAGATGGTGATTGTGTTGTAGTTGTTTACATATGCTGATGTTATTTCTCTTTGTATGGTGTCTAGCTCTTTTTTGTCTATGTTTATTGTTATCTCTTTTTGTTCTTGTTCCTGTTTTTCTGCATTAAGCTCTGGCATTATCACTAGTTCTTTGTCAGATTTCTCAATTAAGTAAACATTGTGTCCTTTTTCTAGATTGTTTTTCTCAATCCATTTTTTTGGCAGAGAAACAGTGTGGCTGGCAGGTCCTGCCTTGACTAATCTTCTGATATGCATTAAAATCACCTCATTTGTAAGTATTAAACGTATTTAAAGTATAGTAAATACGTTAGGTATATATAAATCTTTGTTCATTATAGTAATTAAGATGAATAAAACCTGAGGGCAGGTACCTGTGACGCAGGGCGTAAAAGCACAGGATCTGAACCAGGCCAAGGCTGAACGCCAACAACCAAACGCTAAATGCCTTGTCCGCTTACCCTTTTATCATTTATTCATCACTCACCATCATTGGCGACATTGAGAAACAGTGGAGCTTTGTTAAAGGCAAAGAAAAACACTAATAGGCGAAAAACGCACAGCTCATAACGGAGCGGTTTGATGGCTATCTTGGCCGCTCCATCAAAAATATTACAAAAATGACACTCACTCAACCCCCCTCGAAACTTAAAAGGCGCGTGCTCGCGAATTCTTCAGTTCGGCGCGCCTCCCTTTTTTTTTATAGTTCTCCTTTATTGCTCATCGACAGGCCTGCCTTTGTTGAGATGATGATCACGCAGATCAAGAAAAGATGATATTCAAAAACAAGGCCTTGATTAATAGGTTCAAGAAATTTATTACTTCTATAACCCCTAAAGACCGTGTCGCAGTCATTCATCACACAGATCCAGATGGTGTCTGTTCTGGTGTGATAATATCTAAAGTTGTTGAAAGATTAAGAGGAAAGAAGATTGATTTAAGGATTAACCAAAAAGGAAGTGTTCATGTTATAACTCCCAAGACTTTTAATTTGTTGAAGTCTAAAAAAATAAACAAATTTATTTTGACTGATTTGGGTGCAGATGAAAACCCCCAGTACCTGAAAAAGATTGAAAAGTTTGCTGATGTTCTGTTGATAGATCATCATAAGATTTACAATAATTTGTCGTCTAAGAAAACTGTTTTCATAAAGCCGCAATTGTATTGCAAGGTTGATCCTGCGCGTTATGCAACTGCAAAGATGTGCTATGATCTTGGAGGCCTTGTCATAGATATATCAGATCTTGATTGGCTTGCTGCAGTCGGCTCTATCGGTGATATTGCAACAAAACCCTGGACTGCCTGGCTTAATCGCATATTCAAGAAATACAAACTTAAAAAATACAAGGATTTATTTAAGACTAAATTTGGCCAGTGCGCTATATTGATTAGTTCTGCAGAGTCATTTGATGTAAAAAATGTAAAGCTTGCATTTGACGTTTTATACAAAGCAAAGTCGTATAAAGATGTCTTAAAATCAAGATTGAAAAATTTCAGGAAAAAGATTGATGATGAGATTCAAAAGTTCATAAAACAGCTGAAAAACAAAGCTTTTTTTGATAAAGATATAATTTATTATGAGATAAAGCCAAAATATCACACAAAATCACCGTTAAGTTCGATTCTGGGATTAAAATACCCCCATAATTCTGTTTTTGTTGTTGACATATCGAGAAATCCTGTTGGTATTAGCGGCAGGCGAAGTGATGTTAAGATAAAGATCAATAAGGCTCTTGAAGATGCCTGCAGAGGTATTCCTAAAGCATCTGCAGGAGGGCATGCAGTTTCTGCAGGAGCTACAGTTCCGAAAAAATACTATAAGAAATTCAAAACACGCTTATTCAATATTTTAAAAAAGAAAAGGAGGTGAAACAGAAATGGCCAAGTGCAAGACAATGTCATCACAGACAATTATTGTTATGATGCTGGGCATCTTAGTTATAGTTGCTATAGTTGGCTTAGTAATGACCATGAAATCAGAAGGCACTGGTAAGGCAGTCTATTCTGCCCCTAGGTTGTGTCCTATGGGTATGACAAGCCATGCTGGAGATTCACCATTATTAAAAGCCAAGCAAGATGCAGGCTACAAATGTACTAAGGCAGCTTACCCCGGTTGGTACTGCTGTGAATCAAGCTTACAGTGAGTCATATTGTTTGCATCACATAAAACTATTTAAAATAGTTTTATTAACATTTTTTTATGGCTTATGAAGAGATGTTGCTGAAGTTTTTAGACCTGCTGAACTCTGCAATGAACGTCGACCAGGTTCTTCAGCGTAGTTGTGACTTCTTTTATACAGAGTTTAGGCTGGCCGACTGCTCGATTGCATTCAATAATACTGCAAAACGGCAGAATAATGCCACCACAGGAATTCTAGAAGTTGAAAAAGCAATCAAGAGTCAGGTTCTTTCCTCTAATTCATTCTTGTTTATCAAGGATCCAAAATCTGACATCTCTCTTTCTGATTGCGAGGGTGCCAAGGCAATAGAGCACCCGATTCTTGCTTTTCCAATTCCTCATGAGCAAAAGGCAGTTGGTGTTTGTTTTTTTTATTCTAGCATGGACTTGAGCAATTATATTGAGCTTGTTTCTTTATTGCTGTCAAAGATGTCTGTTGCTTGCTCTAGGGCAAAGTATTTTGAAGATGCTCAGCAGTGTGCTATCACAGATCTTTTAACTAATCTGTATAACAAGGCTTATTTTCTTGAGGCTATCAAGACAGAGATTGCCCGTGGCAAGCGGAATCAAAAGCCGCTTTCTTTGATTATGTTTGATTTTGATAATTTCAAGGAATTAAATGACACCAAAGGGCATATGGAAGGTGACAGGATATTGCAAGAGATTGGCAGGATTCTTAAGGAACAGATTCGTTCAATGGATATTCCCTGTAGATATGGCGGAGAGGAGTTTACTATCATTCTTCCAGAGACTTCGCAGGATGATGCGTTTTCTATTGCAGAAAGATTGCGCAAGTCTGTTGAAGAACAGGGAGATACAACAATCTCGCTTGGCGTCATTACCTGCATGAATTCTAGTATTGATGCTAACAATATGGTCAAGCATGCAGATGCTGCGCTTTACAAGGCAAAGAATCTTGGAAAGAACAGGACTGTTAATTTTGTTGTTATTGATAAGAGCATTGCCCCGATTGATGTGCAGGAAGCAGCTGGCAACTGATTATTTTCCACTCACTATCTCTATGACGTCTCCGTGCTTGAGTATGTGGTCTCTCCCTATTGTTCTTTTTGTTTTGACGTCTATTGCTCTAATAAAATTGTCTCCAAAGTCAGAATGAAGCTTGTATGCAAAATCAAGTGCAGTTGATCCTTCTGGAAGCAAAAAGCAGTCTGGCAATACATTGCCGTGCTGGTCAGATAGCTTGTTTACTCCGCCTGGAAATATCGCGATGTGTCTCAAGAGTTTGAAAACTGCGTCATCTATTGCCTGTTGGACTCCTGTGCTTTTCCATTTGTTCAGTATTTTTGCTTTTATGAACTGAAGTGCCTTGTCTTGTTTTTCATTTAGCTTGCCGACTATTTTGAAATCTTGTGCTCCTGGAATGTAATCTATTAATTCTTTTTTTGCAGCTTCTTTTAGTGCTAGTTCTGATTCTGCTGAGCAGGGTATTATTGTGTAGTCTGGAAACTGGTTTTTTATTCTTTCAAAGTTTGCTTCTGCAGTTGGCAGGTCTATTTTGTTTGCCGCGATTATCATTGGTTTTGTTTCTTTTCTGAATTCTTTTGCCATCTCAAGCAGGTTTTCTTCTGTCCAATCTACTGGCCTTTCAATGTTTAAGCTTAGTTTTTTGAATACTTTATCTACAAGGTCTTCTGTTATGTTTAGTCCGGATAATTGTTTTGCAAGAACTTTTGTTATTTCGCTTTTTTCCTGCTGCACCTGCCTTGCAAGTTTTTCCCACCCTTTTTTTAAGATGGATAAGTACCACATGTCTAGTTCTACCTCTAGGAATTTGATGTCATATGCAGGGTCATAGCTTCCGGGTTCTACTGGTTCTCCTTTTTCATTTGTGCTTCCTGCAATGTCTACTACGTGTATCAATGCATGTGCTTGTCTTAGGTCGTCTAGAAATTTGTTTCCCATTCCTTTTCCTTCGTGTGCTCCTGGAACCAGTCCTGCCACGTCTATAACCTCTACTGGCACGAATCTTACGCCTTCTAAACAGTACCCGAATCTTGGGTTGCAGTTTACATTGAAATGTTTTTCAGCGCACTCTACTCTAACATGCCCGAATCCTTTGTTTGGGTCTATTGTTGCGAATGGATAGTTTGCTATGAGTATCTCTGCTAGTGTTAGCGCCTTGAAAAACGTGCTTTTTCCTACGTTTGCTTTTCCTACCACGCCGATTATCATGTTTCTCCTTTATTTAACAGACTTATAAAAATCTTTGGGCGAAAACCTTATAAATACGGGAATTTAAAAGGTATTAATGGTTTCAATAAGGCACAGGTATACTGGTGTTGAGTATAAGACAGTCACAAGATTTTCTATAAAGTTTAAGGATGTTTTTATTCTTGAGGACTTGTATGTTTTGATGTATGAGTGGCTTATTGAGCATGGTTATGTTACACGGGTTGATGCTGATTTTCCTGAAAGATATTATTTGGACAGGACAACTCCTGGCGGCAAGGAGGTTTGGATTCGCTGGAGGCCTAAGAGATATCCTGTTCCTGGTAATAATTTCTGGAGATTTGACTTGGATATTGACATGCATGTGCTTGGCTTGAAAGATGTTGAGTTGGTTGTTCAGAACAAGAAACTAAAGGCAAATAAGGGTGAGATTGAGGTGCAGGTTGCAGCTAATTTGATTTTTGATGCTACAGGGGAATGGAAAAAGAATTCTCTTTTGAAGCCATTTAGGAATTTTTATTTCAAGAGATTTGTAAGCAAGAAAAAAGATATGCTTGATAAAGAATTTTATAATGAGGCATATGAATTCAGGGATGCAATTAATAATTACTTGAAGCTGGAGACTTACCTGCCTAGCAAGATGGCTGGCCTGGAGTTCTGGCCAAAACGTACTCCAGAGTGAGTAGAAACTTTTATATATTCTTATTCTAATTTTTAAAGTAATGACAACAATAGCCACGCCCCAAATTAACATAAAGCACAAAGGTATTTTTGACTTGTCTGATATTCTTCAGGGCATCAAGAGCTATTTTGAATCAGATTATTTTAAGGTTCATTACCCCAAGCACAAGCTTAAGCAGCCTTCTGGTGGCTGGGAGCATGAGATGGAGATTTATGGTGAGCGTAAGATGAATGATTATGTTCTGTTCAAGATAACGCTTTTTATTCGCTTGTATGATATCAAGGATATTGAGATTATCAAGGATGGAAAAAAGATTAAGACAAACAGTGGCAGGATAACTGTTGATATCAGCGGAGAGATCACGCTTGATTTCGAGAAAAGGTTTGGCGGTTCAAAATTCCTGCAGGGCTTGCAGGACTTTTATCATAAATATATCATAAAACAGGATATTGGTGATGTCTGGGAAGACGATATAATGCTTAAGATGGTTAATTTAGGAAAATTAATAAGGGAGAAGTGCCAACAAGATGTATTAACGTAGAAAATGGCTGAAAGAACAACTGTTGTGGAGAAAGAAGTGATAAGATATTCTGGTTTGTTTTCTGTTAAGGAGCTTTATCAGCTTATTGAGGATTTTGAAAATTCTAAGGGATATTTTCCTGTTGAGAACTTTATTGAAGAGAGTGTTGAAAAAGAAGGCAAAGTCATTACTGCAAAGCTTGCGCCTTTCAAGAAATTGACTGATTATGCAAAGGCAATCATTAAGATTGATATCATGATTGACAACTGCAAGGAAGTTGAGATAAAAAGAGCTGGCAAGAAGCAGAAGCTGAATAAAGGAAATGTTGTTATTGAGATAATGTCTATTTTAGAGACAGATTATGAGCATAGATGGGAGATGAAGCCCTGGCTCTATGTCTTGAGGACTGTTTTTGAGAAGTATATTTACACTCCGTTTTTGAGCGGTTTCAAGAATGCCCTGCGAGAGGATACAGACCATTTGAAAGAGCAGATAAAGGCATTTTTAAATCTCTATAAGAAGTAAGGAAAAGCTTTATAAATTGTTCAATAATCCGATTTCTTAAGCATAAAAGGCGATAATTAGTATTGCCTCCGTAGCTTAGTAGCTATAGCGGCGGACTTGTATCATTTTCGTAAGACATCCGCAGGTCGGGGGTGCAACTCCCCCCGGAGGCTTTCGAAGCGTCAGCGAGAAAGCTGAACGGGGACCAGCCAAAAATCTTGGATTTTTGAGCGCTGCCCCCGGAGGCTTATTTTACAATTAAAAGAGTGATAATATGAAAGAAGCATATGCTAAAGTTAAAAAAGATCTTGATTTGCCTGATTTTGACGTTCTTAATAACGAGTTTGAGATTATTACAATAGAGCCAGACGGATTTTTGTTGAGAGAGATAAAGAGAAAGATCAATGAAAAGCTCTCAAGTGCTTGTGATTTGCTCACAAAATTAATCCAGCCAGAGACTACTTCTTTGTCTGATTTGTATGAATACCGTTGTTTTGATGATGCTGAAAAAAAGAAGATTTTTGATTTGTTCTGTCATGTTATGTATCTGAAGCGAAAGATTAATGAATCAGAACTGTTGTTAGATACTAAGGTTGATGCTGCAATCATTAAAGAGGCTGCAGAAGTCTGGCCTGAGTTAAGGAAAAAGATGATTCCTTTTGTAAAGGAATTAGAGGTTTGCTGGGAAAAGACCCCAGAATCAGACAAGGAAATAAAAGAGTATTTAGGATGAATATAATCATTTTTGGGCCGCCTGGCTCTGGAAAAGGAACACAAGCTGAGAATATTGCAGAGCGGTATGGTATTCCGCATATTTCTACTGGTGATATGTTTCGTGCTGCTATGGAGCAGGGTACTGATCTTGGTAAGCAGATTATGGAGAATATGAAGAAAGGTATTCTTATTTCTGATGAGATTACTATTAAGCTTGTTGAACTTCGGCTTAAAGAGGCAGACTGTACAGAAGGATGTATTCTTGATGGTTTTCCTAGGACTATTGAGCAGGCAGAGGCTCTTGATTCTATGATTGAGATTGGTTTTGTTATTGTCTTGGATGTTCCTGATGATGTTGTTCTAAAGAGAATTATGAATCGACGGACTTGTTCAAAGTGCAAGAGACCGACCACTGCGGACGAAGGAGATAAGTGTAAAAAATGCGGTGGTGAGCTTGTCAAGCGTTCTGATGAAAAAGAAGATGTTATTAAGCATAGGCTTGGGGTGTATCATGAGCAGACTTCTCCTCTGCTTGAGTATTACAAGCCAAGAGATATTGTTCATATTATTGATGGTAACAGGCCTGTTGAAGAAATCTTTAAAGATATTACCAAACTATTAGGTGAATGATTGTTTTATGAATTCTGTTGCATAGCTTCCTGGCGGCAGTGTAAAGCTTATTTTCACTTTTTTCTTGCACGAAACTTTGTTTCGTGAATTTGGAACCCTTGGTTCCAATTTTCCCTTGTTTAGTTCGTCTTCTTCCAATTTACCAATCTTCAAATCTTTTGCTTCTGCAATTGTTTCTCTTTCATCTCCTTCTGAGCTTAGTTCAGGGATTTCTTTAATGATAAAATCACGTGGTTCTATGCCTTCTTCTGCCAAGAAGTCAGCTAATGTAGAATCATCCACTATTGTTCCAAAACCAACTAGGGGTAATGTTCCTTTTTTCTTTGTTTTTTCAACTACTTTGTTCCATATCCAGCTTTGGTAAGCGTGAATATAGATTTTTAATACTTTCATTGGTAATGTCTTAAGTGCGCCAACATAATTTGTCGGGTTTTTATGATTATAATCCCTTACTTTAATTTCTTCAGGTCCTTTATTAGACAGCATTAACTTTACTGCTTTCTCAAAATCTTTCTGGATTATTGCTTTTCCAATTGGTACGTTTGATTTCCCAAATCTTTGCTCTCCAAAGTAATTGATAAATTCTTTTTTTGCTTCTGGTTTTTTCTCAATATTTCGTACAATTATCTCAAATTTGTTTCCTTCAAGGTCTCCTAAGCTTATTGGCTCGCGCCCTTTCCCTAAGAATTTTAGTTCAATATCTCTTAGCTCTACTTTCTCTAGCCTGTCTTTGCTGACTTCTGGCACAGAGCAGGTCTGTTCTGTTATTGCTATCTTGTCTTTATTGCCTGCAAAACCGAATTTTTTAGGATTAATATGTAATGCATTTGCTACATGCTCTATTGCTCTTATTGTATTGTAGTTTTTCTTCTTTAGCAAGAAATACGTGTATTTGCCTTTTTCTTCTGGTTTTATTATGCTTATCTCTTTTACAATAAAATCTTCTGGTTTTTCTTTTATTCTGTACATTTTAGGACGTCCCTGGAGGGATTCGAACCCTCAACCTACGGCTTAGGAGGCCGTCGCGCTATCCAGGTTGCGCTACAGGGACTTTTTTTTGGCTATAAATTGTTGATACTTTAAAAAATGTCTGGAATTATTTGAACCGATCTCATTCATCCATTTATTGAGTTGTTTGCTGCCTTTTAGGATTAATTCGTTTTCTCTAAATCGTACTTTGAAATTTTTAGAAAGTAATTGTTTATTAATCTGTTTTAATAAATGCGGGGCTTTCATATGTAATGAAATTATGGGATATGCTTTCTTTGCAGGAGTTTTGTCAAAGTATAAAGATCCATCCGTATCAAATATGCCTTTTATTACATATTTCATTTTTTCCCAGTTTTCAGCTATGTTTTTTTCTATTTTAAGATTGATTTTTTTCCCTATGGGAAAACCTAATCTTTTATTCATAAAAAGAATTAATTGTTTGTGACTAAATATGATTTCCATTCCTTTGCTGTCTTTTTTGTATTTAACGGCAACTTTTCTTTTAAATAACGTATTGACGTTTTTTTTGTGATACATCAAATATTGTTTATCCAATTTCGCGTTTCCGCTTAGTCCAATCCACCACAAATTAACTTTAGTCTTATAGGTATAAGATAATGCGCTTAACCATCCGTCCCCTAATAACGCGCCGTAAAATTCTAAGAATAAAGGAGAATTGATGTCTATTTTGAATTTGCCCGTAGTTTTCTTATTTTTAGCCTTGCCGCCGGCTATTTGTCTTTTTTTAATTTCTTCTGCGCCATATTTCTTAAGAATAGTGCAATACGTTTTTTTGCCGCCTTTTTTATTTCCCCAGTTCGCTTGCTGTTTATCCAAAATCTCTAATTTTTTAATTAAATTTTTAGGAATTATTTTTTCAGGGATATATCTTTTTGTATTATAAAACCAGTTTTCCAGGGTACTTTTCGGAATATTAATTCGGATAGATAATTCTTTCAAGCTACTGGCCTGATTCTGTTTCTTCAACTGCGTGCATAGCTTGCTTTTTGAATGTTTAGTCAATAAAATTCTCATATTCTTTTGCAAAGACAAACAGTATATAAACTTTTCTCTATTTGGGCTAAACTGCAGGTGTTTTAAAAGAAGTTGTGGTATTGTTTTTAAAGTTTACCACTTTCTTTTTGTCTTGAAGATTTCCTGGAATATTGAGCTTATCCAGTTTGCTGTTGTAAAGTATGGTATGAATAAGAAGTATCCCACTGCTCCGATGATGTTTCTTGTTATTTTTTCATTGAATCTCTTGTGAGCGTGCAATATCAAGTAAAATCCCAGCACTGTTGCAAGGATTATTGGTATCATTATTCTGAGGTTTTGTCCTAGAAGAATTTGTTGTAGTGTTGGGAATTCCAGTATTCTTGTCCAGAAATATCCTTTGATTGTTGCGCTTCTTATTGTGAATTCAATCATTTTATCCACGAAGTTGTATGCGATTATGCTTATGTTTGTTATAAGGGTTATCACGACAATTACGTTTATAGGCATCTGGAATGTTCCGAATATTCCGTGTTTTCTTGAGAACATCATTGATCTGTAGTTCCACATGTTGTAGATATATCCTCTTGCCCATCTTATTCTTTGTTTCCAGAGCGTTTTTAAGTTTTGTGGAGCTAGTGTGTGTGTTGTGCTGTTTGTTTCCATCTCTACTCTGTAGCCGTTGTATTTTAGCCGCATTGCTATTTCCAGGTCTTCTGTCAGGTTGTTTCTGTCTTTTGTAAAGCCGCCTACTTTTCTCAGTATTTTTGTTCTGTATACTGATAATACTCCTGGTGTTATTGCCAGTGTTCCTAGCAATGCCATTAATTTTCTTATGAAGTTGCTCATGATGTATTCAAAGAATTGTATTCTTTCTAGTATCTTGTTTGGGCTGTCTACTCTTACCCTGCTTATTACAGCGCCGACGTTTTGGTTTTCAAAATGAGGCACTACTTTGTGTATTGCATCTTTCTCTATTCTGCTGTCTGCGTCTACTACTGCAAAGAATTCTCCTGTTGCTTTCTCTATTGCTGCATTTACTGCACTGGATTTTCCGCCGTTTGCCTTGTTGATTAGTATTATGTTGTATCCTTTGTGTTTCTTGATTAGTTCTTGGGATACTTTTGCTGTGTTGTCTTTTGAGCCGTCATTTACTATGATGATTTCTATCTTCTCTTTTGGGTAGTCTGAATTTATTATAGAATCAACTGTTTTTTCTATTGTTTTTTCTTCATTATACGCAGGTATGCCTATTGTGACCTTTGGATGCCTCTTTAGTTTGGTCTTTTTTGGCTCCTCTGCGTGCAGTACACTGATCCATATGATTGCAAGCCATAGTGTGAAGAACAATATGGCCCATAATATGTGCTGTAACATACCTCTAATTGGCATATTTGCCTTTTTAAAGCTTGTGGTTATTTGGTTAGTGGTTTTTAGTTTGTAGTTATTCGGGAATTCGATATTCAGCAACTACTTTCTACGAACTACCTACTAATAACCACTTGATAACCTTTTTAAAGAAAGCCCTATTTTTTGTGTATATGGCTGGGAAGGATATTTATGCAGCAGTATTGCTTGGTATGAGTGTTGTTATCTTTCTAGTCATGATTCTGATGTCTTTTATTTGGGGCAATACTGGCTTTGTTCCAGACATGATTGCATTTATTATTCTTTCAGTATTCTTTTACTTTACTTATGAGAAATGGAACTTGAACCTTCCAATATATACTATATTGATTTTAGGATTTATTCCGCATGCCTTGGGTTTTATGGGATTTTATGGCTCTACACCTATTGGCATTTCCTGGGATCATTTAACACATATACTGCCTATTTTTGCATTTGGTTTGCTGTTCTTTAATTTCCTTTACCAGTGGATGGACAGGAAGTTCTTTACTCAGAAGACTATTTTCTTGATTTTGGTTGTCTTGATGGCCGCTTCTGGCATTGGAGTTATTATTGAGCTTGTGGAGTTCTCTGGATTCATGGTTTACGGCTTTGGTGAAGGTGCTCTTGCATTTGGTACAGGCGATGCCTGCCCAGGCCAGCTAGTTACATCTGTCGAAGAAATCGAAGCTTATGGTGTTGGCTGGTTCAATACAATGTATGATTTAGTCTGGAACTCTATGGGTGCCTTGGCAGCTGTTTTGATTATGATTCTTATTCATTATGTTATTCTAAAGCCTAGAAAGAATTTGTTTGATAGGTATTAATATGCAATTTAACAGTATTTTTAGAGAATATAAAAACATATAAAGAAATAATGCCTTCTCTTGATCGTGACCATAAAAACATCAGATGATTTAAGAAAAGTTGTTGTCGAGGCAATAGCGGCCTCTGGAAAAAGAGCATCGCATGTTGTTTCATCAGGGCAGCCTCAAAAAAACGGCGATAAAATCATTTGTTATGAAAACACATGTTTATGTCGTGCTGGCGTATACAAAATTATTGTGCAGCATTTTTATAAACATTTTAATTTAGACGATTTTGTTTCTTTTTCTTCAAGTCCTGCAGTCGATCAAGAAGATCGGGAAATTTCTGTTATTGAGGACATGTTGCGCAATGCAGGGGTTAAGGTTTCGCGGCGTTCAAGAATAAACATTTCTTTTGAAGTCCCTCCAGAAGAAGAGGCATTACGTAACGCAATTATTGTTTATTTTAAGGCTGAGCAAGAAGTTTGGCAAGCTAGTTGTGATTATCACAAAAAACTTGACGCTTTAAGAAAATCCAAGCCAGACATTAGCTAGCCATCTTCCTCAGCATCTCAGAAATCTTCTTACCAGCAGCCTTTCCTCTTAACTTCTTCATTGCTTCTCCAATGAGTGCATTAAACTGAAGCCCTTTGTTCGCACTAACTATTTTCTTTAGTTCAGCTTCAAGTTCTTTGTCAGACATCATGTGATATTTCTCAATCACTGCAGATACAGGCTTATTCTCTTTCAGAATATCAAGAACATTCTCTTTAGATATCTTGTCAGCACTTAATTCATCAAATAATAGTTCATAATCTTCTTCAGTTGGATTAATATCGATCTTAAACTGTCGTTTTACTATCTTGTCTGCTGTCATTACTATCTCTGCTATGTATGCTGCTTTGATTTTCTTATGCTTAACTACTAATTTCTCAAACAGCACTGCCTTCGGCGATTTAGCAGTTAGTATCGCCAGGTCTTTTCCTAGACCCATTTTTTCATATCTTGGTGCTTTATCCGTAATAAGTTCTGGTAATTTAATAGAACTAATCATTTTCTTTGTGATTTTGATAGGCGGTATGTCTGTCTCTGGATACATTCTTGCTGCTCCTGGCATCTGTCTTTCATAGCTTGTTGTATTGTCTGGATTTGCCTTCCTTACTTCCATTGGAACCCCATCAATTGCTTGATTAGCACGTTCATTTACAGCTACTAGTGCTTTCAAACACCTTTCTTTTTCATCTGCTACTATTGCAAACCCGTCTTGCTCTTTGCATAATAGTTCTTTTCTCAAGATATCTACTTCTCTGTCTGTTATTCCATATGCAGGCAGTTCATCTGAGTGGATTATGCCTCCTACTCCTGCAATTACTTTTGCTCTTTCAGAGAATTCTGTCCCTAGTCTTTTCTTTGGCAGTGTTTCTCTGCCTATTAATCCTGCAAATCCATTTAGTTTTATTCCCATCACAGTATTTCCAGCTTGTAATGTTTTTGTGATTAGTTTTGCTCCAGAATTTTTCAATAATTTGCTTAAATCAACTGCTTTGTTATCAAATTTCTTTACTCTTCTTTTATGCAATTCTTTGTAAATGTCAACTAGGTTTACTTGTCTTTTAATCTCATTTTCAATTAGTGTGGGTATGCTCTTCAAATCTTGTGCTCCTTTTATCTCTACTCTGTTTCCTTCTTTGATTGACACATTGACGTCTTGTCTTATTGTTCCTATTCCTCTTTTTGCTTTTCCTGTGCTTCTTAATAGCATGCCTAGCTTCTCTGCAGTTTCTTTGCAGTGTTCAGGAGATATTATGTCTGGTTCTGTTGCTATTTCCATTAATGGTATTCCTAATCTATCTAACCGAAACACAACATGATCTTTTTCATTTTTTATTGGCCTGCAGGCATCTTCTTCAATAATGATTGTAGGAATCCTGATTTTTCCTTCGCTGGTCTCAAGAATTCCATTCCTTGCAATTAATGCTGTTCTCTGAAATCCGGATGTGTTGCTGCCATCAACTACAGTCTTTCTCATCACTTGTGCACCGTCTACAAAATCTCCTTTCAGCATCTTGCAGACTTGCAGTGCAGTTGAGAATGCTTCAGAATTGATGGGGTTTGGCGGCATCTCATCTAGCTCAACAAGGCAGTTTGTATCATAGTATCCTTCATAGACATAGTATTTCCCTTTCTCTGTTTCTTCTCTTGCTGCTATGTCTACTTTTCCTGTCTCTCCAACTACTGCTCTTAGCCTTCTTTTCACAGTGAATTGCGGTTCATCATCTCTTAATGTGGTTGGACAACTGCAAAACAGTTTTCTGCCCTCTAATTGCTGGTGTATCTCTATTCCGCACCTGAATCCTAGTCGTTTGAGATCGGCCTTTTCCATAATTGTTCTCCTTTTTTCCTTACGATTTTTATTGCATGAAGAGGTATTGTCTTTTCCTCCCCAGCAACTTCAACTAACATGAAGTTTTCATCAATCTCTTTTATTGATGTAAATGGGAATTCAATGATTTCTTTCTTTAACCTGTCATAATACCCGACAGTATAATCCTCAGGATTCTCGTTTTTGTCCCACTTGATTTTATTTAGTAATTCTTTTATTGGAATCATTGCTTGACAAACTCTTTTTCATATTCGAGTCTTTCAGAAATTTCCCCCACTAGGTTCTGTCCAAACATTTCCTTGGCTTTTTCTTTAGGATAATTGCTTAATAGCCATGCTAGTTTGATATATGCTGTTTCTGTAGTCATGTCGCAGTAATTTCCCAGCACTCCTGCTTCGATGAGTTTTCTTCCAGGTGCATAGACATTCATGTCTATTCCTCCATAAACAGTCTGTGTTGCCATAACCACTACTGTTCCTTTTTTTATCAGGTCTTGTATCTCTTTCATTATTTGTGCATTTTCTTTTGTTATCTTGTCTGTCTCTGATACAGGGGCGTGTCCTAGTCCTGTTCCGTCTATGACTAGGCCGTCATATCCTGAGAATGCTTTGAATTGTGATGCATACATATTTGGATGGCAGTATATTATGCCTACTTTGATGTTTTCTTTCATAGGCAGTATCTGTGCTTTTTTCTTTGCAGATACTTTATTGAATCCTGTTCTTAGGTAGTTTGCTTGTTTTTTGTCATAGTCTACTCGTGCCCAGGGCAGCACATTTATTGCCTGGAAAGCATCACGCCGACTTGAATGCATTTTTCTGCATTTTGTTCCTGGTAAAATCATGCAAGTTTCATCTTCTGTGTTTTCATGCATGCATACTGCCACTTCTGCAAATTTCTTGTTTGCTGCTATGAAAAATACTGCAGAGATGAGATTCAAAGCAGCATCAGAGCTGCCTCTGTCAGAGCTTCTTTGCGCTCCAACCAACATTACTGGTATTGATAAGTCTTTAAGCATGAAAGATAGTGCAGCAGAGGTGTAATGCAGCGTGTCTGTGCCATGTGTTATTATGACTCCATCAGTTCCTGCTTTTATTTCTTTGTCAACCTCTTTTGCTAGTATGTTATAATGGCCGAACCGCATGTCTTCTGACCACATGTTTGCAACTAATCTTGATTTGATATTTGCTATCTCTTTTAGTTCTGGAAACATTGCCAGTATTTCTTCTGGTGAAAATCGAGCTATTACTCCGCCGGTTTCATAGTCTACTTTTGAGGCGATTGTTCCGCCAGTATGTAATATAGCTATTGTCGGAAGCCCTTTTTTCGACTTTTCCTTGGGCAATTCAGGTATTTTCTCTTTTTTCTTTCCTAAAGGCTTTATTTCTTTGACTCTTTTCTTGTCTATGCCCATGTTGTAGCCAGTATCCAACTTCACAACTACAAATTCCTTTTCTTCAGGCATTAGAACTCCCTCTATTTCCTCTTTCTCAACAACAACTTTTACTCTTTCTCCTGGTTTTGCCATATTACTGGACTTAGAATTGCTTATTTATTAACTTTACTAAAATAAGAAGAAAAAAAGAAATTAAAATTCAACTTTTGGTGCTGTTGCAGCTCCTTCGTCTGCTTCAAAGCTTTGTTTTCTCTCAAAGCCGAATATTGAAGCAATAAGGTTTGTTGGCACTTTTCTTACAGCGTTGTTGTAGTTTTTGATAGCTGCGTTAAAGTCTTTTCTTGCTACTGCAACTCGGTTTTCTGTTCCTGCTAGTTCATCCTGCAGGCTCAAAAAGTTTTCAGTTGCTTTTAGCTGCGGGTAGTTCTCAACATTGATATTCAGTCCCTGGAATCTGCTCACTACTGCATCGCTCTCTGCCAGTGCTGCCTGTTGTTGCTCTGGTGTCACTGCAGAAGATAATGCTTGTTTTGCTTTTGCTACCCCCGTTCTTAGTGCTGCTATTTCTGTCTGTGTTTCTTTCTCAAATGCTACTGCGCCTTCTACTGTGTTTACTAGGTTTGGTATCAGGTCCAGTCTTCTTTGGTACTGTGTCTCTACATTTGCCCAGCTCTCTGATACAGAGTTGTCTAAGCCAACTAGCTTGTTGTATCCCATCACAAGCCATAATATTAGTACAACAAGTATTACTCCGCCTACGATGAGCCAGATTTTTGTTTTGTTTGTTTTCTTTGCCATAATTACACCTCAATTATGTGAATATAAAAAGTTTACCATCCGTTGACCTTTTGCTTTGCAAAAGTCAACTTTGGGAAATTTGCCTATTGTTTATACTTTCGCAAATTTACCAGCCTCCTGAGCTTCCGCCTCCTCCAAAGCCTCCGCCCCCGAATCCGCCAAAGCCGCCTCCAAATCCTCCAGAGCTTCTTCCGAATCCGCCCCAGATTATTCCGCCGGATTTTCTGTGTTTTGCCATCCAGCTTATTTGTGCTGCCAGTATCCAGAACATTACACTAAGCACAAATGCTATTGCGAAATACGTTATTCCTATGAATAGGGATATTGCGAGTATTGCTGCGTCTGCTCCTGCTCTTGTTTTCCATTTGTGTTTTTTTAGTCTCTCTGTTGCAACAAGGAGTATTAATAGTAAGATTAGGTATCCAAAAACTATGAGTCCGCCAAATGTGCTCATTGTTGTTGGTTGGTATTTTGCCACTATGCTTGGGTCTTCTTGTAATAGTCCTTTGATTTCTGTTAAAGCTTCATGAACTCCTCTGCCATACTCCTCCAGTCTAAATGCTGGTGTCAGGATGTATCTTCCGATTCTTCCTGTTTTTGCATCTGGCAGAACTCCTTCAAGTCCGTATCCTGTCTCAAATCTGTATTTTCTGTCTTGTACAGATATTAGAAGCAGCAATCCATTGTCTTTTTCTTCTTTTCCTATTCCCCAGCTTCGTGCAATGGATAATGAATATTCTTCTAGTGGTTCTCCCTCTAGGCTCTCAATAGTAAGCACTGCAACTTCTGCTGTTGTGTTTTTCTCTATCTCTTCGCATAGTTTCTCTATTTGCGTGCCGTAATCTCCTAGAATGTTTGCATTGTCTGTTACATATCCTTTGTATGCTGGAATCTCTGCTAGGACAATAGGCAATAGTAAGAATATAAGCAGTAATAATATTGGTTTTTTGTTCATTCTTTTATCCAAAGTATGCTGGTTTTTCTTTCTGCATCTCTTTTGCTTTTGCAGCTGTGAAATGCTCTCTTAGTTCTTTGTATGTTTCTTCTATTTCTTTTGTTACTGAAGGTCTTACTTTTTGCAGTGCTTCTTCAAAGTGTTTTTGTGTTATTTCTTTTGCTTTCATGTCTTCCCGCAATGCGATTATTGCTGCCTCTCTGCATACTGCTTGTATGTCTGCTCCTGCATAGCCTTCTGTTAGTGCTGCTAGTTCTTTTGCTGTTGTGCCGTTTATTGGCATTTCTTTTGTGTGTACTGTGAATATTTCTTCTCTTGATTTTTCATCTGGTACTGGTGTTAGTATGATTCTGTCAAATCTTCCTGGCCTTAATAATGCTGTGTCTACCATGTCTGGCCTGTTTGTTGCCCCGATTATTACAATGTCATGCAAGTCCTCTAGTCCGTCTAGTTCAGTCAGCAACTGGTTCACAACTCTTTCAGACACGTGTGAGTCTGAGCTTGCCCCTCTTCTTGGTACTAGTGAATCTATTTCATCAAAGAATATGATTGTTGGTGCTGTCTGTCTTGCTTTTTTGAATATTTCTCTTACAGCTTTCTCACTCTCGCCAACCCATTTAGACAATAATTCAGGGCCTTTAACAGAGATAAAGTTTGCTTCGCTTTCATGTGCCACTGCTTTTGCCATTAATGTTTTTCCTGTTCCCGGCGCGCCGTATAGTAATATTCCTTTTGGTGCTTTTACTCCCATTCGTTTGAATGCGTCTGGGTGTTTCAGCGGCCACTCTACTGCCTCTATTAGTTCTTGCCTCACGCCTTCTAGTCCGCCTATGTCTTCCCATTTTACATTTGGGACATCTATCAAGACCTCTCTTAGCGCAGATGGCCTCACAACTTTTAGTGCTTCCCTGAAATCTGGGTTTGTGATTGTTAATTTTTCCAAGACTTCTTTTGGTATTGATTCTTCTTTGTCATATTTTAAGTCAGGCAATAATCTTCTCAATACTATCATTGCAGCCTCTTTTGCAAGAGATGAAACATCTGCTCCCACAAAACCATGTGTTTTCTTTGCTAGTTCTTTTAAGCCAACGTCTTTTGATAATGGCATGTTTCTTGTATGAATCTTAAGAATGTTCAATCTGCCTTCTTCATTTGGAACGCTTATCTCTAGTTCTCTGTCAAATCTTCCTGGTCTTCGCAAGGCAGGATCCAGTATATTAGGAACATTTGTTGCTGCTATTACTACGACTCTTCCTCTGTTTTTCAGGCCGTCCATTAGTGCAAGTAATTGTGCAACTACTCTTTTCTCTACCTCTCCTTTTGTTTCTTCTCTTTTTGTTGCAATTGCATCTATTTCATCTATGAATATGATTGCAGGAGCATTTTGTTCTGCTTCCTCAAACTTTTTTCTTATATTCTCCTCAGATTGGCCATAGTATTTGCTCATTATCTCTGGCCCGTTTATCAAGATAAAGTGTGAGTTTGTCTCATTTGCTACTGCCTTTGCCAATAATGTTTTTCCTGTTCCTGGTGGCCCGTGCAGTAAGACTCCTTTTGGCGGTTCTACCCCTAGTCTTTCGAATATTTCTGGGTGTTTTAGCGGCAGTTCTACCATTTCTCTTATTTTTTTGATTTCATCACTTAGCCCGCCTATGTCTTCGTATGTTACTTCTGGTATTGTTTCTTCTTCTATTTTTACTGCTTTTGGGTTTAAGAGTATCTCTGTTTGTTCTGTTACGATTACTGGTTGTTTTGCAGGTATTGTTTCTGCGATTACTAGTTTTAGGTCTCCGAATCCAAAGCCGTATCCTGCTCCGTTTTGTTCTTCCATCATGCTGAAGACTTCGTCAAAAAATGGGCTTCCTGTCATTGTTCTGCGTCTTCTTTTTGTTCCGCCCAGAGAAACAATGTCTCCTTTGACAAGTGCTCTTCCTAAGAGTCCTTGCTTGAATATGTGTGTGTTTGATGTTCTTACCTCTACTCTTTCGCTTGCTGGTGCGATTGTGATTTTCTTTGCTTCTTTTATTTCTGCTTTCTTGACTTTTACTTCTTCCCCTATTCCTGTTTTTGCGTTTTTTCTTAGAAGTCCGTCCATTCTTATTGTGCTCAGGCCGATGTCTCCTGGCAGTGCCCTGTCTGCCATTGCCACTGTTGGCTTTCCTCCCAGGATTTCTACTATGTCTCCTGGTTTTATGCCTATTTCTTTCATGAAGTTAGAGTCTATTCTAACAATACCCTTATTCACATCGTCCTGTATCGCTTCTACGACTTTTAGTTTTATTTCCTGTTTCATTTTAGTCTCTAGTTTAATTATCCCACCAGATTAGAAAGCCTTTAAGTTACCCTATTTTACTGTGACTTTTGGTAATTGTATTGGCGGCGGAAGCCCTACTTCTCTTGCCAATATCAGTGCTTCAATGTTGCACCTGTTCAGTATGTTGTTAAGCAAAGGCGTCATGATGTCTTTTGGTATTTTCTTGTCTTTTTTCCATCCCTTTACTATGTCATCAATCTTTGCTTCTTGTTCAACATATGTGGTTGTTCCATTAAGCGTGATTTTTGCAATTTTTGGTTCATAGTCAGCTGCATACTCAAACTTGAATAACAGCACAAACTGTTTTGACTTGCCTACGCTGAAGTCTTTTTTCTCTATATCTTTTATTACTATGTTGTTCTTGACACTCATCTTGCCTTTTGGCACTTCCATTCTGTCAACAACAATCTTGTCAAACTGTAATCCTACTATTGTCATATTTTACCACCTTAGTTTTTTGCCCCGTTGTTTAAAGGCTCTGTTCTCTTGGAGCACCTAGCCATATTTAAAGTTTTCGCTTCTTTATTACTCAGGGGTTATGAACCTTTTGACCATTACTTTTATAAACAGAGTTGTTTTTTTGTCGTCTATGAAACCAGTTAATCATATCACTGTCCAAAAAGGCATGAAAGTCTCTGATTTAGTTAATCAGATGGCTAATTCTGGTGTGATGGGTGCTGGCAGGGTTGCTAAAGCTTCTAATATCCTGTTTGAGATGCTTTCTGACAAGGATTGCACTGTTTTTCTTGGTTTGGCAGGGGCAATGGTTCCTGGCGGTATGAAGAATGTGCTTGTTGACATGCTTGCTTCTGGTAAGATTAAGGTTTTTGTAACTACTGGTGCTAACCTGACTCATGATATTTTTGAGGCTCTTGGTTTTAATCATTTTCAAGGTTCTGCTAAGGCAGATGATGCTGAGTTGCATAAAAAGGGTATTGATAGGATTTATGATACGTTCCTGAAAAATGATGTTTATGAGAAGATGGAGGATTTTTTCAAGGAAAATTATTATACTTTATCACAGACAAAGAATATTAAGGAGTTTTTGTGGAAGCTTGGTGAGATATTGCCTGGCAAGGACTCTATATTAAAGATTTGTTTTGAAAAGAAGATTCCAATATTCTGTCCAGGTATTGCAGATTCTGGTATTGGCTTGATGATTTGGGGCAGGCAGGCAGAAGGAAAGAAGTTTGATTTGCCTGTTTTTGAGGATATGAAAGAAATCATATCAACTGCATGGGATTCTAAGAAGAATGGTGTTATTTATATTGGAGGGGGCCTCCCAAAAAACTTCATACAACAATCCATGCAATTTAGCAAGGGTGCTTCTTATGGTGTTCAGATATCTACTGATATGCCTCAATGGGGCGGCTCTAGTGGAGCAAATCTCTGCGAAGGCATTTCCTGGGGCAAGATGAAGGAAGAAGGAAAGTATATTGATGTTTATTGTGATGCTACTATTGCTTTGCCCTTGATTTGGGCTAGTGTAAAGAGTAATTTATCATGAATTTGATAATGTTTGTTGGAGATCCGTTTTCTGGCAAATCTTTTCTAGCTGATAAAATCAAGTCTTTTTTAGAAGCAGAGGGAAATGCTGTATTTATACTTAAGACTGTTGTTACAAGATATAAAGGTAAAAAGAATATTCTGTTCACAGCACAGAATGTTGATGAATCTATTGAATCAACAAGAATTGAAAAAGACAAGTCTTACCGCGCTTTGTTGCCTTTGGCAAAAAGAGTTTTAAAGCAAGGGGGAGTGCCAATTCTCGATGCTACTTTTCATAAAAAATACAGAAGAGAATGGATATATCGATTCTGTAAAAAGAATAATATAAATTTATTAGTCATTCATGCGATTTTTACTGATAAAAATGCTATTATAGAGCAAATGGTTTTAAGACAGGCAAATCAGGATTATAAGGATAATCTTCTTGCATCAATTGAGGCATACGAATTAATGGTCAAGCAAAAAGACCTGTTGTCTGCCCAGGAGATTCAGGAGTATAATCTTTCTGTTATCCAATTTAATAGAGATGAAAAATGTATAAATTTATCTAACTTTAAACACGATGTCGCTTTTTTTAATAAAGTGGCCGGTTTTTTGCAGAAAAATATTTAAACAAAGCAGTTTACTTGTTTTTCATGAACTATGTTGCTAAAACTATAATTGCAAGCATTGATTTTGATGGTGTTTTGGCGCAGGGAGTTAATGCTAAAATAAAATATGCTAAAAAATGGTTCGGAGTTGACCTTACTCTAGAACAGACAAAAAAACAAGGATTTAATGCCCTGATGCAAAAACTAGGAAAGCAGCATACTTATCGTGATCTTATGGATCCTCTTAATGAGGAGCACATTATGGAATATGAAGTCTCAGGAGACTGCATCCCTGTTTTAAAAAAGCTTTATGCAATGGGCTTTAGATTTATGATTATTACCTCGCGAAACCAGCATGATTATCCGTATGCCGTGCAGTTTGTTGCCGCAAAATTCCCTGATTTAATAGAAAAGATTCACAATACGCGCGATGAGCCTAAAACAAAATTTGTTCAAAGACTTAAGCCTCGCGTACATATTGATGATGATATTAAGAAATTAAAACAGATTGAAGAATGCCCGATAGAATTGATTTATTACCGCCAGTCAGAGAATGTTAATAAAGAATTGCCCGCAGGAGATAAGCAGAGGATACATGAAGCAAAAAACTGGACAGATATTTCCATATTGCTGGAGCAAATTAAGAGAAGTCATGAAGCGATTTGCTGGAAAAATAGGTGGGCAAATAAATGGTACATGATTGATAAAATTTGGGGGGCTCGTCAGTCTTTAAGCAAGCCAGAATTACAGGAATTATTAAAAGAATATGATTCTTTTTCCAGGCGATAGTTTCAGAAACTTTTTTAAAATAGCCTGCTTCTGTATTAGATATGAACCTGGTAGATGTCCATTGCCACTTGAATCACGAGAAATTTAATGAAGATCGTGATGAAGTGGTTCAGAGAGCAAAAGACGCAGGAGTCAAGGTAATTATTACTTCTGGGGTCAATGTTCCGACTAATAGGGAAGTTCTTGAATTAGCTAAAAAATATGACATTGTTAAGTGCACTCTTGGAATTTATCCTATTGATGCTTTGAATATTAAGATTGATGCCCTGGATGAAGTTGGTTTGACAAGGCAGGCAGAGCCTTTTGATGTTGACAAAGAATTGAAGTTCATTCTTTCAAAAAAAGATGAGATTATGGGTATTGGTGAGTGTGGCATGGATTTCAAGTATTTGAAAGACCATGAAAAGCAGCAGAGAATTAATTTTCAGAAGTGTATTGATTGTGCTGAAAAACTGAAGAAACCGATTGTTGTCCATACTCGTTCTGCTGAATTAGAGTGTGTTGAAATGCTTGAGTCCTCTAAATTAAAAAAAGTTATTCTGCATTCTTTTGGTGGCAGAAAGTCTGTTATCAGGCGTGCTGCTGATAATGGCTGGTCTTTTAGTGTTCCTGCTGTTATTGAGCGTTTGCAGCATTTTGAGACACTTGTAAAGATGGTTAATATTAATCAGTTGCTTACAGAGACAGATGCTCCCTGGCTTAGTCCTGTTAAGTTTGAGCGTAACGAGCCTGCTAATGTCATTTGGAGCATAAGAAAGATTGCAGAAATCAAGAAATTTAATGAAAAAGAGACTGCTGATTCTATTTTTCTTAATTATCAGAGGATGTTTGAATGATTAAGAAATAGTCCCAATAACTGTGGGATTCTGTAGTATGTTTGAGGGTGAAGCTTTAAATACTAAAGAGTTTTATTATTTCTTATGAGTTTTCCTATTGGTCCGGATGATGAACCGTTAGTAAATTCCACAGATAAATACGCAGTTGTATCATCAAAACTTTGTGATCCGACTACATTAATACCAGTACAAAGTTTCAGAACTGTGGAAGAATTAATCGAAGGTTTTCAAGATTGGCTAGGAATGTCTACTGAAGAAGCAAGAGAAACATTAAAACCTGTTGAAGTTATTGGATCAAAACAGTATAAGGTGTTAACAGATATTCTAGAAAAATATAAATAAATTATAATTAGTA